>JAAXHJ010000072.1:0-35445 GCA_012270965.1 Candidatus Palauibacter poriticola
CCGAAGGGGCTCGGAGACGCGAAAAACGGGCGTTTCGGGCCCGCGACCCCCCGTATCCGTCCCGCCGGGACGGATGTCTCCCGCCGCGGCCTCCTACGCGGTCTCATAACGACCCGCGATCAGCAGGTTCGAGAAGCCCAGAAGCAGCGCGATCCGCTCGGTGTTCTTCGCCAGCCCCCGGTAGCGAACCTTCCGGTAGCCGAAGTGCCGCTTCAGGTACAGGAACGGGTGCTCCCCCTTGGCCCGCACCCAGGCCTTCGCCCGCTCCCGCCGCCACTCGGCCCCCTCCGGATCCAGCAGGCGGCGCCGGCCCGGAGCCATCGCCACCGTCCACCTCACCTCCCGGCCGCCCGTCTCCACCCAGCGCTCGATCCCCCGGTAGCCCGAGTCTCCCCACACCTCCTCCTCGCCCCCGCGCGGCAGAGCCGCCGCCTCCCTCGGGTCGTGCGTGTTCGCCGGCGTCGTCCGCACGCCGTGCGTCAGACCCGTCTCCGAGTCCACCCCGATGTGCGCCTTCATCCCGAAGTGCCACTCGTTGCCCTTCCTCGTCCGGTGCATCTCCGGATCCCGCGCCCCCTCCCGGTTCCGCGTCGACGACGGCGCCGCGATGATCGTCGCGTCCACGATCGTCCCCCGCCGAACCCGGTAGCCACGCCCCGCAAGGTGCGCGTTGATCTCCTCGAACAGCCCCCGCCCCAGCCCGCGGCGCTCCAGCAGATGCCGGAAGTTCAAAATCGTCGTCTCGTCCGGGATCGGGCCCGTCAGCCGAAGCCCCGCGAACCGGCGCACCGACTCCACCTCGTACAGCATGTCCTCCATGCCCGGATCGCTCATGTCGTGGAACAGCTGCACGCAGTGGATCCTGAGCATCACCGACAACGGATACGGCCGCCGGCCGCGGCCCGCCTTCGGATGGAACGGCCGGATCCGCGCCTCCAGACGCTCCCACGGGATCAGCCCGTCCATCCGCTCCAGGAAGACCTCCCGGCGCGTCCTCCGCTTCCTCCCCTCGTACTCCACGTCCGAGAACGTCACCTGCTCCATCGCCCCCACCTCCGAATCCGCATGGTCCGAACCGCCGCTCAACTCCGACACTCCATCAATCTGGCGGGGGCGACTTGTTCAGACCATCCCTAGTAGTGGACTATCTCGGGCTCGCGCACGAACTCAAACGCGCTCTCGCGACCTACACCGAGAGCGGCGGCACCGGCAGGACCACGCTGGACCAGTCCGAGGCGGTCGCCGTGATGCTGGAGAAGTACGAGGTGTGCCGGGGTCTGTTCCACGGCTTCGACTACTCGCGGTGGATCGACGGCACGCCCGCCGAACGCACGAGTCTGCTTCCGGCGGCGCAGGAGCACATCCTCGCGCAGAAGAACGGCAAGGAACGCTGTTTGCGGGCCGTGCGCGAACTCTCCCGGGCGTTCGCGCTCGCCGTCCCCCACGACGAGGCGATACGGATCCGGGACGACGTGGCGTTCTTCCAGGCCGTCCGGTCGGTGCTGGCCAAGCGCGCCGCCGGGGAGGCGCGCACCGAGGAGCAGTTGGACATGGTCATCCGACAGATCGTCTCACGGGCCGTCGCCTCCGAAGGCGTCGTGGACATATTCGCCGCAGCCGGTCTTGAGAAGCCCGACATTTCGATCCTGTCCGAGGAGTTCCTGGCCGAAGTGCGGGGCATGAAGCGGCGGAACCTCGCGGTCGAACTGCTGCGGAAGCTGCTGAAGGGAGAACTGGCGGTCCGAAGGCGACGGAACGTCGTACAAGCGCGATCCTTCGCCAAGATGCTCGATCAAACGGTCCGCCGCTACGCGAACCGTGCCATCGAAGCCGCGCAGGTGATCGAGGAACTGATTCAGCTTGCCCGCGAGATGCGCGAAGCGAACGCCCGTGGAGAGGCGCTGGGGCTCTCGGAGGACGAACTGGCCTTCTATGATGCACTCGCGACGAATGACAACGCCGTGCAGGTGCTCGGCGACGAGACGCTGCGCGACATCGCACGTGAACTGGTCGAGACGGTCCGGAACAACGTCAAGATCGACTGGACGCTTCGCGAGAACGTGCGCGCCAACCTGCGGCGGCTCGTCAAGCGCATCCTCCGCAAGCACGGCTACCCGCCCGACAAGCAGGAGAAGGCCACCCGAACGGTGCTTGAGCAGGCGGAGGTGCTGTCCGAGGGGTGGGCGGCATGAGGCCCGGTTACTGGCACCGATCGCAGTTTTGCCAACCTGCCGTCTCGGGTCGTTCTCCACCTCAACGCTTGGCGGTGGCATGATGAATGACCCGCAGGTCCAGGCGCTGATCTACCGGATCGAGCACGACGACTCGGTCGACTACAGCAACGCGAGGCCAGATAGTTGGGACATGGATGAATTCCGCGTCTCAGCCGACGGTTTGCAGGTACGTTTCGACCTCCACGAACACCACGCGAACGAGAAGGATGCCAGAGAAGCGATCGCTGAGTACATTCGTGCGTGGGAGTTTCGTGCGCAGCTTAAGCACGGCCCAAACGGATTCAGTTTGCGATTCGAGGAAGCGGTTGTCGTGGATCGGAATCCGGACCCCGTGGACTGGAATCACGTCCCCTTGAGAGCCTCGGGGCGAGGGGGACGTGAGACCGCCGGTGGACGCCTCACCGTGACATCGAAACCGGACAGCTATCCCAGCCCGTCAGCAGATATCGTACTGTCCGCAGATGCGGAGTCGATGCATCGCCGATACATGGGCTATCGCACGCAGCGCGAACCCCTACCGGGCATGGCATTCTTTTGTCTCTCGGTGTTGGAGGATCCCGAGGAACGTTCGAAAGAGCGGGTTTCCCGCAAACGCAAGGCCGCAGCGCAGAGACTCAATGTTGATGAGGATGTGCTTGCTAAGGTCGGGCACCTCTCCTCCACGAGCGGGGGGACTGAGGCGAGAAAACGCGAGGGTATTGACAAGCCACTGGGCTCTCTGGAGCGGCGTTTTCTTGAAGCCGCGATCAAGCGCCTGATCCTGCGTGTAGCAGAGCGAGCCGCCATACCAGGAGGTGATCTTGCACAGATAAAGGCTGTCGGATCTTCCCTCTTTGCCGGAGCCTCCCGATGATCCGGACGTGCCTTCGCGCTGAGGTTCGCGTGACCGGCATTCCCGCCATCTCATGGCGATTCTCCCGCAATCCGCACACGGCAGGATTAGGTGCGGCCGAACAACAAAGAACGCAGATCGTGCAGTCCCAATTAGACTTACGTGATCTCCTGCCGGGATATTGGCCGTTGGCCGTCCGCCTACGCGGCGCTCCCGGCGATGCCGATCCGAGCCTCTCAACCATACTCGAACATCCGACCCTCTCGCAGGAGCTGGCCCCATGCGACGATCCCTGCCCGTCTTCCTGTTCCTCGCCCTCGCTCCCGCGGCGGCCGCGCAGACGAACCCGCTGTGGACGCAGGAGAAGGTGAAGAACTACCTGCCGCACATGACCGTGCCGGAAGTGCGCGACTTTCTCGCACGCAGCGACATGGTCTTGATCCCGGTCGCGGCGCTGGAACAGCACGGCAACCACCTGCCGATCGGCACCGACTACCTGAACGGGGTCGAGCAGGCGAAGCTCGTGGCGCAGCGGGCCGACGTCCTCGTGGCTCCGATCCTCCTGCCGGGACAGTCTCCGTATCACATGGGGTTCGAGGGGACGATCACGCTGCCCTCGACGCTGATCCAGGAGGTCTACGTCGAGGCGGTGAGGAGTCTGATCGCGCACGGCTTCCAGCGCTTCCTGATCCTGAACGCGCACGGAGGGAACCGGGCCATCACGACGTTCATCGTGGACCGCATCAACCAGGAGACTGCGGGGATCGCGGTGGACCTGGGCGCCGTGTCGGGGCCGTTCCGGGATCGGGACCGGATGGCCTCCGTTCCGACGCCCCCGCCGGACGAACTCGACCGTCACGGCGGGACGCCCGAGACCTCGAGTTCGCTCTATCTCATGCCGACGCTGGTGGACATCGATGCGGCGGTCCCGGCGGAGGTCACGCTGCCGACCCACCTGGAGGCGATGCTCCCGGACGTGCTGGCCGGCGACCCGGCGGCGCTCGCCGTGTTCCTCGCCGAGGGGCTCAAGGACGAGTCGACCGGCAAGGGCACCTCGTCCGCGGAGATGTCGTCCACGGGCGTGTGGGGCACGCGCCATCCGGCCGAAGCCACGACCGAACGCGGCCGCATCGCCACCGAGATCTTCGTCGACGCGGCGGTGGCCTTCATCGAACGCTGGAACGAACTCCGCCCCCCCGGTTCCTGACCCGGCGGGTGCGCGTCACCCCGAGCGGCGGAGGGCGCGGAACTCGGGGAGGGTGAGGAGGAAGATCGCCGCCGTGATGACGGCGCTTCCCACGCACCAGCGGCAGATGGCGTGGATGACCCAGAGTTCGAGCGCCGTTAGGTAGATCGTGAAGGCGAGTCCGCCCAGGGCGAGCACGGCTAGCACGCGCGGGATCCACCCGGCGGCGCCGATGCCGTCCCGGGTTCCCTGCATCGAGACGGCGAACACGGCCGCGTACCAGCCCACGCCCCAGCCGGCCACGGGGAATCCGAGGAAGCGGGCCCAGCGCGACCCCTGCACGAGATCGCATCCGCCGCCCGCGCCGCACGCAAGTTCGCCGTAGTAGCCGAGCGCGTAGAGGAAGAGGTAGGTGGAGAGGAAGACACCGGCCAGCGCCAGGAGCGCGATCCCCCGGCGCCGGTTCAGTTCACTCATGAGTTACGGCGCTCCCTGACCGCTCTCCGAGGCATCGCTCCCGGAGGAGAGCGCCTCGATCCGGGCTTGGATGAGACCCTCGATGTGCGTGTAAGGTTCCACGCCCGCGAGGTTCACTTGCACCCCGTCAACGAAGAGAGTGGGCGTGGAGTTCACTCCGCGCGACACGCCGAACTGGTGCGACTTGGCGATATCCTCGAGGGGGCGGCGCTCGCGCATGCAGGCGTTCCAGGCATCGGCGTCGACGCCGGCCTGACTCGCGATCTCCGCGATGGCGTCGCCGGGGTCAGCGAGCTGATACCAGCGCGTCTGGCGAGCAAGGATGAGGTCGTGCACCGGCCAGTAGAGTCCCTGCTCACCCGCGCAGCGCGCGGCCAGCGAGGCCGCGACGGAGTTGGGGAAACCGACCATGTAATCGTACGAGACCCAACGCACGGGGGCGTTCGAGGTCTCGACGTAGTTCTGGCGCAGCAGCTTGCCGGCGAAGCCCGCGAAGGTCGCGCAGTGGGGGCAGGAGGGGTCGTAGAACTCCTCAATCGTGATCGGCGCCGATTCGGGCCCGATCGCGACGCCGACGGAGGGATCGGCCTCGGCCTCGGCCAGGACCTCGAGAAGGTCCGGGTGTGTCGCGGGCGGACCCGAGCCGCCCTGTCCGTCTCCGACGAAGAGCAAGTACCCGCCGACGGCCACGATGGCGACCAGAGCGATCGGGAACCACCTGTTCTTGCGCGCCGGAGCGCTCGTCTGCTGTGCCATCTTCCTTGCCATCCGTCGTACTCCCTGTCGTTAGCAGCTAAATCAGGTCGCGGGCCAGCCAGGCCAGCGCGGCGCCGACGAAGAACGCCACTACCGCGAGAATCGCCCATCGGCCCCGCTTCGACAAGCGTCGGGCGCGAAGGGCTGCCAGCGCCCTGAGGCCCGGGATCATGCGATCGGACCACAGCGATCCGGTTTCGAGGAGCGCCGCGGCGGCCGCGGAAACGTACGCCCGGTCGAGCTTCGTCACCTCGTCCGTCCAAGCCCGGATCGCCTCCTCGACGCTCGCCTCCTCCGCTTCCGGCGGGGCGAGGTCGCGCGCGTGCAACTGCTGCAGGAGGAGCTGCTGCCGGGCCAGCGCCGCGTCGAACGCCGGCTTCACGGCGTCGATGTGCTTGGACATCGCCTCCCGCAGGGCGGGTTCCTCCACCGCGGCCAGCGCCTTCTCGCCCTTGTCCCGGCCGAGCCGCTTGGTCCTGACGACCGCCTCCACTTCGGCCGAGTACACTCGTACCACCTCTTCCGCGACGCCGCGAAACGCGGCACCCGCGTCCTGCCGAAGCTGCTCCGCGTCCATGGCCTGAACGGCACCGGCGACGGAGTCGGCCTCGAGCGCGGCGGAGCGCCTCACCAGGAGCGGGCCCAGCGCGATCTCGCCGAGCGTTCGGAAGTGTCGCTCGAAATAGCGTCGATCGAAGCTCTCGCCGATCGAACGGTCGATCCGCACGCGGTCGACGGCCGCCCCGCACACCCGTTGCAGCGTGTCCGCGCCCACGGAAAAATCGGGCAGCCGCGCCCGCGGCGGGCGCGCGACTTCCCCCTTGTCGAACATCTCCAGAGCGTCGGCGGCGTCCGGCGGCGCCGGGACGGTGCCTGCCACCTGGAGGACGGCGCGGATTTCCTCCGGGAAGAGATAGCGCATCTCGAAGGTCGCGTCCCCCTTGGCGAGTTCCAGGAGGGGGCGGCCATCACCCCGAGCGTCGGCGGTGGTCTCGGCCGCGTGCGCGGTCGGCCAGCTAAGGGTGTACTCGTGCTCTTCGGCGAAGAGGTGCAGTCCCCGCTTCGTGAACACCGCGAGGTAGAGTCCGTCGAGGGGCGCGTCGCCGATCGTGCCCGCGATCTCGGTGCCGGCGGTACACACGACGACGTCGGCGGCCAGCGGCCGGAGGAGGGACCGGCGGCCCGCCATGTCGCTACCCCGCTCCACGTTGCGCGCGAAATCCTCCAAGTCTCCGCTGTCCCCGAAGAAGGCGACGGTGTGCCGCCGGGCAAAGACGAGAATGAGGCCGGCCCGCCTCGAGACCCAGAACACGGACGCGAGCGGGACCTGCCGGTCCTCGAAGTGAATCCCGGCCGCCGTGCAGACGACCGAGACCCGTGGCCGTACGGCTTCGCCCGCGAGGTGGACATCGAATCGATACGCCTTTGGGTCGCGCTTCGGGATCCCGTTCATGCGCTTGCCAAGGCCGACATCACCCGGCGGGTGTCCCGGAGAGAGGGAAGCGCTTCATCGGCGCCGGCCCGGCGAAGATCCTCCACGGAGAAGCGTCCCGTGGCCACGCCGAGCACCAACAGGCCGGACCCGCGGGCACACTCGATGTCGTGCGGGGTGTCCCCGATGATCCAGGTGCGGCCGGGGTCGTACCGCGTTCTCGTATGGCGGAAGGCCCGCTCGATCGCGATGGGCGGCAGGCGGTTCCGGTCCGCGTCGTCGCACCCGAAGGCGCCGAACCCGAAGCGGCGCCAAAGTCCGACCGCCGAGAGTTTGCGTTCGGCGCCGGCGACGATGTTGCCCGTCAGGAGCCCGAGCGCCGCCCCCTCCGCTTCGAGCGCATCGAGGATCTCGGGGACGCCCGGCGTCGGGCGCATCCGTTCGCGCCGCTCGTCGATCGCGTCTTCCAGCCGGGCCGCGTATGCGGGCCACAGCCGGTCGAACCCCGGCGTGATCTCGGGCTCGGACAAGCCTTCGGCGCGGAGGAGGGTGCGCACGATCTGCGGATCCGTCATGCCGTCGAAGGGGAGATCGTCGATGGGTCCGGGCGTCCCGTACACTTCGGTCATCGCGCCCTCGATGGCCGCGCGGCCGACCCCCGCCGCGTGCACCAGCGTCCCGTCGATGTCGAACAGTACGAGCTTGGCGGCTCCGTTCGTGGCCATCAACCGCCGATCCAGTGCGCGAGGAGGGCGGGCTCGATGTTGCCGCCGGTCAGGATCGCCACCGTCTCTCCCCGCGCCGCGGGCTCAACCGCGCCACTGAGGAGCGCCGCCACCGTGGCCGCTCCGGAGGGCTCCACCACGAGCCTCAGGCCGAAGAGCCAGCACACGGCGTCCCGGATCGCCTCATCGTCGACCGTGACGACGCGATCCACGAGATCGCGGCAGTGGGCGAAGGTGAGGTCGCCGGGGCGTACCGGCTTGAGGCCGTCGGCGACCGTGGACACGCGGTCGAGCGTGACCGGCGCGCCGTGCTCGAGCGAGCTAAGCATCGAGGCCGCTCCCGCGGGTTCGACGCCGATCACTGCGGCCTCCGGGCAGCGGCGCCTCACCACGGCCGCGACGCCCGACAGTTGCCCGCCGCCGCCGATCGGGGCCAGGACGATCCCCGGTGTCCGAGAGCCGAGCTGCTCGATGACCTCGAGCGCCACGGTCCCCTGTCCCGCGATGATGTCGGGGTCGTCGAACGGCGGCACCATCGTCCCGCCCAGTTCCCGCTGAATCTGCTCGGCCCGCGCCTTGCGCTCGGCCGACGTCGTGCCCGCGTATTCCACCTCCGCCCCGAGGGCGACGGTCGCCTCGCGCTTCACGCCGGGTGCGTCGACCGGCATCACGATCCGCGCCGGCACGCCGAACGCCCGCGCAGACCACGCGACGGCCTGCGCGTGATTGCCCGACGAGTAGGTGAGGAGCCCGGCGGCCCGCTCCTCCGGCGAGAGCCGGCTCACGTAGTGGTAGGCGCCGCGCGCCTTGAAGGCGGAGACGCGCTGCAGGTTCTCGCATTTCAACCATACGGCGTCCGGCGCATCGGTCGTCCCGCGCCCCCCCGCCCGCGGGAACGGGGCCGGGATCAGCGGCGTGCGCCGAACCGCTCCGCGAATCCGTTCGTGCGCGGCCTCGACATCGGCGAGCGAAACGAGGGTCGCGGTCGCGCCGGTCACTCGGCCTCCGGGCGGTCATCCTCCGGGGGACCGTCCTCCGGGGGACCGTCCTCCGCCGGGTCCGTGCCGGCCGGATCGATCAGACGCGCGACATCCACGAGTTCGTCTCCCTCATCGAGCGCGACGAGTCTGACACCCTGCGTGGCGCGCCCGATGACCCGGATCTCCTCGGCGCGCTGGCGGTTGATGACGCCGTTGCGGGTCACAAACATTAACTCGTCGTCGTCCGTCACCTCCCGCACCGCCACCACCGGCCCCGACTTGTCCGTCAACTTCAGGTTGATCACGCCCTTTCCGCCCCGCCTCGTGGTCCGATAGTCGTCCACGTCACTCCGCTTCCCCATCCCCAGTTCCGTAGCCGCCAGCAGGGAGCCGCCGCGGCGTGCGACCACCATCCCGACGACCGTGTCCGCCCCTTGGAGCCTGATGCCGCGCACACCCTGAGCGACGCGTCCAACCTCCCGCACGTCGCCCTCGGAGAATCGGATCGCCCTCCCGCGCCGCGTCGCCAGAACGACGTCGTTCGAGCCATCGCTCAACTTGACGTCGATGAGCCGGTCGTCCTCAACGATGTTGATGGCGCGCAAACCCGGCGCCCGGACGTTCCGATACGCGGCGAGGCTTGTCTTCTTCACGAGCCCCCGGCGGGTGGCGAAGATGAGGAAGCGGTCGTCGGTAAACTCCCGCGCTCTGACGATGGAAGCGATCTTCTCGTCCTTCGACATCCGGAGGAGGTTCACGATCGGCTTCCCACGCGCGGTCCGACGGGCGAGGGGGATCTGGTACACCTTGAGCCAGTACATTCGGCCCGCAGTCGTGAAGATGAGGAGGTAGTCGTGGGTCGAGGCGAGGAAGAGGTGCTCCACCCAGTCCTCCTCCTTCGTGCCCATGCCCGCGATCCCGCGCCCGCCGCGCCGCTGCGCCCGGTAGACCTGGGGCTCGATGCGCTTGATGTAGCCGGCGTGCGAGACGGTGATGACCATGCGCTCTTCGGCGATGAGATCCTCGTCCGTGAGATCCGACGTGTCGGGCACGATCTCGGTGCGGCGCTCGTCGCCGAATCTGTGGACGAGGGTCGACAGCTCCTCTCCGACGATCTCCATCCGCCGGCCGCGCGACGCGAGGATGGCTTCGAGTTCGCGCCGGCGCGCGCGGACCTTCTCCAGTTCCTCCTCGAGTTTCTCGATCTCGAGACCCGTGAGGCGCGCGAGCCGCATGTTGAGGATGGCGTCGGCCTGGCGCTCGCTGAGATCGAAGGCAGCCCGGAGTTCCGCGCCCGCGACCGCGGTCTCGGGGGAGGCGCGGATGATGCGGATGACTTCGTCAATGTGGTCGACCGCGACCTTGAGCCCCTCGAGGACGTGTTCCCGGTCCCTCGCCACGCCGTACTCGAAGCGCGTCCGCCGCTCCACGACCTCGTGCCGGTGCTCGAGGAAGTGCCCGAGCATCGTCTTGAGGTCCATCACCTGCGGCTCGCCGTTGACGAGCGCGAGCATGATGACGCCGAAGGTGGATTGAAGCTGCGTGCCCTTGAAGAGCTGGTTGAGAACGATCTGCGGCACCGCGTCGCGCTTCAGTTCGATGACGACGCGGATCCCATCGCGGTCGGACTCGTCGCGGAGGTCGGCGATGTCCGTGACCTTCTTGTCGCGCACGAGACCCGCGATCTGCTCGATGAGACGGGTCTTGTTCACCATGAAGGGGATCTCGCGGACGATGATGCGGTCGCGGCCGTCCCGTCCCTCCTCGATGTCCGCCTTCGCGCGCATCACGACCCGGCCGCGACCCCGCCGGTAGGCTTCGCGGATCCCGGCCCCGCCGAAGATCGCGCCCCCCGTGGGGAAGTCGGGGCCGCGGATGATCTCCATCAACTCGTCGAGCTTCGTATCGGGCGCCTCGATGAGGCGGTGACAGGCGGCGACCACCTCGCGGAGGTTGTGCGGGGGGATGTTCGTGGCCATCCCCACCGCGATGCCCGATGAGCCGTTGACGAGGAGGTTGGGGAGCGCCGAGGGCAGCACGGTCGGCTCCCGCAGCCGATCATCGAAGTTCGGCGTGTGATCGACGGTGTCCTTGTCGATGTCTCCGAGGAGTTCGCTCGCGAATCCGGCGAGCCGGGCCTCCGTGTACCGGTAGGCCGCGGCGGAGTCGCCGTCCACGGACCCGAAGTTGCCCTGTCCGTCGACGAGCGGGTAGCGGAGCGAAAACTCCTGCGCCATCCGCACGAGCGAATCGTAGACCGCCGAGTCGCCGTGCGGATGGTACTTCCCGATCACGTCGCCGACGACGGTGGCGCTCTTTCGGTAGGGTCGGGTCGGGCCGAGGCCGGCCTCGTGCATGGCGTACAGGATTCGCCGGTGGACCGGCTTCAGGCCGTCGCGGACATCGGGCAGGGCACGCTGCACGATGACGCTCATCGAGTAGTCGATGAACGATTCGCGCATCTCTTCCTCGAGCGGTCTCTGCTCGACGCGGTCAAGGCTGTCGGTGGTCATGGATTCCCGCTGGAACTGGCGTGGTCGAGATCCTCGAGGACGCGGCGGCCGCGGGTTTCGGCAGGAGCCCGGCCACGCTCGAAAAGAGCTTACAAGTTACGGGTTTCGCGGGTGTCTCGCGACCTGGATCCGCGCCGGGCGGTCAATGCGGGCTGTGGCTTGGAAGAGCGGGGCGAGACGGGATTACTTCGTCCAGATGGCGACGGCCCCGCACCCGGAATCGGATCCGCCGAACTCGGCCGGAAGTGAGGCGGGTCCCATGTATACTTCGACTCCCGCGATCTCGCTTGGTCTCACGAAATCGTCAAGCGTGTCCTTGCGCGTCGCTCGCACTCGCAGTCGCACGCCGTCAAGATAGATGCTCATCACACAGCCGCCGGGCACGAGACCCGACGCCCCCCGTGCGTTTGGGATCATGCAGCTATCATGCCGAATGCCGCACTGCAGCCGGACTCCCGGCGCGTCGGCGATCATGTGCGAGATGAGGGCGGGGTTGCGGCGCTCGATGTCGGCGGCGGTGAAGAAGGTGCCTCCGCTGACGAGTTCGCCCCAGTACTTGCGCTCGTAGAAGCCCTTGACCTCCAGCCGGCGGGACCTCGCCGCCGTGGCCACGATCGGCGCCATTTCCACCGGCTCCGGCACCAGCCCGATCTCCACCTCCGTCGTGATGCCGCGCGACACCGTCACCTCGTGGGAGAGGGGCGCGTACCCCAGATGACGCACCGAAAACTCGTGAACGCCGACCGGTACGCCGCTCAGGATGAACCGCCCCCTGCGATTGGTCTCGGCCACCTCCGTCCCCGCGAGCACCGTCACCACCGCCGCCGCAACGGGGTTCTCGGCGAGAGCGTCCCGCACCTCGCCCATCAGGCGTCCCGTCGGCACCTCGCCCAGTTGAAGCAGGAGTCTCGCCTCGCGCGACGCCCCGGCGGCGACGGGAACCCACGGCCTCGCCGCTCGACGCGTCCTCGAACTCCGCCCACACGGTGGCCCGCCGGGCGTCGCGCGGGGCGCAGAGGACAAGTTGCCCATCGGGTCCGGCGTCCTCCCGCACCGGCCTTCGCGCGCTCTCCGCGTCGGTCCACCGCAGGACGACCGTCGCCCCGGGAATCGGAATCGACCCGAACTGGTCGAGCACCGCCACCCGGAGCACGCCGCGCCCGCCGCAGTCCGGCTCCTGACCCCCAAGATCCGAATCCCCGGCGGCCAACCCGAGAGATACGCGCGCCACGCTTCTTCGCCATCGCTTGCGAACCGGCGTGGCGAAGGGAAACCCGGCCTGCTGCACCAAGTATCCACCGCGGCCATCCGACCGCAGATGAAGGAGCCGGTCGATCCCCCGCAGAGGTTCGTCCCGCACGACGGCGGCGCCCGGCCGACCGGTGACTCCCGCTTGGCCTCCGGCTGAGATCAGTACTCGCGACGTGTCCGCCTGTGGATCCGGAAGCTGTTGCGCCCAAACCCATCCAGATTCATTCCTCAGGGCACCGGCGGCCTCGACCCAGCCCGTCGGCGCCATCGCCCGGGTCATCTCGCCCGTGGCAGCTCTCACGGTCCATAGCGCGCCATGCCGCGAGTCGAACAACTCCACGACCGGCCCGCCATCATCCCACCCGGCCAGCGCAGCCGAGAGCGGGACGACATCGGTCAGCGGTGCGCGGGCGGCAGGGGTCGCCGCCGTTTGGTGGGACAGCGTTGCAACGAGCAGTGCCGAACGGGACCAGAGCGTAATCGTCGGATCCGGCCCGACGTCCTCGGACGCCGTGAGTCCGACAAAGTCGAAGTCGGCCGGAAGAGGCATCTCTCCGACCTGCGACAAGCACAGCCGCGGGCTATCGCCGGGTGATTGGAGACTGGCGTCAAGCTGGACTGCGCCGCCAGACACCGGGCCGGGAACCAACGAGAGGAACGGCAAGAGCTGACCAGCCCGCACGGACCGGCGCGGGAGGCGCCGCGACCGACGGTTGGCAAACGACCGACCGGATCCCGGACGCACACTCGATGCACCAACGGGCAGTCGGCCTCGACGAGAGTTTCGGGCTCGTCCAAGCATGCCTGCTCCGCCTCGATTCGACTCGCGCCGCAACCTGCGCTCTCGAAACGGGCAGGTCAAGGTGTATGTCATGCTTGTCGTTACGTCCCCGCACGCCGGCGGCTTCGGCAGGGCGCGCGGATTCCCGCCGCCGGGAGTCTACAGGCGGTCGATTCCCTCATGCAAGGCGCCATTCAAGCCCCTCGGGACCGGCGTTCACGACCGGCGTGCCGCCGGCCTGGGAGCGGACGCCCCACGAGCCGTGGATGTGCCCGCAGACGACGAGGCGGGGACGGGTCCGTTCGACGGCCTCGAGCACCGCGGCGCTGCCCATGTGGTGTCCGGTCGCGTCCGCGTCCGCGTGGCCGAGGGGAGGGGAGTGGGACACGAGCACGGCTCCCTCGGGGCACGGTGCGAGGAGGCTCCGCGCCTCGTCTTCCGTGAAGTCGTAGCTCCAGGAGCCGAACGGCGTCGCGGGCACGCCGCCGCCGAGCCCGAAGAAGGGCACGCCTCCGATGTCGGTGCCCGCTCCGTGCAGGACGTGGGCCGCAGGCCATCCGCGGCACGCCTCCGAGAGTTCCTCGACGGATTCGCCGTTGCCGGGCACGAGGACGGCCGGCCTCTCGATCGCGGACAGGACTCCGATGATCCCGGCCAAGCCGCGCCGCTTCACCGCGAAGTCGCCGGCCCCGACGACCGCGTCGAAGCCGGCGGCCCGCTCGACGATCAAGGCGGCGGCGGCGAGATCGGTGTGAAGGTCGCTGAACAGCAGCAGACGCATGGCGGGTCGCTCCGTAGGTTGGGGGACATGCGTGAATCGAAACTGCTCGTTTACGGCGCCACGGGATATACCGGGCGGCTCGCGGTGGCCGAGGCGGTTCGGTCCGGGCTGAGGCCCGTCGCCGGAGGCCGCAACCCGGAGAAGCTCGCCGCGCTGGCGTCGACGACCGCCGAGGGGCGCGATCTGGAGACGCGGGCCTTCGGTCTGGACTGCCCGGCCGGGCTGGCTGCGGCGCTGGAGGATGTTTCGGTCGTCCTCCATTGCGCGGGACCGTTTTCGCGCACGGCCCTCCCCATGCACGACGCCTGCCTGAGGACGGGCACGCACTATCTCGACATCACCGGAGAGATCGATGTGTTCGAGGCGCTGGCCGCGCGCGGAGCGGAGGCCACCGCAGCGGGCATCATGGTGCTGCCGGGCGTCGGATTCGACGTCGTCCCGAGCGACTGCATCGTCGCGGACCTCGCCGCCCGGCATCCCGGGGGCCGCTACCTGCGGCTGGGCCTCGCGGCCCGCAGCGGCACCTCCCGCGGCACGATGCGAACGATCGTCGAGGGGATCGGGCAGTTTCGGATCCGGCGCGATGGAACGATCAGGAGAGTGCGACCCGGTGAACTGCGTCACGCGTTCGATTTCGGACGCCCCCCGGACGCCGCGCTCGTCGGCGTGTTGGGAGACGTTTCGACGGCCTTCCACTCCACCGGAATACCGAATATCGAGACCTACCTGCAGGCGACCCGGACCTTTGTCCGTCTCACGAGGATCCTGCGCGACTTCGGCCCGCTGCTGGCCGGACGGACGGGGAAGGCGCTGCTGAGCCGCCTGATTGACCGTGCGCCGGAAGGGCCAAGCGAATCGGCGCGACGGAGGGCGCACGCGACGATGGTCGCGGAGATCGAAGACGCGGAGGGGAGGCGGGCCGCGGCGCGCGTGCGGATCCCGGATCCGTATGGCTTCACGGCGGTGGCGGCCGTCGCCATCGCGGGACGCTCGCTCGCCGGCGACGTGAAGACAGGCTACCAGACCCCATCTTCCGCGTACGGTGCGGACCTGTTGCGGGAGTTCGACGAAGTGACGTGGGAAGTGCTGGGCGATCAGGCCACGGCCCGGTAGTCCTCGATCTCCCGAAACCCCAGGGCCCGCAGCGCCTCCCGGATCTCCCGGCGCGCGCCTGGCGTCCCCACCGCGAGGAGGGTGTAGGGGCGGGCGGGCGCGCCGAACGCCGGGAGATCCTCGGGGTGGAGGACGACGGCTCCGTGGATGCGCTGCCCGATCTTGCGGGGGTCCAGATCCACGAACGCCTCCACCGGGCGCACGCGACCCGCGGAGCCACCCCGTTCGAGCCAGGCGCGCGCGAAGGCCTTGCCGACCTTGCCGGCGCCCCAGATCACGAGCGGCCGCCCCGCCGGTATGCGGCCGTCCGCGAGGTGCGCGATCTTCAGGCACCGGAACGCGTCGGGGCTGTAGCGTTCCGACCGCTCCGACAGCCGGTGCGGACCCAGGCGCCACTGGTGGAGGATCCGCGGCACGTTCGTCATGCGGCAGCCCGCCGCGGACAGCCGCAGGATGAGGTCGTAGTCCTCCGGTCCCCCGGCGTCGCTATAGCCGCCGACGGCTTCGAAGGCGTCGCGCCGCACCATCAGCGTGGGGTGGGCGATCGGACATTCGACGAACAGATCCCGCTCCACCGCGGCGGGCTCGGTGAGCCCGTTGATCCAGCCCTCGTAGCGGCGGTATCCCGAGCCGCGCCCGGGCCGCGGAAAGTAGCGGACGCCCGTACCGCACGCGGCGATGCCGGGCTGGCGGGACAGGAGGCGGAGTTGCACGGCCAGCCGGCCGGGGCGCGCGATGTCATCGGCGTCCATGCGGGCGAGGATCGGCGACCGCGCCTCGCCCGACAGCCGGCGCAGCGCCGCGACGATCCCCGAACCGTCGGGATCGACGAGTCGAACGCGTGGATCCCGTGCCGCCCACGCCCGAAGCAGCGGCCCGGTGCCGTCGCTCGAACCGTCGTCGAGCGCAAGCACCTCGAAACGCGGCTCTGACTGGGCCGCAAGGCTCTCGATGCACGCGTCCAGGAAGGGTTCGGCGTCCCGGCACGGCAGGAGGATGGAGGCGCGCGGCGCGCCCGCCCGGCTCACGCCGATTCGGCCCCGGCGACGGCGGCCGCATCCAGCCCCAGCCTCTCCGACCGCGCGCGGAGGAAGGCGCCCGTGAGCGAGGTCTCCGACTCCGCGATGCTGACGGGGGGGCCCGCCGCCACGATGCGGCCTCCGTCCTCGGCGGGTCCGGGCCCCATGTCGATGACCCAGTCGGCCTCCGCGACGACGTCGAGGTTGTGTTCGACGACGACGACCGCGTGCCCCTCTCCCACGAGTTCCCGCAGCACCGCGACGAGGGTGCCGACTTCCGCCACGCCGAGGCCCACGGTCGGCTCGTCAAGGATGTACAGCCGGCACCCCCCGCTCCGCCGCCGCGCGAGTTCCCGAGCGATCTTGAGGCGCTGCGCCTCCCCTCCGGAGAGCGTCGTGGCCGGCTGGCCGAGCCGAAGATACCCGAGGCCGACCCGTTGCAGTTGCCACAGCCGCGCGCCGAGACGGTCGTGCCGGATGAAGAAGCGAATCGCCTCGTCCACGGTCATGTCGAGCGCGTCGCGGATCGAGCGGCCGCGGATCCCGATCTCGAGCACCTCGGGACGGTAGCGCGAGCCTCCGCACGCCTCGCAGGGCACGGAGACATCGGCCAGGAAGACCATCTCCACCGTCTCCTCCCCCGCGCCCTTACAGCGTTCGCAGCGCCCGCCCGGGCGGTTGAAGGAGAAATACCCCGCCTCGTATCCGCGGGAGCGGGCCTCCGGGAGGGCGGCGTATGCGCTCCTCAGCGCCGTGAAGGCACCGATGTAGGTCGCGGGATTCGAGCGCGGCGTGCGGCCGATCGGCCGCTGGTCGACGAGCACGACGTCCTCCAGGAGTTCGGCGCCCTCGAGCCGGTCCCAAGAGCCGGCGGGCTCGCCCAAGTGCGGCTTGGCGGAGGACCGGTCCGTGATCTCCCGCTCCAGTGCGTGGTAAAGCACTCCGCGGATGAGCGTCGACTTCCCGGAGCCGGAGACGCCGGTGACGAGCGTGAGCGACCCCAGCGGAATCGTCACATCCACGTCCCGAACGTTGTGCAGGCGGGCACCGCGGAGGACGAGCCGGGGACCGCCGCGCCGCCGCGCGTCATCCCGTCCGTCGGCCGCCGCCCGCCGCGCGAGGGCCTGTCCCGTTCCGGTCTCCGACGCGAGGAGATCGTCCCAGCCGCCCTCGAACACGATCTCGCCGCCCTCTTCCCCGGCCCGCGGCCCCAGTTCCACGATGTGATCGGCCTGCTCCAGCACCGCGGGCTCGTGCTCGACGACGAGGACGGTGTTTCCGCGGTCGGCGAGCCGCTCGAGGACCCCGGTGAAGGCGTCGATGTCGTGCGGGTGAAGGCCGATCGTGGGTTCGTCGAGGACGTAGAGCGTGCCGAACAGCCGGCTCCCGAGACAGCTCGCGAGGCGGATCCTCTGCATCTCCCCCCCGGAGAGAGATCGGGCCTGCCGGTCCAGCGTCAGATACCCAAGGCCCACCTCCCGCAGAAACGCGATCCGGTGCTCGAGTTCGCGCAGGATCGTGGCCGCGACCCGGCGCTGAAGGGGGGTGAGGTCGAGCGCGCCCGCGAGCCAAGCGGAGATCTCGTTCACCGTCCACCGGGCGACTTCGGCGATGTGCCGCCCGGCCACGCGGACGTTCAGCGCCTCCGGTTTCAGGCGGTGGCCCTCGCAGCCGGAACACCGCTCGGGTAGCTGATACTGGCGCAGGAAGACGCGGATGTATGCCTTGTACCGCTTCTTTTCCTTCGAGCGGAGGAAGGGGATCATGCCCAGAAAGCGTTCCCCCGCGTACTCTCCTCCGTTCAACAGGACGTCCCGGCCCTCTTCGGGGAGCGCCTCCCAGGGGAGGGCCGTGTCGAGTTCGGAGGCGGCGGCGAACTGTCTCAGGCGCGCGCGCTCGCGCCGGTAACGGGGCTTCGACCACGGATCGAGAGCCCCCTCATCGAGCGAACGGCCCGGATCGGGGACGATGAGTTGGTGGGAGTACTCCAGCATCGCGCCGAACCCCGTGCAGGCGTCGCACGCTCCGGCGGGACTGTTGAAGCTGAACAACCGGGGCGTAGGCCGCGGAAAGGCGGAGCCACAGACTGCGCAGCGATGGGCCTCCTCAAAATCGCGGCGCTCGGGCGTCGAGGCGCCGAGCCGCCAGACGAGCGCGACCGCGGCGCCCCTGCCCTCCGCGAAGGCGGCCGCGAGCGAATCCGCGATCCGTTCGCGGTCCTCCGCGCGGGACGCGACCCGGTCCACGATCACGAGCGCCTCCCGGGCCCTCGTCAAAGCGCGCACCTCGTCCCCTTCACCCTCCTCCTCTTCCCCGAGATCGATGACGGGCAGGTAGAGTTCGCGGTCGTCGGCAAGGACGCGGACATACCCCCGCGCCCTGAGGCTTTGCACCGTTTTCGCGCCGTCCCGGCGCTCTTCGGGGGGAATCGGGAAAGCGATGGCGAGACGCGTTCGGGGACCGGCATCGAGGAGAGCGTCGGTGGCCGACGTCACTGTGTCCGGCACGACGGAACGCCCGCACTCCGGACACACGGTCGTCCCCACGCGCGCCCACAGGAGTCTCAGGTAGTCGTAGACCTCCGTGATCGTGCCGACCGTGGAACGGCTCGACCGCACCCGGTTGCTCTGGTCGATGGCGACGGAGGGGCTCACGCCCTCGACGAGATCGACGGCGGGCTTCGGCATGCGCTCGAGGAACTGCTTGGCGTAGGTGGACAGCGACTCGATGTACCGCCGCTGTCCCTCGGCATAGATCGTGTCGAAGGCGAGGCTGGATTTTCCCGAGCCGGAAGGCCCCGTGAGGACGGTGAGGGCCCCGCGCTCGATGTCGACATCGATGCCCTTGAGGTTGTGCTGCCGGGCGCCTCGGACCCGGATCCGGTCGGTCATGGGAGCATGATGGCCGGCGGCGGCGGGGCGCGCCAACCTGATTGGACCCGGGGCGGCGAGTTCGTACTATGGGGCATGCAAGCGCCGGACGGTCCCCTCCAGGAAGAAGAAGCGCTCGGGAAGGCGTACGACGCGCGTCTGATGAAGCGTCTGCTCGCGTACCTGAGACCGTACCGGGGCAGGGTCGCGATCGCCGTGCTGATGCTCGTGGCCGCCTCGGGGCTCGCGCTCGTCGGCCCCTGGTTGACGATGGAGGTCATCGACCACGCGATCCCGGACGGCGATTTCCGCGCCATCCGCAACCTTGCGATCCTCTTCTTCGTCTCGCTCCTCCTCTCCGGGCTCCTGGAGTACGGGCGCACGATCCTGACCACGTGGATCGGGCAGAACGTAATGCTCGACCTGAGGCAGGAGATCTTCCGGCACCTGCAGCGCCTCCGGCTCGCGTACTTCGACCGGAACCCGGTCGGACGCCTGATGACGCGGCTCACGAGCGACGTCGAGGTCCTGAACGAGATGTTCACCTCCGGGGTCGTGACGATCTTCGGGGACGTGTTCACGGTCGCCTTCATCATGATCGCCATGCTCGTCATGGACTGGCGGCTCGCCCTCGTAACGTTCGCGGTCCTCCCTCTCGTGTTCGCGGCGGCGTGGCTCTTCCGGAAGAAGGTGCGCGAGGCGTACCGCGATATCAGAATTCGGCTGGCGCGCATCAACGCCTTCCTGCAGGAACGGATCACCGGGGTGCGCGTCGTGCAGCTGTTCCGGCAGGAGCGGGCGGCGACGCGCTGGTTCGGCGAGATCAACGATGACCACCTCGAGGCCCACCTGCGCTCGATCACGTACTACGCGCTCTTCTTTCCCGTCGTCGAGGTGCTCGCGTCCGTCGCGCTCGCGCTCATCATCTGGTACGGAGGCAACCAAGCCCTTCAGGGGACGCTCACGATCGGCGTTATCGCGGCTTTTCTTCAGTACGCGAGGCGGTTCTTCCGCCCCATCCAGGACCTGTCGGAGAAGTACAACATCCTGCAGGGCGCGATGGCGAGTTCGGAGCGGATCTTCCGGCTCTTGGATGAGGCGCCGGGGATCGAGGATCCGGCGGACCCGGCGGAGCTTCCGGGGACCGTGAAGGGCCGCATCGAGTTCGAGGACGTGTGGTTTCGGTACCTGTCGCCGGAGGAGGACGCGGCGGGGGTCACGACGCCCGCCCTGGCCCACGCCGCGGCCTGGGAGGGGGCGGAGGGACGGCTCGACGAGGACGCGCCGGACGACGGATGGGTGCTGCGCGGCATCAGCTTCACGGCGGAGCCGGGACAGCGGCTCGCGGTCGTGGGAGCGACCGGTGCGGGCAAGACGACGCTGTTCAGCCTCCTCATGCGCTTCTACGAGCCGCAGCGCGGGCGCATCATGCTCGACGGGGTTGACATCCGGGACCTGCGGCTCGCCGACCTCCGCCACCGGATGGGCCTCGTGCTGCAGGACGTCTACCTCTTCTCGGGCTCCGCCGCGAACAACATCGCGCTCGACCGCGAGACGGTGGGGAGGGACGAGATCCGCGAGGCGGCCCGTCAGGTCGGGGTGGACCGGTATCTTGCGCGACTGCCGAAGAAGTACGACGAGCCACTGGGCGAGCGGGGCGGGAACCTCTCGGTCGGCGAGCGCCAGTTGGTGTCCTTTGCCCGGGCGCTGGCGGGGGATCCGCCCATCCTGCTCCTGGACGAGGCGACGAGTTCGGTGGACTCGGAGATCGAGGCGGAGATCCAAGCGGCGCTGGAGCGCCTGATGGAGGGGCGGACGAGTCTCGTCATCGCCCACCGGCTCTCCACCATCCGGGGGGCCGACCGCATCCTCGTGCTCCACCACGGACGCATCCGCGAATCCGGCACGCACGACACGCTGCTCGAGCGCGGCGGCCTCTACGCCCAGCTCCACCGCCTCCAGTTCCGGAAGCCGACGGCCGCCGCATGAACGCCATGCTGGATTGGGCGGCGGCGCTGGACCCGCGCCTTGTGCTCCTGGCCCTGCTCGCGGCGCTGAACCTCTGGGCGACCGGCCTCACCGCGGTCTCCAAGGCACCTCGGCGAGAGAAGACGCTGTGGGTCGCGGTGATCTTTCTCTGTCCCATCGTCGGCAGCGTGCTCTGGTTCGTGTTCGGCCCGAAGCCCTGGGCGGAGAGGCGCTAGCCCGCTTGCGACGGCGTTAGCGGCAGCGGCGCCACGGGCGGCCGGTGCGTTTTCGGCCGGGGGTCAGGATGGCCAGAGCGGGCGCAGGAGGTCCACCGTGCGGGCAGCGGCGCCGGCACCCGCCTCGACGAACGCCCGGGCTGCCCGGGCGTGACGCCGGCGGCGAGGCGGGTGGGCCAGCCCGGTCAGGGTGTCCGCGAGCGCGCCGGCCGGCGAGACGAGCCCGCCGCCGGCCGCCGCAAGGGCGCGGGCGTCGGCGCGGTCGTGGCGCGGGCCGAAGACGACGGGCAGCCCGGCCGCGGCGGGCTCGAGGACGTTGTGGAGCCCGGTGCCCCCGAGGCCACCGCCGACGTAGGCCGCATCGCCCGCCGCGTACAGCTCGGCGAGCCGGCCGACCTCGTCGAAGACGATGACGGAGGCGTCGGGCCCCGCGGCGGCGCCGCCGATCGTGCTCCAGCGGATGACGCGTTCCCCGCGGGCCGTGCACGACGCGACGAGGGCGTCGACGTGCGCGGCGGTCGGCTCGTGCGGCGCAATCACAAGCTGCCAGCCCCGGCCGCCACCCCGGCGCACGGCCGCCGCCGCATTGAGCAGCGCGCGCTCGTCCGCGGGCCACGTAGAGCCGGCCACGAGCCGCAGGGCCGCCCCGGCCGCCGCTCCGAGCGCGGCCCGGAACGAAACCGCCGCGCCGTCGGTGCGAGCGCGGTCGGCCCGCTCGAGCGCCAAGTCGAACGCCGCGTCCCCCGTCACCGCCAGCGCGTCCGGCCAGACGCCGAGCGCTTCGAGCCGCCTCGCGTCCTCCGGGCTCGCGGCGCCGACCGCCTCCAGCCGCGCATATGATGCGCGGAAGAGCCGCCGGGCGAGGGCGCCGGAGCGCCGGCTCGCGTCGCGGACGGTGCCGTTGATGAGCGCGGCGGGCACCCCGGCCCGAGCGGCGGCGGCCACGAGTCCGGGCCACACATCCAGCTTCGCGAACAAGAGGAGGCCGGGCCGCACGGCGGCGAACACCGCATCGCAGTCGCGGGCGCGGTCGAGCGGCGGCGGGCCCGCATGATCCGGATCAAGCCACGCGAGCGCCGCCCGGCCTGATGGCGAGCCGTGCGTGACGACGAGCCGTGCCCGTGCGCCGCCGGGCGATCCGAACCGCGAGCCGCCGGGCGATCCGAACCGCGAGCCGCGCAGCGCCCGGATGGTCGGCGCCGCGCCGAGCAGCTCGCCGGCGGAAGCGCCGTGGAGCCAGACGAGCGGCCCGGGCTCACGGCCCCTCCCCCACGCGGCCAGCTCCGCGGTCGCGCGACGCCGAGCCGCCACCGCCCGCGCGATGTCCGGGCGGGCTCGCCGAAGCAGGGGTTCCGCCGCGAGCGCGACGCCGACCGCCGCCTCCGTAAGACGCGCCCCGGCGTTCACGGCCACGGCCCGGAGCTTTTCGCCCGCATCCCGTCTCCATATTCTCCCGCGTGCGCTATCTCGGGAACAAAACGAAGCTCGTCCCCTTCCTGCTGGAGACCGTGCACCGGTTCCAGGAGACGCCCGGCGTCGCATGCGACCCCTTCGCCGGAACCGCGAGCGTGTCGGCGGCGCTCAAGGAGGAGGGCTGGCAGGTCCATGCGGGCGACTTGATGGCGTCCTCCTACGCCCTGCAGGTCGCGCGCGTGCAGCTCGACGCGGCCCCTCGGTATCCTGGCTCTCTCCTCCCGGCGGCGGCCCGCAACGGGAAGCGGGAGATCGGCTACCGCGCCCTGCTCAAGGGGCTGGCCGAACTCGATGAGCCCGGCGGCGTTGAGGTTGTCGGCGATCCCCGCGGCCCGACACCGGGGCACGGCGCGCCACGCGACGACGGTGCCGGCGATCCCGGCGACGGGGAGCGGCCGGACCGCCGCGGGTTCATCTCCGAGCACTACACGAGCGGCGGAACCGCCGGCCGCGAGCGCGGGCGCATGTACTTCTCCCCCGAGAACGGACGGAAGATCGACCTGGTGCGAACGCGGATCGAACGGTGGACGAGCGGATCTTCCCACTGCGAAGCCGCGGCCCAACTCCTGATCGCGACGCTCATCGAAGCCGCGGACCGCGTGGCGAACACGACCGGCGTGTATGCCTCGTTCGTGAAGACGATGCAGCCGAACGCCCTGCGTCCCCTCGAACTTCGCCCCATCGAACCGATCCCGCGCCGGGAGGGAGCCGGGGCCTGCAGCGCGTTTCGCGGACCCGCCGCCCGCCTCCTGGAATCCGTCGGTCCCGTGGATCTCGTCTATCTCGACCCCCCTTACAACGGCCGGCAATATCCCGCGTATTATCACATCCCCGAACTCCTCGCGCTCGGGTGGGCCACGCCGCCGGAGATCCGGGGGAAGACGGGTCTCATACCCGACGAGGCGCTGCGCTCGGACTGGTGCCGGAAGCACCGGGCTCCGGACGCGCTGCGAGAGGTGCTGGAGGCCGCGGATGGACGCCACATCCTGTTCAGCTACAACGACGAAGGGCATCTGGACCGCGCCGTGATCGAAGAGGCGCTGCGCGCACGCGGCCTGCCCGACACCTACGCCTTCCACGACCGGCCCTACCGCCGCTACCGGAGCGACGCCGACGGCCCGCGGCGCAACTACCTGCGCGACGACGTGCGGGAACACCTCCACTACGTGCGGTGCGCGTGAGCACCCGGCGCCCGGAGGGCACCCACCTCTCCGTCTCCCGCCTTCCCGTCTCCCGCCTTCCCGTCTCCCGCACGCATGCCGCGCTCGCGCTGCTCCTGCTGTGTGCGGGCGGCTGCTCGCCGGCGTACGTCCTGCGCGCCGGCTGGGAGGAGGCCCGCATTCTCTCGGCGCGCCGCCCCATCCGGGCCGTGATCCACGACACGACCGTGGCCCGCGAGACTCGCGACAAGTTGCGGCTCGTGCTTGACGCGAGAGACTTCGCCGAGCGCGACCTGGGGTTGCGCGCGGGCGCGAGCTACGAGTCGTTCGCGCAGTTGCACCGCGACACGCTCGTCCTAACCGTGCTCGCCGCCCCGGAGTTCGCCCTCCGCTGGAAGACGTGGTGGTTTCCCATCGTCGGCCACGTGCCCTACAAGGGATACTTCGACTTCGACGACGCCCGCGCGGAGGCCGCCAGTCTGGCCGAGGAGGGCTACGACGTCTCGGTCCGGCCGGTCGCCGCCTTCTCGACGCTGGGCTGGTTCCCCGACCCCATCACGTCGACCACGCTGCGCCTCGACAGCCTCGGGCTCGTCGAGACGGTGATCCACGAGATCACGCACAGCACGTACTTTCCCACCGGCCAGGCGGACTTCAACGAGAGCTTCGCGAACTTCGTCGGACACCGCGGCGCGATCCAGTTCTTCTGCGAGGCGGTGGCGGACGAGAGCGCCTGCCAGCGGGCGCGCTGGAGATGGGAGGACGCGCGCGTATTCGGCCACTTCTTCCATTCCATCCTCGCGCCGCTGGAGGAGGTGTACGCCTCCACGCTGCCCGACGAGGCGAAGCGGACGGCCAAACGCGAGGTGTTCGAGGCGGCGGCCCGGCGCTTCGAGACCGAGTACATACCGCGGTTCCACGCGCGGTACGGGTCGATCGACCCGGAGGGTCTGGACAACGCGTGGGTCATGTCGCGCCTTCTCTACTACACGAGATTGGACGACTTCGAGCGCGTGTACGAGTCGCACGGCGCGCTGGTGCCCTCCGTCGAAGCGCTGATGCGGGAGGCGGCCGCCGGCGACCCGTGGGAGGCCCTCACGCGTCTGGTGGGTCCCGCGGGCACAGGTGCCACCGACACCGGCGCCGCAGACGCGGGCACCGCGGGAACGGGCGCCGCAGGAGGCACGGCGGACGCCGCCCCCCGCGAGGCAACCAAGGAAGGTTCGAGATGACGGAACCGTTCGCCTGTGTGCGCTGCGGCCGCGGAGACCGGGGCCGGATCGAGCGCATCCCCTTCCCCAGCGCGCTGGGCGAGCGAATCGTGGCCGAGATCTGCGCGTCGTGCTGGGAGGAGTGGAAGGAGCGGCAGATGCTCCTCATCAACCACTACGGACTCAAGCTCCACGAGTCCGCGGCGCGCGAGTTTCTTTACAAGAACCTCCGGATCTTCCTCTTCCGCGAGGAGGGCACCGCCGCCCCCATCGACACCGGCGCGGAAGGGTCGGTCGAATGGTAGGCGCGAGGTGACGACGCCGGCGCGTTAGCCGAAGCCTGGTTCGCGCCTTCCTCGGCGGCGGAGAGGCGGTGGACCGCGCTCGCCGGTGCCGCTAGGTGCTGGTGCTAGGAGACGACGAGGTTGAGCACGCGGTCGGGAACGTGGATCACCTTGCGGATCGCAACCCCGTCGAGGCGCCGGATCACGTTCACCTCGGCCAGCGCCGCCTCGCGCACGACGTCTTCGGGGGCTCCGCGCGCGACCCGGATCGTCGCCCGCAGCCGGCCGTTCACCTGCACCGGGAGTTCGACCTCGTCGACGACGAACTTGCTCTCGTCCCAAGCCGGCCACTCGGCGTGATCGAAGATGCTCGACTCGCCCCCCAGCCGGATCCACAGCTCCTCGGCGATGTGCGGCGCGACCGGCGCGATCATGATCACGAGCGGCCGCACCTCGTCGATCGAGGCCGTGCGCCCGCCGTCGCGCAACGTGTTCAGGTAGTCCATCGCGGCGGCGATCGCCGTGTTGTAACTGAGCGCCTCGAGGTCCTCCGAAATCTGCCTGATCGTGGCGTGCAGCGCCCGCTCCACGCCCGGATCGCCGAATCCCGTGCGCCCCGCCTCGGCCGCGGCCGTCACGCTGTCCCACACCTTCCTCAGGAAGCGGTCGGGACCGGCCAGGCCGCCGTCGCGGAAATCCCCGCCGCGCTGGAAGGGGCCGAGGAACATGAGGTACATGCGGAACGTGTCCGCCCCGAAGCGCGCGATGTATTCGTCCGGAAGGATCACGTTGCCGCGCGACTTCGAGATCTTGGCGCCGTCCCTGATGAGCAGGCCGTGCTTTCGGAAGCGGTCGTACGGCTCCTCGAACTCGAGGTGTCCGAGATCGTGCAGCACCATGGTGAGGAAGCGGGAGTAGAGGAGGTGGAGGACGGAGTGTTCCTCGCCCCCGATGTAGCTGCTCACGGGTAGCCACTTCCGCGTCCGCGCGCGGTCGAACGGCCGGTCGTCGAACTCGGTCGAGGGATAGCGCAGGAAGTACCAACCCGAGTCGAGGAAGGTGTCGGAGACGTCGGTCTCGCGTCGGGCCTCGGCCCCGCACGCCGGACACGCCGCCGCGTGGAACGCCGGATCGCGCGCGAGCGGACTCACCCCCGTCGCGGTGGGGCGAAAATCCTCCACGAAGGGGAGGACGACGGGGAGGTCCTCCTCAGGCACCGCCTGCGGACCGCACGCGTCACAGTAGATGATGGGGATCGGCGGCCCCCAGTACCGCTGCCGGGAGATGCACCAGTCGTGCAGCCGGTAGTTGACCTCCGCCGCCGCGAGCCCGCGCTCCGCCAGCGATTGGGTGATCGCGCGCCCGCCCGCGTCGGCCTCCATCCCGCTGAAGCGCCCGGAGTTCACGAGAATCTCGTCGGCGGTGTGCTCGACGAAGGCCGCGTCCGCCCCGTCCCCCCCGACTGTCGCGACATCCGCACCCTGCGGGAGCGCGGCGCGGGAGCACACGACCTGCACGATGGACAGCCCGAACCGGCGGGCGAAGTCGAAGTCCCGCTGATCGTGTCCGGGCACGGCCATGATCGCGCCGGTGCCGTAGTCCATGAGGACGTAGTCGGCGACCCAGACTGGGATGTCCTCGGCGGTGGCCGGGTTCCGCGCGTACCCGCCCGTGAACACGCCCGTCTTCTCGCGCTCGTCCGTCTTCCGCCGTTCCACGAGGTCGACCGCCACGGCCGCGCGCACGTAGGCCTCCACCTCGGCGCGCCGCTCGTCCGTCGTGAGCCGCTCCACGAGGGGGTGCTCCGGGGCCAGCACCATGAACGTCGCGCCGAAGAGCGTGTCGGGACGGGTCGTGAACACCTCGATCCGATCCGCCTGTCCGGCGGCGCTGGTGTCCGAGGCGCCCGAGGCCCCCGCAGCGCCCGCGGCACCAGCGGCGCCCGAGAGCGGGAAGTGGATCCGCGCGCCCTCGGAGCGGCCGATCCAGTTGCGCTGGGCCGTCTTCGTCGTCTCCGACCAGTCGATCCAGTCCAGGTTGTCGAGCAGCCGTTGCGCGTAGTCCGTGATCCGAAAGAACCACTGGCTCAGCATCCGCTGTTCGACCGCGGTGTCGCACCGTTCGCACAGGCCACCGATCACCTGTTCGTTCGCGAGGACCGTCTGGTCCTTCGGACACCAGTTGACCGCCGCCTCCTTCTTCTCCGCCAAGCCCGCCTTGAAGAGCTGGATGAAGATCCACTGCGTCCACTTGTAGTAGCGGGGATCCGTCGTATCCACCGTGCGGGACCAGTCCGTCATGAGCCCGGCCGCCCTCAGCATCCGCTCGAAGTTGCGGATGTTCGAGGGGATCAACTCCATGGGGTGCGTGTCGACCCTGAGCGCGTGGTTCTCCGAGTGGATGCCGAACGCGTCGTATCCGATGGGCTCGAAGACGTCATCGCCCCGCAGTCGGCGGAAGCGTCCGTAGATGTCGGCCCCCGTGAAGGCGTACAGGTTCCCGACGTGGAGCCCCTCGGCCGACGGATAGGGATACATCATGAGGTTGAAGAACGGACGCTCGGCGGCGTCGAGGTCGGGCTCGTTCGTCCCGTTCTCCTCCCACCAAGCCTGCCACCGGGATTCGATGACGCCGGGGTCGTACATGGGTCGCGGGTCCGCTCCGTCTACGGGATCACTCCGGGGAGATGCACGAGACGGCGGCACCGCGCGGAGGCCGCCGTCCGGCCGCACAAGATGGGGCCGGAACGGCGGCCGAACAACGTGGGGGCTGGCTACCCTCTAGTCTTCCTGGCCGGGACCGGGGATCCTGTGGTCGAGGCTGTACTTTCCGTTGCCCGTCGTCCACAGGAAGAGGAAGATGGCGAAGTACAGGATGGCGAGTTCTCCGCCGTTCACGATCGGCACGAACTCCATGTCGCGCGCGAAGAAGTGGCGCCACCAGTAGACCACCGCGAAGTGCCCCGTGAGGATGAAGGCGACCCAGCGCGTCCGGATCCCGAGGACGATGAGGATCGGCAGGAAGAACTCGATGATTCCCGCGATGCCCACGGGCCACGAGAACCAGTTGCCGACGGCTTCCCTTCCGAACATGCCGAGGAGCTTCTGGGCTCCGTGCTGCCACAGCATGAGGCCGGCGGTGACCCGGAGCACGGCGTGGGTGGTTTCCTTCGAGACGGGTGCATTCATGACGCCTCCCATTCGGGGGGGGGCTCCGGCGTCCGGTGCCCGCTTGCAGGTCCGGAAGTGCCGCCGTAGCGTTGCGACCCATGATGCCGGTTGATTCTCCGCGCGCACAAGACGGGGAGTTCGAGGGCGAAATACCCGTTCGCATTCCGCTGACCCTCCTGCTGACCCTCAGAGACCTCGATACGCCCGAAGATCCGCGGGAACTCGAGGAAATGAGCCTCTCCCTCAACCTGCGCCGGCGGCTGGGGCTGTCGAGCGTCGTGCTCAAGCAGATTCGCCGCTACGAGGAGAGCGGCGGGGACGTGCGCGCCGCCGAAGTGGCGAGCCTGTTCGAACTCGTCGCGAAGCGGATCGATGCTCCGGAGATCTTCGCCTCCACGGGACGCCGGATCACGCATGATGCGTTCGGCCCGGGCGTGCGTTTGATGCTGCGCTTCGGGTGGCGGCTGGTCCCTTCCCGTCTCCGCCCGATCCTCGCTTGGGGGCGAGTGAGGAAGATCGCGCGCCGCCTCAGCCCCGCCTCGAAGATTCGGACTGACAAGGGGTTGAACGGGATCGTTATGGAACGCGGCCTCCCCGTGCTGTCCACGGCCGACAGTGGCGGACGCGGTTGCGAAATCATGTCGGGGATCATCGACGAGTCGTTCCGGACGTACCGGGCGGGGGAGGGCGAGATTTCGCACCCCCACTGCGAGGCCTCGGGTGGAGAGCACTGCCTCTGGGTCGTCGAGCCGACGCCGAGCGCAAACGTCGAGCCGGCCCCGAGCGCGAACCCGAAAGAGGAGAACTTGGCGGCGAACGATCCGACTGCGGACGATTCGACCGCGGACTGACCCGCGAAGACGGCCGGGGCACCGGTGCGGGATCAACCGTCTCCGTTCCGTCCGCTCACATGCGGTTCGACGTGCACGGTCACGTCGGTGAATCCGATCTGGGCGGCGACGCGCCGCTCCACTTCATCGGCGATTTCGTGGGCGCTGACCACCGTTTCTTCGGGCGCGACCCGGATCGTGAGTTCCGCGAAGCTCCCGACCGACTTGCCGCGCGAGCGAACTCGGGTCACGGCACGCACGCCGGACACGCGGCCCGCCACCTCTTCGATCTCAAGCGGATCGACGGCCCGCTCGTCCACGAGGACGGGGATGGTCTCGCGGAAGATATTGTATCCCGAACGGGCCACCACGAGCGCCACGGCGAGGGCGATCCATGCATCGGCCGCGGCCCAGCCGGTCCGGTCGGTGATCGCGAGCCCGACCAGGACTCCGGCCGTAACGAGGACATCGGAGGCCGTGTGCCGCGCGTCCGCCGCGAGGATCTCGCTCGACAACTTCCGGCTCGCGCGCGCCTCGCCGAGCGCAACCGCCGCGTTCACGGCCAAGGCCGCGACGAGCACGATCATCATCGCCGGCTCGAGATCCGGCGCGGCGCCGCCGCGGATGAGACGCTCGAAGGCGCTCTGAACGAGTTCAAAGCAGGTGACGGAGAGGAATGCCGCCACGGCGAGCGCCGCGAGCGTCTCGAACTTGCCGTGTCCGTAGGGATGCTCGGCGTCCGGCGGGGCGGCCGCGAGGCGCATCGCGGCGAGACCCACGATGTTGTTGATCGCATCGACGCCCGAGTGGGCCGCGTCGCCCAGCACGGCGATCGATCCCGAGCGCAGCCCCACGATCAACTTCGCCGCGATCACCGCCACGTTTGCGAGCAGCACCCACCGGAGTATGCGGCGCACCCGTCGGTGACGATCCGCCGGCGAATTCACCGCCCCGGACTCATCGTCTGAAGCGACGCCCCCGGCTGAAGTCCGGTTTCGGGGAGTACCGCTCGGGCTCCCGTCCCTCGTCCTCCTCCCCTTCGACTTCCGCATCCCGCATCACCGCGTCGAAGCGGCTCGAACGGGCGCGCTGCCTGCCCCCCAGCAACCAGCGCCAGGGCGACTCGCGCGGCGCCCTTCCCGTCGGCGCATGCTTGTCGTAGAGCCCCGGAGAGCCGAGTCCCACCCAGATGCCGAAGGCGAGGGCGAGGAGCGCGCCCAGGTAGCCGGCGACGATCAGGATGCGGGCCAGCGTGTCTTCGCTCATGAAACTCCGTGCTTCGTCGCCCGGACGCCGGGTTCTTGCCTGCGCCGCCGGGCGTCGTCTACTGTCACGCCATGCGGCTCTCGACCGGCCCGCTAAATGGCGCTTCCGGCGGCTCCGTGACAAGCGCGCCCGTCCGTTTCTCCCCTCCGATTCGAGCGATTCCATGACCGAACAGCACCGGGAAATCGACGTCCTGCTCGACGAACAGCGGACTTTCGAACCGTCGGCGGACTTCGTCGCGGCCGCGCACGTGGGCGATCGCCGTCCCTACGACGAGGCCGCCCGGAACCGCGAGGCGTACTGGGAGGCGTGGGCACGCCGGCTCGACTGGTTCACGCCGTGGGATTCGGTGCTCGAGTGGGATCCCCCCTTCTCGAAGTGGTTCGTGGGCGGCACGCTCAACGCCGCTTACAACTGCCTCGACCGCCACCTCGCAGCGCGGGGCTCGAAGACGGCGCTCACCTGGGAGGGCGAGCCGGGCGACGTGCGGCGCTACACTTACCGCGAGTTGCACGAGGAGGTGGGCCGCCTCGCGAACGCACTCGGGGGGCTGGGCGTCGGCAGGGGAGACCGGGTCGCGATCTATCTCCCGATGGTTCCGGAGGCCGCCATCGCCATGCTCGCCTGCGCGCGCATCGGCGCGCCGCACTCCGTCGTCTTCGGAGGCTTCTCGCCGCAGTCCCTTCGCGACCGGATCGAGGACGCCCACGCCACATGCGTGATCACGGCGGACGGGGGTTATCGCCGCGGCGGGATCATCCCTCTCAAGGCAAGCACCGACGCGGCCATCGAGGGCCTCGACTACGTGAAGAGCGTCGTCGTCGTCCAGCGCTCCGCCGCGACCGATCCCGAGGCCGCGCCCCACGGAGACCGGGTGCGCGCGCCGTCGTGCGAGATGACCGAGGGCCGGGACTATTGGTACCACGAGTTGATCGCGGCGGCGGGCGCCGATTGCCCCGCCGAGCCGATGGATTCGGAGGACCTGCTTTACATCCTCTACACCTCCGGGACGACGGGAAAGCCGAAGGGCGTGATGCACACGACCGGCGGCTACATGACGCACGTGACCGCGACCGCGAAGTGGGTGTTCGACCTCCGGGAGGACGACGTTTACTGGTGTACCGCGGATGTGGGGTGGGTCACGGGCCACTCCTACATCGTGTACGGCCCGCTCTCCAACGGAGCGACGGTGGTGATGTACGAGGGATCGCCCGACTGGCCCGACCGGGGCCGTTTCTGGGAGCTGTGCGAGAGCTACGCGGTGACGGTGTTCTACACCGCGCCGACCGCGATCCGCGCCTTCATGAGGTGGGGGGACGACTGGCCGGCGGGCTACGACCTCTCGAAGCTGCGGCTGCTCGGGACGGTGGGCGAACCCATCAACCCCGAGGCGTGGATCTGGTACGACCGGCACATCGGCGGCGGCCGCTGCCCGATCGTCGACACGTGGTGGCAGACGGAGACGGGCGGAATCATGATCACGCCGCTCCCGGGGGCGATCACCACGAAACCGGGGACGGCGACGGTCCCCTTCCCCGGCATCGAGGCGGCGATCCTCGACGAGGAGGGGAACTCGGCGGAGTCCGGCTATCTGGCGATCACCTCACCGTGGCCGGGGATGCTGCGGGGTGTGTGGGGAGACGAGGAACGCTACCGCGAGACGTACTGGTCGAAGTGGCCCGGCATCTACTTCCCCGGCGACGGGGCCCGGGTTGACGAGGACGGCTACTACTGGATCATGGGGCGGGTGGACGACGTGCTGAACGTCGCCGGGCACCGGATCGGCACCATGGAGGTCGAATCGGCGCTCGTGGAGCACGAGGCGGTGGCGGAGGCCGCGGTCGTCGGGCGGTCGGACGAGATCAAGGGACAGGCGGTGGCCGCGTTCGTGAGCGTGGTGGAGGGGAAGGAGACCTCCGAGGCGCTGCGCCAAGAGCTGCGGGGGCACGTGGCGGCGCAGATCGGCGCCATCGCGCGGCCCGCGGACCTCATCTTCGCGGCCGAACTGCCGAAGACGCGGAGCGGAAAGATCATGCGCCGCCTCCTGCGCGACGTGGCCGAGGGGCGGGCGCTGGGCGACACGACGACGCTCGCCGATCCCGCCGTCGTGCGAAGCCTGCAGCAACAGTTCGCCGACGCCGGGGAGTAGCAACGACGTTCGTCCGCGGCCCGTCCCCCCGCCCGGAGAACGCGCCCGTGACCGCGCCCGTCACCCCGCGCTCTTCGAACACCGGTTCGCGGGGAGCGCGACAGCTCGCGCTGCTCGGGCTGGTGGAGCTGCTCGCGATGGGGCTCTGGTTCTCGGCCAGCGCGGTGGTCCCGGAGCTGCGCGAGGCGTGGGGGCTCGATGACTCCGGGGCGGCTTGGCTTACGACCTCCGTGCAACTCGGCTTCGCCACGGGCGCCGTCCTCTCGGCGCTGCTCACGCTGTCCGACGTATGGGATCCGCGCCGGCTCATCGCCGGCTCGGCGCTCCTCGGCGCCGCCGCAACGGCCGCGATCGCGATCTTCGCCGAAGGCCTCGCCCTTGCGGTCGTGCTCCGGTTCGCGACGGGGGTGGCCCTCGCCGGGGTCTATCCGCCGGGAATGAAGATCGTCGTGGGATGGTTCCGCGCCGGGCGCGGGACGGCGATAGGGATCCTTATCGGCGCCCTCGCGGTCGGGAGCGCGACGCCCCACCTGCTGCGTCCCCTGCGCGGGATCGGCGCTTGGCAGCCCGTGCTTCTGCTCGCCTCGGGCCTTGCCGTCATCGCGGCGATTCTCGCCGCGACCGGGCTCCGGGCCGGTCCCTACCAAGTGCCGGCCGCTCCCTTCGACCCCCGGGCCGTGCGGCGCATCTTCGCCGACCGCGCGACGATGCTCGCCAACGGCGGGTACTTCGGGCACATGTGGGAACTCTACGGCATGTGGACGTGGATCCCCGCCTTCCTCGCGGCGAGCTTCGCCGCCGACGCGAGCGCGGACACGTCCCCTTCCCTTGCCTCCTACCTAGCATTCGGGGTGATCGCGGCCGGCGGGGCGGGGGCCGTAGCAGCCGGCGTGCTCGCGGACCGGGTGGGGCGGACCGCCGTGACGAGCTGGAGCATGGTGGTGAGCGGCACCTGCTGCCTCGCCATCGGGCCCCTGTTCGGTGGCCCCATCTGGCCGGTCGCGGCGGTCTGTCTCGTGTGGGGGTTCGCGATCGTCGCCGATTCCGCGCAGTTCTCCACCTGCGTGAGCGAGCTCGCCGAACCCGAGTACGTCGGCACCGCGCTCACGCTGCAGACGGCGATCGGGTTCCTGCTTACCGTCGCTACGATCCGCCTCATCCCGGTTTGGGAGGCGACGCTCGGCTGGGAGTGGGCCTTCGCCCCCCTTGCCATCGGCCCCGCCCTCGGCACGTGGAGCATGCTCGCCCTGCGCCGCCGCCCCGAAGCCGCCCGCATCGCGGACGGCCGCCGCTAACTCTGGGACTCGATGGTCTCCGACGCGGCCAGAGATCGCGGTATCTCGGACCCTGCATCGCAGCGCCGGGTTGACACGGTCGTCGAGCGTAGCCAATCGATCTTCCAAGAACCTCGAAGGCGCCAGCGGCCCCCACGACAGCGATCAAACAACCATTGGCAGCTGCCCGCACGACCCTGACCCTAACGCTCAGATCACGACAATGACGGCTGGCCGGACGCACTGGACCAAAACCTGCACACACTCGGCGCAAGTGTGCTTGAGTGCGTGCGAAGTGACCCCCAAGAGTGGACACCGCACCTCCGGGTATATTGTGCTGCCCAGCCCTCTCGGTAGAAGTCCTCGATGATCTTCAGGGGTGGCCGGTCTCCGAGGGAGGAGTGACGGCGCACCCGATTGTAGTACCCGATTCGGTCTTCGACGACGGCAGCGAGCTCTTCGAGCGAGCCGGCGTCGAGGATGAGCGACCGGTTCTCCACCTTGAACCGGCCGAAGCAGCTCTCCATCTTCGGGTTGTCCCGACGCGTACGGGACCTCCACCTGTCCGCCGCGTTGATGGTCCGCCGGGCCACGCTGGGCTTCGGCCGCGTTACCGCGCGCCGCAAGGGCAGATCCCACAGCCGGCGCAGCCGCTCCACCACCTTCCGCTGCACCCGGTGGCCGTACGTCTCCCCGAGCTCTGGCGCGGGCCGCCGGTGCCCGTACTCCGGGTGCGCCTCGGCGATCGCCTTCGACGGCACCTCCAGGTGCGCGTACTTCTCCGCGTGGGGGACCTTCGTCCCCGTGTGGTGGCACCACGTTGAGCGCGAGAGTCCGACCGCCAGGAGTCCGGGCCCCGGACCACACGCCTCGCGCGCCCCGGAGACGAGCACAACCTTCTCCGCCACGCTCGGCCGCTCCGGCCCAAGAAGCCTATAAAAGCGCGATGTCCACCTTCTTCCTGCCCAAGAGCCGCTCTAGAGGTCGCGGATCCGGCGCTCGTACTCGTTTACGGCCGTGTCCTCAGCGAAGATCTCCGGAGCCCGCTACCCGAAGTGCCGCTTCCAGAGCCCCACCGAGTTCGGGTGTAACCCCTGCGCCCTAGCAGGCCGTGGATAAAGTCCATTCCGCGGCACCCTTGTGAATGGGTTAAATTAGGAGTACACAAGGACCTCGGCCGGAGGTGACGGCGATGGCGATAGGCAGAATGCCCGGCGAGCGGCAGGAGGAGCTGTTCATCGCGGCGAGTGCGGTTGGGGCGCTGGACAACCCGTTCCACGCGGCCTTGGACAAGCTCCCGCGCAAGAGCGGCTTCGACGAGTTCGCGGAGGATACGTGCCGGGAGTTCCACGCGGCCCGGATGGGCCGGCCGGGCCTTCCTCCCGGCGTGTACTTCCGGATGTTGATGGTCGGATACCTGGAGGGGATCGGCTCCGAGCGGGGTGTCTCGTGGCGTTGCGGGGACTCGATCTCG
>JAAXHJ010000072.1:35480-36608 GCA_012270965.1 Candidatus Palauibacter poriticola
CGACGACGCCGGGGCGAACGCGGCGATGCGCGCGATCGTGCGGCGCGACGACGCGACGGAGTACGACGCGTGGCTGGAGCAGCTGGCGAGAGCGTCGGGGATCGAGACGCCGACGCGGCGGGACCTTGCGAAGCTGGACCGCAAGAGAGCGAAGAAGGGGTCGAACAGGGACTGGGAGCATCCGGACGACCCGGAGGCGCGGATCACGAAGATGAAGGACGGCGGGACCCGCCCGGCCCACAAGCTCGAGCAGGCGGTCGACATGGATACCGGGGCGGTGGTCGCGACGACGGCGCAGACGATGGATGGCGGAGACACGGCCTCGCTGCCGAACACGCTGGACGAAGCGGAACGCCGGTTGGCGGAGGTGGGGGCGGAGCCCGGGGAAGTGGTCGCCGACAAGGGCTACCACTCGAACAGGACGATGACGGAAGTCGAGGGCCGCGGGCTGCGGAGCTACGTGAGCAAGCCCAACCGGGGCCGCCGGAACTGGAAGCGGAACCGGGACGCGCGGAAGCCGACCTACGCCAACCGCCGCCGGATCCGGGGCAACCGGGGGAAGCGACTGCTGCGCCGGAGGGGTGAGAAGCTGGAGCGAACCTTCGCCCATCTCCTCGTGAGCGGAGGGCTGCGCCGCGTCCACGTTCGCGGGCGGGAGGAGATCCGAAAACGGATGCTTGTTCACGCCGTCGCCTTCAACCTCTCGCTGGTGATGCGCAGCCGCTTCGGCTTCGGTACCCCGCGTAGCCCGCAGGGCCTCGCAGCGGCGACCGCAGCTCTCGCCGGCGGGTCCGCACGCAGTTTTGCCGCTATTTTTCGCCAAATCAGACGCATTCTCGGCCTCCTGAGCCTACACACCGACTCCCTCCGCCCATCAGGCCGCCTCTCGCACAACAAGACCGCGATCACGCCGTCGTCGCCACTTCTACAACCCGCCCCGCGGCAGGCCACTTATTCCACGGGCTGCTAGTGTTGTGTCCCAGAGATAGACGTACATAATCTCCGGATCTTCTGAAGGATGGAGTCTGCGGTGGTGGTCCACATGAACGGTTGGGCGCCGGGGTTGTAGTGGTCGGTGAAGCGGAGGATCTTCTCCTTGAGTTGGGCGACCGAGGAGAAGGAGCCGCG
>JAAXHJ010000032.1 GCA_012270965.1 Candidatus Palauibacter poriticola
GCGTCGTCACCGCCATCCACGACTAGGGAACACAAATGAGGGTGCGGATCACGCTCGAATGTACGCAGTGCAAAGAGCGCAACTATTCGACAACGAAGAATCGGCGGACCCATCCGCAGCGGGCCGAGCGGAAGAAGTACTGTCGCCGCTGTAACGGACATACAATGCACAAGGAAACACGGTAAGGGGTTCGATTGGCAGGCATCGTCAGAAGAACCCAGGAATTCGCCGAACAGGTGCAGGTCGAGATGCGTCGGGTCACGTGGCCCGACAAGGATCAGTTGCGCGGTGCAACGATCGGCATCCTGATCTTCGTCTTCATCATGGCCATCGTCATCGGGGCCATGGATTCCGTCTTCGCGGCGGCGGTCCGATTCATCGTGGGGTCGTTCGGTGGTTGAGTCCGCGGGCGCGGGGGGCGCGCAGACCGGCCTTCCCGGGGACGCGCCGCGCTGGTACGCGCTGCAGACGTACTCGGGCCACGAGAAGAAGGTGAAGACGCTTCTGGAGCGGAAGATCCACGAGTATGGGGATGAGCCTCCGATCCGGGAGGTCATCGTCCCGACGCAGGAGGTCGTCGAGATCAAGGGAGGGAAGCGCGTCAAGTCGACGAAGCGGCTCTACCCGGGCTACGTGCTCATTCAGATGCTGCTGGACCAGAACACGATGTACGTCGTCAACAACGTCCCCGGCGTCATCAAGTTCGTCGGCAGCGGGAAGGATCCCCAGCCGCTGAAGACCGAGGAGATGAACAAGATCCTCGGTATCGCCGATGAACTCGAGCAGGCGGGTCCGGAAGCGGAAATCCCCTTCCGGCCGGGGCAGGTGGTCGAAGTCATGGAGGGACCGTTCAGCGATTTCAGCGGAACGGTGGAAGAAGTGTTTGCGGAGAAGGGCAAGGTGCGCGTGCAGGTGAGCCTGTTCGGGCGCCCGACCTCGGTCGAACTGGACTACACGCAGCTGCAGGGGTTCTGATGCCGCCGAAGAAACAGGTGACCGGATTCATCAAGCTGCAGATTCCGGGGGGGCAGGCGAATCCGGCCCCGCCCGTGGGTCCGGCACTGGGCCAGCACGGGCTCAACATCATGGACTTCTGCAAGGCGTTCAACGCACAGACGCAGCAGGAGGCCGGCACGATCATCCCGGTCGAGGTCACGGTCTACAAGGACCGGACGTTCAGCTTTATCACCAAGACGCCGCCGGCGGTGGAACTGCTCAAGAAGGAACTCGGTCTCGAATCGGGTTCGGCGGTCCCCAATCGGGAGAAGGTCGGCAAGGTCACGGACGACCAACTGCGCAGGATCGCCAGGATCAAGATGAAGGATCTCAACGCGGCCGATGAGGAGGCCGCGATGCGGATGATCGCCGGTACCGCACGATCCATGGGGATCGAGCGGGCCGGCTGATCGGGAGGAATCGGGAACACATGCCGAAACGCGGCCGAAAATACCGCTCCGCCGTCGAGGCCGCCCCGGCGAACGGCGCCCTCGCGCCCCGCGAAGCGCTTGAGCGCGTGCAGGAGACGGCGTTCGCGAACTTCGACGAGACGGTCGAGGCCGCGGTACGCCTCGGTGTGGATCCGCGCAAGGCGGACCAGATCGTGCGCGGCACGGTCATCCTGCCCGCGGGCACGGGCCGCAAGGTGCGCGTGCTCGCTCTCGTGAAGGCGGACCGCGCGGCCGAGGCGACGGAGGCCGGCGCGGACTACGTGGGAACCGAGTACATCGAGCGGATTCAGGGGGGATGGCTCGATTTCGATGTCGCCATCGCGACGCCGGATCTCATGAAGGATGTGGCGAGGCTGGGCCGGATACTCGGCCCGCGCGGCCTCATGCCCACGCCGAAGGCCGGCACGGTCACCACGGACGTGGGCCGGGCGATTCGCGAATCGAAGGCGGGCAAGATCGAATTCCGGGTGGACCGTACCGGCAACGTGCATGCGCCGATCGGCAAGGTGAGCTTCGAGCTCGACCGCTTGAACGAGAATCTCGCCGCGCTCATGGACGAGATCGTGCGGTTGAAGCCCGCCGCGGCGAAGGGCCGGTACGTGAAGAGCGTGACCGTGACCAGCACGATGGGTCTCGGTGTTTCCGTTGACGAGGACCTGTACCGATAGATCGATGAGACTCGAAGAAAAGCAGCGCGTCACGCGGGAACTCACGGCGCAGATCGAAGAGAGCGGGACGATCTACCTGACCGACTTCAGCGGACTGAACGTGAAGGCGATCACGGATTTCCGAACGCGGCTCCGAGACGAGGGCCTGAGGTATCGGGTCGTGAAGAACACCCTCATGAAGCGGGCGCTCGAGGATCTGGATCTCCCGGATTTGAGCGCCCATCTCGAGGGTCCGACGGGGCTCGTCCTCAGCGACGCCGACCCCGTCACGCCGGCCAGGGTGCTGAAGGAATTCGCCAAGGCAAACGAAGACCGGCCGGTGGTGAAGGTCGGCGTCATCAATCGGGTGGAAACGTCGCCGGAGGAAGTGGGGCGCATCGCCGATCTCCCTTCGCGCGAGGTTCTGCTCGGCGGCATCGCGGGTGGGCTCACGGCGAGCGTCGGCGGCATCGCCGGCGCTCTGAACGCGCTCCTCCGCGATATCGCAGACATGATCGAACAGGTCGGAAGGAAGAACCAGTCCGCCTGAGGTGGGACGGATGCCCGCGATGTGCGGGCGTGCGGAATGCGTACAGGATCCAGGGAACGGAAGAACATGTCGAAAATCGACGATCTCCTGCAGCAGATCGGCTCGCTGACGGTGTTGGAAGCCGCCGAGTTGAAAGACAAGATGGAGGAAACCTTCGGCGTGTCGGCCTCCGCGCCGGTCGCCGTCGCCGCCGCTCCCGGTGGCGCAGGTGACGCCGCCGAGGAGGAGCAGACGGAGTTCGACGTCGTCCTCACGACGGTGGGCAGCAAGAAGATCCAGGTGATCAAGGTCGTGCGTGAAGTGACGAGCCTGGGTCTCAAGGAGGCGAAGGCCGTCGTCGACAACGCCCCCGGACCCGTCAAGGAAGGCGTGTCCAAGGAGGAGGCGGAGGAGATCAAGGCCAAGCTCGAAGAGCAGGGCGCCACGGCGGATCTCAAGTAGCCGCGCTGAACAGCGTGGCACGCCCCGGCGTCGATCATCCGATCGGCTCCGGACTGCGGAGGGACCGCAGCCGGGCCGATGACGGCGGGGCCCGACCTCACACCGTGCACGAACCGGCGCGACCGCTCGCGGGCGGTCTCCGGTATTTCCGCATCTCCCATGTACTCGCGGGCTTCCCCGCGGGAGGTACGATTTGACGGTCAACGGCAGACCTGCGGTCTCGTTCGACAAGCTCGCCCGCCCGATGCGCATGCCGCACTTCCTGGATGTGCAGCGCGAGGCGTTCGAGCGTCTGCTGCAATCGAAGACGAGGGAGGACGAGCGCCGGGATCTCGGTCTCGAGCGCGTGTTTCGGGAGATCTTCCCGATTACGGACGTCAACGAGAACTTCTCGCTGGAGTTCGTCAGCTACTCTCTCGGAGGGCCGAAGTACGAGGTCGGGGAGTGCATCGAGCGCGACATGACCTACTCCGCGCCGCTGAAGGCGCGGCTCCGGTTGGTCATCTTCGAGACGGTCGGGAAGGACGAGGAGAAGCGTCCGGGCGATATCCTGGAGAAGGAAGTCTACCTCGGCGATCTGCCGCTCCTGACGGAGCAGGGAACCTTCGTCGTGAACGGAGCGGAGCGGGTCATCGTGAGCCAGCTTCACCGTTCCCCCGGCGTCGTGTTCGAGGAGACGCTGCACCCCAACGGCACCCGGCTGTTCTCGTCCAGGATCATCCCCTTCCGGGGATCCTGGGTCGAATTCACCCTCGACATCCACGACGTGATCCACGTCCACATCGACAAGAAGAAGAAGTTCCCCGCCACCGCCCTGTTGAGGGCGTTCGGCTACGGGCGGGACGTGGACATCCTCGAGTGCTTCTGCCGGCGCCGGCCCGTCCCGATCGACGCGGACGCTGATGAGGAGTCGTCGGCGCGCCGCGAGGTGACGGGCACGCCGGTGGCCCGGAGCATCGCGAACCCCGACTTCGGGGAGGATCCGGAGGCGGTGGAACTGCGCGGCTACGAGCCCGGTCCGGACGCGCCGCACTGGTTGGCGGGCGATCTTTGGTACGAGGAGGGCGGGGAGCTGCTTGCGGCCCTCGGCGACCGGCTCGACGCGGAGTTGGTGCAGCGCATCCTCGACCGGGAGATCGCCAGCGTCGAGGCGTTCGAGGACGAGGACGCCTTCATCGTGCGCCGCGGGGAGGTGTTGAGCGAGGAAACCCTCGAGCGCCTCGTGCGCGCGGGCGCGACGGAGGTCGAGGTGTACTCGAGCGCGACCTTCGTGCCGTTGCGCGGGACCTACGAGGACCTCGCGATGCGCCGAGACTGGAGTTCGAGTCCGCAGCTCGCCGCCGATGTCGTGGACGAGGACACCGGAGAAGTCCTGGCGGAGAAGGGGACGCCCTTCGATTCGAGCCTGTTCGCGAAGCTCAAGACGGGGACGGCTCGCGAGGCTCTCGTGTTCACGGGCGGTCCCCGCGGGGAGTCGCCGCTGCTGCGCAACACGCTGGCGAAGGATCCGACCGCGAGCGAAGCAGCCGCGCTGCACTCCATCTATTCCCTCGTCCGGCCCGGCGAAGCGCCGAACCTGGCGACGGCCCGGGGCGCGCTCGACCGGCTCTTCTTCAACCCCAAGCGATACGACCTCGGCCGGGTGGGACGACACAAGATCAACCACCGGCTCAAGGACGTGTATCGGCTGCTCGGCCACGAGATCCCCGCGGGCGATCTCGTGGTGCTGGACCCGTCCGACTTCGTGGCGATCATCCGCTACCTGGTCGAGCTGCACGAGGGCCGCGGATACACGGACGACATCGACCATCTCGGGAACCGTCGCGTACGGTCCATCGGAGAGCTCATCGCGAACCAGTTTTCCGTCGGACTGTCGCGCATGGCCCGCTTGGTGCGCGAGCGGATGTCGATCAACAGCGACCCCGAGAAGATCTCCATCGACGACCTCGTGAACGCGCGCACGGTCAGCGCCGTCATCCAAGCCTTCTTCGGGAGTTCGCAGCTCAGCCAGTTCATGGATCAGACGAACCCGCTCTCGGAACTCACGCACAAGCGGCGCCTGAGCGCGCTGGGTCCGGGGGGGCTGACGCGGGAGCGCGCGGGGTTCGAGGTGCGGGACGTGCACTACTCGCACTACGGGCGGATGTGCCCCATCGAGACCCCGGAAGGCCCGAACATCGGGCTCATCACCTCCGTGACCACGTACTCCCGCCTAAACGAGCTGGGCTTCCTCGAGACCCCCTACCGCAGGGTGGTCGACGAGCGGGTCTCCCAGGACGAAATCGTTTGGCTCTCGGCGAGCGAGGAGGAGGAATACTCGGTCGCGCAGGCGAACGCCGAACTCAACGCCGATGGGACGTTCGCCCGCTCGCTCGTCCTCTGCCGGCGTCGCGACGACTATCCGCTGCTGCCGCCGGACGAGATCGACTTCATGGATGTCGCGCCCGACCAGTTGGTGGCCGTGTCGCCCGCGCTCATTCCGTTCCTCGAGCACGATGACGCGAACCGGGCGCTGATGGGATCGAACATGCAGCGGCAGGCCGTGCCGCTTCTCTTTCCCGAACGTCCGCTCGTGGGCACGGGTCTGGAGGGCAAGGTGGCCCGGGACTCCGGTGCGGTCGTGCTGGCGCGCCGCGCCGGGACGGTGACGCGCGTCACGGCGGACGAAGTCGAGATCGACACCGGCAAGCCACGGCGGGCGGCCGCCGAGGTCCCCCTCGCCCGCCTCACGCAGTACGACTCCTATCGGCTCAGGAAGTTCTGGCGCACGAATCAGGACACGGCGATCAACCAGCGGCCGATCGTCCGGGTCGGCGACCGCGTGGAAGCGGGCGATGTGGTCGCGGACGGGGCCGGCACCGACGGCGGCTCGCTCGCCCTCGGGCGTAACGCGCTCGTCGCCTTCATGCCTTGGTTCGGACACAATTTCGAGGACGCGATCGTGATCAGCGAGAGACTGGTCAAGGGCGACGTCTACACGTCCGTCCACATTCAGGAACTCGAACTCCACGTCCGCGACACGAAGCGCGGGATGGAGGAGATCACGCGCGAGATCCCGAACGTGGCCGAGGAAGCGCTCGTCGACCTCGATGATCGCGGGATCGTCCGCATCGGCGCGGCGGTCCGCTCGGGAGACATCCTCGTCGGCAAGATCACGCCGAAGGGGGAGACCGAGCTTTCGCCCGAGGAAAAGCTGCTCACGGCGATCTTCGGGGAGAAGGCGAAGGATGTGAAGGACAGTTCGCTGCGCGTCCCCCCCGGCGTTGAGGGGACGGTGATCGACGTCAAGATTTTCTCGAGGCGAATCGACGACCCGCTCCTGGAACGGGAGCACGGCGAGCGCATCGCCCAACTGCGCGAGACCGAGCGCGAGGAAATCGCACGCGTGCTGGAGGCGCGCGACGAGGAGATCCTGGAATTGCTCGAGGGGGAGACGGTGGTTCTGTGCCTCGGCCGGGGCTCCGTCGAACCGCTGTTCGCCGAGGGCACTGAGTTGACGGAGGCGGAGCTCCGGAGCGTCGACCTGGGAGAGATCGACCTCTCGACGCTGAAGGTGGAGACCGAGAAGTCGAACGACCTGATCCGCCGCGTGGAGGCCGAGGCCCGCACGCGAGTGGAACGGATCCGCGAGCGGACGGAAGAGGGGATCGACAAGATCTTCCAGCCCGACGAGCTGTCTCCGGGCGTCGTACAGCTCGTGAAGGTCTACCTCGCGGAGAAGCGAAAGATCTCGGTGGGAGACAAGATGGCCGGCCGGCACGGGAACAAGGGCATCATCGCCCGCGTGGTGCCCGAGGAGGACATGCCGGTTCTGCCCGACGGGCAGTCCATCGAAATCGTGCTCAACCCACTCGGCGTACCGAGCCGGATGAACGTGGGACAGATACTCGAGACGACGCTGGGCTGGGCGGCCCGGGCCCTCGGCTTCGAGGCGAACACGCCCGTCTTCCAGGGAGCGACGGAGCATGAGATCGGCGCCCTCCTGAAGATCGGAGGCGCCTACTGGGCGGCTCGTACGCTCGGATCGGAGGTGGAACCGCCCGAACTCTCCTACGAGACGATTCAAGCGCTCGTCAACGAGATTCAGGCTTGGCAGGGAGATGATCGGGTTTCGGACCCCTCCAGTCTCGGACGCTCGCTCGACACCTATCTCGAGGTGGGAGGCGAACTCGCCTCATACCTGCGGAGCCTGGCCTCCTTCGTGCTCCGGGTTGTGCGCGATGTATCGGGCGCGACGACATCGGCGAAGCTGGCGTCCGAGGGCTGGTCCAAGACCGCCGCGCTCTCGGGGCGGCGCAGGATCACGGAGGGGGTGGACGCGGCCGTCGTCGAACTCATGGAGCGCGCGGGCCTGCGTACGAACGGCAAGATGAGGCTGCGCGACGGCCGCACGGGCGATGAGTTCGTGGCGGATATCGCGGTCGGCGAGATCTACATGATGAAGCTCTCCCACCTCGTCGACGACAAGATCCACGCGCGCTCCATCGGTCCGTACAGCCTCGTCACGCAGCAGCCGCTCGCCGGCAAGGCGCAGTTCGGAGGCCAGCGCTTCGGCGAGATGGAAGTGTGGGCGCTGGAAGCCTACGGCGCGGCCCACACGCTGCAGGAGATGCTGACCGTGAAGTCGGATGACGTGGCGGGACGGAGCCGGGTGTACGAGGCGATCGTAAAGGGCGACAACCTGCCCAAGCCGGGGGTGCCGGAGAGCTTCAACGTGCTCGTCAAGGAACTGCAGGCGCTGGGGCTGAGCGTAACGCTCGGCGGCGACGAGTCGGAGCCGCGTTCTAGCGAAACAAGAGGTTGACAGATGATCGATTTTCCGCGGAATCGCGGGGCGGGTTCGTCCGAGTTCGACTGGATTCAGATCAAGCTCGCCTCGCCTGAGGAGATCCGTTCCTGGAGTCACGGAGAGGTCACGAAGCCGGAGACGATCAACTACCGGTCGTTCAAGCCGGAGCGCGACGGCCTCTTCTGCGAGCGCATCTTCGGGCCGGTCAAGGACTGGGAGTGCCACTGCGGGAAGTTCAAGCGGATCCGCTACCGCGGCCACATCTGCGACAAGTGCGGGGTTGAGGTCACGCTCTCCAAGGTTCGCCGCGAGCGGATGGGGCACATCGAACTCGCGGTGCCCGTGGCCCATATCTGGTTCTTCAAGACCCTTCCCTCGCAGATGGGCTACCTGCTCGGGTTGAAGCTGCGCGATCTCGAGAAGGTCATCTACTACGCCGCGCACGTCGTCACCGAGCCCGGCCGGCAGGATGTCGAGTTCAAGCAGGTCTTGGAGGAGGATGAGTACTGGGAGCTGACAGACAAGGCGCGCGAGGAGGGGGATACCGAATTCCGCGCCGAGATCGGGGCGGAAGGGATCCGGACGCTGCTCGGACAGTTGGATGTCGACGAACTCGCCGAGCAGCTGCGCTACGAGGTCGTGCATGAGACCTCGAAGCACCGTAAGAAGAAGAAGCTCAAGCGGCTCAAGGTGATCGACGCGATCCGCAACAGCGACGACGAAGTCTCCAAGCGCAACAGCCCCGAGCACATGATCATGGACGTGATTCCGGTGATTCCGCCGGATCTGCGTCCCCTCGTCCCGCTCGACGGCGGGCGATTCGCGACATCGGACCTCAACGATCTCTACCGTCGCGTGATCAACCGGAACAACCGCCTCAAGAAGCTCTTGGAGATGCGCGCGCCGGAGGTGATTCTGCGCAATGAGAAGCGCATGCTCCAGGAGGCGGTGGACGCGCTGTTCGACAACGGGCGGCGCGGCAAGGCGATTCGCGGCCGGGGCAAGCGGCCGCTCAAGTCGCTGTCGGACATGCTCAAGGGCAAGCAGGGCCGGTTCCGGCAGAATCTGCTCGGAAAGCGCGTCGACTACTCCGGCCGGTCGGTTATCGTCGTGGGCCCGGAACTCCGGCTGCACCAGTGCGGGCTGCCGAAGAAGATGGCCGTCGAGCTGTTCAAGCCGTTCATCATTCACGAACTCGAGCGCCGGCTGCACGCCGAGACGGTGAAGCGCGCCAAGAAGCTCGTCGAGGTCGACGACCCGACGGTCTACGAGGTCCTCGAGGACATCATCAAGGATCACCCGGTGCTCCTGAACCGGGCCCCGACGCTTCACCGGCTGGGGATCCAGGCCTTCGAGCCCGTGCTCGTGGAGGGGAAGGCCATCCGCATCCACCCGCTCGTGTGCGCGGCGTTCAACGCGGACTTCGACGGCGACCAGATGGCGGTGCACGTCCCGCTGTCGTTCGAATCGCAGCTCGAGGCGCGCATCCTCATGCTGTCGAGCAACAACATTCTGAAGCCCGCCAACGGCCGGCCGATCGCGTCGCCGTCCCAGGACATGGTCCTCGGCTGCTACTACATGACGAAGGTGCGGCCGGACTTCGACGAGCATGAGGCGCGGCCGGATCTCCTGCCCCACTTCGCGAACGCGGCTCAGGTTGAGCTGGCGCTCGAGGCGGGATACCTGCGCTCGCCGGCGGGGACGCCGGACTACCACCTGCCGATTCGGCTGCTCGATGATAGACCGCCCGGCGACAACGAGGCGGAGGGGCCGTGCTGGCGCGTGACCAGCGTCGGACGCGCCCTCTTCAACGCGATACTCCCCTCCCGGGTCCCGTACGTGAACGACACGCTGGGCAAGGGCGCGTTGGGAGACCTCGTCTTCAAGTCGTTCCGGCTCGCCGGACTCGAGGATACCACGGAGTTCCTCGATGAACTCAAGGACTTCGGGTTCCGCCACGCGACGGAGGCCGGCGTTTCGATCGGACTCGACGACATGGAGATCCCGGCCGAGAAGCAGGAGATCCTCGGCGAGGCCCAGGAGGATGTGAACCGGTTCACGAAGGCGTACCACCGCGGCGTGATCTCCTTCGGGGAGCGCTACAACAAGGTCATCGACGCCTGGACCCACGCGAACAACGATGTCGCCGACGTGATGGTTCGCGGGCTCCAGCAATCGAGACACGGCTTCAATCCGATCTTCATGATGTTCGATTCGGGTGCCCGGGGTTCCCGCGACCAGATCCGCCAGCTCGCCGGGATGCGGGGCCTGATGGCCAAGCCCCAGAAGAAGTTGACGGGCGGCATCGGCGAGATCATCGAGAGCCCGATCCGCTCCAACTTCCGCGAGGGCCTCAGCGTGCTCGAGTACTTCATCTCGACGCACGGCGCGCGGAAGGGGCTTGCCGACACCGCCCTCAAGACGGCGGACGCCGGCTACCTCACGCGCCGGCTCGTCGATGTGGCGCAGGATGTCACGATCATCGAGGAGGACTGCAACACGATTCTCGGGCTTGACGTCACCGCGCTCAAGGAGGGCGAAGACATCATCCAGCCGCTGAGGGATCGCGTCGCCGGCAATATCGCGGCGGAAGCCGTGATCGACCCCATCGACGACGACATCATCGTCGAGGCCGGGGACATGATCACGGAGGAGCTGGCCGTGGCCATCGAGGAGAGCGGCGTTCAGGAGGTCCGCATCCGCTCCGTCCTCACGTGCGAGTCCCGGCGGGGCATCTGCCAGCAGTGCTACGGCCGCAATCTCGCGACGATGGAACTCGTCGATCTCGGGGAGGCGGCGGGAATCCTTGCCGCGCAGTCGATCGGCGAACCCGGCACGCAGCTCACGCTCAGGACCTTCCATATCGGAGGGACGGCGGCGCGCATCGCCGCGCAGACGCAGCGCCGCTCGAAGCTCGAAGGCCGGATCGTGTTCGAACGGGTCACGACCGTCACGAGCCCCGCCGACGAAACGAAGGTGACGAGCCGCGAGGGCGAGCTGCTCATGATGACCGCGGACGACCGCACCCTGTCGCGCCTCGCGGTCCCCTACGGAGCGACGCTCCTCGTCGAGGACGGCGCGCACGTCATGCCCGGCGACCTGCTCTTCGAGTGGGATCCGTATTCCGAACACATCGTGGCGGACAAGGCGGGCCGGATCCGCTTCATCGACATCCTGCCGGAGCAGACGGTTCGCGAGGAACTCGACGAGGTGACGGGACGGCGTCAGCAGGTCATCATCGAAGACCGCGAGAAGAAACTGCATCCGCTCATCGAAATCGTCGAGGAGGAGGGAGGCCGGAAGCTCCGCGAGTTCATCGTGCCCGTGGGCACCCAGCTGCAGGTGCAGAACAACCAGCCCGTGAACGCGGGCGAACTGCTCGCCAAGATCAGCCGGGAAGCGTACAAGACCCGCGACATCACGGGTGGATTGCCGCGGGTCGCCGAGCTGTTCGAGGCGCGGCGGCCGAAGGATCCCGCGACGATTACCGAGGTCGACGGGCGCGTCTCCTTCGGCGGGATCAAGCGCGGGAAGCGCGAGATCGTCGTGACCATGGACGACGGCGAGGAGTTGGTGTACCAAATCCCCGTCGGCAAACACCTTCGCGTGCACGAGGGAGACCTCGTGCGGGCGGGCGACCGGCTGTCCGAGGGTCCGGTGAATCCGCACGACATCCTGCGCGTCCGGGGACCCCGGCAGGTGCAGGAGTACCTGCTCAACGAGATCCAGGAGGTCTACCGCCTGCAGGGCGTGCGGATCAACGACAAGCATATCGCGGTGATCGTAAGTCAGATGCTGCAGAAGGTCCGCATCACCGACCCGGGCGGGACGGAGTTCCTCGAGGGCGAGCATGTGGACCGGATGGAGTTCCGCGACGCGACGCGCGAGGTCCTCGAGAGTGGGGGCCAGCCCCCGCGGGCAGAGCCGATCCTGCTCGGCATCACGAAGTCGAGCCTCACGACGGAGTCCTTCATCAGCGCGGCCTCCTTCCAAGAGACGACGCGCGTGCTTACGGACGCCGCCGTGCGTGGAGCGAAGGACCACCTCAGGGGGCTCAAGGAGAACATCATCATCGGCCACCTGGTCCCGGCGGGTACGGGGACGCACCGATTCGCCGAAGTCGAATTCCTCGTGGACGACGCGCTGAAGGCGCAGATCGACTCCATGCGGCGCAGGGTCGTGCCCGAGGAGCTGCCCCGGAGCCTCTTCTCGGACCTGCGGGACCCGGCCGAGGAGGACGGGACCGCGGTGGCGGAGAAGGGCGCGGTCATGACGAGCTGACCGCCCGCGGCAAACCCTCTCCGCGACGGGGAGTTGCTTGACACGGAGAGGCCTCAAGACTACTCTTTCTTGTCTGTCGACCGACCGGTCGGCAGGCGCCGCGGGGGCGGTTCGGATCCGTCCCCGATTTTTTTCCCCCCAACGGCCGGGCCCCAAGTTCGGTGATCGGCGCACCGGTGCGGCCGAAGGGAGCGATGGAGCGGGAATGCCGACCATCAATCAGCTGGTCCGCAAGGGCCGCAGGAAGGTCCGAAAGAAGAGCAAGGCGCCGGCGCTGGAGGGGAACCCCCAGAAGCGCGGCGTGTGCACGCGCGTGTACACCACGACGCCGAAGAAGCCGAATTCGGCGCTGCGGAAAGTCGCCCGCGTGCGACTCACGAACGGATACGAAGTCACCGCGTACATCGGGGGCGAGGGCCACAACCTCCAGGAACACAGCATCGTGCTGATCCGGGGCGGGCGGGTGAAGGACCTGCCGGGTGTGCGGTATCACATCATCCGCGGCACGCTCGACGCGTCGGGCGTCGACGACAGGAACCAGGGCCGGTCGAAGTACGGTTCGAAGAAGAGAAGATAGCTCGGAGCCCGTGGCCGGGCTTTGTTGCGAAGTCTCCGGATGAACCCGGAGCCGGATATGGCGAAACGAGATGCCACGACGAAACCGCGCCGAACAGCGTGACGTGATTCCGGACTCCCGATACGGGAGCACGGAGGTCACGAAGTTCATCAACATGCTGATGATGGACGGAAAGAAGTCCCTCGCCGAGCGGATCTTCTACGATGCGATGCGGAACATCGAGATGAAGACGGGACAGCCGGCGATGAACGTGTTCCGGCAGGCGCTGCAGAACGCGAAGCCCATCCTCGAGGTCCGCAGCCGGCGCGTGGGCGGCGCGACGTACCAGGTTCCGATGGAGGTGTCGTACCGGCGGCGCGACTCGCTCGCGCGCCGATGGCTCGTACAGTATTCGCGCGCCCGCTCCGGCAAGACGATGGCGCAGCGGCTCGCCGCCGAACTGCTCGACGCCGCCCGCGGCGACGGGGGCGCGGTGAGGAAGAAGGAGGACGTACACCGGATGGCGGACGCGAACAAGGCGTTTGCGCACTACCGCTGGTGATGCGTCCGTCCGGCACCCGAGGTTCGACAGATAGAGACCTATAGATCGACTCATGGAGAGAAGAACGCCGCTCGAGCGGCTTCGGAATATCGGCATCATGGCGCACATCGATGCCGGAAAGACGACGACGACCGAACGGGTGCTGTTCTACACCGGCCGGACGCATCGCCTGGGCGAGGTGCATCATGGCGACGCGACGATGGACTGGATGGAACAGGAGCAGGAACGCGGCATCACGATCACGTCGGCCGCCACCACCTGTAACTGGACGCACGACGGCGAACCCTACCGCATCAACATCATCGACACGCCGGGGCACGTCGACTTCACGGTGGAGGTGGAGCGCAGCCTCCGCGTGCTCGACGGTGCCGTCGCCCTCTTCTGCGCGGTCGGCGGCGTGGAGCCGCAATCCGAGACGGTGTGGCGGCAGGCCGACAAGTACGGTGTCCCGCGCATCGCGTTCGTCAACAAGATGGACCGCGTCGGCGCCGACTTCATGAATGTCGTCCGCATGATGCGCGACCGCCTGGGTGCGAACGCGCAGCCGCTCCAGATCCCTCTCGGCGAGGGTGAACTCTACACGGGCATGGTCGACCTCATTCGCGAGGTCAAGGTCGTCTACGACGACGAGTCTCTGGGCGCCCGCTGGACCGAAGGCCCCGTGCCGGACGCCCTCGTGGAGCAGGTGGCGGAGCTGCGGAGCGCCCTCATCGAGGCCGCGGTCGAGTACGACGAGCCCATGCTCGAGAAGTACCTTGAGGGGGAGGAACTCACCGAGGATGAGATCCGCGGTGCGGTGCGGAAGGCGACGCTGGCCAACGGGATCACGCCGATCCTGTGTGGCTCCGCCTTCAAGAACAAAGGCGTCCAGCGCCTCCTCGACGCCGTGATCGACTTCCTCCCCTCTCCTCTCGATGTTCCTCCCGTCACCGGCCACCTCCCCCAGCAGGATGAGACGGAGGTCGAGCGCGCGGCCGATGAGGAGGCGCCGTTCGCGGCCCTCGCGTTCAAGATCGCAACCGATCCGTACGTGGGACGCCTGACCTACTTCAGAGTCTATTCCGGAACGGCGCAGGCCGGTTCGAAGGCGCTGAATTCGTCCAGGGGACGGAAGGAGCGCTTCGGGCGGTTGCTCCAGATGCACGCGAACAAGCGGGAGGAGCGCGACGAGGTGTTCGCCGGCGACATCGCGGCCGCGATCGGACTCAAACATACGCGGACGGGCGATACGCTCTCGTCGGCGACGGATCCGATCGTGCTGGAGTCGATGAGCTTCCCCGAACCCGTGATCCGGGTGGCGATCGAGCCGCGCACGAAGGCGGATCAGGAGAAGCTGTCGGGGGCGCTCGCGAAGCTGGCCGAGGAAGACCCGACCTTCCGCGTCTACACCGACGAGGAGACGGGGCAGACGATCATCAGCGGGATGGGCGAACTCCACCTCGAGATCATCGTCGACCGGCTCCAGCGCGAGTTCAGGGTCAACGCGAACGTGGGCCGTCCGCAGGTCGCCTATCGCGAGACGATCCGCAAAGCCGTCCGCAAGGTCGAGGGCCGCTTCGTGCGGCAGTCCGGCGGCCGCGGGCAGTTCGGGCACGTGATCATCAACCTCGAGCCCACGGATCCCGGCGGCGGCTTCATCTTCGACTCCGAGATCCGGGGCGGAAACGTGCCCCGCGAATACGTGCTCTCGGTCGAACAGGGGATTCGCGAGGCGTTGGATTCCGGGATCATCGCCGGCTACCCGATCATCGACATCAAGGCCACGCTGATCGACGGCTCGTACCACGAGGTCGATTCGAGCGAGATGGCCTTCAAGATCGCGGGCTCGATCGCGCTCAAGGAGGGGGCGCGCAAGGCGCAACCGGTACTGCTCGAGCCCGTCATGAACGTGGAAGTCGTTACACCCGAAGACTATCTCGGGGACGTGATGGGCGACCTCTCCAGCCGGCGAGGCAAGATCGGCGGCATGACGCAGCGCTCGTCGGCCCAGGTCGTCGGGGCGTCCGTGCCGCTCTCGGAGATGTTCGGCTACGCGACTTCGCTGCGCTCGATCAGCCAGGGTCGCGCGGTCTACACCATGCAGTTTTCGCATTACGAGGAAGTTCCGGGCTCCAAGACGGCGGAGATCGTCTCCGCCAACGGTTCGTAGACGGCGGGGCGCCGTTCGCGGGCGGGCCGCAGACAGACGGGGGGAAACGAGGGGCGATGGCGAAGGAAAAGTTCGAGCGGACGAAGCCGCACGTGAACGTGGGCACGATCGGACACGTGGACCACGGGAAGACGACGCTGACGGCGGCG
>JAAXHJ010000087.1 GCA_012270965.1 Candidatus Palauibacter poriticola
CAGAACCCGATCGAGCAGGAGGGGACGTATCCGCTCCCCGAGGCGCAGGTGGACCGCTTCATGCTCAAGCTCTCCATCGGATATCCCGACAAGGAGGAAGAGCTGGAGATCATGCGGCGCATGGGCGTCGGATCCGCGCCCGAGCCGCAGACGGTCGTTACGCCGGACGAGATCCTCAGGGCGCGCGGCGCCGTCGACCTCATCTACATGGACCCGCAGGTCGAGCGGTATATCGTGGAACTGGTCTTCGCTTCGCGCCGGCCGGCCGACCACGAACTTGACGACCTCGCCGACCTCATCGCCTACGGCGCCTCGCCGAGAGCGAGCATCTGCCTGGCGCGCACGGCGCGGGCACACGCCTTCCTGCGGCACCGCGGTTATGTGACGCCGGAGGATGTGCGCTCCGTCGCCCTCGATGTCCTGCGGCACCGCGTCCTCGTCACCTACGAGGCCGAGGCCGAGGAAGTCACGAGCGAAGACGTCGTGAACCGGATCCTCGACAGCGTCGAGGTTCCGTAGGCGTTCGGGAAGCCGGGGGGATCGAGGGATGATTCCGCGGGAGATTCTCCGGAAGGTCCGCCGCATCGAGATCACGACGCGGGGGCTCGTGGACCAGGTGTTCTCCGGCGAATACCACTCGGTGTTCAAGGGGCGCGGCATCAACTTCGCCGAGGTCCGCGAGTACGATTACGGTGATGACATCCGCACGATCGACTGGAACGTCACCGCCCGCACCGGAACGCCCCACGTCAAGATCTTCGAGGAAGAGCGCGAACTCACGGTGATGCTCCTCGTCGACGTGAGCGCGTCCGGAGACTTCGGGACCCGGGAGCGCATGAAGGGCGACCTCGCCGTCGAGGTCTGCTCCCTGCTCGCCTTCAGCGCGATCAAGAACAACGACAAGGTCGGGCTCATCATCTTCAGCGACCGCATCGAGAAGTTCGTTCCCCCGCGGAAGGGCCGGCGGCACGTGCTGCGCGTGCTGCGCGAGATGCTCTACCACGAACCCGCGGGCCGGACGACGGATCTCGGCGCGGCACTCGAGCACCTCTCGCGCATCATCCGGCGGCGGGCCGTGGTCTTCGTCGTCTCCGACTTCATCTCCAGGCCCTTCGAGAAGGCGCTCGGGGTCGCGGCCCGGCGGCACGACGTCGTCGCCCTCCGCGTGAGAGACCGGCGGGAGTCGGAGCTGCCGCCGATCGGACTCGTCGAACTCGAGGACGCGGAGACGGGAGAACGGCTCGTCGTCGACACCTCGAACCGAGATTTCCGCGCCGCGTTCGCGAGCCGCGGAGAGGAGGCGCGGGCGGGACAGGACCGGACCTTCCGGCGCAGCAGGGTCGACGTGGTGGACCTTAGTCCCGGGCGCCCCTACCTGCGGCCGCTGAAGCGCTTCTTCGAGGAACGGGGACGGCGCATATGAGTCGCGGATCGGGGCGCGGGAACAGGGGGGCCGCGATCATGGGCCTCCTGTTGGCGTGCGGGGCGCTCGGCGCGGGCGGAGACCTCCGGGGGCAGTCGCCGCGGGTCTCCATCGAGCCCGACACGACGGAGATCCACGTGGGCGATCCGCTTGCGCTGCGGCTCTCCGTCGAGCACCCGGCGGATCTCGCCGTGCGCTGGCCCGATTCCCTCTCGCTGGGACCCTTCGAGGCGCTGGCGCTCGAGGTGGGCCCCTCCGAAGCCTCGCCGGACGGCACCCGGAGCACGGCCGTGCTGCACGTGACCGCGTTCGAACTCGGGGAACTCGAGATCCCGTCGCTGACTCTCGAACTCACGGACGGAGGTGCCGAGACGGCCACCGTCGCCACGGATCCGGTGGTCATCGGCGTCACGACGGTCGGGCTCGACGAGGGAGGGGACATCCGCGACGTGAAGGGCCCGCGCGCGATCGCGCGCAACTGGCTGCTCCTGTGGCCGTGGTTCCTGCTCGCCGCAGCCCTCGCGGGGGCCGCGTACTGGTGGGGGCGCCGGCGGGACCGCGGCTCCGGCCGGATCCGCTCCCGGCCACCGGTCCCGGCCCGGCCGGCGCACGAGATCGCGCTCGAGGCGTTAGACCGGCTCGAGGCGTCCGCTCTTCTGGAGCGCGGCGAGGTCAAGCCGTACCACGTCGAGGTGTCCCGGATCATCCGCTTGTACGTCGAGGGACGCTACCGGATCTGGGCTCTGGAGATGATCACGCCGGACGTGATCTCGAGCTTGGGGCATGCCGGTGTGGATCCCGGGATTCGAACAGCCTTCGAGCGCTTCCTGGACGCCTGCGACCTCGTGAAGTTCGCGAAGTTGCGGCCGGATGACGCGGCGTGCCGGAACCTTCTCGCCGACGCGCGCGCCCTGGTGGAGCGGACGAAGTTCGTGCCCCCGCCACCCGTCGCGACCGCGGACGACGGAGCCGATGCGACGGCGGACGACGGAGCCGAAGCGAGCGAGGCCGACGGAACCGGAGCGACTGCGGCTGACGGAGCCGGAGCGACCGCGGGAGGCGGAGCCGATACGACGGCGGCCGACCGGATCGAGGCGGCGGGCCCATGATCCACCGGTTCGCGGACCCCGCCTTTCTCCTGCTCCTGCTTCTCCTCGTCCCGGCGCTTGCGTACCGGCGTTTGGCGAAGGGAGGGCGCAAGGCCGGCACCCTGCGCTACCCCGATCTCGCACTCCTCCGCAACGCGGGGGCCGAGCGCACCGGCCGCCTGCGCCATGTGCCGCTGGCGCTCCGACTTCTCGCCCTTAGCGCGCTCATCGTCGCCTTCGCCCGCCCCCAGTCCGCCTCGACGAGCGAGGACGTGTCGACCGAGGGCGTCGACATCGTCATGGCCCTCGACATCTCCAGTTCCATGCTCGCGCAGGATCTGGCGCCCAACCGGCTGGAGGCCGCCAAGGAGGTGGCGGCGGACTTCGTCGAGCGCCGGCGCAACGACCGCATCGGACTCGTCGTGTTCGCGGGCCAGGCGTTCACCCAGGCCCCGCTCACGATCGATCACCCTGCCGTCTCGGCCGTCATGGCCGAACTGGAGGTGGGGATGGTCGAGGACGGGACCGCGATCGGACTCGGACTCGCGACCGCGCTCAAGCGTCTCGAGTCCAGCCAGGCCGAATCGCGGATCATCGTGCTCCTCACCGACGGCCGGAACAACCGCGGCGAGATCGATCCGGCGACCGCCGCCCGGATGGCCCGGGCGCTGGGCGTCAAGGTCTATACGATCGGGGCCGGTTCGCGGGGGACGGCCCCGGTTCCGGTCGATGATCCGGTCTTCGGGCGGCGCCTCGTCTCGATTCCGGTGGACGTCGACGAACCGACCCTCACGGAGGTCGCCGAGGTCACCGGAGGCCGTTACTTCCGGGCCACGGACCGCGAGAGTCTCGAACGCATCTACGAGGAGATCGACGCCCTCGAGACGACCGAGATCGACGTGCGGAGCTTCACGCGGTACGGCGAACTCTTCCACTTCCCGCTCGCGGCGGGACTCGGACTGCTGCTGCTCGAGATCGGGCTCGCGCAGACGGTCCTGCGAAGACTGCCGTAGCGCGGCGGGGGCGAGATCGTGTTTCGGTTCGCGTTCGTCGCGGCGCTCTTCGGACTGGCGCTCATCCCGCTCGCCGCCGGACTGATGTGGCGCGGCGCGGCGCACCGCCGCCGGGCGCTGGCACGCTTCGGCGATCTCGCGCTCGTCCGCCAGTTGAGCCGCAGCGTGAACCCGCGGGCCCGCGCCTGGAAGGCCGTTGGACTCCTCGCCGTACTCGGACTCTCCGTGGTCGCCATGGCCCGCCCGCAGTTCGGCTCGCGCGTGGAGACCGTCCGCCGCGAGGGGATGGACATCGTCGTCGCCCTCGACCTTTCCACCTCGATGCTGGCGGAGGACCTCGCTCCCAATCGCCTGCAGCGCTCGAAGCTCGAAATCCAGCGCCTCATCGAGCGGCTGGATGGGGACCGCGTCGGCCTCATCGCCTTTGCCGGCCAAGCCTTCGTCCAGAGCCCGCTGACCTCGGACTACGGGGCCGCGCGCCTCTTCCTCAACGCGATGGACACGGACCTCGTGCCCGTGCAGGGGACGGACCTCGGGGCCGCGCTCGAACTCGCGCTCGACGCCTTCTCCAACGCACCGGTGGAGGAGCGCATCATCATCGTCGTCACCGACGGAGAAGACCACGAGGGGGGCATCGAGCCGGCCGTGGACCGCGCGCTGGAGGCGGGGGTTACCATCCATACGGTCGGCGTGGGGTCGACGGACGGCGTCCCGATTCCCGAGTACGACGCGGCGGGCCGGCCGGCCGGGTACAAGCGCGACGAGGCGGGGGCCGTCGTCACGACCCGCCTCGACGAGACAACCTTGAGAGGGATCGCGACGCGAACGGGCGGACAGCTCTACCGCAGCACCCCCGAAGCGAGCGAGCTGACGGCGCTCATCGAGGAGGTGGCGGAGCTGGGCGGACGGGAGATCGACGCGCGCGAGGTCACCCAGTACGAGGAGCAGTTCCAGATATTCCTCGGAGCGGCGATTCTCCTATTGTTCCTGGAAGGCTTGTGGACGGATCGGAAGAAGACGGCGAGGGTCTGGCGAGGGAGGTTCTCGTGAGTACGACGCGCGGCGGTATCGAGCGGCTGTGGCTCCCCCCCCTCATCGCGATCCTCGCGGCCGCGGCCCCGGCGGAAGTGCGCGCGCAGGCGGGCCGCGCGGAGACGCGCGAGGGGAACCGCCTCTATGAGGATGGCCATTTCGCCGAGGCGCACGAGAAGTATCTGGAGGCACTCCTCGAAGCCCCCGACTCCCCCATCATCCGGTTCAACGATGGGAACGCGCTCTACCAGAGCGAGAACTACGAGGCGGCGCTGGAGTCCTTCCGCGCGGCGGTGGAGAGCGGAGACCCGGAGCTGGCGGCCGCCGCATGGTACAACCTGGGGAACACGCTCTACCGGCGGGGGGCCCTCCCCGAGAGTCTGGAGGCCTTCAAACAGGCGCTGCGGGCCGACCCGGCGGACGCCGACGCCAAGCACAACCTGGAGCGCGTGCTCGAACAGATGCAGGAGCAGGAACAGCCGCGGCAGGGCGACGGCGAGAACGACGAGGAGGACGAGGGCGAGCCGCAACCGCAGGGCGGAGAGCAGAACCGGGATCCCGAGCAGGGCGGAGAGCAGGATCCGCAGGATCAACCCCCACAGGACCGGAACCAAGACCCGCGGAACCCGCAGGATCCCGAGCAGAATCCGGACGACTCGGAACCGCCGCCGCGGGAGGAAACGCCGCCGGGCGAGATGACGAGAGAAGAGGCTGAGCGGCTGCTGGACGCGATCCGGGAAGATCAGGACGAAGTGAACCGCCAGCCGCGCACGCCGATGCGCGGTACAAGGCCGCGCCGGGACTGGTGATGCGACGCCTTCGACTCCCGGCCCGCCGCGGGTGCCCGACCCGCCGCGGGTGCCCGGCCCGCCGCGGGTGCCCGGCCCCGGTCGCCGCGCTCGGCTGGCTCGTGGGTTGCCTCCTCGCCCCGGGGACGCTTTCGGGGCAGGAGGTCGCGGCCTCGGCCCACCTCGACCGCGGAGAGGTCGGCGTGGGGCAGACCTTCACGCTCAACGTCGTCTTGGAAGGCGTCCAGCGCTTCGACCGGGATCCGGTCCTTCCCGACATGGGCGCCTTCGCCGCCTTCCTGAGCAGCGGGACGCAAACCTCGATCCGGATCGTGGACGGTCGGACGACGGCCTCGCTCGCGGTGCAGTACCGTTTCCAAGCGACGACGGAGGGGGCGTTCGAGATCGGCCCGGTGACGGTCGAGGCGGGCGGAGAGACGCTGACGACGGAGCCGCTGAGCCTGCGCGTGTCGTCGGCCCCCCAGCCGGCGCCGGGAACGCGGGGAGAGCGCGCCGGCCAGCGCTCCGATCCCGGAACCATCGGCCCGGACGACCTCTTCGTCGTGGCCGAGCCGGGCAAGCGCCGCTTACGGGAGAACGAGCCGGTCATCGTCGAATACCGACTGTTCACGCGCGTCAACGTGAGTTCGTATGGGGTCACGCGACTCCCCGGCACGGCGGGCTTCTGGGTCGAAGAGTTCGAACTCCCGCCACAGCCGCGGGTCGAGCAGGTCGTGCGAGACGGGGTCGCCTACGCCACCGCGGTGATCCGGAAGGTCGCGCTGTACCCGACGGGGCCGGGCACGAAGACGCTCGAACCGCTCGCGATCGAGGCGCAGGTCCGCGTGCAGCGGCGTTCGCGCGATCCCTTCGACGACGTGTTCGGAGGGTTGTTCAACCGGAGTTCCCTGTTCGGAGATGTCGTGACGGCGGGTGCCGCCTCCCGTCCGGTCGAGCTCGAAGTGCTCCCCCTTCCCGGCGAGGGCCGGCCCGCGGACTTCTCGGGACTCGTGGGGGAGCTGACGGTCGGAAGCGCCGTCGACCGCGACAGTCTGGCCGCGAACGAGGCGGTCACGTTACGCGTGGAAGTGTCGGGTTCCGGTAACCTGAAGGCGCTGGCGCCGCCGGAACTCGCCTTTCCGCCGACCGTGGAGGCCTTCCCGCCCGAGGTGTCGGATCGTCTGCGCACCACCGACGAGGGGGTCTCGGGGACGCGGACCTGGGAATACGTCCTCATCCCCCGGGCGCCGGGGATGCTCACGATACCCGGCGTGGACCTGGGGTACTACGACATCGCGGAGGACCGGTACGAGATCGCGTCCGCGGCGCCGGTCGAGTTGCGGGTCACGGGGCGGGCGGTCGAGGACGCCCTGCCCGGAGCACGCGCGCGTGGCTCCGTCGAGGCGCCGCGCTCGGACATCCGCTTCATCCGAATCGATACGCCGCGCTTCCGCCGCCGGGGTGAGACGCTCCTCGACCAGGCATGGTTCTGGATCGTCGCGCTTGCGCCCGTCGGCATGGTCGCGGGCGCGGCCGGGCTGCGCCGACGCCGCGACCGGCTCGCCGGCGACCAGGCCTACGCCCGCGACCGCCGGGCCGCCCGCGTGGCGAAGAAGCGCCTCGCCCGGGCCGCCGGGCTCGCGGGAGGCGACGATGCGCGGGCCTTCTACGCCGAGACTGCCCAGGCGCTGGAGGGGTTCGTCGCCGACAAGCTCGACACCTCCGCCGCCGGCATGATCCGCGACGACCTCCGCGCCGCTCTGCTCCGCCGGGGCGCCCGCGAGCCCACCATCGAGGAGTACTTCGCCCTACTCGAAGCCTGCGACCGGCAGCGGTTCGCCCCGGTCGGGGCCGAGATCGAAGAACGCAAGGCCTCCCTTGCCCAGGCCGAGTCCGTGCTCTCCGCCCTTGCGGGAGAACTCCGCTGATGGCGCGCCGAGTCGTCGGGCCTCGACCGCGGGCTGGCCGTCGTCGGGCGTTTCGACGAGGGCTGGCCGTCGTCGGGCGTTCGACGCGGGCTGCTAGTCGCCGGGGGCGTCGACGCGGGCTGGCCGTCCCCGGGCGTCAACGCGGGCTGGCCGTCCCCAAGTGCCGACGCGGGCTGGCCGTCGCCGGGCTTCCGGCCGTGGCACTCGCTCTGGCTCCGACGGCCCCTCCCGCCTCGGCGACCCGACTCGCCGCCCCGCAGGAGGCCGCGCCCGCTTCGGCGACCGGACTCGCAATTCCTCGGGAAGCCGCGCCCGCCCCAAGCCCAGCCGATCGGTTCCAGGCGGGGAACCATCTCTATCAGGCCGGAGACCATGAGGGCGCCCTCGATGCGTACCTCGGACTCTACGAGGACGGGTTCGAGAGCGGCGAACTCCACTACAACATCGGCAACGCCTACTTCAGGCTGGAGGAACTGGGACGGGCGATCCTCTTCTACGAGCGCGCCAGGGTCGCACTTCCACGCGACGAGAGCGTGCGCACCAACCTTGAACTCGCGCGCTCCCTGACCGCCGACCAGATCACGCCGCTCCCCGGATTCTGGGTGCCCCGCGTCGTCGGGTGGTCGGTGCAACTCGTGCCGCGCGGGTGGCTCATCGCGAGCCTCGCGTTGGCCTATCTGGGGCTGGCGTCCATCCTCCTTTACCGACTCCTCTCCGCAGGGCCGCCGCACTGGACCCGCCACGCCGCCGTCGCAGCCGCCGCGCTCACCCTCATCGTGGGCACGAACCTCCTGATCCGTGAATTCGGGCTTGGGCGCGCGGAGCGCGGGGTGATCCTGCAGACGGAGGCCGCCGTCCAGAGCGGGCCCTCCGAAGATCCCTCGCTGCAGTTGTTCACCATCCACGAGGGCACCGTCGTTCGTATCGATCGCCGCTCGAGCGGGTGGCTCGAGATCGTCCTGGAAGACGGCAAAGTCGGCTGGATACGAGCCGGAGATCTCGAGACGATCTAGGCAGGCGGCGGCAAGAGCCCCGCCGCGTTCGAGCGGCTCCGCATCACGGCTGAAGGCCGCGCTCCGCGCCCCAGCTCCCGCACCTCCGCCGAGTAGTATGCCCAGAGCAGCCGCGCCGCCACGCTCCGCCAGGGTCGCCAGCGGCGAGCGATCTCGCGGAGCGTTTTCTCGTCGGGCCGTTCCTCGAGACGGAGCGCGCGTCCAGCCGCGCGTCGCAGCGCAAGATCGCCCGCCGGAAAGACGTCGCCGTGGCCGGCGCAGAAGAGAAGATAGACCTCGGCCGTCCACACACCGATCCCCTTGAGCGCCGTCATGGCCGCGATGGCTGCCTCGGCGGGCATGTGGCAGAGCGCTTCCGGATCGAGACTGCCGTTCAGGACGGCCTCCGCCGCGCGTTTCAGCGTCATCTCCTTGGAACGGGACAGCCCGATTCGTCGGCATTGCGCATCGGAAAGCCCGGCGACCCGCACGGGCTTGCAGCCGGGCGCCTCTTCGAGGAGCCGCCCCCAGATCGCGGCGGCCGACGCCTTCGAAACCATCTGGGCCACGATGGTCCGGGCAAGACCCTCGAAGCCGGGGGTCCTGCGCCGCAGCGGCACCGGCCCCGCCTTCTCCACCACGTCCCCAAGCCGCCCGTCGATCCGCACCAAGGCCTCTAGGCCCTCGGCGATATCGTCCGGCGTTTCGATCGTTCTTCCCCGCATTCGTGCCTCCCCGCGTTCCCTCGGCAACGTTCGACGCGCTCTCTGGCCGATCCCGGTGCTTGGGGTCAGTCTTATCGTGTGAAACGTCGAACGCTGATCAGGACGGTGGGGACCGCGGCGCTGGGCTCGAGCCTCGGCGCGTGCTCCCCCGCGTGGCGCCGCTATCCGCCGGGCCCCGCCGCCTCGAGCCTCCCCCTCCTCCGCGTCGCGCCGGACCGCGTCATCCGGACCACCGTGGGTCTCAGGCCCTTTCGGCCCGCCGGTTTCCGCGTGGCCTCGGAGCGGCTGGACGAGAAGACGGTCATCCACAACTACGGCCACGGCGGCGCGGGGATCTCCCTTTCGTGGGGGACGGGAATGCTCGCATCGGAACTGGCCGAACCTCATCCCTCGCGGCAAGCCGCCGTCATCGGAGCCGGCGCCGTCGGCCTCGCCACCGCACGGCAGCTTCAGCGCCGCGGGTTCGATGTGACGGTCCACGCGCGCGCCGTTCCGCCCGACACGACCTCGAACATGGCCTATGCCGGTTTTTCGCCGCTCTCCAACCTCGTGTCGGCGCCGGAACGGACTCCCGCCTTCGACGCGCAGTTCGACCGGGCCGTCCGCGCCTCCTACGAGCAGATGCAACTGTTCGCCGGGGCCCGACGCGGCGTGTCGTGGGTGACGACGTACACTTGGACGAACCGCCTCTCTCGTCGGAGGGCGGAATATTCCGGACTCGACGAGACGGAGAGCGGCCTCGACCCGGATGTCGACGTGGGCGCCACCGTGCTTGATCCGGGAGCACACCCCTTTCCCGGCACCTATGCTCTCCGCAGGCCGACCCTCCGCATCGAGCCGTCGATCTATCTCGATCGACTCATGGAGGAGTTCCTCCTCTTCGGCGGACGCGTGCGGATCCGGGACTTCGAGACGCCCCGCGACCTCATGTCGCTGGACGAACCGCTCATCGCCAACTGCACCGGTCTCGGCTCGCGCGCCCTGTTCGGCGACGAGACGATGACCCCGATCAAGGGCCAGCTCACCTTCCTCGCCCCGCAGCCCGAGATCGCTTACAGCCTCGAGGGCAGCGCGCCGGGCGGCGGCCGCATCGGCGTCCTCCCGCGCTCCGACGGGATCGCGCTCGGACACGTGATGGAGCGCGGCGACTGGAGCCTCGAACCGATCGAGGAGGAGATCGCGACCCGACTCGACCGCGCGGGCCGGCTCGTGGCGGCGATGGCGGACCACTCCCCGGGGCTCGGCGCGGTCGCCGCCGCCCCGTGGTCACCCGCGATGCGTGACGCGCTCGCCCACGATCCCGTCCCGGCGACCCCGCCCCCGGTCGAGAGCTTCTACGACATCGAGTCCTAACGCCTCGCCGGGCGGGCCACTTGGGCGACGCCACTTGGGCGACGCGGTCCGGTGTCCACGGTGGCCGGGCACCGTCCGGCAAACCGCGGTGGGCGGTGCCAGGATGTCAGTCGCCGAACCGGTCCGACAGCCGTTCGCGGAGCTGGCGCCCGACCGCTTCGAGCACGGCCGCGTCTTCATCGGCGAGGCCGCGAACCGAAAGCTCGACGCCGGACGCAATCTCGATCCGGGACCACTTTTCCACGCCGCCCGCGAGAACCTCGCCGCGGCCCGCCACCTCCCGGAGCGTGGCCAGCAGCGCGGCCAGCTCCGAATCGTCCACGTCGCGACGTGATGGCGGGGGCGAATGGAACACGCCAGCCGTTTCCTCTTGGTGAGGAACGGCACCGGCCTCGCGAAGCCAGTGCGATTCCTCCTCCCGTACCATCAGCCTGTCCTCGAGGGCAGAATGCCGAGCCCCCGGCGGGGCGAAGGCGGACGACATTTCGCGCCGTTCCGTCACGGCCCGCCTTCGTGGCGCGGAATCCATTCCGGCGGACGTGGCGGAGAGGAGATCGGGGGTCACGGCGATCCGTCCGTCCGCGACACCCGCAATCAGGTGCGGCGACGATCCCTCGAACACGGCGCCGATCTCGCGGAGCGCCGTCGCGGGCACGCGCCCCGCCCCCTCCGCCTCGCGGACCCGTCGAATGAAGAGGAGGCGGTCGCGCACGAGCTTGGGATAGCGGGTCTTCGGCCCCCTCCGGCCGACGCGCGGAAGCAGTCCGACCTGCACGTAGTAGGCGATCGTGCGTCGGCTGAAACCCGTCTCCTCCTCCAACTCCCGGGCCGTGTAACTGCGCATGCCGCTTCCGCCGTTCCGGTATAGAAGTGACGTATGCTGTCATTTACGGACGACAGCCGTTGACTTACCAGAGTCTCCCGGTTACTGTCAACAGCGTATCAACACTGACAATACCAAGGAGCGGAGCCATGAACCAGATTACGACGGCCCTCGCCGGCCTCGAGATCGGCGAAGCGACCTTCCGCGGCGGCCTCACGGTCTTCCCCCTGTTTTCCCGGGAGATCTCGGATCTCGATTACCTACTGCTGGGAAAAGGGCTTCGCGAGAACCGGGTCACCGTGCGCGAAGTGTCCATGGGAGGAAGCGTCCCCGAACTGGAGGTGGAGAACCGGGCCGCCCGTCCCGTGCTCATCGTGGACGGCGAGGAACTCGTCGGCGCCAAGCAGAACCGGGTCGCCAACCTCACGCTGATGCTGCCCGCCGGGAAGACGACGATCATCCCCGTCTCCTGCGTGGAGCAGGGCCGCTGGTCGTACGACAGCCCCCGGTTCCAAGTGACGAACCGGTTGCACTTTGCGAGCGGCCGCGCGGAGAGATACGCGAGCGTGCAGCAGTCGATGCGCAACGAGGGGACGCGGCGCTCCGACCAGAGCCGGGTGTGGCGTTCGATCCACAACAAGGCCGTGGCGATGAGCGCCTCTTCGGAGACCGGCGCGATGAGCGAGATCTTCGAGCGTCACGCGAAGGCGCTCGACGACTACGTGCGTGAAGTGGAGGCCGCTCCGGATCAACTCGGCGCCATCTTCGCGGTGGCGGGCGGCAACTGCGGACTGGATCTCTTCGACCGTCACGCCACCCTCGCCGCGTTCCTCCCCAGGCTCGTGCGAAGCTACGGCGTCGACGCGCTGGAGCGGAGGGCGGAGCGGGACGGAGCGGCGCCGGCCTCCGCGGCGCGCGATTTTCTCGACCGGTTGCGGGCGGGCTCCTTCGATGACCACCCCGCGGTCGGCCTCGGCCGCGATGTGGGGATCGTCTCCGAACGGGCCATCGGAGGTGCGCTCGTCGTGGACGAAACCGCCGTGCACCTGACGGGATTCTCCAACCCTCGGACCGGCCGCGGTGACCGTACCCGCGGATCGGTGCATGCGAGCCAGAGGCGCGATGCGCTCCGCCAGAGATGCGACGCACTCCGCCAGAGGCGCGACGCACTCCGGCGGCGGCACGCGAGCTAGCCGAGCGCGCCGCGCAAGACTCCGCGAAGGTGGCGCGGCCGCCGCTCGTGAAGACGCTGGGCATCGGCGGCAAGCAATACCGCGCAAGACTCCGCGAAGGTGGCGCGGGCGCGGCCGTTGCCTCGGCTGCGGCTGGAACTGCCTCGCCCTCTCCGCCACCTTACGCGACCCGCCAGCGCGTTGGCGGCGTTCCGGCTACGAACGATCGCGTGGAGGAGGGGTGAAAGCACCGGGGCGGGGCCGCGAGGCGGCGATGGTCTTCATCTTCATCACCGTCTTCATCGACGTGCTGGGGATCGGGATCATCGTCCCCATCCTCCCCGAACTCATCAAGGAGTTCACGGGAGGAAGCACCGCGCTCGCGGGGCGCTGGTTCGGCGTGCTCGCGGCGACCTATGCGGTCACCCAGTTCTTCTTCGCACCCATCCTGGGGTCGCTCTCGGATCGGGTCGGGCGCCGGCCCGTCATCCTGATCTCCCTCTTCGGCCTCGGGATCGACTACATCATCATGGGGCTCGCGCCCTCCATCGGCTGGCTCTTCGCGGGGCGCCTCGTCGCGGGCGTGATGGGCGCGAGCATCACCACGGCGAACGCCTACATCGCCGACGTGTCGGAGCCCGAACTCCGCGCACGGAACTTTGGGCTCATCGGGGTCGCGTTCGGCCTCGGGTTCATCTTCGGCCCCGCCATCGGGGGCGTGCTGGGCGGAATCGACCTGCGGCTCCCCTTCTTCGCGGCGGCGGGACTCGCTCTGGTGAACGCGCTGTACGGCATCTTCGTCCTCCCCGAATCGCTGCCGCCCGAGAAGCGCGACGCCTTTAGCTGGAGGAAGGCGAATCCGGTCGGGAGCCTCCTCGTGCTGCGTTCATATCCCTTGGTGGCCGGGCTCGCGGCGTCCTTCGTGTTCATGATCCTCGCGCAGCGCGGCCTCGAGACCGTGTGGGTCCTCTACACCGGGCACAAGTTCGGGTGGGACGAACTCGCGAACGGCCTGTCGCTGGCGCTGGTGGGACTCATGGCGGCCCTGGTCCAAGGGGTGCTGGTTCAGCCCGTGATCCAGCGCACCGGAGAGCGCCGGGCGATCCTCGGCGGGCTCGTGCTCGCCGTGATCACCTACCTGGGGTACGGCCTCGCCACCCAAGGGTGGATGCTCATCGCCTTCATCGTGTTCGGCTCCATCGGGGGTGTGGCGGGCCCCGCGCTCCAGAGCCTCGTGGCGGGAGCCGTGGAGCCCCGGGATCAGGGGAAGGTCCAGGGGGGCCTCCAGTCGCTCATGAGCCTGACCAGCATCCTGAGCCCCCTGATCTTCACCGCCGGCCTCTTCAGCTACTTCACGTCGCCCGCCGCCCCCGTGGAGTTGCCGGGCGCGCCCTTCCTGCTCGGCGCCGTGATGTACGCGACGGCCTTCGTGCTGGTGTTCCGACTCTTCCGCCGCATTCCGGCCGCGTAAACGGTCGAGAAGAACGCTTGAATGAATCATTCGAATGGATCATCCCCGCCGCGCCTGTCGATAATGATTCGTTTCAACGATTCAAATCGTGTATTCCGCTGCCCGTGTGGCAGACTTTTCCGCACGGGACAGCGGTCGGCGAAGAGTTGACGGTGTGATGGATGCGCCGTCACGTTGCGCCGCCATGACAAACCCCATGTTCTCGCGGCTGGCTCCATCGGCGGCGCTCGGGAGGGCGGGCTTCCGGTTCGGCGCCCGGGGCACGCACAGCGCCCGGACCATCATGCTTGGGGAGCTGACGGAGTTGCTCGCGACCGTCCCGCCGGATGCGGCGCGGGAGGACTACGCCGCGGCGATCGTGGAGGAAAACGCGCTCGGCAAGCCCACGTGGGTAACCCGAGACGTTTCCCGAAAATACCTCACGAACCTGTACGGGCTTGATCCCGGACTGCCGCTGTTTCGGGTCCTGAGGAGGCTTTGGGACGCCGATCCGCCCGGACGTCCGCTCGTGGCGCTGCTGTGCACGCTCGCCCGCGACCCCCTATTCCGCTCCACGGCGGCTCACGTGCTCTCGCTCGGCGAGGGAGAGGAGCTGCTCCGCGCTCCGTTTTCGGCCGTGATCCGAGGCGCGGTGGGCCGGCGCTTCAACGACTCCGTGTTGGAATCCGTGGTCAGCCGGGCCGCGAGTTCGTGGACTCAATCCGGTCATCTTGAGGGACGGATGCGAAAGGTCCGCAGACGCGTCGCGCCCACGCCGGGAGCGGTCGCGATGGCGCTGTGGCTGGGCGAGCTTCAGGGCTTCGCGGGACTCTCGCTGCTTGACTCGGACTGGGCCGCGGTCCTCGACCGGGTCGGATCGGAGATGCTCTCGCTGGCGCTGGAGGCGCGGCGGCACGGCTTGATTCGCGCCTGCGCGGCGGGCAACGTGGTGGAGATCGACACCCACCGCCTCGATCCGGCGGTCGAAAGATGATCGTTGGCCCGGATGCGCAAGGCGTTCGCAATCGTGCACTCGGTGCACCCGGCCGGATCCGGATAGGTGCCCATCCATGAGCCAGATCGAGAAACTCGCCAAGGTCTACGAGCGGCACGTCGGCGTGGCGTGGCGGCGGACCATGGCCGGGGCGCAGCGCGTGATGCTGGCCGTATATCCCAAGGAGAAGGAGCGGCTCCTCCGCGCCCGCGTCGGCGAGTTCGAGGAGGCGACCCGGAGAACGGGCCACGGGTGGACACTCGTGAACGCGACGCCGTGGTTTGCCGAGTGGATGGGTGCGCACGAATACCGGGAATCGTACTTCGAGGAGCCTGAACTCCTCGGCATGAACCTTGAAGGAGAGTTTCGAGAGGCGGCGGAGGGTCGGCTCCGGGAAGCCCTTGAAGCGTCCGACGACGAGACCGTCGTTGCGCTCCTCGGCGTCGCGGCGCTGTACGGGTTTCTGCGGGTCTCCGAGTTGATCCGGGCGGTGGAACCGTCGATACGGGGGCGGCTGCTCGTCTTCTTCCCCGGCACGAAGAACGAGAACAACTACCGGCTCTTGGACGCGCGCGACGGCTGGAACTACCTCGCCCAGCCGATCACGTTGCATGAGGCGTGGATACCATGAGCCACCGCGACGCAACAGGAATGGGATGAGTCCCTTGGCTCCTCTGAAGATTCGCGAACTGCTGGACCGGGATCCGCTGGTGACGCCGCTGGCGAACAGCGGACAGGCGCGGCTGACCTCCGGCGAGGACGCCGGAGTCGTGGCGGAGCTGCGCCAAGAGTTGGAGACGTTCGTCTGCGAAGGCCGGTTCGCGGATGCGCTGGAGCGGATCCTCGAGCGATACAACGCCGGCCTCGACCGTTCGCGGCAGGATTCGGCGTGGGTGAGCGGGTTCTTCGGAAGCGGCAAGTCCCACCTGCTCAAGATGCTGGCCCACCTGTGGACCAACACGACGTTCGAGGACGGGGCGACGGCTCGGGGGCTCGTGCCGCGCGGCCTCCCGCCGGGGGTCGACGCCGCGTTGCGGGAACTCGACGGGCGCGCGAAGCGAACCGGTAGACCGGCGGTCGCGGCGGCGGGGTCGCTCCTCGGCGGGAACGTGGACCACGTTCGGCTCACGGTCCTCGCCGTCCTGCTGCGGGCCCGCGGATGGCCGACACAATACGCGCAGGCGGCGTTCTGCTTCTGGCTGCGCGAGGAGGGACTGCTCGACCGCGTGCGCGACGCCGTCGAGGCGGAGGGCCGGACGTGGTCTCGCGAACTCGGCAACCTCTACGTGAGCCCGGTCCTCGCCCGGCAACTCCTCGCCGCCAATCCGGACTTCGCGGCGGACGAGAAGGGGGCGCGGCAACTCCTCCGCAGCCAGTTTCCGCCGCCCAGGACGGACATCACCACCGAACAGTTCGTGGCCGCCGCGAAACGGGCGCTGGCACCGGACGGCGAGCTTCCGCTCACCATCCTCGTATTGGACGAGGTGCAGCAGTACATCGGCGACGTGCAGGACCGGGCCTCCGCCCTCAACGAACTCGCCGAGGCGCTGCAGACGGAGTTCTCGAGCCGCCTCCTGCTCGTCGCCGCGGGCCAGTCCGCGCTTTCGTTCCGCCTCCCGGCCCTCCAGTGGCTCACGGACCGCTTTCGGGTCGCCGTTCAGCTTTCGGACGCCGAAGTGGAGGTCGTCACGCGCCAGGTGCTGCTCCACAAGAAGGCGAGCGCGCTCCCGGCCATCCGCGAGATGCTCGAGTCGAACGCCGGCGAGGTGTCGCGGCACCTCCACGGCACCACGCTGGCGGTGCGCGCCGAGGACGAGCCGTACGACGCGGAGGACTACCCCTTGCTGCGGACGCGGCGCCGGTTCTGGGAGAGGTGCTTCGACGCGGCCGACCTGCCGGGAACACACGGCCAGCTCCGGTCCCAGCTCCGCATCCTGCACGACTCGCTGCGGGACATAGCGCGGCGGAATCTGGGGGCGGTCATCCCCGCCTCGGATCTCTACCGGGCGCTGGCGCCGGACCTCGTGAGCTCGGGTGTTCTGCCGAAGGAGATCGACACGCGAATCGCCCGGCTCGACGACGAAACGTCCGAGGGGGCGCTGCGCCGCGACCTGTGCGGGCTCGCGTTCCTGATCGGGAAGCTGCCGCGGGAGGGGGCGGCGGATCTTGGCGTTCGGGCCGACCCGTCCACGCTCGCCGACCTCCTCGTGGACGACGTGTCGGCGGACTCCGGCCCCTTCCGCAACCGCGTGTCCGGCGCGTTGGAGGCGATGGCATCCGAGGGCGTCCTCCTGGAGGTGGCCGGGGAATACCGGCTTCAGACTACGGCGGGGGCGGACTGGGAGCTGGCCCTCCGCCGACGACGCACCGCGCTGACGCGGCAGGAGGTCGACATCGCGCGCCTCCGGGAGCAGCTGCTCGGCGGGGCCGTCCAAGAGGTCGTGTCGGGGATCCGCGTCCGTCACGGCGAATCGAAGCTGTCCCGCAGGCCCGCGCTGCGCACCGCCATCGAGCCGGACGCCGGGGACGGCGACGCAGTGCGGATCTGGCTGCGCGACGAGTGGTCGTGCTCGTGGGCGGAGGCCTTGGGCGAGGCGCAGCGGCGCGGGATGGAGGATCCGCTTCTTCACGTCCACCTGCCCAAGCGAAGCGCGGACCAACTCCGGACCCACATCGTGGAGGCGGAAGCCGCGCGCCGGGTGCTGGACGAGCGCGGCGTCCCCGATTCCATGGAGGGCCGGGAAGCGCGCGAGAGCATGAAATCCCGGCTCTCCGCGGCGGAAGCCGCCCGCGACGGGATCGTGCGCGAGATCGTCCGCGCCGCGCGCGTGCTTCAGGGAGGCGGGGTCGAACTCCACGGCGAAGGTTTCCGAAGCCGCCTGGAGGCGGGGATCGAAGCGTCGCTGGCCCGTCTCTATCCGCGATTTCCGGACGCGGACCACCGCTCTTGGCGCGTCGCGCTGACGCGGGCGCGCGAGGGGGGCGACCAGCCCTTCGCGATCGTCGGTTGGCACGAGACCGTGGCGCGGCACCCCGTGGCCCGCGAAGTCCTGGACGCGGTCGGCACCGGCAACCGCGGAGCCGCCGTGCGCAGGAAGTTGACCGCCGCGCCGTACGGCTGGCCGCAGGACGCCATCGACGCCGCGCTCGTGGCGCTGCACGGCGGCGACCATCTCAAGGCCGCGCACAACGGCCGGCCGGTTCGGACGGCCCAGCTGGACCAGAGGACGATCGGCGGGGCGGAGTTCCGGCCGGAGAAGGTCCGCATCACCGTGACGCAACGCACGAGGATTCGCGGCCTGTACCGGCGGGCGGGCGTCTCGGCCAAGAGCGGCGACGAGGTGGCGCGCACGGCCGAGTTCCTGGGGGCGCTCGCCAAGCTCGCCTCGGAAGCGGGCGGCGAGGCCCCCATGCCCGCCACGCCCCGGCCCGCGTGGTTGGACGACCTGGGCCGCCTCACCGGCAACGAGCAGCTCCTCGCGGTCTTCAACGCGAAGGACGAGATCGAAAAAGCGATCCGCGACTGGACGGACCTCGCGAAGCGCGCCCGAGAGCGGGGGCCGCTGTGGGAACTGGCCACCGCCCTGCACCGCCACGCCGAAGGCGAACTCCCTCTCGCGACGGAGATCGGGGAACAGCTGGATGCGATTCTCGCGCAGCGCCTGCTCCTCGATGAGACGGATCACATCTCGCCGTGCCTAGCGAAACTCGACACCGGCCTACGCGCCGCACTCCTCGAGCGCCGCGAGGATCTTGCACGATCCGTGGTGGCGGAGACGGAACGGCTGAACGGCGACGCGACCTGGGCCCGCTTGGACGGCGGCGCACGCGACGAAATTCTGCGCGATGCCGGACTCACCGTTCGCGAGCCGCCGCCGGGCGAGACCAATGAGGCGCTACGGCGAGCCTTGGACGTCCGCCGGCTGTCCGCTTGGCGATCGGACATCGACGCCGTGCCCGCCCGCGCCGCCAACGCGCTCGCCGGGGCCGCCCGCCGCGGGTCTCCCGAGGCGTCCGTAACCACGGTCACCCTGCACCGCGGCACGCTCGAAGACGAAGCCGCCGTGAGGGACTGGCTGGACGAACACGAACGCAAGCTCACGGAGGCGGTTCGCAACGGACCCGTGATCGTGCGATGAACTGGTCCCAAGTGCTCGAACGGGTGGAGCGGGGCGAGGACGCGCGCACCGAGTTCAAGCGCAACCTCGACGACTTCCGCCGCATCGGAAGGACGCTGTGCGCGTTCGCCAACGGAGACGGAGGGCTCCTCGTCATCGGCGTGGACGATTCCGGAGCCGTGAAGGGGGTGGACGCGGATCCGGATGCCACGCAGGAGCGCATTTCCAACTTCCTGCACAACGGGTGCGGCAGACCGCTCACCGCCGAGTGCGACCGGCATCCCGCCGGGACGGGAGCGGTGCACTGGGTGCGCGTCCTCCGGCATCAAAGAGGTTACGAGCCATTCAGCTTCAATGGACGTTTCTGGATCCGCCGCGGTCGCAATACCGTGACGCCCTCGCCCTCGGAGCTTCGGGAGTTGTTCAACGCGTACGGCTTCGTGTTCACGGAGAGCCAAGTAGTCACTTCGGCGACCGCCGGCGAGATCGACCTGGAGGCGTTCAATTCCTTCATGCGTATGCAGGGCAAGGAGATGGATGACGAACCGCAGCCCTGCATCGACGACGCCCTGCGAAACGCCTCCGTGTGCGCCGATCTGGACGGCGTCCTTCGCCCCACGCTGTACGGGCTGATGGTGTTTGGAAGGGGGCCGCAACGGTATCCCCAAACGCTCAGCCTGTTCGTTCAGTGCAGCGCGTACGCGGGTGCGGACCGCGCCGGCAACGTGCTGGCCGCGGGAGAAGCCAAGGGCCGACTCGAGGATCAGGTGGAGCGGGCGGTTGGCTGGTTCGCGAGCCTAGGGCGAGGCGAACGGTACGTGGGCTTGTACCGGGAGGATCTGCCGCTCCTCCCCGAGCGGGTGGTTCGCGAAGCGGTCGTGAACGCGGTCATCCATCGGGACTACGCCCTCGTCGGATCCTCCGTGCTTCTGGAGGTGTTCGACGACCGGGTGGAAGTTACGAGCCCCGGCGCGCTCCCCAACCACATGACGGTGGCCCAAGCGACCGGCGGGGCTATTCCGCGGTCGCGGAACGAGATGATGGCCAACGCGATGGTCGTTCGCCGCCTCATGGAGCGGCGGGGACGGGGTTGGCTGCTCATGAGGCGCGGCATGCGCGAGTTCAACGGCACCAAGCCCGAGTTGCACAACGATGTCGAGGGCCGGTACGTGCGCGTCACGTTCCGCCTCCGGCCCGACGGCCGCGGCGCGACTAAGGGAGATCGGTAGGTGATTCGAGACGATGGCAGAGCTCGCGATGCAGGCACTGCAGGAGCTTCGATGGATGATCGAACCGGCTTGACCGTTCGGCCCGGCGATAGACTTGGAAACCATCGTCCGAGACGGGTTCCCCTTGCGTTGCATTTGTACGAAGGAACACGTCAACGCTTGCCAGGATTCCATAGATGTCCGGGAGTTGCTCGCTCATCAGGAAGTCGTGCGCCTCAAGCACATGCTCGTGCTGGACGGCGAACGCCTATTGGGAGTTCTGGACCTCGACAAGACGCGGCGACGAGTTCCTCACGACGTTTCGGAGCAATCGCTCCTCGTGAAAGACATCTATGAACCACTGAACGCTGACGATCTGCTGCCTGGCGATAGCCCACTAGTCGATTACGTGCTCACGGAAGATACACGGCCCTTTCGAGTCGTCACACTTGATGAGGGCAAGATCACGACGGTTGACGTCGAAGACCTCCAGAAGCTGCCCGTACGCATCGTGCTATTCCTTCGCCTCGCACAACTGGAAGACACGCTCGTTCGCCGGTTATGTGCAGCCGAGCCAGAGCTTACGAGAATAATGCGTAACGAGAGGGGGATCGATTCTTCAGCGCTGGGCAACTCCGGTATCGGTCCGGTCCGCGAGATCGAAACTTACGGTTTCGCGAAGCCGTTGCGAACCGCCAAGGCGCTCGGAATCGTGACGCTGGCTGGAGACGATATCTCTTTTCTTGAGAGATTCAGGAACCGTCTGGCGCATGGTCCACGATGGTACATAACGCGCAGAGGCGAGGTCGCTGCATTCGTGAATTGCGTGAGATCGGTGCTGGATTTGATTCGGGAAGCCCGCTCTGAGCCCGGAGGCTGACGTTGCGAACGCGACATGAACCCGATTGGCCGAACGCCGCCCCGGCGGCGTCTCGTGATCCTGGAGATGCCGCAGCATCGCACACCGCCTCGATTTGCTCTACGTTCCATGCGTCAACGGAACGGGACCAACTTTCGCCGAGGTGACGGTGGCGCGGGCGGACCTCCTCAAGAAGCTGTTCGAGACCTATCAGCGGCGGGATGACGAGGGTTTCCGCGCGGTCGCAAGCAGGATCGTCGAGGAGGAACGGAAGAAGCAGCATCCGGTGCTTGCAAAGGAGCTTCAGCGGATCCTGACGAACGGCGTTCGCTCCATGCAGGGCACCCGCAGGTTGGATTCCGCCTTCGACCCGGTGCCCACGGACGGCGACCGCCGCACGTCGCTCATCGCCATCCGCCAGCCCGACCGATATCTCGACGACCTAGTGTTGAGTGACGAGACGCAGGACGTGCTGAGGCGGACCTTGGTGGAAGTACGTGGCTGGGAGATCCTCGAGGCGCACGGTCTGGCTCCCACGCGCCGGGTGCTGTTCTGCGGCCCCTCAGGATGCGGGAAGACATCGTGCGCCGAGGCAGTCGCCGGCGAGATCGGGCTGCCCATGCTCTACGTGCGATTCGACAGCGTCGTTTCCTCCCTCTTGGGGGCCACCGCGAACAACCTTCGCAAGGTGTTCGACTACGCATCGCGAGGTCAGTGGGTGGTGTTCTTTGACGAATTCGACGCTATCGGACGCTCGCGCGACGACGCCACCGAGCACGGCGAGATCAAGCGGGTGGTGAACACCTTTCTGCAGCTTCTTGATGGGTTCGAGGGGCGGTCCATCGTCATCGCGGCAACGAACTTCGAGCAAGCCCTCGACCCTGCGATCTGGCGAAGATTCGACGATGTCGTCCGATTCGACCTCCCGGACGAGGCAAGTCTGGAAGCGTTGATTCGGCGACGGTTTCGACCGCTTCGAGTCACCGACCGGCAGATGACGAAGATCCTTGACTCGGTGTCGGGAGCGTCCTTCGCCGACGCAGAAAGAGTCTGCTTAGATGCGAGGCGTCGCTGCGCACTGGAGGGAATCGACAAGCTGCGCGACGAGGATGTGGCCACCGCGCTTCGGCGATTCCAGTATCGTCGTTACGTGCTCCAGCGCGCCGTTCCCGATCACACGATTCCGGCGGTCGACCGTACCTAACCCAGCATGGACGACGATTCGGGCACCAACAGCCACCCACACATCGGGTTTCGCCGAGAACCTGACCTCGAGCCTCCCCGTCGCAGACGTCGTGGTCATGGTCAGCAACTACCGCCTCGAAACCGTTCCGAGCACGGCAGCAAGATTCGGGACGATGTGAACTCTGCGGTCTCGCTTGTAGCCGCCAAGAGGAAACACCTTGGGATCGCACCGGATCGGCTGCTGGTGCTGCGGTTCAGTTCCTTCGACCGAGGCTGTCGCGATGTCCTCGAAGAACGGTTTGATGCGGCGGTTGTCGATGAACGGGTTCACTACGAAGACGCAGGATCCACGCGGCAACTGATTGTGCAGTTCGCCACGGCTGCAGAAATCGACCGTTTTCGAGCCGAAACGTCGGCGTACCGCGCTGACCGCCTCGGAACGACGGTCCTGCCGCGCAGATTGAGGACGACCTTCTTCAGCGGCTTGGAGAACGTTCGACCGGTGTCTCGCGAGCAGCGGATCGGCAATCGGTTACGCGCTGAGGGTTTTCCCAATGAACCGGCAATCCAGCTGGATGTCGATCTCTGGCACCCAGGGGACCCGGGTGCGGCGCGGACCATCCTGGCTGACCTTCGAGTAGTGTGCCCCAAATTTGGGGGGCGGGTTACGGATGACCTGCGCACGAGCAGCCTGATTCTGGCCCGCGTCGTCGGGGGACGCGAGCTTGGGGAAGCTCTGTTGGATCTGGATGTCGTGGCGCAAGTGAACCTCCCGCCCCTGCTTCCCTCCGCGTACGGATCGCTGTTTCAGGACGCTGTCGCGACGGGGCGCGACGGCTTGCCGACGGGTTCAGAGCCCGTGGTCGGCGTGATCGACAGCGGAGTGCTGGCCGGCCACCCACTGTTGCGAGGCTGGGTGGTTGAGGAGGAGGATTTTGGCAGCGGCGAGAACACGGTGACGGACAGGCAGGGGCACGGGACGCAAGTAGCCGGTCTCGCCATGTACGGCAGCATTAAAGATTGCGTCGACACAGACATCTGGGATCGGAGGGTTCTGATTGCCAGCGGGAAGGTGCTTCGCCGCCACCCGTGGGACGCATCCGCCGCCGTCTTCCCGGACGGCGTTCGGCCCGAGGCGCTCGTCGTGCGAGCAATCCGACATTTTCAGGCCACGCGCAACTGCCGGGTGTTCAACCTTTCCCTCGGCAACCGCGACGATGTGTACGGCGGCGGACGGCAATACGCTTGGGCGGAAGCTCTGGATCAAGTTGCTCGCGAACTCGATATCGTGATCGTGGTTTCAGCGGGTAACGATTTTGAACCTCAGATGCCGACATCGCCCGGCACGACAGAAGAGTTTCGGATTGGAGTCCGGGATTCACTCTTGTCGAACTCTTTGGCTCGTGTATGCAACCCGGCGACTTCGGCGTTGGCAGTGACCGTAGGGGCCATCGCACGCACTGCGGCGCCACGCACGCGAGATTCGTTCGCGGCGGCACCCGAGGGAGCTCCCGCCCCGTTTAGCCGCGTCGGCCCTGGATACGAGTGGAAGAACGGCAGCCATGGAGTTAAGCCGGACTTTGTTGCCTACGGTGGGAACTTCGCGGTTCAGCGCGTCACCGGGGCGGAACCACAATGGCAGCGGAAGGACCTGCATTTGGGTGAACTTACGACTCGGTGGCCGGACGACGATGACCGGCATCTAACGGCGGTGTCTGGGACTAGCATTGCGGCCCCGCAGGTCAGCCACGCCGCCGCATGGGCTCTGGAGGCTGCGGGAGCCGCCCTCGGTGACCCGGCGGGTGCCAACGTCGCCAGAGCGATACTGGGTACGAGCGCGGAAACGCCGCCGTGTGACGGTGATTGGTTGTGTGACCCTGAGGGGAAGGAGACTTGGGACAAGCTTCGGCTCGCGGGATTTGGCGTGGTCGACCCGGCGCGCGTTCGTGCATCGCTCGATAACGATGCGTGCCTCGTCGCCTCAGATCAAGTGAAGGAGGATTGCTGGCATGTATACCCGATTCCGGTGCCGGAAGCGTTCTCCACCGGCACCGGCAATCGTGGAATCTCGGTCGCGTTGGCTCACGATCCACCAGTCCGATCGAGCCGTAAGGAGTATCTTGCACGCACGATGTGGGTTGAGGTGATGAAGGGCCTGACGGTGGATGAAATCGAGCGTTGCCGAACACCCCATTCTGGCGACGGAGAGGCTCCCAACGTCCCCCCATCACGGCTGTTGCCGTTACGACCCTCCAAGACCGCACTCTACTGGTCAACACTTCAGGTAAGGCGCATGCAGTGGCGGCGCTTTCGCGGGCTGCCGACGGCCGACGGGGCGGACCGCCCGGTACTCCATGTACTTGTAGGTTGCCAGAGCCGGTTCCCACACGGCGAAGGCCCCTGGCAAACGTACGGGCTGGCCGTGCGATTCTGGCACCAGGATGCGAACGTGAACATCTACAATGAACTGCGAACGAACATCCGTACACGTCTCGTTGTTCAAGCTCAAACGCAGGCACCTATTCCATGAGCCGCGCCCTCTCTGCGGACCTCCGGAACCAGCTCGGACGGGCGATTCAGAGTGCGCGTCGCGTCGGAGAGGACGGTGCTCGGAAGGCGCTCGCCGCGCTGGCCGTGGGGGATCGCGAGGCCCGCGACGGAATGCCGGGGGCGGAACGCCGGCTCCGACGGCGGCTCCGCGCCCACGGGCGGCAACTGGGCGACCGCCGCAACGCCCGGACCCGTGAGCAGGAGATCGACCGGCTCGTACGCGAGACCGCGTACGAGCACTGGCACCGGATGCTCTTCGCGCGCTTTCTGGCGGAGAACGAACTCCTTATCGAGCCCGAGTCCGGCGTGCCCGTGTCGCTGGCGGAGTGCGAGGAACTCGCGCGCGAGCGGGGGGAGGATCCATGGGAGGCCGCCGGGCGATGGGCATCCGACATGCTGCCCGAGATCTTCAGGCCCGATGACCCCGTGCTCGCGGTGCGGCTGCCGCCGGAGACGAATCAGGCGCTGCGAAAACTGCTCGCGGACTTGCCCGAAGCGGTTTTTGCGGCGGACGACTCGCTCGGGTGGACGTACCAGTACTGGCAGGCGGAGCGGAAGGACGCCGTGAACCAGAGCGGCGTCAAGATCGGGGCGGACGAACTCCCGTCCGTGACCCAGCTCTTCACCGAGCGCTACATGGCGCTTTTCCTCCTGCACAACACGATCGGCGCTTGGCGGGCGGCACGGATATTCGCCGAGATGCCCGGTCCGGCGCGGGAGGCGAAGACCGAGGACGAGCTTCGCGAGGCGGTGCGCCTGTGGACGGCAGGCGGGCACGACTTCTCCTACCTCCGGTTCGTCCGCGAAGCCGTGGACGGCGATGAGGAAGACGCGCCGACCGGGCCGTGGCGTCCGGCTGCGGGATGCTTCGAGCGCTGGCCCCGAACGGCGGCGGAACTCCGCGTACTCGATCCCTGCTGTGGGAGCGGGCATTTCCTCGTCGAGGCCTTCCACCTCCTCGTGCGCCTACGCATGGAGGAGGAATCGCTCGCCCCCGCCGATGCCGTGCGCGCGGTGCTTCGGGACAACCTGTTCGGGCTCGAAGTCGATCCGCGCTGTACACAGATCGCCGCGTTCAACGTGGCCCTCGCCGCGTGGAGGCTGGTCGGCGATCCCATCCCCCTTCCGCCGCCGCGGGTCGCCTGCTCCGGGCTTGCGCCCAATTCCACGCGCGAACAATGGCTCGATCTCGCCGACGCGGCCGCGGCGGCCGGAGGGATTCCCGCGGACCGCGACCTCCTGGGGACGGATGACAACCTTCTTTCCACACCGGTTCGCGAGAGCTTGGGAGAGCTGCACGCCCTGTTCGCGCAGGCGCCGCTGCGTGGCTCGCTGATCGATCCCCATCCCCGCGCCTCCCCCGACCAAGGCGATGCCCTTCGGGCCGACTACGGGACCCTCCGGCCGCTGCTTTCGAAGATCCTCGCGCGCGACGCACCCGACCCCAACCTCGCCGAGCGCGCCATCGCCGCGCGCGGGATGGCGCACGCGGCCCAACTCCTGGGCGACACCTACACGCTCGTCATCACCAACGTGCCCTACCTCGCCCGGGGGAAACAGTCCGATGAGCTGAAGCGGTTCTGCGAGTCCCATCATCCCGACGCGAAGGGCGACATCGCCACAGTATTCGTGTCACGGTTCTTCCGCTGGCTCGGCGACCGCGGCACGCAAGCCGTCGTCACACCGCAGAACTGGCTCTTCCTCAGAACCTACCGACACCTGCGGGAACGGCTGCTGAAGGAACGGACGTGGAACGTGGTGGCCCGCCTTGGTGAGCACGCTTTTGATGATCCACAGGCGGCAGGCGCGTTCGCAGCACTGAACATCCTCTCCGCCGACCGCCCGTCTCCCGAGTGGGAAATGGTCGGCATCGACGTCTCCGCCCCCCGCAGCCAACCCCCCATCAGGACCGACGAAAAGGCGACCCTGCTAAGTGGCGGCGCGGAGGTCATCGAATCGCTCCAAGCCGATCAATCGAAGAATCCCGACTCGGTCGTCCTGATGCGGCCAGTGGGCAAGGGGAAGTTGTTACGAGACTTAGCGGGCGGTTGGCAGGGAATAGCGACCAGTGATTACCCCCGATTTGGTCGATGCCATTGGGAACCCGCGTGGCCGAGCGGCCCTGAGTGGCGACTGCAACAGACGAATCCCCACGCGTCTCAGCACTTTGCGGGTCGCACCCAGACCATCTTTTGGGAAGACGGGCGCGGCCAGATTACAGAAGTTTGCCAAGCTGGTGCCACGTTTCGGGGACGGGAAGCTTGGGATCGGCAGGGTGTCGCGGCTGGCCAGATCGGTGCGATACCTGTTTCGATCTTCATGGGCCAAGCATTCGACAACAATACCGCAGTCCTGACGCCCAACCACGACGAACATGTCCCCGCCGTCTGGGCTTTCTGCTCCTCTATGGAATACGCCGCCGCCGTCCGCGAATTTGACCAGAGCCTGGCGGTCACCAACGCCACCCTTGTCAAAGTCCCCTTCGACCTCGAACACTGGAGCAAGGTCGCGGTCGAGCGCTATCCCAACGGCCTGCCCGAGCCCTACTCCGACGATCCCACCCAGTGGATCTTCCACGGCGATCCCTGTGGGAGCGTGGTCTGGGACGATGAGAGGAAGTGGACCGCGCGAGGACCGCTGCGGATTGACGGTACGGTTCTCCAAGTGGCCGTCGCCCGTTTGCTCGGATATCGATGGCCCGCGGAGCTCGACCCGGAGATGCGGCTGGCGGAGGAGCAGCGCGAACTGGTCGAGTACTGCGCCGAGTTCGCGGACTTCGCGGACGCCGACGGGATCGTCTGCCTCTCCGCGACTCGAGGAGAGGCCACTGCCGCAGACCGAGTGCGGAGATTGCTGGCCGCCGCATACGATGACGATTGGTCACCGGCGACCGAACAGGCACTGCTCGCGGCCACGAGCGATCGGCCGCCCGCGTCGCTGGAGGATTGGCTCCGCGACCGCTTCTTCAAGGAGCACTGCAAACTGTTCCACAACCGACCCTTCATCTGGCACATCTGGGACGGAAGGAGGGACGGCTTCCACGCGCTCGTCAACTACCACCGGTTGGCCGGACAGGATGGAGAGGGCCGCCGTACCCTGGAGGCCGTCACCTACTCCTATCTCAGCGATTGGATCACGCGGCAGCGGCAGGCGCGGCGCGATGGAGTCGCCGGGGCAGACGGCCGTCTGGTGGCGGCGCTGGAGTTGCGGGAGCAGCTCGAGAAGATTTTGGAGGGTGAACCGCCCTACGACATCTTCGTGCGCTGGAAGCCGGTGGCCGAGCAGGCCGTCGGCTGGAACCCGGATATCGACGACGGAGTGCGCCTGAACATCCGTCCGTTCATGCGGGCGAGACTCCGTTCGGGTGGCGGCCTCGCGGGAGCCGGCATCCTGCGGGCGAAACCCAACGTCCCTTGGGGCAAGGACCGGGGCAAGGAGCCGCGGGAACCCCGCGACCGGCAGGACTTCCCGTGGTTCTGGTCCTGTCCCGGCGCCGGGACGGCGGAGCAGCGCACGGACTACCGGGCCGAACCGAACGCCAAGTTCGACGGCAACCGCTGGAACGACCTCCACTACACGCTCGCCGCCAAGCACGCGGCCCGGGGGCGTCAATGAAGATCAGGTCGCAATGCCTTGAACGCGGGCCGAGGTCGAAGCGTCGCCGCATCGCCATGCGCGGCGAGGCCCCGGTCGCCAACGACGCCGTCAGGCGGATAACGAAGCTGGATCGCTGGCAGGTCAACCGTCTGACCCATGCACTGGCACGGGAGGGGAATGGCTGGATCGATGGGCACTGGCGGGGGGCGCGATACGTGTTCACGGTCTCCCCCGATCCCGAAGGGGGGTGAAATGTTGCTGGTGTTGAGCGGAAACCGCGCGATTTTGGAGGTGCCCGGCCATGCCTGATCGAGCATCCGCGCTGCTGAACAGAATCCGCGCCGGCGAGGACTCCTTCCTCGAACTCAAGGAGGTCGTCTTTGCGGGCCGGGAGATCAGAGGTCCGCGGCGAGATTCCCTTGCGGACGAGATGGCGGCCTTCGCCAACGCGCACGGCGGCGAACTGGTGCTTGGCGTGAGGGACGCGACGAGGGAGGTCACCGGCATCCCGTTGGACAATCTCGACTTGGCGGAGCGCTACGTCGTCGAGATCGCCAGAGGTTCCCTGGATCCGCCCGTGGATATCGTGACGCGGCGGCTGGAGGTCACCGGCCCCGGCGATCGGCCCGCGTTCGTGCTTGCCGTCGCGGTGCCGCGCAGTCCGTTCGTCCACCGGAGTCCGTCGGGGTATTTCCGCCGTGTGGGGAGCTCGAAGCGCGAGATGCGTCCCGAAGAGCTGGCCCGCCTCTTCGCCCTACGAAGCCGGTCCGGGCTCGTCGGATTCGACGAGCAAGCCGTGGGGGGTGCCGCGTTCGACGACCTGGACCCGGCGTTGATCGACCGCTTCCGGACGGAGCGCAGCGATGATGACCGCCTCACCCTCGCCCACAAGCTGGGCATCGCGACGCGCGCCGATGCGGACGAGTACGTCCCAACCGTCGCGGGCATCCTTCTTTGCGCGCAACGCCCCGAACGGTGGCTGCGCAACGCCTGGATTCAGGCGGTGGCCTACCACGGGAGGGACGTGCCGGACGCGCTGAACGCCTCTATCTACCAGCTGGACGCGGAGGACATCACGGGCCCGCTGGACGCGCAGATCGCCGCGGCCTGCCGGTTCGTGACCCGGAATCAAAAGGTGCGCGGCATCAAGACCATCGGCCGCACGGACATCCCCCAGTACGACCTCACGTCTATCTTCGAGGCGGTCGTGAACGCCGCGGCGCACCGCGACTACTCGATCCACGGGTCGAAGATCCGGCTCCGGCTCTTCTCCGACCGCGTCGAGCTGCACTCGCCGGGAGGGCTGGCGAACACGCTCGAACTAGACATGCTGCCCCACCGGCAGGCGACGCGGAACGAGGCGGTCACGAGTCTCCTCGCCCGCATCCCCGTCCCGCGCGACATCGCGGGACTCGACACGACGCGCGACACGCTGATGGACCGCCGGGGCGAAGGGGTGGGCGTCCTGATGCGGCGCAGCGAGGCGCACTCCGGGAAGCGCCCCGTGTACCGCCTGCTCGGCGATGCGGAGTTGAAGCTCACGATCTTCGCCGCTCACCCTTTGGAATGAGGATCCTCGGCGCGACTCTCTGCGGCACGAAACATCGTTGCGGCTTCGCCGCGTGTCGCCCCGCGTGCCTCCGCCTGCATCAGCCGGTGTCTTCGTTCGACGATTCGGAGCGTCCCATGGATCGCCATGCACCGAACCAACCGGGTGCCCGGCCAAGAACGAAGATCGCGGCCAAAGCCACAAGGGTCGTGCCGATAAGCGTTTCGGCGAACTCCTCGTACCCCGCGATTAAGGCCACGACGCCTACGATGAGCACCAAGAAAACCACGGCCGCGCCTAACAACTGTCCTCGCTTCACGGTTCCGAACGCAAGGTCCAAGGCACGGCTCTCAACGCTCTGCTTGTGTGCCGCGAAACTCTCCGCCATCGAGACGATTCGGTTAGCAGGACAGGGCAGGATGGATTCGTACTCCTTCAACATCCAAGGCGGCGGAATCGGCCCCTCGATCTTCTCGATCTGAACCGATTCGCTTCGGGCTACGACTCTCCCCGCAGGCCTGGCGGTCTCGCCGTCCATAGCGGGCGACTCGCCTGCCGTGTTGGGCGTACGATCACTTGTGCGGCTGGGGGGTGCCTCGCTGACTTTCGCGGAAACCTTCTGCTGCGGTCTGCGCCGTTGCTTCTTCTTGCGCTTCCTCTTCCGGTTGCGGGTCAAGGTCAACCTCGTTCATGGCGCGTCGGAGCGCCGCGCCGGTCTCGTACCAGCTGCGACGGAACATCTCCTCCGCATCGTGGCGGGAGAAATCCTCCACTCTCGGAGGCACGGGCCAGAGGTCGAGAATCGACCCGGCACCCTTGAGGACGTTCATCAAGCGTTCGGTCATATTTCTCCTTCCTGCCGTCCCCTGGCTTCGTACGGCACGTTGCCGCCGGTGTGGAAGACACCCGAAGCTACAACCGGGCTAACATCGACAACAGGCTCGGGGTTGCTCACGCCCGCAGCGAAACGTGTCGGCGGTTTCGCTCTTGACACGTTGTTTCGGACTACTTTCTCCGTCACATTCCTGCGCCGCGGAGGTGCCGAACGAGGATGACGGTCATGTACGTTACGGACGAAGCCGAGCCGGGTTCCACGCCGCTCGACGGGCTTGTCGACAGCCTGCGCGCCCGCGACGCGGCGTCGGACGGGCAGGATCGGCCCGTAGCGATCCTGTGGACCGATCCGGGGCGGGAGTGGGAGGGCCTGCTTCCAGTGCTCAAGGGACGGCTACCGGAACTGATCGCACTCGGATCCTACGAACCGGATGCTCGCACCGGACCCGCGATCTGGCTGCGTTGCGTCGTGGATGGCACGCTGAATGCACTGGACCCGCCGGCAGATCGGACTCCGATTCTCTATCTGCCGGGATTCGAGCGGGGCCAGCTTCGGGCGGGCGAGCAGTGCCCGGCGGAGGTGCGGCCGCTGGTGGAGTTGCTGTACCGCGGCGTCCCGTGGAACCACCCGAACGGCAGGGATTGGACGGTGGCCGCCTTCCTGGGTTCCCCCAAGGGCGTCGGGCTCGACATCGCGGGGGACCGCGCGACGCTCGAGGCGCTGCGCGCCGCGCTGGCCGAGGTGGCCGTGCGCCCGGTGGCCCAGCTGCGTGGACGCCGCCTCGACGCGGCCGACTTCGGCAAGTTGCTGGTGGACGACTTCCGGCGCGACCTGCTGCGCTGGATGGGTGATCCCGACGCGACCCGCGCCCGCCTCGGCGAGGCCAAATGGACCGCCTTCCGCCGACAGTGCGGGGACGAGCTCGACTTCGACCCCGGGACGGAGGCGGATGTGGCGGCGGGTGAGCGGCTCGGCGAGGGACGCGGCCCGTGGGCGGCGATTTGGAATCGCTACGCGGAGGCGCCGGACGCGTATCCGGGGGTAGAGGCACTCCTCCGCCGCAGCCGGCCCGCCGGCGAACTCGCGTTCGACCGAGAGCGCTGGCCCGACCTCAACGACGAAGACGAGACGGCCGCGCGGGAAGAGCTCTCGGGCCTGCCGGGGCGTCCCGCCGCGGAGGCCCGCGACGCGGTGCTCGCGCTGGAGGCCGAGCACGGTCGCCGCCGGGATTGGGTGTGGGCGCGGCTCAAACATTCGCCGCTGGCCACGGCGCTAGAGCCGCTGGCCGGGCTCGCGGCCGCCATCAGAAGCGCCATCGGCGGGGCCGCGCCGGACGACATCGCCGCGACGTACGCGGACACCGGCTGGCGGGCCGACGCGCACGCCCGCGCGGCGCTCGCCGCGGCCTCCGGCCCGCACGCCGCGCTTGTCGCCTCCATCGTGAGACACCTACTGGAGCCGTGGCTGCAAGACACCGCCACGGCCTTCCAAGAGGCTGTCGGGCGAACACCACTTCCGCGGCGTGGTGAGCAACCGGACGTAGAGGCGCGGGAGGACGAGTGCCTCTTCTTCGTGGACGGACTGCGTTACGAATTGGGCCGGGATCTGGCCGTCCGCCTCGAACGGCGCGGCTGCCGGGTCTCCCCCGGCCACCGCTGGGCGGCGATCCCCACGGTCACCGCCACGGGCAAACCCGCGGTCACGCCGGTGGCCGATCTTGTCGAGGGCGATACGCTGCGCGCCGATTTCCGGCCCGCTATCGGCACGGACGGCGGCCAGCGCCCGCCCCGGCCCGCCGTCGTCGGCGAACTCCGCAAGGCGATGGAGGAGCGCGGCTACCAGATGGTCGGCGACGGCACCCTCGATCTGCCGCTGGCGGCGGGTGCCCGCGGCTGGCTTGAGACCGACAGGATCGACAAGTTCGGCCACCGCCACGAGGCCGCGACCTTCGCGCGGCTGGTTGACCAAGAGTTGGAAACCGTCGCCGAGCGCATCGTGCACCTGCTCGATGCGGGCTGGCGCTCGGCGCGCATCGTCACCGACCACGGGTGGCTCTGGCTGCCGGGCGGGCTCCCGCTGGTGACGCTGCCCAGACATCTCACGGAGTCCCAGTGGTCGCGCGTCGCCGTCGTCTCCGGCGATGCCACGCCCGAGGTTCCCCGCCATCCCTGGCACTGGAACGAAGGCCAGTGGTTCGCCGCGCCCCCCGGCATCGCGTGTTTCAGCAGGCGCGACGAATACGCGCACGGCGGCCTCAGCGTTCAGGAGTGCCTCATCCCCGATATGCGGGTCGAACGCGCCGCGGCGACCGGCGTCGCGGCCGCCATCACGTCCATCACGTGGCGCGGGCTGCGCTGTTTCGCGGAGATCGACGCGCGCGGCGGTGCCGTGACTGCGGACTTGCGGTATGAGAGCGCCTCGGGGCCGTCCGTGGCCGCCACCGCCAAGCCCGTGCAGGAGGATGGATCCGTGAGCCTCGTCCTCGCCGGCGATGAACACGAGGAGGCGCAACTCGTCCTCGTCGTCACCGACGCCGAGGGCCGCGTACTTTCCCAACAACCGACCCGCGTGGGAGAGAATAGGTGAGCGACTCGGGAACACATGCACGGGAGCCGGACCCCCCCACCGGCGATCGCGGGATTGCGTTGGACTCGCTGGACGTCGCGGCCAACGGGGCGTTCCCCGGCTATCTCGTGCGCAAGGACCTGGTGCGGCGCTACGCCCGCCAATACCCCGTGCCAACCTACGTCGTGGAGTTCCTCCTCGGCCGCTACTGCGCGAGCGTGGACGAGGAGGAGATTGAGGAAGGCCTCGCCATCGTCGAGAGACAGCTCGACGGCCGCACGATCCGCGCCGCCGATCAGGAGATCTTCAAGTCCAGAGCCCGCGAGGAGGGCTCGGTGCGGCTCATCGACATCATCCGCGCGCGCCTCGATGCGAAGAACGACTGCTACGTCGCCGAGCTGCCGAGCCTCTCGCTCAAGGACGCGCGCATCGGAACGCGGCTCGTCACCGAGAACCAGCGCATGCTGGCCGACGGCTTCTACGCCGAGGTTACGCTCGAATACGACGCGGTCATCGCTCAGGAACGGAACGGACGTCCCTTCGGCATCAAGACGCTTCGCCCCATCCAGATGTCGAATCCGAACGTGCTCGACGTACTCGCGCGCGGCCGACGCCACTTCACGACCGGCGAATGGATCGACTTTCTCCTCCGCTCGACCGGCCTCGAACCCACCACGCTGGACGAGCGCGCGAAACGGGTGGTCCTTCTGCGCCTCATTCCCTTCGTCGAGCGCAACTACAATCTCGTGGAACTCGGTCCGCGCGGGACCGGCAAGAGCCACGTCTACCAGCAGCTCTCCCCGTTCTCCCATCTCATCTCGGGTGGGCGGGCGACGGTCGCGAAGATGTTCGTCAACATGGCCAGCGGGCAGCGCGGCCTCGTGTGCCACTACGACGTCGTGTGCTTCGACGAGATCGCCGGCGTCTCCTTCGACCAGAAGGACGGCGTCAACATCATGAAGGGCTACATGGCGTCGGGCGAGTTCAGCCGCGGCAAGGAAAGCATCCGCGCCGAGGGTTCGATGGTGCTGGTCGGGAACTTCAACGTGTCGGTCGAGCAGCAGCAGCGCGTCGGACACCTCCTGAGCCCGCTCCCCAAGCAGATGCGCGACGACACCGCCTTTCACGACCGCATCCACGCCTACGCCCCGGGCTGGGACTTTCCGAAGCTCGATCCCCGGGAACACCTCACGGACCACTTCGGCCTCGTCAACGACTTCCTGAGCGCCTGCTGGACGAGCCTCCGCGCGCAGCCGCGCCTCTCGGCGCTCCAGAACCGCGTGTTCTGGGGCGGCGCCCTCTCGGGCCGTGACATCGAGGCGGTCCACAAAACGGTCTCCGGGCTGCTCAAGCTGATCTTCCCCGACCCGGACATGGATGTCGAAGACGCGGACCTCAAGTGGATCGCACGACTCGCGCTGGAATCGCGCCGCCGGGTGAAGGAGCAGCAGAAACGCTGCCTCAAGACCGAGTTCCGCAACACCCACTTCTCATTCACGCTCGGCGTGGACGGCACGGAGCAGTTCGTCGCCACGCCGGAACTCCACAGCGACGAGGCGATCGACCCGGACCCGCTCCCGCCCGGACAGGTATGGGCTATCGGGCCGGGCCTCCCGGAGACCGGGCCGGGGCTCTACCGGATCGAGGTCACCGAGGGACCCGGCGGCGGCGTTCGGATCCTGAACCATCCGGTCCCGCCCGCGTTCCGCGAGAGCGTGAAAGTGGCCGAGCAGAATCTCTACGCCGGCGCCGCCAACCTCATCGGCGACCGCAACGCCCGGTCGCACGAATACACCATCCAACTCCGCCCCTTCGACGCGGACGCCTCCGGGGCCCGCCTGGGCGTGCCGGTCCTCGTCGCCTTCGTCGGGGCACTCCTGGATCGGGGCACCCGCGGCGGCGCCATCATCACGGGCCCCCTGAACCTCGGCGGCTCCCTCGACCAGCTCGCGGACCCCGTCGCCATCGCCGAACTCGCCGTGGACAAGGGCGCCTCGGTCCTTCTCGTCCCGGTCGCCGCCCGCCGCGAGCTGATGAACCTGCCGGACGACGTCTGGACCAAGCTCAACATCGAGTTCTACCGCGACGCCCCCGACGGCGTCTTCAAGCTCCTAGAGTAGACAATACGCGTTCTCCGAGGTCGCCGTCGCGGCCTGCAATTGTGAGAAGTCCGGTGGTTCGAGCGCCCGTATCCCCCACGCCCTTGTTCGGCTTCGCACTCCGGAATCACGGGTCGCGGTGACCCCACCCGTGGGGCTGTAGCTTCACCGTGCCGATCGCCGGACTCAATGGCTGTGTCACGACGTCAAAGCTCATCGTTCGGACGGCGGCGAATCCGCAGACTTCCAGCCACGGCTGCGCTCGGTGGATCACCTCCCGTGCGGCAAGAAACGTAGTTCCCCGCGTGACCACATCATCAACCAGAATGATCCGTTCGAGATTAGAACCGAGATCGCCTCGCCACTCGAGCGAGTCGGCGAGTTCCTCCATTCGCGGCCGGTCAACCGCAGATTGCCGATGGGCCTTCGGCACGCGCACGGTTCTGACGAGCAGCTTCCGCACATTCCGACCCAGTCCTTGCCCTAACAACGCTTCGGCCATGCTGAGTCCCGGCCAGAGGGTGTCGGGGGCCCTGGCCGGAGCGCTGGTAGGCACCGGCACCAAGGTCGAGGCGGGAGTGAAGAAGTCCGCGAACTCGGTGTCACGGAACTCGCTGCACCGGACTGCCACGCGTTCCAGAACGTCCGGGCGGGCACCCTTCACCCCAAACATGACTCTTCGTGGCCCCAACCCCTCGTTCTCGGGATCGCGGCTCCGGGGCGTGTAGACCAATAGGGATGCGAACCGCATCCGTCAGAAGCCGAGGGCCCCGCTCATCGTCACGCACGGAAGGTCATCGAGTATGTGACCGAGATCTTCGAGCCGCAGCACTTCCGCTCCGTATCGGCGCATTTCGGCCGGCCACGAAAGGACGGGGTTGTTCACAACCGACTCTAGCAGGAAGAGAGTGCGCCCGAGACGGAGAGTTTCCCAGCCCTGACTGACGGTGCCGCTATTCTGGGCCGCCTCTACGATCACAAGTGCGTCGCTGAGGAGAGCCATCGTTCGATTACGCTGTGGAAAATGCCGCCTCGCCGGAGGGGTGCCTGTACGGAACTGGCTGACGACGGCGAAGTCGGTCATCAGGTGTTCCTGGAGCGGCCGGTTCGCGCTCGGATAGGCCACGTCCAGCCCCGTTCCGATAACCGCGAACGTGCGGCCCCGGGCACGGAGTGCGGCCTTGTGGGCGGCCGCGTCGATGCCTTGGGCGAGACCCGAAACCACCGTGGCGTCGAGTCCGACGAGCGTCTCCGCGACCCGCGTGGCATTGGTCAGCCCTTCCGTGCTGGCTCGTCTCGAGCCCACGACCGCCACCTTGGGACTCGTCCGCAGCAGGTCCACATCCCCGGCAACGTGCAGAACGCCGGGTGCCAGCTTCTGCTCGACCGGAGTCAGTTCACCTAGGATGTCTCGCACGGATAGGCTGACCATACACGGTGAGAATGCGTGGGTCATACGCGAAGCCGCAACGGGTCGGATGACCCTGTCGCCACGGTTCCGCAATCGTCCCCATCTTGGAATCCGCCTCATCCACCCCTCCCATGCGTCAACCCGGAGGCCGGACTGCCGGGTCCGCTGCGTCGTCTCAATACCGAATATAACCCGAAAAGTCGTCGGAAGCAAACAGGGTGGTCGAAGGGGTTGTAGGGTTCCCGTCACAGGCGGCCGACCGTTCGCCGACTTGGCGCGGCCGCGAGGGTGGGCGGGCTACTTCCAGCGGGCGCGGAGTTGGGCGTTGACGTCGTCGAGGTGGAACTCGTCGGGGTCGAAGCTGTCGATCCAGTCCACCATCTCCTCGTGCCGTTCGTGGCCGGGGTCGCCGAGCGCTTCCGACATCTCGTAGTAGCCCCACAGCCCGCCGCAGTCCTCCGGCGGGCAGCTCCGCCTGCCCTCGATGCAGACCGGGAGTCGGATCGAGAGGTCGAACGGGAGGACCTTCTGCAGCGTGACTCGGTGCCTCCAGCTGTCGCCGAAGTCGTACTGATACGCGATCCAGTCCTTCGGCTTCCGGAGGAGTTGGCCGATGCGGACCTTCCGCGAGTCCACGCTCGCCGGGCCGAAACCATTGTCCCACGGATTCGGGGGCTCGTAGTACCGATGCGCCCGGCCCGAAGCGGGGAGCGGTGCGTCGGATCACGTCCACGAGGACGCACTCGCCAGTGGCACGGCGACATCCGGCGCGCTCCGCAGGATCTCCCGGTCCAGAGTAACCAGGCGGGTGTCCAGGACGCGCGCTACGGCCACGAACTCGGCGTCGTAGGCGGTGAGGCCGCACGCGAGGGCGGTGTCGATCACCAGCCCGCCGGGGACGCCGACGATTCTGCTCCCCAGTACCTGTGCCGCGTCGTCACCCATTGCCTTGACCTGCTCGGACGTCGCGACGCCCCGACGCACCACGCCGACCAGAGCGTTGCGCAACTCGCTCAGGAGAATGACGGGAGCGGCCCATGCCGGATCCCTCCTGAGGAGCTCGGCGGCAGCGGCACCGCCCGTTCCGCCGAAAACGAAGTTCATCATCACGTTGGTATCGACGACGATCATCGCCGCCCCTCGTCCCGCAACCGTCGCACGTTCTCGAGGCTCAAGTCGATGGCCCCCAGAGTCTCGTGTCGGCGTGCTATCCTATCGAGCAATGCCTCGACATCGAGCGGCGCGGAATGCACGGAGGCCGTCAGACGAGCAATGATCTCCCCGTTCAAGCTTCGGTGGTTGCGGACCGCCGCCTCCTTGAGTTCGCGATGCAGCCCGGCTGGTAGCCCGCGCAGAGCCAAATTCGGCATGGTAAAATCATCTGGCATGAGGAACGATATCGATCTGATATCATCAAGGTATCAACGTGCGGCACTCTCGACCACGACCGCCGACCGGGAGCCGGTTCGAGCGGTGGCCTCGACCGAATGGACGGCCAGCTTCAGGACGTGCCGAGTTGTTGGAGGAGGAAGGCGAGTTCCATGGCCGCGTTCCGAACGTTGCGGCTGAAGGAGCGACCGCCCGCGTGGCCCGTGCGCGCATCATAGTCGAGAATCACCGGCAGTCCGGAACTCGAGGCGGCCTGCAGGCGCGCGGCCATCTTGCGGGCCTGCAGCGGGGGCACGCGCGTGTCGAGGTCTCCCTGCGTGAGCATGACGGCGGGATAGGCCACGCCGTCGCGCACGTTCTGGTACGGAGAGAAGGTGCGCAGGACTTCGAACTCCTCGGCCACCGCCGCGTTCCCGTACTCCAGCAGGGCCGGCATGTTGTTCGTGTCGGTGAACTGGTGGAAGCGCACCATGTCGAGGTCGGGCAGCCCGCAGAAGACGGCGCGGAAGAGGTTCGGCCGCTTCGTGAGCGAGGCTCCGACGAGCAGCCCGCCGTTGCTCCCGCCGCGGATCGCGAGCCGGTCCGGGTTCGTGTAGCCGTTTTCGACCAGCCACTCGGCCGCGGCGATGAAGTCGGCGAAGACGTTCGGCTTGTTCTCAAGCATGCCCGCCCGGTGCCATTCCTCGCCGAACTCCCCGCCGCCTCTCAGCGTCGCCATCGCGTAAACGCCGCCCCGCTCCAGCCACGCCGCAGCGCGGGCGTCGAAACGCGGCAGGAGGTTCACGTTGAACCCGCCGTACCCATACAGGAGGGCGGGACTTCGCCCGTCGAGAGCCAGTCCCCGGCGGTGCGCGACGTACATCGGGGCCCGCGTCCCGTCCTCCGACGTGTACCAGACCTGCCTCAGTTCGTACGCCGAACCGTCGAAGGGAACGGACGACGGGAGCCACTCCTCCGTCTCCATCGTCTCGACATTCAGTTTCAGGATGGTGGAGGGTGTGAGAAGCGACGTCAGCGTGAGAAGGGCTTCGTTTCCGTCATCTCCGTGCGGGCGCAGCGCCGCCACGTGGTGCGGGGGGATCGGAACCTCGCCTTTCACGGCACCGTCGGGCCCGTAGCGTACGATCCGGCTGCTCACGTCGCGCAGGTAGTCGGCGTACAGATCGTCGCCGATGAACCGGTATCCGGTGAGGAGATCCTCCCCCTCCGGCAGCACCTCCCGCCACCCCGCCTGGTCGGGGTCCGGATTCTCGAGATCCACCGCGAGGATGCGGTTCCGCGGCGCGTCCAGATTCGTGAGCAGGTAGAGTTCATCCTCGACGAAGCGAGGGCTGAAGCGAGCAGGCGCACCGACGATGAGCGGCTCGGGGGCCGCTCCGGAGCGCAGGTCGTTCAGGTAGACATCCGTCCGCGCCCAACCGTGCTGCACGGTGTAGACGAGCCAGCGGCCGTCGCCCCCCTGCGAGAAACCGACGAAGCGCTCCGGCCCGTGTCCCTCGCCGAACAGTTCCTCGTCTTCCTCGAGATCCGTCCCCAGCCGGTGGTACCGGATCCGGGCCCCCGTCTCGCGTGAGCGCCGGCTATAGTAGAACCCCTCCCCTTCCTCATCGAAGGAGACGTTGCCGTACAAGTACGTCGGCAAGCGGTCGGGCAGGTTCTCGCCGCTCGCCAAGTCGCGGACGCGGTACTCCCGCTCGTCCCGTCCCCCGTCCCGGATGGCGTAGATCATGAGACCGCCATCGGGTGAAAAGTCCACGATGCTCACGCTGGTGGTGGCGTCGCCGCGGAGATCGAGCGGGTCGATGACGACCTCGAACTCGCCCTCGGGATCGACCGGGGCGTCCCGAGGTTCGTCCGGCACCGGCCGGCGGTAGATGGCTCCGACCTCCCGTCCCGGCTTCCGAAACGAGACATACTCGTAATCCCCCGCCCGCCGCGGGAAGATCGCGCCGGGTGCGTCCATCAGCTCGCGGAGGCGCCCCTCGAGATCCGCCCGCAGCGGCGTGTCGCCGACGATGAGTTCCGCGTAGGCGTTCTGCTCGTCGATCCAAGCGCGAGTCTCGGGGCTCTCCTGGTCCTCAAGCCACCGGTAGTCGTCGGTGAACTCGACGCCGTGCAGGGTGTCGACGACGGGAATCCGGACGGTCTCGGGGGGCGGCGAATACGTCTCGCATGCCGTCAGCGTGGCGGCGAGCGCGGCCAGCGGGGCCCGCGCGATGCGGGGACGCGGGAGCGACCGGAAGGAGCGGCCGGCGGGCGCGGCGATGCCGCGGCTGCGGAGTGTCGAGTCCGCCATGGCGCCTCCTATCAGGCGGTCAGGGGGTGACGGTCACCCGGACGAAGGCGTTCGACCAGCAGCACTGGTCGCCGCCGGTGCTGTCGTTCGCGTCCCAGTTGTCGACTCTCGCCCGGAGCACGTACTCGCCCGCCCCGCTGAACGTCGCCGCCGTCGTCGCCTCACCGGTCCCCCCGGCGACCGTGATCTGCCACGGCTCGAACTCCACCGGCGCGGCCGGCCCCTGGTGCTTGAACCAGGTCACCTCCACGTCGACTTCCTGATTCACCGTGTCTTCGGGATCCCGCAGCGAGACCTCGCGCGTCCACACCTGCAGCGTGAGCGGCTCGCCCACCTTCGCCGTCCGGGGCTTCCCCCAGACGCCCTGCACGTGCTGGCCCTCCGGTCCATCGGGGTCGAGGCGCACCATCGGCGGCACCGACCCCATGGCCCGAGGCCCGTAATCGAGTTGTAGCGCCGGGGCGAAGACACGCGCCGGTACGGGATACGTCACCCCATTCGACGTGATCGTCCACACGACGCGCCGCTCCCCATCACCGTACGACGCGGGCACCGTGACCGAGAACACGCCCCGGTCCCGTCGCGGTCGCACCGGAAAGTGCGTCGGCTGCATCCCGTCGAACTCGGCCGGTTCGACGAAGTTTTCCGGGCCGAGCGGGATTTCGATGATTTCCTGCGTGTTCAGGTTGAAGTAGCCGAACGAGAAGGTGAAGGAGCCGTCGTCGTTGCGGTACCAACCCTCGAAGAAGGGCGCCACCGGCTCTCCCCTTGGCGGGATGGGCGCGAGCGGCAGCCGTTGCACCTGCTGGGCCTGCACGGGCGCCCGCCCCCCACCAAGGACGACCGGCGCCAGCTGAGCGGCGACCAGGACGGCCACCAAGACAGCCGCGAGACGTACGCTGCGCATGCCTCGGCTCAGTTGTTGTCGTCGTTGCTGTCGCCGTCCTCGTCGGTCGTGAGCTTCGCCTCCCGCTCCTCGACGAGCCGCTGGAAGCCCTCGTCGGTGAGGTGCGTCACGGCGAGCCACGCGTGCGACATCTCATCTCCGGTGCGCGAGCCGCGTGCGTACCAGATCTCCGGATCCGGGGTCAACTCGTTCTCCGCCGTGTTGTCGTACCACCCGGTCATGACGAGGACCGTCCCGGCCGGAAGCAGAGGCGCGACGTCATCCTCGTAGATGTAGCTGTGATGCCAGCGGGCGTCGAAGTCCGTGACCATGCTGATGAGTTCGAGCCGGCCATCGGGATAGAGCGCCTGGATCGACATCGCGTGCAGGTGGACGTGCCCGTGCGGCTGGAAGCTGTCCAGGCGCACCGGGTGGTCCCAGCGGTGGAACCCCTGCGTCATCGCGGTCCCCCCCGGCGCCAACGCGATGTCCCCCCTGAGAGGATAAAGACGCAGGTCCTGCTGGAACTCGGGCTTGTAGCCCTCCTCGTGGAACCAGATTCCGAGTTCGACCTGATCGCCCTGGACGTCGTATCCCATGGGATAGTAGTGCGCGTCCCACTCGATCATGTCGTTCGCCTTCAGGAGCCGGCCCGCGTCCCCGGGGACGATCTCTCCCACCTTGCCCATGGCGTACTCGGACAGGCTCTGGATGCGCTGGTACTCCCCTTCTTCATTGAGCCTCAGGAGACGGGGGATCGCGTGGTGGACGACCTGGCGTCCGGCCGGGAAGGAGGGGCGTGTCTCGAACGCCATCACCCAGCGGTCCTCCTCGAGGCCCGTCGGCACCCGCGGCCGCCACCAGGTGTCTCCGCCCTCGGCCGGGACGTCGAAGGGCTTGGATTTGATCACGTGGTCGGGCGGGCCGATGAGGTCCTCGAGCTGCCATTCCTGCTCGGCCGGCCAATCGATCGGCGGCGGCATGTCGGCCGGATCCCCCTCCGGTGCGCCGGCGTCCGCCCACGCGACCACCGTCTCGATGTCCGCCTCGCTCAACCGCCAGTCGTCCTTGATGTCCTGGATGCCTATGCCCGTGTCGAGGTGGAACGGGGGCATGAGCCGCTTCGAGACCAAGTCCTTCATGCGCGGGGCCCAGCGGCGCGTGTCGCGGTAGGTGAGGAGCGGCATCGGACCCACCGATCCCGGCCTGTGGCAGATCTGGCAGTTCGCTTGAAGGATGGGAGCGACGTCCTTCGAGAACGTGACGTCGGCCCTTGCCCCGTCGGCACCGTTCCCGGCCGGCCCCTGCGCCGTGAGGTCGACGAACGTGAGGCCGAGGGCAAGCGCGCCGGCGAAGCCGGCGCGGGCCATGCCGCGCGACCAGGCATGGCTCAAGTGACTCTGCGATCCACGCATGAGGCATCCTCCTCCAGATGGAACTGCTCCGTTGCTGCTTCTCGCGACTCCTCATGTGATCCACCGATACATTGCGAAGAAAGGCCCCGTGCCTGCAAGACGGCACCGCGGACCCCTGCCTCTTGCGCACCGATCCACAGAGTGTTAATGGATCTTCGTCGCGAGTCCCGGGAAGAGAACACTTCAGACCCGGGAGGAAAGAATGCTCCGCTTCACCTTCACCCTCATCGCGTCCCTCGCCGCCGCAGCCCGAACCGTTTTCGCGGCAACCTCGTCCGCCGCACCGGGTGCGCGGCGCTTCCGCCGGGTCGTGGCGGCCACCCTCCTCCTTACGATACTGATCCCCTTCGTGCCGCCGGGGCACGCCCACGCCGAGGAGGACGAGCACGAGGTCGGCGACGTGCCCGCGATCGAAGCGAAGGCCGCATCGGGCGTGGACGGAGCGGCGGCCGTTCAGGGCGGCTGTCCCCCCTACATTTCGGGCGGCCCCAACAACCCCGCCAGTGGCGTTCGCATAGTTGGCGTTTGTGTGGATGTCCCGGTGTGGTTGCCGTTTATTGGCAGCTGGGTAAGCTGCGAGATTTGTTCCTGCTGGTACGAGATGGACGACGGCTCAAGGATGCCGTTTTCGACGAGCAGCGGTTGCAGTTCGACGATTAGGATTCAGGGTCCCGCTCCGGACCCCTGCAATACGTTGAACCAATGTTGAGTGACATCGGGGGAGCGGCCGCGCCCGTCCTCC
>JAAXHJ010000003.1 GCA_012270965.1 Candidatus Palauibacter poriticola
GGCATCCACTTGACATGGATACTCCCAGCTGCGGCCCGAAAGCCCGGTTCGGCATCGACGAATCGGGCGGCCGTGGCCTAACCGCCAAGCCGCCAGCGACTTGCGGCATACGTCGCGTGTCACGTCCGAAAGCGCATTTCGTGTCCGGCCGACCCTCACATCAAATCCACATGCCCCGTTCGGCACCGGGGCAGTCGGATTCCCCCATCAGACCGCCGTAACGATCAGCTGCCACACGCGGGAACCGAGGAGCCACGAAATCCCAACAGGGGGTCGTTCACACGCCTTGGCTTTCCCTCAACAGCTGCTGGAAATGCTCTTGGATGAGATCCGGCGGGATGACGGCGCCGTATCCGGATTCCCGTACGATCTCGTTCCACGGTGCCCCCTCCGTGTGCGTGCGTGCCACGAGGCTTGCCGCCGTAAAGGGGCAGTACTTGTCCCAGACTTCTCTGAGGAGACGACGCCGAGCGAACGGCACGGCGGGGGACGTGATGGAACGCCACGTCGTCGCGGGCCCAATCGTAGTCGAAGGACCTGGCGCCGACCGGATACGGCGGGGAGTGGTCGCGACGGTTCATCCTGACGCCCGTTTGAATGGAGGACCGGAACGAATCATCGCCCCAAGGCATGTTGCAACCGTCCCGTTGGTGTCAACCGCGTTCGCCACCGTGGACGCCTTGGTCCTACGCGCTCCGGCGTGTTTTCGTTCCAGCAAATCGCACCGCCCGTCGATCCCCGGTGTCGGTTCGGTTCAGGCGGAACTCGCGCGCCGCCGCCGGAACCCGCACAAAGACGATACAAACCCGGCGTCAACGGATCCTCAACCCGCAACCGGCGCGGTGCTTCTACTCGGCGACCCCCTTTTCGTTCAGGATATCCCACACCTTGTCGGGGGTGATCGGGATGTCGAGGTGCGTCACCCCGAGATGCGCGAGGGCGTCCACCACGGCGTTCGCGATCGCGGGGGGTGCGCCCACGGTCGCGGACTCGCCGACCCCCTTGGCGCCGAGGGGGTGGTGGGGTGACGGCGTGATCGTGTGCCCGGTTTCCCACGCCGGGGTCTCCATGGACGTCGGGACGAGGTAGTCCATGAACGAGCCGGCGAGGTTGTTGCCGTCCTCGTCGTAGGGAATCTCCTCGAACAGCGCGGGTCCGATGCCCTGGGTGAGGCCGCCGTGGATCTGGCCCTGCACGATCATGGGGTTGATGATGTTGCCGCAGTCGTCCACCGCCACGAAGCGGCGCACCGTGACCTCGCCGGTGCCGCGGTCGATGTCGACGACGCAGATGTAGGTGCCGAAGGGGAAAGTGAGGTTGGGCGGGTCGTAGTAGTTCGTCGCCTCGAGTCCCGGCTCCATCCCCTCGGGCAGGTTCGTGTAGGCGGCGAAGGCGCAGTCCTGGATCGTGACGGACCGGTCGGGGGCGCCCTTCACGGAGAACTTCCCGGGCTCCCACTCGAGATCCTCCTCGCTCACCTCCATGAGGTGGGCGGCGATCTTCGAGGCCTTGTCGCGGATCTGGCGCGCGGCCATCGCTCCCGCGGCCCCGGCGGTCGGGGTCGAGCGACTGGCGTAGGTTCCGAGGCCGTAGGGCGCGGTGTCGGTGTCGCCCTCCTCGACCTGCACGTGTGCGGCGGGGAGGCCGAGTTCCTCGGCGATGATCTGCGCGTAGGTGGTCTCGTGGCCCTGGCCCTGCGACTTGGTGCCGAAGCGGGCGATCGCCTTCCCCGTGGGGTGCACGCGCACCTCGGCCGAGTCGAACATCTTGATGCCGAGGATGTCGAAGTCCTTGGACGGCCCGGCGCCCAGCACCTCGGTGAAGCTGCACACGCCGATCCCCATCAACTCGCTGCGGGCGCGCTTCTCCGCCTGCTCCCGGCGCAGGTCGTCGTAGCCGATCATCTCCTTGGCCTTGTCCATCGCGGCTTGGTAGTCCCCGCTGTCGTACTCCCAGCCCAGCGGCGACTGGTAGGGGAAGGCCTCCTTCGGGATGAAGTTCTCCTCGCGCAGTTCGGCCGGATCCTTCCCGATCCTGTGCGCCAGCGTGTCGACGACGCGCTCCATGCAGTGCACGGCCTCGGTCACGCGGAAGGAGCAGCGGTAGGCGACGCCGCCCGGCGGCTTGTTTGTGTAGACGGCGTCCACCTCGGCGTACGCCTGCTCCATGTCGTACGAGCCGGTGCAGATGGAGAAGAGCCCGGCCGGGAACTTGGACGGCGCCGCCTGGGCGTCGGAATAGCCGTGGTCCGCGAGCGTCTTGATGCGGAGCCCGCGGATCTTCCCGTCGGCGTCCGCCGCGAGTTCGGCGGCCATGTGGTAGTCGCGCGCGAAAGAATCGGCTTGGAGGTTCTCCATCCGGTCCTCGATCCACTTGACCGGCTTGCCGAGCACGACGGAGGCCGCGATCGCGACGACGTAGCCGGGATAGACGGGCACCTTGCCGCCGAAGCCGCCGCCGATGTCGGGCGACACCACGCGGATCTTCTCCTCGGAGAGCCCGACGTGTCCCGCCACCAGCGCGAGCACGGTGCGGATCGCGTGCGGCGCCTGCGTCGTCATGTAGACGGTGAGGTGGCCCTCGACGGGGTTGAAGTCGGCCACGCAGCCGCACGTCTCGATCGAGGCCACGTGGATGCGCGGCACGTGCATGCGCTCGCGCACGACGACGTCCGCCTCCTCGAACACCTTGTCGGTGGCCGCCTTGTCGCCCGCCTCCCAGTGCCAGATGCGGTTGTCGGTCTGGCCGTCCTTGTCGCTGCGGAGGACGGGCGCGTCCTCCTCGAGCGCCTTGAAGGGGTCGATGACGGGCTTCATCGGCTCGTAGTCGACCTCGACCGCGGCGACCCCGTCGGCGGCCGCGTAGCGCGATGTCGCGATGACGGCCGCAACCTCCTGCGCCTGGTACATGACGGTGTCCGTCGGGAGCACCATCTGCGTGTCCGACATGAGCGTCGGCATCCAGTGCAGGTTGTACGCCTCGAGGTCCTTGCCGGTGAGGACGGCGAGCACGCCGGGAACCTCCAGCGCCTTGCTCGAGTCGATGCCCTTGATCTTTCCGTAGGCGATCGGGCTGCGGACGATGTCGAGCCACAGCATGCCGGGGAGGACGATGTCGTCGATGTAGTTGCCCTTGCCCTGCAGGAAACGCGGATCCTCCTTGCGCTTCATGGAGTGCCCCATGCCGCAGATGTCGGCGGAAGTCTTCGGTGTCATCAGTTGTCCTCCCCGTCGGTCGCGGCGTTGGCGGTTTCGGCGGCGGCGGCGCCCATCTTGTCGGCGGCGTAGCGGACCGCCTTGACGATGTTCACGTAGCCGGTGCAGCGGCAGAGGTTGCCCGAGATCGCCTCGCGGATCTCCCCCTCGCTCGGGTTCGGATTCTCCGCGAGGAGCGCCGCGCCCGTCATGAGCATGCCCGGCGTGCAGAAGCCGCACTGGAGGCCGTGCTTCTCCCAGAAACCCTCCTGCAGCGGGTGCATGCCGTCGGCACCGGCAAGGCCCTCCACGGTGCCGATCTCGCAGCCGTCGGCTTGGATGGCGAGGACGGTGCACGACTTGGTCGGCTTCCCGCCGAGCAGCACCGTGCAGGCGCCGCAGTGGGTCGTGTCGCACCCGATGTGGGTGCCGGTGAGCCGCAACTCGTCGCGGATCAGGTGGACGAGGAGCGTGCGCGATTCGACTTCCGCCGCGTGCGCCTCGCCGTTCACGGTGACGCTGATCTGATGTGTCGCCATCGCTCTACCCTCCGGCTACGGCGCGCTCGAGCGCCGTGCGGATGGCCCTCGCCGTCAGCACGCGGGCCATGTTCCTCTTGTACTCCACCGAGCCGCGCCGGTCGGCGACCGGTTCGGTGACGTCGGCAGCGGCTTGGGCGGCGGCCGCGATGATGTCGTCCGCGCCGGACGCCCTCGTGATCGCGTCGCGCACCCTCTCGATGGCGCCCCGCAGCCCGCCCGCCGGCACGAAGTCGGCTCCGAGAAGCGTCTCTTCTGCGGCCGACGCACGGATGGGGGAGAAGCTCAGGTTCGTGAGCCCCACGCCCGCCTTGGTCACCTTGCCGTCCTTATCCAGGGTGAGCTGCACGGCGGCACCCGCCACCGCGTAGTCGCCCACCTTGCGTTCCAGCTTGACGTAGGCGCCGCCGCTCCCGGGGGACGGCACCGGGATGTGGAGTTCGGTGAGGATCTCGTCCTCTCCCAGCGCCGTCATGAAGAGGCCGTGGAAGAAGTCGTCGATGTCGATCGTGCGCTCTCCGCCCGGCCCGGTCGCGATGACGTGGGCGCGGAGGGCCAGCATCGTCGCGGGGTGGTCGTTGGCGGGGTCGCCGTGCGCGAGGTTGCCGCACACCGTGGCGCGGTTGCGCACGAGCGGGTCCGCGATCACGCGGGCGGTGTCGAGCAGGATCGGATAGCGCTCCGCCACGACGGCGGACTCCTCGAGTTGTGCCTCTGTCACGTTGGCGCCGATCCGCAGGCAGCCGTCCCTCTCCTTGATCGTGTCGAGCCCGGGGATCCGGCCGATGTCGACGAGGTTCGCGGGGCCGGCGAGGCGGAGCTTCATCATCGGCAGGAGGCTTTGCCCCCCCGACATCACCTTCGCGTCGTCCAGTTCGCCGAGGAGGCCGAGCGCTTCGTCCAGTCCACCCGGCGCGTGGTAGTCGAACTGCGGGGGAATCATGCCTCTGCCTCCTTCGCCTGGCTCACGTGTCGCGTGGCGACACCTCAAGCGCGCTGGTGAGTCGTCTGACGAACTCCTGAAGCATCCGTTTCGACACGACCTGGGTCATGCCGCGGCCGAGCTGCGCGAGGATCCCGGTGACGGTCACCTCAGAGTCCATCGTCACCTCGGACCCGCCGTCGGGCAGCGCCATGACCCGGCTGTTCATCGTCATCTCGGCGGTGCCCATCCCGGCCTTGCCCTGGCCCCTCGCGTGGACGACCGCGGATCGCTCGTCCTCGTTCAATATGAAGGATACGGTCCCGGCATACGTTGCCACGAGGGGGCCCACCCTGACGGTCATCCCGCCCGCCCACGTGGTGTCGTCGATCTGCTCCGTGATTTCCGCCCCCGGCAGGAGAATGGAGAGCTGCCGCGGGTCGGAGAGGATCGCCCACACGTCGGCGGCGGGCGCGTCGATCGTGAACCCTTCCTCGATTCTCATAGGTCTCTATCCTCCATGGTCACCGCGGGGAGCGTCGGCGACGAACCAGAACGACGTAGGCGATGACTGCACCGATCAATACGACGATGCCGATGTTCCCGTAGGTCGTATTGACTTGCAGGCCAAGGAACAACGAGAACGAGAACATCAGGTAAAGCAATGCGATCACCGCCACTGTACGGCCACCTTCAGCACGGTTCCCATTATCACCCCTTCGTCATCGTTCCCGGAGATATGCTTCCGGCGATGCGTCGAATCGGCTTCGGCAGCCCTCGCAGCAGAAGTAGACGGGTTCTCCCTCGAAAACCGAGGACGGAGAACCCGCCACCGGGACGGTCATGCCGCAAACGGGGTCGGTCGCCGCTGCGTCCGCGGACGCGTCACCGGACTTGATCGCCCCCGATTCCCTCGTCTGCGCCTCGAGTTGGACGATTTCGGCAAGGATGCTCAAGGCGATCTCCTCCGGGCTCTCGGCGCCGATATCGAGGCCGGCGGGGCCGCGCACGCGGGCGATCTCGTCGGCGTCGAGTCCGTGCGCGGCCAGGACGCGGCGCACTTCCTCCATCCGCGTGGGAGAGGCGATGACGCCCAGATAGTCCGGCGCGGCGGCCGCCAACTCCGCGAGCGAGGGCTCGTCTCGGCGTCCCATGGTCGCGACGACCGCGTACAGCCTCCATCCGCGCGGGCGTTCGGCGTAGCGCGCCGCGGTCTCCGCCAGATCGTCCACGGCCTTGTCGGCCGCTGCGGCCAGCGCCTCGTCTTCGCTGGTCTCGGCCACGGTCGTGTATCCCATCGCGTCGCCGAGGCGCACGAGAGAGCGCGCGACGGGCGAACGCCCCGCCACGATCAGGACGGGAGCGGGAAGAACCGGATTCACGTGCACTTCCACCTTCCCTCCGCTGCTGCAGGACATGGGCACGGGGACAAGATCGTCCCGGCGTCCGGGACTCGACCCGAAGGCGAGGAGCCTGGGCTCCCCCTGGTCCAGCGTCTCCAGCGCGTGGTGGATCACCTCCGACCGGGTGCAACTGCCGCCGATCCACCCGTGCATCACGCCGTCCGCCGAGATCAGCGCCATGTTGCCCGGCTTGCCGCTCGTGGGGCGCTCGCTCCGCACGACCGTGGCGAGCGCATACGGCTCCCGTTCGGCTGTCAACCTCGCGGCGAGATCCAGCAGGTCGCGTTTCACGGGATATCCCCCGAGCGCGAGCTGGCCCCGGCGAACTCCTTCCGCACGGCTTCGTAGTCATCCGGCCGGTCGAGGTCCCTGATCCGGTCGGCCGGCCAGTCCGCGAGGACCGCCCGCTCGTGATGCCGTCGCACGATGTCCCGCCCGCACCCCGCCCGCATCCGGGAGATCTCGCCGAACAGGCTGCGGTCGTACAGGATCGGCGGTGCGCCGACGTCGCCGCCGTAGGTCGACACGACGAGCGGCGCGCCCGTCTCCCGGTAGCGCACGACGAGCGTCCGCACCATGTCCGCCGTCACGAAGGGCATGTCGGCGAGCATCACGACGGCCGCCTCGCCCCCGCCCGCAACCGCGGAGATGCCGGCGGCCGCCGAGGTCCGGATGCCGGTCTCGTGATCGGAGTTGAACACGGGTGCGCAGTCGAGGTCGGCCACCTCCGCCTCGACAGCCTCCCGAGACCGTCCCGTGACGAGAACGACGGGAGACAGTCCCCCCTCAATCGCCACCCGGACGGCGCGACGCACGAGACTCTCCCCGTCGATCTCGAGCAGCAGCTTGTTGCGTCCCATGCGGGACGAAGAACCGGCGGCGAGCACGACCCCCGCGATGCCGCCGCCCTCGGGCCGGTCACCCGCGACCTCACCCCCGCCGGGCGCGTCGGCGATCATTCGGCGCCGCTCGAGTCGGTCCCGGTCCGACGGAAGTGGCCGCAGGCGAAGATGCCCGGAGTCTCGAAGGGCAGGGGGCCCACTTCGCCGGCGAACCGATCGCTGAGGTCCATCATCGTGATGCCCTCGACGGTGTCGAAGCCGGCGTCCGCCATCAGCGCGCTCATCCCGGCGAGGCTGAAATCGGAGACCATCGGCTCGCCCCGCTTGGCGACGTACGCCTCCAGCGTCTCCCGTTTCCCGCGGTGCGCGGGCCACGCCGACGCGTCGTCGAGCATGTGGTCGAGGACCAACTCCGAGCCCGGCGCCACCCCCTGCGCGATCGAGCGCACGGTCGCCACGATCACCTCCGACGTCAGGTAGTAGGTGAGACCCAGGAGGGAGAGGAAGGCCCGCCGTCGGGGGTCGAAGGCCGACGCCCCCGCGAGCGCCTCCATGAGGGGCACCTGCGTGAGATCCGCCGCCACGAAGTGCACCCGCGTCGGCACCTCGAACCCGGCCCGCGCCACCCGGGCGCGCTTCACGGCCTGCATGCCGGGGAGGTCGATCTCGAACACGTCCATGTGTTCCATGAGGTCGGTGCGCCGCAGGGCGAACGAGTCCAGCCCCGCCCCGACGATCACGTACTGCGTAATCCCGTCGCGAACGGCCGCCTCGAGCGCCTGCTCCGAGTACCGGGCCCGAATCAGCACGCCCAGCACCGTCGGCTGCAGGTCTCGCAGGACGGTGCGCGACGCCAGCCACGCCAGCGGGCGGATCGTCACAAGGAGTCGCAGAGGGCGACCGCACAGACCGAGGGCGTAGGGATCCTCCACGAGGCGGACGCGGTCGTACTGGTGATGGGCGCGGGCCGCCGCCACCAGTTCGGCCGTCGTGGCTTTCGTGTTCATCGCTCGCCGAACTCCCTCATGGTCGCGCGGGCGTTCGTCGCCGCGGGCGGGGCAGGCCGCGCGCCAGCGCCACGCCCGAAAGGATGATGGCGGCGCCGATCAGCTGCTGCGCGGTGGGCGTTTCCGAGAGCCATAGCCACGCCGTCGCGAGCGCGATCACCGGCACGAGGTTCTGATACACCGCCGTCCGACTCTGACCGATGGTCCGCACCCCCCGCGACCAGAGCAAGTAGGCGATCGCGATCCCGAACACCCCGGTGTAGGCGGTCGCGAGCCAGATCCCCGCCGAGACCGCGCCCCAGTCCACCCGCAGGAGGTCGGGGATGCCGGCCACGACGATGACGGGCAGGCCGGCCCACAGCGTCCACGCGGTCACCTCCAGCGCGCCCCGGCGCTTCGTGATCCGGCGCCCGAAAACGGTGAAGGCGGCCCACGAGACCGCGGCCCCGAGGACGAGGAGGTCTCCGAGTCCGGCCCCGCCGACTTCCTGGTCGCCTCCGGTGACGAGGACCGTCATCCCCGCCACCGTCGTCACCGCCCCGCACAGGATGGCGAAGCTGAAGCGCTCCCGTCCCAGCGCGGCGGCGAGCGTGAGCACCCACACCGGACTCGTGGAGAGGAGGAGCGCCGCGTTCCCCGTCAGCGTGAGGTCGATCCCGAAGACGAAAAAGATCTGAAAGAAGACATGCGCCGCCAAGGCCAGCACCGCCACCCGCTGCCACTCCGAGCGCGGAGGGAACACGGGACGGCCCGACACGCGGAGCAGCACGAGGACGGCGAGCGCCGCGAACGGGAAGCGCAGCGCGTTGAAGCCGAGCGGCTCCAAGTGCTGGAGCACGATCTTCACGACGGAGAAGTTGATCCCCCAGATGACGGCCGTGAGCAACAGGCCGAGGTCGACCGTCAGATTGCGCGGGCGCCGCGAGGGCGAACCGCCTGGAACGTTCGTCAATCGCGTTCGCCGTGGGACGAGGATGAGGTGGCCCCGGCGGAAACCCGGGGACGAAACGGGATGAATATATTCCGGGAGTACCAGGGGAGTCGATCCGCTGGCCGTGAGGGACGCGGATCCACCGGCCGGCGGCCTGAGGTTCACCCCTTATGCCGACGTGACGGAACTGACGGACGGTTGACCCCGGAGCGGCCGCCCGGTAGGGTGGCAGCCGGCGACTCGGCCGCTCTCGGTCGGCCGCGGCGCCCATTCGCGAGACGGAGGGGAGGCATGGCAAACCAGATCGACGCGCGACGATCCGGGGGCCGCCGTCGCCCGCTGACCGCAGTCTTGGTTGCCCTCTCGCTACTCTTCGTCACCGCCGCGGAGGGATCGCACACGCACGACGGCGCGGCCGACTCGCCGGTGCCGTGTTTGATCTGCGAACTCACGCACAAGGCGGGGCCGGCGGTTTCCCCGGCGACGCCGAGCGTCACGGGACTCGATCTCGTGTGGGCCCCCGCGCTTCCCGGACGGCGGGTGAATCCCGGGACCGTCCGCGTCTCTCCTCACCGCAGCCGCGCTCCTCCACTTCACATCTCTCCGTAACGAAGGCCCCTCTGCCGATCCGGAGATCGGCATGAAATGTTTCGACCGCCGCGCCGGTGACGGCGCGGCCAACGCGAGAGATGGAGATCCATGCAGACCGCCGAATCGGGAGCGGGGCAACCGCCCCTCCTCGAGGCCCGCGGGCTCAGCAAGCGCTATGGCGCCACGCAGGCCCTCGACTCCCTCGACCTGGCCATCGAGGCCGGAGAGGTCTACTGCCTCCTCGGCCCCAACGGGGCGGGGAAGACCACGACGATCAACCTATTCCTCGGCTTCGTGTCGCCATCGGGAGGCCAGGCCCTGGTCTCCGGGATGGACGTGTCGACGCACGACCGCGAGACGAAACACCGGCTCGCCTATATCCCCGAACAGGTGATGCTGTACCGCAACCTGAGCGGACTCGAGAACCTCGAGTACTTCGCCTCCCTGGGCGGGAAGGGGTCGATGGGGCGCGAACGGCTGACCGACATCCTCGTCCAAGCCGGGCTTGAACGCGACGCGGCCGACCGCCGGGTGTCCGAGTACTCCAAGGGCATGCGCCAGAAGGTCGGGATCGCGATCGCCATGGCCAAGGAAGCCGAGGCGCTCCTGCTCGATGAGCCGACGTCCGGTCTCGACCCCAAGGCCTCCAACGAGTTCTCGGCCCTGATCGAGCGGCTTAGGAATCGCGGCGTCGCGGTGCTCATGGCGACCCACGATCTGTTTCGCGCCAAGGAGACCGGGACGCGCGTGGGTATCATGCGCTACGGAAGCCTCGTCACGGAGTTGGGCACGGACGAGATCGGCCACGCGGATCTCGAGCGCGTCTACCTGGAACACATGCACGACTAGGAGGCGTCGATGATCAGGCACGGCATTCGCCACGTCATCCGCAAGGAATTCACCGACGTACTTCGGGACGGCCGCTTCCGCTGGTGCTCCGTCCTGGTGGGAGCGCTGCTGCTCGTCTCGCTGGGCCACGGGTGGGTCCAGGCGCGGCAGGCGCAGCGCGAACACGCCGCCGCGCGGGCCACGGCCCGCGACCATTGGGAGTCGCAGGGCGAGAAGAACCCCCATTCCGCGGCCCACTACGGGATCTACGCGTTCAAGCCCCGCCTCGCGTTGTCCTTCGTGGACGAGGGCGTGGATCCGTACACCGGGACATCGGTGTGGCTCGAGGCGCACCGGCAGAACGACTTCCTGCTGCGACCGGCCCAGGACGCGACGGCGGCCCAGCGCATCGGAGCGCTCACGGCGGCTCAGGTCCTGCAGCACCTCGTGCCCCTGCTCATCATCCTGCTCACGTTCGGCGCGCTCGCCGGCGAGCGGGAACGGGGCACGCTGCGCCAACTGCTCGCGACCGGCGTCGGGCGGCGCGATCTGGGGATGGGAAAGGCGCTCGGCATCGCGGGCGCGCTGGCGCTGCTGCTGGTGCCGGCGGCGGGCGTGGGGGCGGCGGCCATCGTCGTCGGGAGTCCCGGCCCGGCGGCATCCCCGCTGTCCCGGGCCGCGGTCCTGACCGGGGTCTACGTGGCCTACTTCGCCGTCTTCCTCGCGCTCTCGATGGCGGTCTCGGCCTGGGCCCGCTCGACGCGCACCGCGCTGGTCATCCTGCTGGGCGTGTGGGTGGTGAACGGGCTCGTGGCGCCGCGCGTGGCGGTGGACCTGTCCAAGTGGCTGCACCCGACGCCTTCCGCCCTGGAGTTCGCTCACACGGTGGAACGCGAGATGGCCTCCGGCACGGAGGACATCGCTCGCCCGGACCGGGATGCGCTCGCCGAGAGCCTTATGACGCAGTACGGAGTGGACCGGGTGGAGGACCTCCCGATCAACGAGGTGGGCGCCTACCTCCAGGAGAGCGAGGAGTTCGGCAACCGGATCTTCGACCGCAACTACGGCGCGCTCTGGGACACCTTCGAGCGCCAGGGCGCCGTCCACGAGACGGTCGCGGTGGCGGCACCGCTGCTCGCGGTGCGCGCCCTCTCGATGGGACTGGCCGGAACCGATGTCGAGCAGCACCGGCACTTCGCGACCGCTGCGGAGACGTACCGCCGAGACCTGATGCGGAGGATGAACGGCGACCTAACGGCGAACTCCCGCTCCGGCGATTTCTCCTATCAGGCCGGAGCCGAGCTGTGGGAATCCACGCCGCCGCTGCGCTACGACGCCCCCACGCTGGGCTGGGTGCTGACCAACCGGCTCCCGTCGCTCGTCGTCCTGGGGACGTGGCTCGTCGTAACGATCCTCGCGGCGGCGGCGCGCGTACGGCGCGCGGAGGTGGCGTAGCATGGCCGCGCACACCGTGTTCCGGACCGTACTCCGGAACGAGTGGCGCCTGCTCATGGCCGATCGGCCGCTCCGGATCGCGCTCGGGCTCTTCGCCCTCCTCCTCGCCTACGCGCTGGCCAACGGCGTGGTCTGGATGCGCTTTCAGGAGCGCACGGCGGAGGTCGCACGGGCCGGCAACGTCGAGCGCGCCGTCGCCATCGAGGAGGAGCTGACCGCCATCGAGAACGGCGCGGAACCGGCTTCTCCCTTCTCCGATCCGCGGCGCCCGAACGTGCTGGGCGGGGCCCGGGGCCGCCACACGGCGGTGCTGGACCCGGGCCCCCTGACGGCCCTCGCCGTCGGACAGAGCGACCTGCTGCCGTACTACTACGACGTCAACATCTACACGAACGAGTCGTCGTTCCACCAGAACGGCGAGGTCGAGAGCCCGCTCAACCTAATGGTCGGGCGCTTCGATCTGGCCTTCCTCGTGGTGTACCTGCTGCCGCTTCTCGTGCTGGCCCTGAGCTTCAACGTCCTCTCCGAGGAGCACGAGCAGGGGACGCTGGCGCTGACCCTCTCGCAGCCCGTGTCGGCCCGCGGCGTGGTGGCGGCGAGGCTCGCGTTTCGTGCCCTCCTGGTGGTGGGCATGGTGCTCGCGGGCGCGCTGGCCGGGACCATGCTCGCGGGGGGCTTCGGCGCGCCCGGCCGGATCGTTCTCTGGTGCGTTGCGGTCGTCACGTACACGCTCTTCTGGTTCGTGCTCGCGGCGTGGGTGAACAGCCTGCGGCGGTCCTCCGCTTGGAACGCCACGGTGCTCGTGGGCGCGTGGTTGGTCCTGGTCGTCGTGCTCCCGGCCGCGATCAACATCGCGGCGGGCCTGCTGCATCCGTTGCCGTCTCGCGTGGAGATGATCACGGTCCAGCGCGAGGCCTCGAACGAGGCCGTGAACCGCCGCAGCGAACTCCTCGCGCGATACTTGGAGGACCATCCCGAAATGGCCGAGGGCGTCGTGGCCGACGAACCCGGCCTGGGTGCGCTCGCCTGGGCTGCCACGGATGCGGTCAACCGCCGCCTTGAGGAAGTGACGGGGGAACACGATGCGCGCCGCGCCGAGCAGATCGCCCTCGTGCGCCGCTACCGCTTCCTGTCGCCCGCGCTCCTCGCGCAGGAGGTGCTGACCGACGCGGCGGGGACGGGAGACGCGCGCTTCGCCGCCTTCCAGACGCAGGTAAGGGACTTCGCCGAGCACTGGCGACAGTTCTTCGTGCCCGCGATCCTCGCCGACGAGCAGATGAGCGCAAGCATCCTTCCCAATACGCCGCGGTTCCGTCTCGCCGACGAGACCTCCGCCGACGTCACGCGCCGCGCCGGGGTTCCACTCGCGCTCCTGGGCGGACTCCTCGTCTTCGTGAGCGCGGGCGCGGCGATCGGGCTCGGACGCGTGCGAGGCGCCGATTAGGACCAAGGCGGGTCTCCGCAACACGCTGCTCCTCGCGCGCCGGCAGGTGGGCCAGATCCGCGAGGACCGGTACGGCGTCTTCCTGCTGGGGCTTGTGGTTGCCCTGGGCGTGGTCGCGGTCCTCGGAGCCCGGCATCACGCTGCAAGCGAGGCGGAACAGCGCACGCGCTATCAGGCCATCGTCGACCGGCAGTGGGTGGAACAACCGGACCGTCACCCGCACCGCGTCATCCACAACGGGTTCCTCGTCTTTCGGGAGGAGGCGCCGCTGGCGTTCTTCGACCCGGGGGTCGGTGCCTGGGCGGGAACCTCGCTCTTCCTCGAGGGACACAGGCAGAACGCGGCTGACTTCGGAGACGCCCGGCATGCGACCGCGATGCTGCGCTTCGGCCGCCTCACACCGGCGAGCGTCCTCTCTCTCCTCCTGCCGCTGTTCGTGGTCGTCGCCGGCTTCGCCTCGGTGAGCGCCGAGCGAGAGCGGGGCATGCTCCGACTCCTCCTCGCCCAGGGGGCGACGCCGGCCCAGATCCTCGCGGGCAAGGTGCTGGGCACGGGGGCGGTCGCCGCCCTCGCCGCCCTCCCCATCGGTCTCGCCACGGTCGCCATCGCCGGTTCCGGGTCCCCGGGCCCCTTCTCCGTGGGGCGCATGGCCGGATTGGCGGCCATCTACACGGCCTATCTGGCGGGCTGGGTGCTGGTCACCGTGCTGATCTCCTCCCTGCGGGCCTCCTCGCGGAGCACCCTGGTCCAGTTGATTGCCGTCTGGGTCGCCCTCTGCGTCGCCGCGCCGCGCCTCGGGGCCTCGGTCGCGGGGGCGCTGCACCCGCTCCCCTCTCGCGCCGAGTTCACCGCCCAGGTGGAACGCGCCCTGAACGAGGTGGGGGACAGCCACAACCCCCAGGATCCCTTCTTCCTCTCCCTGCGGGACGAATACCTGTCGCGCTACCAAGTGTCGTCGGTGGAGGAACTGCCGATGAACTGGGGCGGCGTCGTGAGCCGCGAAGGGGAGGCCATCAGCAGTCGGATCCATGAGGAGCACCAGCAGGACCTCGTCGAAGGCCAGCGCCGCCAGGACCGCGTCCTGTCGCGGGCCGGACTCCTTTCGCCGTACCTGGTCGTGCGGGACCTCTCCATGGCGGTGGCGGGGACGGGGCCTGAGGCGATGGAGGCGTTCCGGGCGCAGGCCGAAGCCCACCGGTACGATCTCATCCAGCGCCTCAACGATCTCCACATCAACGAGATCCACTACGAGAACGACCGCGCGCAGCGCGTGTCGCGGGAGCACTGGGCGGAGTTTCCGACCTTCGAGACCCGGCCGCCCCCGCTCGGCGGGGTGCTGGCCGCCCGCTCCCTCTCGCTGTCCGCGCTCGCCCTGTGGATCCTCCTCCCCCTCCTCGGCCTGGCGAGAGGGCGGCTGGCGCGCGTGGAGGTGGACGGGTCGGGATCGTGAAGGCCCGATTCCGCCTCCTGAGGCTGGATCTGCTCCGGCTGACGCGCTCCACCGGCGTCGCCGCCGCCGTTGTCCTGCTCCTCGCCATCGGTGTCTACGCGGCGTGGCGTGGCGGGCGGAGCGTTGAGGCGGCGGGTTCCTCCGTGGCCGCGGCGGAGACCGCCTACCGCGACCAGTTGGCCTACCTCCTCTCCGTCTATCCTCCGACGACGGAAGCGGGCGAGGTGCTCTACTACGCGGCCTTTCCGGCCCCGCAGCCGTCCCTGCGTCTGGCCGCGCTCGCTCGAGGCCGAACGGAAGTCGAGACGGCCAGCCTGCGTGTCGGGCTCCTGGCGCTCGAGGGTCAACTCTACGAGCACGACACGGTTAATCCGCGCCTCGCCGCGGCCGGAGATCTCGACCTCGCCTTCCTGCTCATCGGGCTCCTCCCCCTCTTCATCATCGCCCTCACCTACGACCTCGTCTCCAGCGAGCGAGAGGGGGGCACTTGGAATCTCGTCCGCCTCTTCGCCCTCCCGCGGCGGCTGCTCGCTCTTAAGCTCGCGTCGCGTGTCTGTCTCGCCGGCGTGGTCGTTGCGGTGCCGGTATTCGTGGCGGCGTCGCTGGCGGGCCTCCCTCTCGACGGCCGGGCCGCCTGGGCGGTCGCCCTCATCGCGCTGCACACGTTCTTCTGGTTCGCGCTCTGCCTCGGGGTCGCCTCCCGCCGCCGGTCCTCCACCGCCAACGCCATGATTCTGGTCGGGACATGGGTGGCCCTCACCCTCCTCGCCCCGCGGCGCTCAGCCTCGCGAACGCGATCCTCCACCCCGTCCCGGAGGCGCTGGAACTCACCGTGCGCCAGCGCCAGGGGTATCACGAAGCCTGGGATCTGCCCAAGCGCGAAACGATGCGGGCCTTCTTCGAGGACTACCCGGAGTGGAGCGCCCGGACCGTCCCGGACGAGGCGTTCTCTTGGGTTTGGTACTACGCCATGAACCACCGGGGCGACCAGGCCGCGCGCGCTGCCTCCCGCGCTTACCGGGACGTGCTGCGGGAGCGGGAAGGGTGGGCGCGAAGGTGGTCCCTCCTCGTGCCCCCGCTCGCGGCCCAACTCGCCCTCGACCGCCTCGCGGCCACCGACCTGGGCGCGCAACTCGCCTATCAGGACGCCGTGCGCCGGCACCATGAGCGGCTGAAGACCCACTTCCATCCGCTCCTCTTCGCCGCCGCGCCGATCAGTGCGGTCGACTGGGACCGGGTGCCCGTCTTCGAGCCGGCGGCACCGGAGGAGAGCGCGACCAGGGCCGGCCTTCCGGCGGCGACCGCTCTCGTCCTCGCCTCGGTGCTCGTCCTCGCGGCGGGGGTGCGGAGCACGGGTTCGCGCGACCGCTGACCCACGTCACGCGGCGCAAGCCGCCGACGACGGTTGTGCGAGTTGACATGCGGAGGCCACCGTCGTAGAACTGCCTACACGACAACTCATCGAGACCGGCTGAGGGACAGGCCCGCTGACGCCGGGGCAACCTGTGGGAAGTGGCATTCCCGCAAAGGTGCCAACTCCTGCGGTGGATCCGCGTCCGCCGCAAAGATGAACCGCCCGCCGCCTTTCAGGTGGTCGCCAGCAGTATCTAGGGTGTCGAATCTCCGGAGTCCGATGAGGCGAACTCGAGACTCGGAGAGGTCATCATGGCCCACCGCTCTTCCGCTCGCGTAGCCTCCCATGCCGCGTCCGCCCCACATGCCGCGTCCGCCTCACGTGCCGCGCCCGCCCCGCATGCCGCGCTCGCCGCGCATGCCGCGCTCGCCGCGCATGCCGCGTCCGCCTCGCATGCGGCGCCCGACTCGACGGCGACCGCCCGCGAGGGCGTCGTACGCTCCACCATTCGCTTCGATCACCTCGGGAGGCGTTCCGTTTCGATGGCGTACGAGGCTCAAGGGCCGGCCGGCGCACCGGCAACCGTCGTCCTCGGTGGCATTTCCGCGGGCCGTCACCTCGCACCCACCGCCTCCGACCCCTCCCCCGGGTGGTGGCCCGGCGTGGTGGGAGGGGGCGCGCCGCTAGACCCGGCTCGCGATTCCCTCGTCGGCGTCGATTACCTGGGCGGAGACTCGGAGGATGGCCTCCTCCGCCCCGTGACAAGCCACGACCAGGCGCGAGCCATCGCGGCCGTACTCGACGAACTCGGCATCGCCGCCGTCTCGGTCGCGGGCGCCTCATACGGCGGCATGGTCGCGCTCGCCTTCGCCGAACTCTTCCCGGCGCGCGTGGCGCGGCTCGTCATCCTCTGCGCCGCCCACCGCACACACCCCATGGCGACCGCCATCCGCTCGCTTCAACGTTCGGCCGCGGAGCTAGGGGTCGCGACCGGACAGGCCGCCCGGGGCCTCGCGCTGGCCCGCGCCCTCGCGATGATCAGCTACCGGAGCGCGCGGGAATTCGAGGAGCGGTTCGAATCCGGCCCGCTCAGCATCGGCCAGCCGGGGCGGTCGCCGTCGTGCTTTCCCGTCGAGCAATACCTGACGGCGCGCGGCGCCGATTTCGTCCAACGGTTCGACACCGAGCGCTTCCTCGCCCTCTCCGAATCGATCGACCTGCACGCCACGGCCCCCGGATCGCTGCCGCCGCAGACGCTTCTGGTGTCGTTCGACACCGATGTGCTGGTCCCGCCTTGGCTCGTCGATGAGCTGGCCACGCGCAGCGGCGGGTGTCCGAGACACGTCACCGTCCCGTCCATCTACGGACACGACGCCTTTCTCAAGGAAGTCGACGCGGTAGCGACTCTCCTGAGGGCGCGCACACCCGCGGTTGAAGCCGGCACCCCGGAGGTCGTGCGATGAGCAAGCCGAACGGTCCCCGTCCTTCCACGTCCCCCGTCACCCGCGCGGTGCGGGCGGGGCTCGGCGCCGACACGACCCATCGGGCCGTCATGCCGCCGATCCACCTCTCGACCAACTTCTTCTTCGACGCTCCGGGCGTCTTCGGGAAGTACGACTACACCCGCACGGCCAACCCGACGCGCGACCTTGCGGCCGAAACCGCCGCCGAACTCGAGGGGGGTTGCGGTGCCGTCGTGACCTCTTCCGGGATGTCGGCGATCGCCGTGACGACCCGCCTGCTCGCGGCGGGCGATCTCCTCCTGGCGCCCCGCGACTGCTACGGCGGCAGCCACCGCCTCTTCTCCGCCGAGGCGGCCCGCGGCGCGTATCGCGTTCGGTTCGTCAGTCCGTGGGAACCCGAGTCGCTCAAGCTCGCCCGCCAACTCCGGCCCCGGATGATCTGGATCGAGACGCCGAGCAATCCGCTGCTGCGCATCACCGACATCGCCGCATGGGCGCGAGTGTCGCGCGACGTCGGCGCCATCTGCGTGGCCGACAACACCTTCCTCTCACCCGTCAACCAGCGTCCGCTGGAGTTCGGTGCCGACCTTGTCGTGCACTCGACGACGAAGTTCCTGAACGGGCACAGCGATGTGGTGGGCGGCACGGTGGTGGCGGCCGACGAGGGTCTGCTCGAAGACGTCGCTTGGTGGACCAACGCCATGGGCGTGTCCGGGGCTCCGTTCGACTCGTACCTGACGCTCAGGGGCATGCGGACCCTTCACGCGCGCAGCCGCGTACACGAGGCGAACGCGCTTCGCATCGTGGATCTCCTGGACCGCAGCGACATCGTCACCCGGGTCCATCACCCGAGTCTGCCGCGGCATCCGGGGCACGACATCGCGCGGCGGCAGCAAACGGGCTGGGGCAGCCTCCTATCGTTCGAGCTGCGCGGGGGGCGGGCTGCGGTGGATGCTTTCGTGGACGGGATCGAGCACTTCGCGCTCGCCGAATCGTTGGGTGGTGTGGAGAGCTTGGTCACGCACCCGTGGACGATGACGCACGCGTCGATGGACGAACCCGCGCGCGTGGCGGCGGGGATAGGCGAGGGGCTGCTCCGGCTCTCGGTGGGGATCGAGGCGCGCGAGGATCTGGAGGCCGATCTGAGGCGGGCCCTCGCCCGCGCGGAGGCGGCTGCCCGGGCCACCGGCGGCGCACCGCTTCGCACGGCCCCCGAAGTCGGCGAAACCGTGACGGCCTGATGATGGACCAAGCGCGCCAGCGCGAGGTCCGGCGTGGGCTGGGCAAGGTGCTAATCGCGGACGGGAGTCGCTCCGGCCTCGGCCAGCGTCTCCAGCACCACGCCGGCCAGCTTCGGCATGTGGCCGCGCATCCGTGATTCGTCGGAGTTGACCTGGATCGAGACGGCCACGCCGTGGTCGGGGTAGTAGGCGAGGAGCGAATTGTATCCGGGCCGGAAGCCCCCGTGGCCCTAGGTCAGGCCGTGTTCGCTCTCTGCAACGGACACCGCGAGCCCATATCCCAGGTGTGGCTTCGTGCTGTCCGCCGGGAACCCGACCTCGAGCAGTTGGGGGAGATCGTCCCCCTCGATCGCCTCGCCCTCGTAGAGCAGCTTCGCCCAGCGCACCATCGCCTGGGGATTGTTGACGAGCCCGCCCCCGGTCCACTCCTGAAGGGATGGAGGGTGAACTGGCCGTCCACGACGACCTCGAGCGGCGTGCCGTAGCCATCGTCGAGGACCTCATACGCCTCGTCCTGGGAAGCGACCGTGACGCAAGCCTGCGGGCGCAACTGGCGCTGATGGGGGCCGGTCGGGAGGCGGGTCACGGCACTCGCCATCCGGGTGCCGTCTCGGGGCTCATCCGCGCCTAGGAAACAGCCCGGACGAGAGCGCCACGCCACCCCGAACCTCATCCTGGCTACGGTGTTCTACGCGGGTGAGGAACGGTATGTCGTCGAGTTGCCGGAGACGAGCCAGCAGCCTGAGTCCTGCGTGCCGTCCGGCGACGCGGATACCGCCAACCCCTGTCCTAACAGGTCGGCTTGGGTGCGATGCGGCGATGGTCCTGCACGACAGGCGACACGAAGCGGCGCCGCCCGCCGGGGTAGTCGATCGACTCTGCGGTTGGGGGCGCTGGATTCTCCGCTGAGCCATGGTCCCCTGCGCGGCGAAGCCCGGGGCCATGCGGTCCGGGGCTTTCCTGCGGCTGCGCAGGCTGAATTGCGTTCGTGCTTCGTCTCAGCGCCCGAGCGCCAAGGGGCTTGGCAACGGCGGAACGTGCAGTTAGCGCGAGTGGTGGACGGTCAGGTTCGACGAGCTACGCTGCTGGTGCGCGTTCCGGCTGCTTCAGACGAGGATGTGCTGGACGAACGCGGATTCGTCGAAGCGACTTGGGTGGTCGCCACGCCTGGCGGCTTCGCCGTCGTGGATCGACTCTCCAGCAGCGTTGCGTTCTACAATGACGGTGGCGGGTGGCTGGGGCGGGTCGGATCGGCCGGAGAGGGGCCGGGAGAGTTTTCCGCCGGCATCCTCCATGCGGTGGCCGTGGCCGACAGGCTCTGGGTGCCGGATGTTCGTAATCGCCGCCTGAATGTTATCGACATTCCCAGTCGTAGTTGGCTGGACTCGAATCCGCTGGATGTCGTTCAAGGCTACCTGCGGGACTTGCTGTCCCCCGGCGAAGCGGTGCTGGGTGCCGCAGTGACGAGTTGGAGCTTCGGCTCCGAGCCGCGTACGATGAGCCTCAATCTGTGGACCGGCGAGGCCATGGAGCCGGCCTTCTCGTGGCTCGTGGACGAGGATCGGCGAGGTTGGGCATCCCGAACGCTCGTCGTGGAAGGCACCGGGAGGGGCACGGTAGCCATCCTCGACCGTCACGCGGGTGACATCCGAGTGCGGGACTTGGCAGGGAACATCCTGGCACGGTACGGGAGGCTCGGCGATACACTCCGGACCCGGTTGGACGGACGGAGCGTGGCGCCGGGCGGAGGGGGGCGGACGGGGTTGGCCGGTACCCGGGACGGGGCGGCGGAGCAGCCGGATTGGCGACCTTGTGCCCCAGACTACCCGGTCGGCAAGCTGTCCTCGATCGTGGTCCTCCGCTCCACCCCCGCACCCCAGGAGACCCCCATGCGACGCCCCGCCCCGTTTTCCGAACGCGCCGAGCGCATCGTCATCGCCGTCATTTGTCTGGATCTCGTGCTCCAGACCGCCGAGACCCTGTACGCCGGGGCCGGCGCGGCGACGATCTTCTTCTGGGCCCGTGTGGGGATCTGGCTATGCTACACGGTTGAGTGGTGCGTACGCCTGCGCCGGGCGGAGGACTGGAGGAAGTACGCATTCAGCTTCTTCGGGATCGTGGACTTCCTGGCGGTCCTGCCCCTGTGGGCGTTCACGGGTTTCGATCTGAAAGCGCTCCGAGCCTTTCGCCTCTTCCGCCTCTTCGTCTCGTCGGCGAAGCTCGCCGCCCGCACCCAGGCCGTGGTCAAGCTCGCTCGCGCCTTCCGGCTCGCCATGGATGAAGCGGGTGCGCTATTCGCAGGCACGTGCATCATCGTGATCACGGCCGGGTTCGGCATGTACCACCTCGAACAAGCGGCGCAGCCGGACGTCTTCGGCTCGGTGTACGATGGCTTGTGGTGGGCGGTGGTCACGCTGACGACGGTGGGGTACGGCGACATCCAGCCGGTGACGGCCGGCGGGAGAATCCTCGCTACGCTGGCGATGTTCTCCGGGATCGGGGTGATCGGATCGGCGTGCGGGATCATGGCGGACGCCCTGAGAGAGGCGGGAACCGGGGTCCGGCCCGATGGGACGGCCGGGCTCCCCGGGCGGATGTCCGGCGCTCCGCGACCCGCAACGGACGACGGAAGGGCGTGACGATGAACCATTCGAGAGCCCTGAACCACTCGAGAACCTTCGTGATCCTCGTGGTCGCCCTCGGCGCGCCGTGCAGCGCCACCGCCCAGAACGCCTACCCTCAGAACGCCTCCGCCCAGAGCGCGCCCGCGGCGTCCACCCCTAGCAAAGTGCTCGTCGAACATCCGAGCTAGTTCCCGTCCGTACACTCGTAAGTCATTGTGATTAGGTGACTAACAGGACTTCGGAAGCGGAGAATCGCGTGGAAAGGGGTCGGGCAAGGCGTTATCTTTATACCTACGCCAGGGGTTGTCCCGACGCCAAGGGAGGAGTCGCCGATGCGAGCGAGACGGGCGCGCCAACGGAGTCTGTTTGACACCGGGTATGCGGATCACGAGATGGGGCGGGGGTTGGCCACGATGTCGGCGGTTCTGGACCAGCACCCGGAGTTCGTGGACTGGATCGCGGAAGATGTGGACCGGGGAGGGCGGTCGTCGATGGGGCGGGCGGGCCTGCCCTGCGAGGTGATTCTGCGCTGCGGGATCCTCAAGCAGCTGTGGCAGTCCGACTACCGAGAACTGGAGTTCGTGCTCGCCGACTCCGCCTCGGCGAGGCGGTTCACGCGGATCAATCCCGCTCGGCCCCCGAAGCGCTCGGCGTTGCAGCGCTGCATCAGGTCCGTGCGGGTGGAGACTTGGGAGCGGATCAACCGGGCCCTGCTGGGGACGGCCCGGGACGACGAGATCGAGACGGGCGGCAAGGTGCGCCGCGACAGCACCGTGACCGAGACCCATATTCTGGAGCCGAGCGACAGCCAGTTGCTGTATGACGGAGTGCGCGTGCTGTCGCGGCTGCTGGCCCGGGGCCGCAAGAAGCTGGGACCTGATGTCTTCCCCTTCCACGACCACCGCCGGACGGCGAAGCGGAGGAAGTGGAAGGTCCCCAAGGCGCGGATGAAGCGTAAGGTCAAGCTGTACCGCGAGTTGCTGGCGACGACACGGCGGACGCTTCGCTACGCGGACGCCGCGCTGGCGGCGGTGGAAGGCCGTGACGAGCCGTGGCTGCGACAGTGGCGCACTGAAGTGGCGCACTACCGGAACCTGGTCGAGGCGGTCGTTCGCCAGACGGTCCGCCGGGTTCTGAAGGGCGAGACGGTGCCCGCGGAAGAGAAGGTGGTGAGCCTGTTCGAACCGCACACCGACATCATTCGCAAGGGCGGCCGCCGGGTTCAGTACGGACACAAGGTGAACCTCGGCAGCGGGCCGAGCGGCCTGGTGCTTGACGCCGTGGTCGAGGCGGGCAATCCGCCGGACAGCACGCGCTGCCTGCCGATGATCGAGCGGCACTCCGAGATCTACGGGTCGCCGCCGGAGCGGGTGGCGTGCGACGGGGGCTACGCCGGCAAAGCGAACCTGGCGGAGGCGAAGGCCATGGGGGTGCGCGACGTGGTCTTCCACAAGAAGAAGGGTCTCAGGGCCACGGACATGGCGTCGTCACCGAAGGTCTACGGGCGGCTGAGGAACTTCCGGGCCGGAATGGAGGCCGTGGTCTCCTACCTCAAGCGCTGCTTCGGGCTGCGGCGGTGCAACTGGCGGGGACTCGAACACTTCCGGGCCTACGTCCGGTCGGCGGTGGTCACGCACAATCTCTGGGTAATCGCCCGCCACAAATTGAAGGTGAAACCGGCTTGACCCCACACCCGGCCGCCCTCGGCAGCCCGGTTCAGGCGACCCGGCTTGACCGACTTGTCTCCTACACCCGCGAAAAACCCTTCCGGCCAGCCAATCCGCCGGAAAAACCCTCTTCGCACGCCGATCCATGCCTCAAAACCGCTCCTTCCCCCGGAGAAACACCGAATCACCTGCCCACGGCCTGCCCAAGAGGCCTCTCCTGGATGAGAAAACGGACGGGAACGAGCTAGGGTTTCCGCGTGGCTCTTCGTCACGGCGAAGACGATGGTCTTGCCCCAAGCTGGCTTGCGGGGCACGCCGTCCCCGCCCTCGAACCCCTCTTCGAGGCAGTCGCGGAACTCCCGCACCATGGCGCGGTTGCGCTCGGGAATCGTGAACTTTCGTTCGAGCGCCCTCGGGTCCACCGTGATGCGGTCGGATTCGACGAACAGCTTCTCGAACTCCTCCTTGATCTCGGGACTCATCGCTGTCCAGTCGAGTTCGTCGCGCTTCACCTCGAACCCGTCCGCCGAAGCGGTCTTTACGGTCATGGCTCGGTAGATGCTGTACGGAACCACGTGTCCCGCCTCGAATCGCTTCGCGCAGCGTGTAGCGGAAGGTCGGCTTCTCAAGCTCGAAGAAGAGCATGGTGTCGCGCACGATGCGGCCATCCTCCAAGTCGGCCATCCTCCAAGTCGGCCATTGCCCCCTCTCCCGCAGAACAGGGCGTCGCCGTGAGCCCGAGTTGGATGCCGTCGCAACGCTTGAGGACACCACTCCACTTGCCATAGATCGAGCGGTGGCATTCGTCGGTGAGGAGCCAGGTGCCGGTACTCTGCGATCATGGTCTGCAACGTCGCGATTCGTGACGCGCTTGGTGCGGTCGAATCCCCGCCTGGATCGCAAGACATGGCAAGGGTAGTCCGGAAGATGGTCGATGAACCCATCCTCGGCCTGTCCGGTCAAGGCGATCCGGTCCACCAGAAACAGGACGCGGGTTACCATCCCGGCTTCGAAAAGGCGCTTGACCAGAGCCGCAGCCGTCCAGGTCTTGCCGGTGCCGGTCGCCATTTCGACGAGGAGCTTGCGGCGTCCATGCCCAATCTCGGCGGACAGCGCCTCCACGCACCCCGATCTGGTAGTCGCGGTCGATGAACTTCCGGTCGATGGCGACGGCCGCGAGGTCGCGGCGGATCCTGCGCGCCGCGATCCGCCGCTCCCAGTCGTCCTGAGAATAGAAGCCCGCGATTCTCCGGGGATGCGCGTCGGTCTCCCGGTCCAGGAAACGCACCTCCTCGCCGTTGGACAGGAACACGAAGGGAACGCCAAGCTCGGCGTAGTGGCACCCCTTGGGGGCTGCGGTACCCGGGGCCGTGCTGGCCCGTTTCGCTTCCAGAGCGGCCATCGGCCGGCCCTGCCGGTGAGAGCACGTAGTCGGACCTCGTGCCGTCGGGCAGCGCGTGCTCGTAAAGAACACTCGAACCATCCGTCAGATTTCCAGTCCGCGTCCCGCAACAAAGCGTCGATCTTGACGCGGGAGAACGCTTCGGTCTTGGCGTTCATGCCCCTGCCCAAGGGTCCACGATCTCGATCCCCATGTCCTCGAAGTCGCGAACGTTGCGCGTCGCCAGCCTCATGCGGCGAGCCGCCGCGATGGCCGCGATCTGGCAATCGGCCGAAGCCACGGGACGCCCGGCCGAGCGGCGCGCGGCGGCGATGTGGGGGTAGGTGCGAGCGGCATCGCCGTCGAAAGGGAGCACCCGGTCCTCGAAGGCATCTCTCAGCATCGCCTCGATCTTGAAGAAGAGCCTCTCGCGTCGTCGGCCCATCGGGAGGATGGCGGCACCGTAGCGCAACTCCGCTTCACTCACGGCAGAGAGGAACAGATCCTCCACGGGATGGCCCGAGACCCAGCGCGCGACGGTGGGTTCGGGAGATTCGCGCATCAGCTCTGAGACGACGTTGGTGTCGAGCAGCATGGACATGGCTTTCGGACCTACTCGAAGGACGGCGGCTCACGCGCTGGGTCGCGGTCGGGCAACTCCAGGTCCACTCCGTTTTCCGGCCCGAAGTGGGAGCGGATGATGCTCGTCAGGTTCCGGGATCTCTTCGCTCGTCCGACGGCCTTGCGAAGGATCTGCCGGACTTCCTCCTCCATCGAGTGGCCGTTGCCGGCCGCCCGCACTCGCAGGCGGGTCCGTATGTCGTCGTCGAGGTTGCGGATCGTGATGCTCGCCATGGTTGTGCCTCCTTGCGCGGCAACAAAGCTAGCCCCCTGCTTGCGTTGCAAGCAAGGCCCCGACCGCTCGCGGTCCTTCCGAGGAGCGGGGGCGTTTTTCCGCCCCGTTGGCGACGACCCCCTCCGGCTGCTTTACCTTATCGAACATCCTTGAACGTTATCGGACAATAGGAGATTCCCGACCGGTTGACCTGCTTGCGGGCGGCTCGTCGGCGTTCCAGGCATGGAGACGCCGAAACAGTTGCTCGACACGCGGGTGAACGTGTTTCTCGTTCACCCGAGGGGACGCGATAAGGAGCTGAAGCCCTTCGACCGGCCGGGTCGCCGGGCCGAAGGATCATGGACGCACGGCGCGGCATGCAGGCCGATCCGGCGAGCCTTGGCCGCCGGGAAGACCTTGCCCGGCGTCCGGGAAACGGACGAGTCCTCCGGCATGCACGCCCGGACCCCTTGCCGGGCGCGGGCGCGTGAGGCCGTGGAGGACGCCGATGCGGCGCGTTGAGCCCGCCCGTTTCCGGGCGCGGCCCACGGGGTCGTTGGGCACCGCTAATGCGGGGGAGCCAGCATACCCCGTGTATAACACGGCGGCTGACGGGAGGCGGCTTCGCCCCCCTTCGATCCCCCCCGAAAACGCGCTTCGGCGACGGGCGCGCGGCGCTTGCGTGACAGCCCCGAAGGGCGGATCAGCGCATCGTCGGGATCAGCCCACAGAGGCACGCGAATCCGTTCGGCGGCTACGGGCGGTCCTGCTGCCGCGCCGACCGCCGCAGTTGCTTCACCACCACCGTCTCCACGTTCATTTCGTCCTGTTCGACGAAAGCGGCCAAGCCGTCCGGGCCGAAAGCGTCCGGCAGCGCGACCGCCCCCGCCGGACAGGTCCCGATGTAGCGCCCGTCCATGGTCGGAACATCGATGGGGCCGTCATCGTCGCCGGGCTCCTCGCCATGCCCTCTAACCCAGATCTCGCCGTTCCAACTCGTTCTCAGCCCCGCACAATCGCGACCTCGTCGAAGACGCCCACCCTTTCCAGATGATCGAGCTGCGGAAAGTACTCCAAGCCGTTGATCACCATTCTCGGCGCCCGGCCCGCCGCCACGAGTGCCGCGCGCCGTTCTCGCTCGTTCTCGATCACCCGGTCGGTGACCCGCGTCGGCTGGAGGGGCCGCCGCAGGATTCGGGAGACCCCCGCCTCGACGGCCCGGACGTGATCGTGAGCGCCAAGTGTCGCCCAGGACGGACCCCCCGGTGAAGACCTCCTCGGTCACGGGGACACCTTCGGCAGCGTGCGCTCGGTGCATTTCGATGCGCAGTCCAACCTTCACATCTTCGATAGCCAACTCAACCATATCCTCGTGGTCGGACCGGACGGTTCGCTGGTCCGTACCGCGGTGGCGGAGGGGAGGGACCCGGCGAGTTTGGCAACGTCACGACGGCCATCGTCGCACGCGATGGCTCCTACACGATGATGGGGTTCACGCAGATCGACCTTCTCGACCCCGGCGGTGCGTTCGTGCGCCCGAGGAGAACGAAGACGAGTCCGACTTGAGCGGGGACTTTGAGTCAGGCATGCGCATGCGCGTTGCGGCGGGCCGAGCCTTCGAGCCTCGGCTCGATATCGATCTACTGACCGACGGTCGCCTCGCGTTGATCGACTCCATCGGATACCGCGTCAAGCTTATAGACCTCGACGGAGTGTTGTCGGAACCGTCGAGCGACCGATTGCGCCGCTGAGATATGTCTCAACAACCATAAATCATTGCAGTATATGCAACTGACGAAATATTCGCAGAATAGTTCAGCCATTCTCCCTCGTCCCTCCTTGTCAGGCGCGCGCTTCACCGCTCTCGGCGCGGACGCGGGGTTTCGCCACGGACTGCTATCCCCCCGCCGCAGGCCCTGGGGCGGTGGAGAAGCTGCTCGCCGCCCGGAGATGGGCCCGGGAATACGATGGCGGCTGGTACGGGAAGCCGACCTTCGACCTGTACTATGCGCTTCCCGAGTGGAGGCCAGAGTACACGGCGGCCGACGCGGCGACCCTGCGGCCGGCCATGGCGTGTGCCGAGCGCCACCTGATCGACCGGGCCCCGGCACCCCCGCTGGCGCGGCTCGTGAAACGCTTCGAGGTGCCGGTCGTCATCCTTCACGGGCGCTTCGATCTCCACACGCCTTATCTGAGCGCCCGGGACTACTTCGACCGCATCCAGGCGCCCCATAAGCGGTTCGTGACCTTCGAGCGCCGTTCACACATGACCATGTTCGGGGAGCCGGGCCGCCTGCTCCTGACCCTGGTGGAGGAAGTCCTGCCGCTCGCGGGCGGGGCGGCCGCGCGGACTGGCCGACCTCGCGGATGCGCACGCAGTCCTGCCGCTCGCGGGCGGGGCGGCCTCGTTCCGATCCGGCTCCAGACACGATGCCCGAGCGAGGGTGAAGCCGCATGTGCCGCCGCCACGATGATCGCGGTCGGCGCTTCACCGCCCGGATTCAACGACGGAGCCGCCGAGATGGATCGTGCGCGCGGGCCGGCGGCGTATTGCGCGGGCACCTCCGCGGTGCAGTTTGCGGCGGAAGCCCCGTCAACTCCCCGTTTCCGAGGCGGTACCATGAAAGCAGCCCGCGTCCTTGCGCTCTCCGCGGCCGGCCTCTTCTTCGGCCTCACGACCGGAGCTTCGGCCGGCGCCGCCCAGTCCGCCCTCGAGACGGCGATCTCCCACTTGAAATACCGGGAGATTGGCCCGGCCCTCATGGGGGGGCGCATCGCCGACCTCGACGTCGTCGAGGCGAAACCCCAGATCTTCTACCTCGGTACGGCCACGGGCGGGCTGTGGAAGACGGAGAACCACGGCACCTCGTGGACGCCGCTCTTCGACGACCAGCCGACGAGTTCGATCGGGGACGTGACCCTTCACCAAGCGAACCCGAACCTCGTGTGGGTGGGGACGGGCGAGCCGCAGAATCGTCAGTCCTCCCCGTGGGGAAACGGCGTCTACAAGTCGACGGACGGGGGGAACACGTGGATGCACATGGGGCTCGAGGCGACGAAGCACATCGCCCGCATCCTCATCCACCCTCGCAACCCCGACATCGTCCACGTCGCCGCCGTCGGCGACCTCTGGGGCTCGAACCCCGAGCGCGGCGTGTTCCGAACGCGCGACGGCGGCGAGTCGTGGGAGAAGGTTCTCTACGTCGACGACCGCACGGGCGCGATCGACATGGCGATGGACCCCGCCGACCCGAACACGGTCTTCGCGGCCATGTACCAGCGGCAGCGGACGGGCTGGGGATTCAACGGCGGAGGCCCGGGGAGCGGCCTCTACCGCACCGTCGACGGCGGCGAGACCTGGACGGAACTCACCGAGGGGCTTCCGGAGGGCGACAAGGGACGCATCGGGATCGACATCCACCGGCGGGACGGCAACCTCGTGTACGCGCTGGTCGAGGCGGATCCCCGGCGGCCCGGCCAAGGCTTCGGGGGCGGAGGCGGCGGTCCCCGCAGTGGCGGGCTCTTCCGCTCCACGGACCGCGGCGAGACGTGGGAGAAGGTGTCGGACACCAACCCGCGTCCCATGTACTACTCCCAAGTCCGCATCGACCCGAGCAACCCCGACCGCATCTACGTGCTCGGGACGCAGCTCGCGATTTCGGACGACGGGGGACGGACGTTCCGGAACGACGGCGCCGTGCAGATCCACGTCGACCACCACCAGCTCTGGATCAACCCGGAGGACCCGGACCACCTGATCCTGGGGAGCGACGGCGGGGTCGCCGCCTCGTGGGACGGGGCCGCGCACTGGCGGATGTTCGACAACATCGCGCTCGGCCAGTTCTACGCGATCGGGTTCGACATGCGGACGCCGTACGCGGTGTGCGGCGGGCTGCAGGACAACGACGCGTGGTGCGGGCCGTCGGACACGCGATCGTTCCACGGCATCCGGCACCAGGATTGGTACGAGACCGCGTACGGCGACGGGTTCTTCACGATCGTCGACCCCACCGACTCCACCATCGTCTACTCGGAGTCGCAGGGCGGCAATATGAACCGCTACGACCTGACGACGGGCGAGAAGATCCCCATGCGCCCCATCGTCGGGCCGCGCGCGGACGGGGACACGACGAAGGCCTACCGCTACAACTGGAACTCTCCGCTCCTCTTGTCGCCGCACGACCCGGCGACCGTCTACCTGGGCGCGAACTACCTCCTGCGCTCGCGGGACTACGGGATGTCGTGGGAGGAAGTCGGTGGCATCGACCTCACGAAGCAGATCGACCGCGAAGAGCTGGAGATCATGGGAGTCGCCGGCTCGGAGCCGCAGATGTCGCTTAACGACGGGATCGCGAACTACGGCAACCTGACCGCGGTCGCCGAGTCGCCGCTCGCGCGGGGCCTCATCTACGCGGGCACGGATGACGGCAATCTGCAGGTGTCGCGGGATGATGGAGAGACGTGGGAGAACGTGGCCGACCGCATCCCGGGGCTGCCGGAACGAACGTACGTGAGCCGGGTGGAGCCGTCGCACCACGTGGAGGGGCGCGTGTACGCCACCTTCGACGGACACCGCAACGGCGACTACGCGGCGTACGCCTACGTGAGCGAGGATTATGGACAGAGCTGGCGGACGATCGCGAACGGGCTGCCGGACGGTTGGTCCGTGAACGTGATCGTCGAACATCACCGGGCGCCGAACCTCCTCTTCACCGGGAACGAGGTCGGCGTCTTCGTCTCCGTGGACCGCGGGGAGAGCTGGGTGCAGCTCAAGAACAACCTGCCCACGGTGCCGGTGGACGACATCCTCATCCATCCGCGCGAGAACGACCTGATCGTGGGGACGCACGGCCGGAGCCTGTGGATCCTCGCCGACGTGGCTCCGCTCGAGGCGCTGTCGGAGGGCATGCTGGCCGAGGCCGGACGCGTGTTCGGCGACCGTTCGATCATGTGGACGGAGCGCGGGGACTGGCCCTTCTACGGTGCCACGTACAGCGCCCCGAACCCGCCGCGCGGGGCCCGGATCCGCTACTTCCTGCGCGACGCTCCCGCCGAGGACGTGACGGCGGACGAAGACGGGGGAGAGAACGCCGACGGGGACGATGACGACGGCGAGCGAGACGAAGGAGAGGGGGATGACGACGGCGAAGGGGATGAAGGCGGCGATGGCCCGGAAGATGGAGACGAGGGCGCGGACGGGAACGACGGCGCGGATCCCTTCTCATTGAAGATCAGCGACGCCTCGGGCGTACACGTGCGGACGCTGGAGGCACCCGCGGAAGCCGGCGTCAACGAGGTGATCTGGGACTGGCGTCACGACCCGCCCTACGAGCGCGAGGGGGGTGGCGGTCCGGGCGGTGGAGGCGGCGGCTTCTTCGGCGGCCCCCCGCGGGGCCCGATCGTCCTCCCCGGCATGTACACGGTGAGCATGGAGGTGGGGGGCGAAACGCATTCGGCGACGGTCGAAGTCGTGGCGGAACCCCGGCGCCCCATGAGCCGGGCCGACCGGCTGGCGCGGCAGAAGGCGCTCATGAGCCTCCACGCCATGGCGGGCCCGATCTACGAGGCGGGGCAGGCCCTGGACGCGATAGGGGAGCAGGTGTCGGCGGCGGAGGATCTGATCGAGGGGGCGGACGAGGCCCCCGAGGGATTGGAAGAGGAGCTTGAGGCGATCGGGGCGGAAGTCGAGGAGATTCGCGACGAGCTGGCGGATGCGCGCAGGAATGCCGGCGTCGCGAACGCCATCCAGGGCTCCTCGACGGTCCCGACCGCGGACCACCTGTGGCAGGTTGACGAGGTCTGGAACGTGATGCCGGAGTTGCTGGACCGGCTCAACGCGCTCATCGAAACGCGCGTGCCGGCGCTGAACGCGCAGTTGTACGCGGAAGGCGTGCGGCCGTCGGCGGGTGAGCCTATCCCGCTGCCGGACCGCCCGGGTGGCTGACGGGGGGTCGGGCGCGTGACGCGCGGTCGGGCGACTGATGGGCGGCCGGCCCGCGGCACCGTTAGATTGTGGCCATGCGACTAAATTGCGGCTCATGCGACTAGATTGCGGCCCATGCGACACATGGTGAAACCAGGAATGAATTCGGGTATCTCGGGGCTGCCGGCGCCGCTGCTCGCCCTCGGGCTGGCGGTGGTGGCGGCGTCCGCGTCGGACGGGCCCGTGCCGCCGGGACTCGGCACCGTCGTCGCGCGGTCCGCGCCGGCTGCCGCCTCCGCGCAGTCCGCGGCGACCGTCGTGCGGGTGCCGATCTCCGGCACGATCGAACTCGGCGTGGCGCCGTTCGTTGCGCGCGCGCTGTCCGAGGCGGCGGCGTCCGGGGCGCCCGCCGTGATTCTCGAACTCGACACGCCCGGGGGCCGGGTCGACGCGGCATGGAAGATCATCGACGACTTGCGCGACGCGGAGGTTCCGACCTACGCCTACGTGAACCGCCGCGCCCTCTCGGCGGGCGCGATGATCGCGCTCGCGACCGACCGGATCTACATGCGGCCGGGGTCCACGATCGGCGCGGCGACGCCGGTCACGGGCGAGGGGGAGAAGGCTCCGGAGAAGATGGTGAGCGCCATGCGCTCGGAGTTCCGGGCGCTGGCCGAGGAACGGGGGCTCGATCCGCTGGTCGCGGAGGCGATGGTGGACGAGAGCATCGAGGTTCCCGGGGTGAGCGAAGCCGGCAGGCTGCTCACGCTCACGACGGACGAGGCCACGGCGCTCGGAGTTGCGGATGCCGAGGTCCGGGATCTCATCGAACTCCTCGAGATCACGCGGCTTCCGGCCGTCCCGGTGCGGGAAATCCAGCCCAACTGGGCGGAGGCGATCGTCCGCTTCCTGACGAACCCGGCGGTCGCCCCTCTCCTCCTGAGCCTCGGCTTCCTCGGACTCATCGTCGAGGTGCGGACGCCGAGCTTCGGTGTGGCGGGCGCGGTGGGACTCGCCTCCCTGGCCGCCTTCTTCGGCGCGCACCACCTCGTGCATCTCGCCGGGATCGAGGAGATCCTCCTCTTCGGCGCGGGAGCCGTGCTCATTGCGCTTGAAGTCCTCGTCATTCCCGGCTTCGGGATCGCCGGCATCCTGGGGACGGCGGCGATCCTCGGGGCGGCCGTCATGGGCATGGTGGGCCAGGTTCCGACATTCGACCAAGTGTTCAACGCGGTGGGTCTCGTTTCCCTCTCGATCATCCTCGTGGGGGTCGCGACGTGGGCGCTTGTCCGGCACCTTCCGCGCAGCACGCGATTCTCCGGACTCTTCCTCCGCGACTCAACGAGCCGCGAGACGGGCTACCTCTCCGTCCCTCCGCGCGAGGATCTGGTCGGCGAACTCGGCGTCACCTCGACCGACCTGCGGCCCACGGGGGTCGCGAGGGTGAAGGAGGAACGCATCCATGTCGTGACGGAGGGTCCCTGGCTCGAGGCCGGGACCCCCATACGCGTGCTCGAGGTCGCGAGCGGGCGAGTCCTCGTGCGCCGCGCCAAACAGTCTCCGGAAACCGATAACGGGAACGAGGTCTGATATGGAACCGCTGGCTGGCGGCAGCATCATCGTGCTCATCGCCATCGCGCTCGGTCTGCTCATTCTGTCGTGGATCGTGCCGATCCGACTCTGGGTCACGGCGATCGCGTCGGGAGTCCGGGTGGGTCTCGGCAGTCTGGTGGGGATGCGCCTGCGGAAGATCCCTCCGCCGCGGATCATTTATCCGCTCATCAGCTCCTACAAGGCGGGGCTGCCGCTCCATACGAACGAGCTGGAGTCGCACTTCCTCGCCGGGGGCGATGTCGAGCGGGTGGTGAACGCGCTCATCTCGGCGGACAAGGCACAGATCGAACTGCCGTTCCGACAGGCGGCCGCGATCGACCTTGCGGGGCGGGACGTGCTTGACGCGGTGCAGGTCTCCGTCAACCCGCGCGTCATTCAGACGCCGAAAGTCGCGGCGATGGCGAAGGACGGAATCCAGCTCATCGCGACCGCGCGCGTGACGGTGCGGGCCAACATCAACCGCCTCGTTGGCGGGGCGGGGGAGGAGACGATCCTTGCCCGGGTCGGCGAGGGGATCGTGTCGACGATCGGGTCGGCCGCATCCCACAAGGCGGTGCTTGAGAACCCGGACAACATCTCGAAGACCGTGCTCGCGAAGGGGCTCGACTCGGGGACCGCGTTCGAGATCCTCTCCATCGACATCGCCGACGTCGACGTGGGGAAGAACATCGGCGCCGAGCTTCAGACCGACCAGGCGGAGGCGGACAAGCGGATCGCGCAGGCGAAGGCGGAGGAGCGCCGGGCGATGGCGGTCGCGTCGGAGCAGGAAAACCGGGCCCTCGTCGAGCAGATGCAGGCCGAGGTCGTGAAGGCGGAGGCGGAGGTGCCGCTCGCGATGGCCGAGGCCTTCCGTGAGGGCAACCTCGGGATCATGGATTACATGAAGTACCGCAACATCCAGAGCGATACGCAGATGCGGAGGTCCATCGCGAAGCCGCCGGAAGGCGACAAGGACGGCTGATGCCCGATCTCGAGGGGGCGCTGCCCATCATCCTGCTGCTGATTTTCTTCTGGGTGCGGAGCATCGGCGCCGCGATGAAGAAGAGTAGGGAGCGGCAGGAACAGGCGCTGGAGCGGGCTGCGGCGGAGCCCGCGTTCGAGGCTGCGGCGGAGTCCGCGTTCGAAACCGAGCCATCGCCCTTTCAGCCCGCCGGCCCCGCCAGGGGAGAGGGGCCACCGCCGCCGCGGCGTCCGACGTTGCGCGAACAGTTGCGCGACATGGGCCGCCAACTCGAGCAGCAGATGCAGCAGGCCGCGGAGGAGGGCCGGCCGGGCAGCATGGTCGGGCACGTGGACCCGGAGGAGGCCCCGGAACCTCCTCCGTTCATCCGGCCGCCCCCCTCAACCGCTCCGCGCCGCGGTCCGCCGCGCGAGGCGCCTCGGCCCGGGGTGGCGCGCCCGCTCCGCGAGTCGCGTCCGCCCGTCGTGACGACTCGCCGCGCCTCGGCCCGGCGGGGCGGTCCGCTGGCACGTCTCGAGCGCTACCCCTCGCTGGCCCGCGCCGTGATCCTGTCCGAGATCCTGGGCCCGCCGCCGGGTTTGTCCGACGACCGGGGTGCCTGAACCGCGGAGCTACCTGCTGTGCAACGCGAAGTGGGCTCCCTGCGGGTCGATGCCCTGCAGGATGAACTCGCCGCCCGGGACTTCCATCGGCCCCACGACGACCGACCCTCCGAGTTCCCTCACGGCCTCGGCCGAGGCGTGCACGTCGGACACGAGGATGTAGAGCCCCCAGCACGGCGGCGGCATGTCGTCGCTCCGCGTCATCATGCCGCCCAGTTCCTTGCCCTCGCGCCCGTACATCTGGTAGATGCCGGCCTCGCCCATGTCCATCTGCGTCGTCTTCTCCCAGCCGAACAGATCGGCGTAGAACGACCACGCCGCCTCGAGGTCCGCGGCGATCAACTCATGCCACGAGAACTCGCCGAGGGTCGGCGGCCCATCGTGCCCGGGCGTGTCGCCGGAGGGCTGGTAGGCCGTGAACACCGCGCCGCCGGGATCCTTGAGGATCGCGAGTTGGCCGACTTCGGGGATCTCCATGCGGTGGACCACGCCACCTCCCAGCCGCTCCGCCTTCGCCCCCGTCGCGTCCACATCCGGCGTCGACACGTAAGGCAGCCAGTGGGGCGGGGCTCCGCCCGCGAGGGCATCTTCCGGCAGCCGCATCACGCCGCCGATCGGGATGCCGCTGTTATTCCAGGTGATGTACTCCGGGCCGTCGCCCTGCCAGGCGCCGGTCTCCCAGCCGACGATCCGCCGGTAGAAGTCCTGCGCTCCTTCGAGGTCGGTGGTGAGAAGCTCGTACCAGCAGAAGCGGCCGAGCGGCGTGTCAGACATCGCGTGCCTCCTGGGTGGGTACCGGGTGGAACTACGGCCGGGTCGTGCCCGGCGGGGGTAGGGTGCCGACCCGTACGGCCGCGTCCCCGCGGCGGTTTCGCGGGCCCCCGCATGGACGCCGCCGGGGGCCAATCGCGCCCCGCAGCCGGGGGCCAATCGCGCCCCGCAGCCGGGGGCCAATCGCGCCCCGCAGCCGGGGGCCAATCGCGCCCCATAGCCGACGAGCCAATCGCGCCCCGCAGCCGGCGAGCGGTGGTCAGTCATCGTCGGCGAGGTCGTCGAGAAAGGGCGACTTCTTCCTGCGCGGTTCGTAGGCCTCTCCGAAGGGCGAGGCGCGCGGAATGCCGCGATCGGTCCCGGCCTCCGGCGTCGCCGCGCCGAGCATGGACTGGAGTTCCTGTTCGCTGAGTTCGAACGGGTCATCCCCGGCGTAGAGCGGGGGGTGGATGCGGTGCGGCGCGACCTGGTTCCCCGGCAGCGGCTCGAACCGCCACTCGGATCGGGAGGCCACGCGGACCTCCCAGCGGTTTCCCCGCCGGTCGGAGAACGTTCGATGGCTCACGGTCGCCTCCCTTCGGATGAGGAGCGGAGGAGGATCGCGGTCCCGCCGAGCCCGATGACGGCGAACGCGAACCACTGGATCGCGTAGGACAGGTGCGGGCCGGCCTCGGTCTCGACCGCGCGGGCGGGGCGCAGGGCGCCGTCCGGGGGAGGATCGTCCGCCCTCAGGACGTGGGGCGTCGGCTCGAGGGCGGTCTGTTCGCGGATAAGGGCCAGGTCGAGCCCCGCGATGGCGAGGTGCTGCGCCCCGGCGATCTCGGTCCGGAGCGGCTGTCCGCCCCGTCCGTCGCGCGAGGACACGAGGACCCCCTCGACCTCGGCCGGGGTTCGGGCCGCGCTCGCCGGTGGCGATGCCTGGGGACGTGCGTGGGCGCCGGAGCCGTCGCCGGAGGCATCCGACCAGCCGGATGCGAGGTCGGGGCGGAGCCCGTCGGGCGCGGGCAGCCAGCCGCGCAGAACCATCACGACCTGCCCGGCGTCGCCGCCGACCAGGAGGGGGGTCAGCACTTCCGCGCCGGCCTGCCCGTCCAGGGTGCGGCTCCGGAGGATGACCTCGCCGGCCCGGTCCCAGCGGCCGGCCAGCCGCGCCCGGCGGCCGATGAGGCCCGCCGTGTCGGGAGGCACGTCGCCGGGGCCGAGCCACTCGAGCCGCGGGGCGTCGGCGCGCTCGGCGCGCGCTCGCACCCCGGCGCTCCGCTCGCCATGCCGGTCGAGTTGCCAGAACCCCAAGCGGATGAAGAGCGCGCCCAGGGCGAGGGCCACGGCGCACAACAGGATCTTGCGGTTGAAGGTCACCTCATGCCCCGGCGTCGATACGGCTGCGGCGGGTTATGCGCCGCGGTCGAGAAGGATGGTGTTTCGTCCGGCACACGAGTCTATCCGTTCGAGGCGTCGAACGCAGCCGTACCAGCAACCCAAGGCAAGACTCCGCATCAGCGCCGAGCGCGATGAAGCGCTCGGCGAACGCCCCTTTGGGAAGCAGGGGCTGCTACGGATCGCGGCCGCCTTGCCGCACGGCCACCGATGCGCCGATCTTCTCGCGATGATCTTCCAAAGCCCCCACCCCCCGGTCGTCGTTCCGAAGCAGTCGTTCTCCGATTACCTCTTGGGTTCCCTCGGGGATCGCCGCGATAAGCCCGCCTTCATCGAAGGACCGAGCGGCCGGGTCGTGACATACGCGCAACTCCGCGATCAGGCGCTCGCCGCGGCGCGGGGACTCGCGGCCCGCGGACTGGGGCGGGGAGGCGTGGTGGCCATCTGCAGCCCGAACCTGCCCGAGTACGCGACGGCGTTCTTGGCGGTCGGCATCGCCGGTGGCTGCAGCACGACGCTGAACCCTCTCAGTACGGATGACGAACTCGTCTCCCAACTGAACGATTCCGGCGCCCGCTGGTTCATCACCGTCCCGCCGCTCCTCGAGCGGGCGCGAGCGGTGGCGGCGCGGACGGGCATCGAAGAGATCTTCGTGTTCGGCAAGGCGGACGGCGCCACCGCCTTCGCCGACCTCATCGGAGACGGGATGCGGACGGATGCGGAACCGGCGGGCATCCTCAATCCCGCCGAGGATCTCCTCACACTCCCGTATTCGAGCGGCACGACGGGTGTTTCCAAGGGCGTGATGCTCACGCACCGGAACCTCGTCGCGAACATCGAGCAGTTCAGCGCCATCGGCCTCGTGGGCGACGACGACGTCGTGCTCGCCGTCCTCCCCTTCTTCCACATCTACGGGATGGTCGTGGTCATGAGCGGCGCCCTGAAGGCGGGCGCGACCGTCGTCACCATGCCTCGCTTCGATCTCGAGGAGTTTCTGGGGGCGATTCAGCGATACCGGGCCACGAGTCTCTACCTCGTTCCGCCCATCGTGCTCGGCCTCGCCAAACACCCCGCGGTCGACGGCTACGACCTCTCGTCCGTGAAGTGGATCATGTCCGGGGCGGCGCCGCTGGGAGAGGAAATCGCCCTCGCCTGCCAGGAACGGATCGGGTGCCGCGTCTTCCAGGGCTACGGCCTCACGGAGGCGAGTCCGGTGACGCACGTCTGTTTCGGGGAGAACGTCGACGTGGACAAGATCGGCACGATCGGGCCGACGATCCCGAGCACCGAGATGTTGATCGTCGATCTCGAATCCGGCGAGGCGCTCGGACCCGGCGGGGAGGGGGAGGTGTGGATCCGCGGCCCGCAGGTGATGAAGGGCTACCTCAACAATCCGGACGCCACGGCGAGCACCGTCGACGCCGAGGGCTGGCTCCACACGGGGGACGTGGGGCGCGCGGACGAAGACGGATATGTGACGATCGTCGACCGGGCCAAGGAACTCATCAAGTACAAGGGCTACCAGGTGGCCCCGGCCGAACTCGAGGATCTTCTCCTCTCGCATCCGGCCGTGGGCGATGTCGCCGTCATTCCGGTGGCGGATGAGGAGGCGGGAGAGATCCCGAAGGCGTGCGTCGTGCGGGCGGGAGATGTGAGCGGCGAGGAGATCATGCGGTACGTGGCGGAGCGCGTGGCGCCGCAGAAGAAGGTCCGCGCCGTCGAGTTCCTCGGGGAGATTCCCAAGTCGGCCTCGGGCAAGATTCTGCGGCGGTTTCTGGTGGAGCGCGGGCGGGCCGCGTCGTGAGCGAGGCGCTGCAGGAGCAGTACGCGCCCGAATCGATCTGTTTCGGCTGCGGCCATGCGAACCCGGAGGGGCTCCGGCTGCGCAGCTTCCCGGCGGCGGACGGGGGCCACGAGGTGGTGGCCGAATGGACGCCCGGGCCGCATCACCGGTCGTTCCCGGGGATCCTCAACGGAGGGATCATCGGGACGCTGCTCGACTGCCAGTGCAACTGGTGCGCGGCGCACTACTTCATGCGTACGCGCGGCTTGGACCATCCGCCCGTCACGGTGACCGCCGAATACACGATCCGGCTCAGGAAACCGACGCCCTCCGACGCTCCGGTGCGGCTCCGGGCGCGGATCGCCGAGGCGGGGGAGCGCAAGGTCGTGGTCGAGGCCGAGTTGCTCTCCGCAGGCGAGTGCACGGCCAGCTGTTCGGGGACGTTCGTGGCCATCGGAGAAAGGCACCCGGCACATGGAGCCCGCTAAGGAGGTCAGTCGCACCCTCGTCCGGAGGCTCGTCGTCCGGAGGCTCATCGTGCGCAGCCTCGTCGTCCGCAGCCTCGTCGTGCGCAGCCTCGTCGCCTGCCACTTCGGCGTCGGGGGTCTCGCGCTCGCGGGGGGTGCCTCGCCGGCGTCGCGCCTCTCCGCCCAAGCTCCGGACGCCGCCGGTTCGACACCGTTCGAGGTGTGGGAGGCTTCGATCCCCGAGCTTCAGGCGGCGCTTGAGTCGGGCCGGGTCACGTCGGTGGATCTGGTCGACGCCTACGTCGCCCGCATCGCGGCGTACGACCGGGCGGGGCCGATGCTCAACGCGATCGTCCGTCTTCATCCCACGGCGAGGGAACAGGCGGAGCGCCTCGACGCGGAGCGCGCGTCGGGGCGGGTGAGGGGGCCGCTGCACGGGATCCCCATTCTCCTCAAGGACAACTACGACACCTTCGACATGCCGACGAGCGGATCGACGCTCGCGCTCGCGGGCTCGACGCCGCCGGACGACGCCTTCCAAGTGCGGAAGCTGCGCGAGGCGGGGGCGGTCATCCTCGCCAAGACGAACATGCACGAGCTGGCGGCGGGGATCACGAGCATCAGCTCGCTCGGCGGACAGACGCGGAACCCGTACGATCCGGCGCGGAACCCCGGCGGCTCCTCCGGCGGGACGGGTGCCGGGGTCGCGGCGAGCTTCGGCGCCGTGGGGTGGGGGTCCGACACCTGCGGGTCGATCCGCATCCCGTCGTCGGTCCACAACCTCGTCGGGCTGCGGCCGACGAAGGGGCTGTCGAGCATCGACGGGCTCATCCCGCTCTCGCACACGCAGGACACGGGCGGGCCGCTGGCGCGCTCGGTGGTGGATCTCGCGCTCGCGCTCGACGCGACGACCGGTGCGGATGGGGCGGATCCGGCCACGGAGGCGATGCGCGGCCGGGAGCCGGTCGCCTTCCACGCGGCGCTCGACGCGGGGTCGCTGGCCGGGGCGCGCATCGGGGCTCTGGAGGAGTGGCTGTCGGATTCGGGCGCGGAAGCGCCGGTCACGGCGGTGGTTCGCGCCGCCCTCGACGCGATGTCGGCCGCGGGGGCGGTGATCGTCGATGTGGAGATCCCGGACCAGGATTCGCTGCTCGCGAACACGGGCGCGATCGGCCACGAATTCGCTGCGGATCTCGCCGAGTACTTGGCCGCGACCGGCGGCGCGCCGGTGGCGTCGCTCGGGGAGATCGTGGAACTGGGACTGCACCACGAGCAACTCGACGGGACCTTCCGGCGGCGCAGCGAGTCGGGCCCGCGCGACGAGGCTGCCTACGCCGAGGCGCTGGAGCGTCAGGTCGCCCTGCGGGACGCGATCGTGGCGTTCATGGACGCGGAGCGTCTCGACGCGATCGCCTACCCGACGCTACGGCGCGATCCGGCGCGGATCGGCTCGCCGCCGGTCGGAGGGACGTGCCAACTGGCCGCGCACAGCGGGCTCCCGGCGATCAGCGCGCCCGCGGGCTTCACGCGGACCGGGATGCCGGCCGGCGTCGAGCTGATCGGCCGCCCGTTCGACGATGCGCGCCTGGTCTCGTTCGCCTACGCGCTCGAACGGACGCTCGAGCCGCGCCGCGCGCCCCGCCGCACGCCCCCGCTCGTGGACGGCCGCGCGCCGGAACCGCTCCGCTTCAGCGTCGCCGGCGATGGCGGATGGGCCGGGCGGCCCGCCGCCCCCCGGTTCCACGGCAGCTTCAGCCTCGACCTGCCGCGCGGCACGCTGCGCTACCTCATCTCCACTTCCGGCCTCGGGCCGGCGGACGTCCACGCGATCGTGCTCCAGCGCCGCGGCAGCGGCACCCGGCCGAACGCGGTCGTGCGTCGTCTCTCCGGTCCGGGCTTCGCCTCGGCGGAAGGGACGCTCGCCCTGAGCGCCGCCGATTTGGACGACCTGCTTGCCGGGCGGATTGAACTCGCGCTCTACACGACCGAGCGCCCGCGCGGCGCCGTCCGGCTCGTGCTCTCACCGGAGGGCTGAGGGCAAGCGTCGAAGCGTCGGCCGCCGGAAGACCGCGTGGCCGCCGCCCCGGGGGTCAGCGAACCTCGGCGGGCAGCCTCCGCACGACCACGCGCGCCACATCGAGTTCGTCGTGCTCGATGAACGCCGCCACTCCGTTGGGGCCGAAGGCGTCCGGCATCTCGGTCGCGCCGGAGGCGTAGGTGCCGACGTATTCCCCTTCGGCCGTCAGGACATCGATAGGCCCGTCGCTCTCCGGCTCGTCGCCACGTCGCTGCACCCAGATCCGCCCCTCCCACGAAGCGGCGAGGCCGCGGAGCACGGGAATCTCGTGGTAATACCGCTCCCGCAGCTCGAAGCTGGCCGTCGGACGAGGATTGTTCCCCTCGCTCCGCCCGACGAACTGGAGGATCCTCGGTCCCCCCGTGCCTCCGAGCGCTCTCCGGGCGGCCGCCGCCCTCTCCTCGCGCTCCCTGCGGATCTCAGGCGTCACCGGCTCGGGCTCCAAGGGCCGCCGGATGATGCGCCCGACCTCCCGCGCACCCGGCGGAGTGATCTTGAGCGCGTACGCCGACGAGTCGGAGTGGACAACGCCGCCATCGGGAAGGATGCCAACCAGGAAGGGCGGCTCGAACACGGTGGGGAGGGTCATGCCGCGAAGCGCGTCTCGAAGCCCGGCGTCGACATTGATCGACCCGAAATCATCCAAGTTGGTGCGTGGCGGCAGCCATCCCTCCGCCACCGTGTCGGCGCGTGCGACCTCGCCATCGAGTCCGACCCGTAGGAACGGGCGGGAGGCGGGAGGAGACGACGCGCCACCCGCGCTCCCGACGGTGAGACTCGCGCTTCCACCGGCAAAGATCGCTCCGCCGCGCGGGTCCGGCTGGATGTCGTGGGCCAGGATCGACACGGCGTCGGGTCCCTGGTCCGCCCGGACCATGCGCCGAAACGCGCCGGAGGCGTCGAAAAGCTGGTAGGCGCGGTGGCCGACATCGCTCACGACCACCGTCCCGTCCCGCAGCACCGCGAAGCCCATCGGCCGGTTGAACTCGCCGGGGCCTCCACCCGAGGAACCGAACTCGCGCACGAACCGTCCCGCCGCGTCGAACACGAGGACCCTCACATCCGAGGAACCCATCAGAGCGATCCCCCCGAAACCCATCGAACCGGAAGTCCCGTCGAAGACGTAGAGGTTGCCTTCCGCATCGAAGGCTACTTGGCCCACTTGGCCGAACATCTCCCAGGACTCGCCATCGACGACGCCGACCCGGTAGACCTCCTCGAACTCGGGCTCGATCCGCCCGTCCCGGCCCGTGACCTCGATCACCTCCTGGGCGCGGAGGGCGGGGGTCGAAAGGGGTGAACTTCGGAGCAGTGGGGTGCCCACCAGACTGAGCCCGAAACCGAGGATGATGCCCGGGGTGAGCCGGCTCGGCCGTGTCTTCCTCATGGCGGATTCTCCTCTCGAGGTGGAGGGGTCGCCCACCCAGTGTAGGCGTCGTGTACGCGTCGCCACGTCACCCATGCGACAGGCGGGAGAGACGCACGGGTTGCCCCGGACCCGCTGGCAGCCCGTGCCCAAAAAAACCCCGCTGCGTTCGTGCGGCGATACATCCCGCCTGAATCGCTACGCTCCGCGTCGCTCCTCGGTCGACTAGCGCTGCAAGTCGGACGCTCAAAATCCCACGATGTCCCATTTCGTCCATAGCAGTTCGTAACTGTCAAGGTCCCCCATTCCGCACTGCGGGTGGCGAGGGTTGTCTCCCAAGCGTTGAACGCATTCCAGAATCGCTGCCGCGAGGTTCCCGTCCTTCCTCTTCAGTCGTCGCCCAAACCCCTTCGAGAGGATCAGATCCGGCATTCGGACTAGCCGCCGGACCCCGCTTCGTATCCTTGGGGCGAATCGTCCTCCTCGTCATCGGCCAAGAGCCACCGGACGGCCGCATCCGGTTCGCCGAAACGGACGAAATCGCCGGCACGGATCTCTTCAAGAGTTTCGCGTTCCTGGGCCTGCCACCGACGGGTCCAGTAGTACATCTGCGAAAGGGGGATGGCCGGAGGAACATCCCTGGCGGCACCTTGCTCCGGCCAGATCGACGATCGCATTACCCAAGGGTCGCTAGCCGCTACGGTCAGCGATTCAGCGTCAGGGAAGTGCAGCACTGGCGTCGAAGAGCGAGTAACCCAGTTGCCGAGAAACGTGGGCCGGCTCCCCAGCGTGCCCACGGTTATGACGCTCACGGTATTTCGGATCCGGATTCAGAAGCGGTTTCTTCCGCGAAGCGCGTCTCGAAGCGCGGTGGGAACATCGATCGACCCAAGATCATCGAGCCGGTGCGGGGTGGCAGCCATTATCGAGACGAGACGCCCGGGACGCCGTCCGGCTCGTCGTCCCACCACCAGAGCGGGGCGAGCGGCCGCTGTCGCGGGTAGACCTCGTCTAGCGTGTCGGCGTCGTACAGCCGCCCGTTCAGCATCACCTGTTCGATCGCGTTCGTGTTGCGCAGGTCGCCCAGCGGGTTCGCCGCCAGGATCACGAGGTCGGCGAGCTTGCCCGCCTCGATCGAGCCAAGGTCTTGGTCGAGCCCGATCGCCTCGGCGCCGAAGATCGTCGCCATGCGCAGTGCGTCGTGCTCGTCCATGTCGTCGGCGGCCATCGCCCACAGCTCCCAGTGGTAGCCGAGTCCCTGCAGTTGGCCGTGGCTCCCCACGCCCGCCTTGCCCCCCGCGTCGACGAGGTTGCGGACGAACTCCCCGTGCCGCGAGAACACGTGCTGGTCCTCGCGGAACCACTGCGGCCGGCGCAGCGTGCGCGAGTCCACCTCATCGTGCGGGACGAAGCGGCGCAGCTTCGGGTCGTCGTGCGGATTCTCTCGGGAATAGAAGTAGTTCTCCGCCCACGGGCCCCCGTACGATACGAGCAGCGTCGGCGTGTAGACGCGGCCCGCCTCCGCGAAGAGCCGCACGTAGTCGTCGTACACCGGGAAGATGGGGATGGAGTGCTCGAGCCCCGGATACCCGTCCACCGTCTCCGTGAGGTTCTGTCGGAGGTTCAGCGACCCCTCCGTCGTCGGCATGAGCCCGAGTTCCCGGGCCGCCATGATGATGTGCTGCCGCCCCTTCCGCGCCGCGGCCACGTACATCTTGATCGTCTTCGTATCGAAGTAGTCGGCGTAGCGGGAGAGGACGTCCCTCGCCTCCTCCGCCGTGTCGATCCCGTCTTGCCAGAAGACGCCCGGCCCCGTCGAGTAGACGCGCGGCCCGAGGATGGTTCCGGTGCGCACCATGTCCGCGTAGGAGAGGACCTCGGTGTTGCCGGTCTGCGGGTCGCGGGTCGTCGTCACTCCGTACGCGAGGTTGGCGAGGTACGGCCACACATCCGTCCGGTGGAGCTGGTCGCGTGCCCGCAGGTGCGCGTGCGTGTCCACGAATCCGGGGACGACCGTCCGTCCGCTGATGTCGAAGACGACGGCATCTTCCGGAACCGCGACCGAACCGCTCGCGCCCACCGCCTCGATCCGGTGGTTGCGGACCACGATGTCCGCGTTCTCGATGACCTCGTCGCCGTTCATCGTGATCGCGCGTCCACCGCGGAGCACCGCCACGCCCATGGGGATGTCGCGCGGGGCCTCGATGAGGATGCGATGTTCGACGGCGCGGTAGCCTTCGTCCTCATCTTCTTCGGTTTCTTCCTCCTCTTCCCCGGCTTCCGCTCCGGCTTCGTCCGTCTCCTCATCGGCCTCGGCCGCCTCCACGCTGTCCTCGTACGCCCGCGCCGCGTCGAGGTCGTAGGCGAAGTGCGCGTTGCCGAGCGAGAAGTGCACCGTGCGCCCGTCGCCGCTCCAAGCAGGGAACTCCCCGCCGATATCGGTGACGCGGCGGGCGGGAAGGGAGGCGTTGTCCGGGTTGGAGACGTTGATCGTCGGCGTCACGCCGGCGCGCGGCACCGTCACGGTGTAGATCTCGCGCTGGATCTCCGCGAGCGCCTGGTCGCCGCGCGGCGCCATCTCGAGGGTCGAGGGGGACAGGCCCTGCGTCGAGCCCTGAGGCGTGGGCCCCCGCACCTTCACATGCTCCTTCTCGTCCGTTCCATCCCATCGAATCGAGACCAGGGCGTCGGGGAAACGGAAGAGATGGATGCGGTCGTTCTCCTCCACGAAATGCGGATTCGCCCGACCGTCCGTGGGCGCGATCAGCGTCGCCGGCCCACCATTGGAGCCGCCCGGGTCGGCGGACGCCCAGATGATCTCCGTGCCCGGAGCGCCGCCCTCGCCCTGGGTCTCGTAGGCTCGCGCGAGTCCCCTCACGGCGACGATCCGGTCGCCCGGTCCCCACGCGGGGGCGAAGTACGTCGCCGCGTCTCGCGTGAGCCGCGCCGGAGTCCCGCCGCCGTCGCTCCGCACCTTGTAGAGGTGCCCCTCGTTTCCGTCCCACGTCGAGTACGCGATCCACTCGCCGTCCGGCGACCAGGTCGCGAAGTGCTCCGACATGTCCGCGTCCGTGAGACGCGTGGGGTCCGAGCCGTCGGCACCGGACACCCAAAGGCGGTCCAGCGCCGTGAAGGCGACGCGGTCACCGGAGGGCGAGGGCGCCGCGTCGCGGATCTGGCGCACGGTGAAGGTCGGCGTGTCCTCGATCGGATAGTCGAAGTCTACCCTCGGTCCCAGCGCGAGGTCGAAGCGGACGCGGAAGGGGATCTCCTCCGCGTCACCCCCCTCGACCGGCAGCTTCCAGATCTTCCCGCCGTAGGAGGCGACGAGGTGCCGGGAATCCGGCGTGAACGACATGCCGGGGAGCACGTCCAGGGTGGCCCGCGACTCCTGATCGTCGTGCTGGACGGGATAGGCGAGCCAGCGCTCATCGCCGCTCTCGAGATTCCGAATCATGAGCCCGGTGTGTTCGTCGTGACGCGTCCCGAACACGAGCCAGCGGCCGTCGGGCGAGAGGACGGGCCGGATCGCCGAGCCGTAGCGGGACGACCGCGTGTAGCGCTCTCCCGACTCGCGGTCGTACGCCTCGAGCTGGTACTGTGGAAACTGCGCGTTGTAGGTCCAGTCTCCGGTCCGCCGCGCGTACCAGATGTAGCGGCCGTCGGAGGAGACCGCGGCCCCGAGCATCTTCAGGTCGTCCGGTTCCGAGACGAGTTCGATGCCGCTCCCGCCGTCCACGTGGAACATCTTGAGCTTCGGCAACCCGCTCCCGCGGAAGCCGCCCATCGACGCGACCACGTAGTCTCCGTCCGGAAGCCACTCGGGAGACTCGGCGCGATTGGCCGCACCCTTCGAGATCTGCGTGGTGTCCGATCCATCGAGCGAGCGGATCCAGATGTTCTGCCCGCCGTCGTAGTCCGAGGTGTAGACGATCCGCGCGCCATCGGGCGAGAAGCGGGGTTGGGCGTCGAAGGCCATCCCCGAGGTGAGTTGCGTCGCATCCCCGCCGCCGATCGGCAGCGTGAAGAGATCCCCCAGGTAGTCGAAGACGATCATCTCGCCGTCCGGACTCACGTCGAGAGAAATCCAGCTCCCCTCGGTCATATCCATCGCCACCGTGCGGTCGACGGGCAGCGGCAGGCCCTCGTTCTCCGCCTCGCCGGCTCCGTTGGAAGCCTCCTGCGCGGTCACCGCGCGCGCCCCCGCGAGCAGGAGCCCGAGACAGAGCGGCACGGAGCTTATCCCGCGTGCGGCGCATGGTAGGATGGGACGCTCGTTCATCAGTCGGCCTCCTCGTGGCCCCGTGGTCTGGCTGTACCGAACCGGAAACGGACGGTTCCGTGTCGATGCATACATCGCGTACATCGAAGCACGAAAGACCCGGCACCCGCCGCGCGACCTCCGCGATAGCTGCGACCGCCTGCTTGTGGGCCGGACTTGCGAGCCCGCCGGGCCCGAGTTCGTCGAGGCGCTGGAGACCTCTTGGGAGGGGAAGAGCCGGGTGCTCCGTACGCCAGCCGATGGCTCCCCTGACTACGACCTGCCGGGCGAAGCCATGCCGGCTCTCACGGGCGGTCCGCCCGGCCTGCGGCCACGCCGGCCGGGTCCGATCGACATCCTCACGCCGGAGGGTGGCTACGTCGGCACGCTCCCCGATGCCGAGATGCCGCCGTCTTCGGGCCCGGCGGTCTCGTGGCGACGTCCACCTGGACGAATTCGACGTGCCGACCATCGTCGTGAGACGAGTGCCGCAGGCCGTCCGCGACTAACGGCCGCCGACGAAAGTCCGGTCGCGGTCCGGCAGGAACTTCGGTGGTGCCGGGAGGAGTTGAGGTTTGCGCGGCGTCCGCGCGCCGTGCACTCTCCGGCGCATGGCAGATCACCCTGACCGAATCTCCGTACTCGCCATCGCGGGCAGTTGCCGGCGGCGGTCCTTCAACCGGGCGCTCTTGCGCGCCGCGCGAGCCCGCGCACCGGCCGGCGTCGACATCGGCGAGTTCGATCCCTCGCGTCTTCCGTTTTTCGACGGCGACGTAGAGGAGGCGGGCGACCCCGAGGCGGTCAGGGAGCTGAAGGCGGCGATGCACGCGGCGGACCTCGTGCTGCTCGTCACGCCCGAGTACAACGCGGGTCTGCCGGCCGTGCTCAAGAACGCCGTGGACTGGGGGTCTCGGCCGCCCCGGCCGCAGGCGTGGGACGGGAGACCCGTCGCGATCATGGGGGCGACACCGGGCCGCCTCGGGACGGCGCTGGCCCAGCGCTCCCTGCGCGAGTCGCTCGCCGGCCTCAACGCCCACGTCATGCCGCAGCCGCGGATCCTGCTTCCCGGAGCGGCGCGACTCTTCGATGACGATCTTCGACTGACCGACGCGGCAACCGCGGAGCGTCTCGACAAGTTCATGGCCGCCGCCGCAGAATGGGCACGTCGGTTTCGCTGAACGGTCAGGCAGGCGGGGAGGGATCTTTGTCCGACGCCGACGGTGCGTGCGTCATTTTCGAGAAGCTGGCGAAGGATGTTCGCGTTCCGGCGAGAGCCACGAAGCAGTCGGCCGGTTACGACATCCGGGCGCATCTCACGTGCGGACCGATCCGGATCCATCGGGGGGGCAACCGCGACACCGTCTCGGTGACCGCGATCTCCGCCGGGAACGGCACGCCCGCGATCGTTCTCGAACCGGGCGACCGCGCGCTCGTGCCCACCGGCTTCCGCGCCCGCCTGCCCGACGGCTATGAGGCGCAGATTCGCATGCGGTCGTCGGTCGCGTGGAAGCGCGGGCTCACGGTGCCCAACGCGCCCGGTACGGTGGACGCGGACTATGCGGACGAGTGGTTCGTCCTCGTCCTCAACTCGGCGCCGCACTCCATTCGGATCGAACACGGCGAACGGATCGCCCAGGTCGTCCTCCACAGATACCGGGTTGCGCGCTGGGAGGAGGGGCCGGTCTCGATCTCGACGGATCGCGCCGGCGGGCTCGGCAGCACCGGCAAACGATAGGGAGAAGACACGATGCCCGAACTGAAGGAATGGCTCCTCGCCATCCCCGTCCTGATCACGCTCCTCGTCATCTTCCTCGTCGAAATCACCGGCTCGCCCAAGCGATGAAGCGCCACGCTCCGGCGAGGAGGCTCCCGCGACACTCGCGACGCTATCGGAGCGGCTCCGGGCGGGGGCGCTCGAAGGGTTCCGTTTCCTCCATGCGGTCGACCTCGATCGTGTCCGCGTGCGGGCAGGCGACCGAACGCGACGCGGCCCCCTCGACGACGACGTAATCCCCCGTCGTCCCCTCTCCCAGGTCGCCGGCCAGCGTGTAGAAGTATCCGTCCCGATCCTCGAACGTCACGCAGCCGTTCTCCCGCGCCTCGATCGTGCCGATGCGCTGAATCCGGCCGTCCCCATCCGTCACGTGGAACGGCTCGGAGAGCCCCGTGGGCGCGAAGTTCCCATTGAAGATGATGAAGACGACCGCGCGGTCCCACGTCGCCGTCTCCGGCACGCGCACCGTGGCTCCGATCTCGCCGAACTCGCCCTGATCGCCGGTCCCGAGTTCCTCGAAGCCCGTGCCGATGGCTCCCAGACCGACGACGACCCTCGCCTGGAGCGGGATGTTCTCGGTGTAGAGGCTGACCTCGGTGCCCGGCGGCCCGATGCGAGGCTCCATCGTCTGGATCTGACGCAGCGAGTCGGGCGTGGCCGGGTTCGGATGCGCCTGCGCGAACGCGGTGCCGGCGGTCAAGAGCAGGATCGGCAGCGCGACGACCGGCGAGCCGGCGCGCCGCTGGAGGAATCGGATCATCGTGGCCTCCCGGCAAAGTCCCTCACCCATGCTGGGCCCGCCGCCGCGTGCTCCGCAAGGCAAGACGGCCCCGGACGACGCACGAGGCCGAACCGGACCCGGCTGCCCCGCACCTGCACGACGGGTTAGCTTCAAGCGCGCCGAACGGGCCGGGGTGGCGGAATTGGCAGACGCATCGGACTTAAAATCCGAAGGGGTCCATCCCCGTGTGGGTTCGAGCCCCACCCCCGGCATTTACGGCATTGGCCGCCCTGCGGCTGCGTCGCTAGAAGGGGTTGAAGTTCCAGCGCAGACGGGCGAGTACCACGCGCCCGATCGCGGGTGCTCCGGCCATGCTCTGGTACGCGTCGTCGAACACGTTCGAGACGTCCACTTGGAACCAGAGATCTTCGTAACCCGGAACGCGGAAGCCGAGATTCGCGTCCAGCGTGGTGACCGCCTCCAAGTCGCCCACCCACGGCCCGGAGTTGAACGGATAGCCGTTCTGCGCGCGGAAGCGCAGGCCGCCGTTGAGGCCCGCGTCGTCGTTCCGGTAGGTGAGCGACGCCGTCCCGCGGACCGTCGGCGAGTTCAGCGACACCTCGCGCACCAGCTCTCCCGCGGTTTCGAACGTGTTCCGGTTGATGAACGAGAGGGACGTGGCCATCTCGAGCCGGTCGCTCAGGGCAAAGCCGGCGCCCAGCTCTCCTCCCATGACATCGAACCCGCCGACATCCTGGTAGCCGAGCGCCATGGCCGATGTCGTGCCGCCCACGCTCGTGGGCGACACGGTCCCCAGGGGAGTCTGCGCCGCCTGGGTCGCCAGAAACTCCGCCATTGCCAGCGCCTCCGCCTCGGTCGGAAACGCCACGCCCACGAGCTGCCGGAACACGCCCGCGAGATACGTTCCCAGTTGCGGGCCGTTGAGGAAGACGTGCGGTGACAGCAACCGCAGCGGCGCGATGTAGCTGTCGTAGCGGGTGAGCCAGGCGTTGGCCCCGAACGACACCCGGTCTCCGAACAGCCCCTTGTACCCGACCTCCAGCGTGTTGCTGACCGTCGGACCGAGCGCCTCGATGTCTTGGAGGGCGGCGAGGTCCACCGCTTGGCAGAACGGAGGCGCAACGCAGCCCGGCGGCGGCGCGCCGCCGCCCGCGACTTCCACGTCGAGCAGCAACGCAAGCACGCCCACCTGGTCCTGCGACGGGACGGGGATCAGGGGTACCAGCTGCGCCAGTTGCGGGTCCAACGCGCCCAGCAGGCCCGCCGCCGTGGCCCACAGCTGCGCCGTCGTCGTGGGCAGGAACTGCCGCGCGCTGCCGCCCGCCAGCACGTTGAAGGGCGACATGTGCATGGGGATTCCGTTCTCCCGCATGTACGTGTATCCGTTGCCACCGGCGCCGGTGGCCCGGAGGTCGTACCGGAACGGCGTGCCGGGGATCGGGATCGTCCCGCCCGAGATGTCCAGGAACTGGTTGGTGGATGTGGGCGTGGAGAACGCCCGGTTGAAGGTGAGGCGGAACGAGTTCGAGGCGTCCGGCTTGAAGACGAGCGCCGCGCGGGGAGAGAAGACCGGGTCCGCCAGGCTGCTGTTGTAGTCGTACCGGAAGGCGCCCGTCAGATCGAACTTCGGACTCAGCGCCCACTCCCATTGAACGTAGCCGCCGACCTCGGTCGTCTGGTCGTCGTCCTCGAACTGCCCGTTGATCGTCCCCTTGCTGTCGGGGTTCGTCCCCAGGTAGTCAACCCCGTAGATGAGCCGGTGCGCCGAGCCGAACCGGGACTGGTGCTGGAGCTGTCCCACGAGCAGGGAGGAATTGTCGAAGAGCGGGCGGCCCTGGCGCAGGAGGTAGGTCTCGTCGTTGGTGTTGTAGTTGTAGAACACCTGCGCGAACAGGTCCCCGTGCCGGAGACGGGCCTGCCCGTACGTGACGCTCCAGTTGGTCACGTTGGATGCGCCCAGCCCGGTGAGTTCGGTCGCTTGGGCGGCGGTGTTGCGCCCCCCCGCGAGGACGATCGAGGTCCCAGGCTGCGGCTCGAAGTCCATGCGCGCGTCCACGCCCCAGTTCCTGTGGTTCGCGTCGCGCCCCATGGCCGCGTTCCGGGCGGACTGCTCCAGCGTAGCCAGGTCCGCCGGGTTCGAGAGATCGAGTCCCGGCGCGAACGCCTGGCAGGGCGCGGCGCCGAGGTCGAACTGGGCCGCGATGCATGCCTGTCCGGCACCCTGCGCCTGCGTCTCGACCAGATCGTTGAAGACGTACTCGGCCGCGTCGAAGTACTGGCCCGAAATCTTGAACCCGAACTTGTCGCTCGGGGCCACGGCGATGCGCCCGTCGAACTGGAACAGTCCGGCGTCCTCGCCCTGGATCGGGCCGCCGCCGATCCCCGGCGTGTCGCCCTGCTGCCTGAGGCCGCCTCCCACGGAGAAAGTGGCTCCCGGCGAGCGAATGGGGGACTTCGTGATGTAGTGGACGACGCCGCCCGCCGCGTTCGGTCCGTAGAGGGCCGATCCCGGGCCCAGCACGGTTTCGACCTGCTCCGTGTCGAGGTCCGAGGCCGGGTTCATGTAGAAGATGTTCACGCGGAGCGACGGCACGCGCGCGATCCGGTTGTCCGTCATGAACAGCGTGCGGCTGGAGAAGTGGTTGTTGAAGCCGCGGAGCACGGCGGCCCGCCCGCGGATCCCCGTGCGGGCCACGTCCACGCCGGGCTGGTGCTCCACGTGCTCGATCGGCGACGTCACCTGGCGTTCTTCGAGATCGCGGGTCGAGACGACCTCCACCGCCGCCGGCGCCTCGAGAACCTTCTCGTGCGTGCGGGAGGCGGTGACGGTGATCGGGTTGAGTTCGAACTCCCGCTGCGTCATGGTCGTCGACACGAACGTCGTCGCGTCGGCCGAGACGGACGTCCCCTCCGTGACCACCGTCTCCCAGCCGGGGGAGGAGAAGCGGACCGAAAACGTTCCCGCCGGCACGCCGGCGATCTCGTATTCGCCGCCGGGCCCCGTCGTCGTCTCCGCCACGGGCGTGCCCTCGCCGTCAAGCACCTCGACCCGCACGGCGGCGAGCGGCGCGCCCGTCGCCTCGTCCGTCACCACCCCGGCGATCCCGGCCTGCGCCCACGCGGCCCCGGGGAGGGCCCCGAGCGCGATGACCGCCGCCAGAAGAAGGGTTCCCCGCCCAGCATTACGACCGAAACGAACTCCCAATCCCGTCATCGCGAAGCCTCCCGCCTATTGGTTGAACCAGCCGGCATCGTCGGCTACAAGCTAAGCCCGAACCCCCGTGTCTGTCAGCCGGGACGCGGGCGCGCGACGGACCCCCGTCGCCCCGGGTCCCGGTCCCCCCGGCCCCGGCGCCTCAGGGCACCCGGGCGAAGCGGACGTCGCGCGTGCGCACGTTGGAGAGGTAGAAGCCGATCACCTGTCCGTTGCGGTCCCGCTCGAAGGCGAAGGACAGGCCGCCGCCGGAGAACTGGTCCGTTTCTCCGGGTTCGAGTTCCGCCCGGTCGAGCCGGCGCTGGTGCAGGACGAGCGTCCCCTCCTCCACCGTGAAGGCGTAGAACGTCTCCAGTTCCTCGCTGAAGAAGCGACCGGCGAAGTCGGCGACATCCTCCGCCGTCGGTTCCCACCCCTCGGCCTCATCATCGGCGAGGCGGGTGGCGTCGTTGTCCCCGTTCTGGTGCAGCGTAAGCCGATCGACATCGCCCTCCGGGTTCCGCCGGAAGGTGATGGAGGCCTCGACGGCGAGCAGCCGGAAGGTCGAGTCGGAGGTGGGGACGATCTCAAGCCTCGACTGGCCCGTCGCCTGCGTGTAGAAGGTGTCTTCCTCGCGCGTGAAGGTGAGGATGAAGTTCGACGCCGCGTCCATCGCGTATCGGCCGACGAACTCATCGAACGCCTCGGGATCGTAGTCTTCCTGATCGAACTCCCCGGACTCCTCGGCGTCCTCCTTCTCCTCCATCTCCATCGCGTCTTCGAAGAAGGCTGCGGCGAGTTCGTAGGCCACGCCGCTGTTGAACTGCGCGTGATTGCTCTGGGTCGTGAGGCCGGCGTTGATCTCGGGGAAGTAGACGAACATCGAGCGGTGCGCGACATCCGCGCCCCCGTGGCTCACCCGCTTCAGTCCACCCTGCTCGCCGACCGACAGGCCGTACCCGTACCCCGTCTCCTCCCCGTCGTTGAGGACGAACGACGTCATCATCTCATCGATGCTCTCCCGCGTGCCCACCCGCGGGTTCGCGTAGTTCTCGGCCCACGTCTGAAGGTCGGGGACCGTGCTGTAGATGGACCCGGCGCCGACCGCCCCACCGAAATCTCCGATCTGGCGGTAGCCGTCCGGGCCCGGGGTGTAGCCCTCCGACATGCCGGGGACGATGTGCCGCGGGGAGGGGCGCACCATGGTCCCGCTCATCCCCAGCGGGGCGAACACGTTCTCCCGCATGAAGACGTGGAAGTCCTGTCCGGAGGTCCGCTCGACGATGACCGCCGCAAGACCGAACGCCGTGTTGTTGTAGTTCCACTCGGCGCCGGGCTCGTTCTGGAGGGCCGGCTGCCGCTCAACGATGTCGATGAGTTCCGAGCGGTCGATCCAGTCGCCGTGGTCGAGGCGGCGCCCCGTCATCCCCAGGAGGTTGAGGAATTCGCGCAGGCCGGACGTGTGCGTGATCAGGTGCCTCACCCGAATGGTGTGCTCGAACTTCGGGAGTTCCGGGATGTGTTCGCGGATGTCGTCCTCGAGGGAGAGGAGCCCGCGCTCCGCCTGCAGCATGATCGCGAAGGCGGTGAACTGCTTCGAGGTCGAGCCGATGTTCGTGCGCGTGTCCTCCTCGAAGGGGAGGCCGTAGGCGAGGTTCGCCATCCCGTAGGCCTTCGAGAAGAGCGTGCGGCCGTCGCGCCACACCCGCACCGCGCCTCCCGGTGAATGCGGCGCGTCGAAGCGGGACATCACCTGGTCGGCAAGTTCCTCCGGATCCGTGGCCACGGGCTCGTGCCGCAGCAGCGTGATCTCGTATCGCCCGCCGGTCTCGGCATCCTCTCCGGAAACGAACAGTTCCAGCGTGTGGATGCCCGCGCCGGAAGTCCGTCCGCCGAAGCGCTCGACGCCATGCCCCAGCCCGCCGAAGCGGCCGACCTCCCTCCCATCCGGGTCGAGCACGCGTGCCGTCACGTCGACGGAGATCTGGTTCACCTCCCCGAGGACGAAATCCTCCCCGCCGGTCTCGATCGCGTAGCGCACCGTGTCCCCCGCGGCGAGCGCGCCCGTCAACGTGCGGCCGACTTCGAGTTCCGTGCTCTGCGCCGCGGTCTCCGAGGCCGCGAGAAGGGAGACGAGTCCCGCGCAAAGCGCGGACACGGCGAAACCACACAGGCGATGAGGGCGGTAAGCAGGAAGCGCGTTCATTTGGGTCACTCCGGGGGCGGGTTCGAGGGGTCGCGAGAGACGGTAAGAAGGCCGGGCTCGAGCGGGCAACCGCGCGACGGGGCCGACACGGGGCCGGTGCGGCATCGATACGGCCGGCCGCCAATACCGGTTTCGACGTCTCCGGACGTAGAATCAGATTGCGTTCCCGGGTGGCGGCCACGGGCTGCCAGATCCCGGTCCACCCCCAGATTGCGAAGGATCCGATGAAGACAAGTCTGAAGGCACGATCGAAGGCACGCTCTCTTCCCCTCAAGGCCATGCTGCCCGCGACCAACCTCCTCCCGGCCATCCTCCTCGCGGCCTCGTTCCGTCCCGCCTGGACGCAGGACGCGACCGGCACGCTCATGCTCGCTCAGCCCGCCGTGAGCGCGGAGCGGATCGCGTTCGCCTACGCCGGGGACCTGTGGACCGCGGGAATCGACGGGAGTTCACCGCGCAGGCTGACGTCGCACGTCGGCCTCGAGTTCAACCCGCGCTTCTCGCCGGACGGCGAATGGATCGCGTTCAGCGGCGAATACGACGGGAACACGGATGTCTTTCTCGTGCCCGCGGAGGGGGGTGTGCCGGCGCGGCTCACCTGGCACCCGGGGGCCGATCTCGTCCAGAGCTTCACGCCCGACGGATCGGCGGTCCTCTTCTCGTCGGGCCGCAACGCCTACACGGGCCGCCACCGGCAGTTGTTCACGGTCTCGACGAGCGGCGGACACCCCGAGCAACTGCCCATTCCCCACGCCTTCAAGGCGGCCTATTCGCCGGACGGCGCGAAGATCGCCTACACCCCGCTGTACGAAGCCTTCCCGCAGTGGAAGAATTATCGCGGCGGGACGACGACGCGGATCTGGATCTACGACGTGGCGGACCATTCGGTCGTCCAGATTTCGCAGCCCGAGGGGCGCTCGAACGACACGGATCCCATGTGGATCGGGGACCGCGTCTACTTCCGCTCGGACCGCGACGGAGAGTTCAACGTCTACTCGTGGGATCCCGCGACCGGGCATGTCTCGCGGGTCACCGCGCACGAGGACTTCCCGGTGCTTGGCGTGTCGGCCGGTGCCGGCCGGATCGCCTACGAGCAGGCGGGGCGGCTGCACCTGCTCGATCCCGGCTCGGGCGCGAGCGACCCGGTGCCGGTGCGGATCGCGACGGATCTTCTGGAAGTGCGGCCCCGCTACGCCGCCGGCGAGAACTTCGTCCGCAACGCGAGCCTGTCGCCCTCGGGAGCCCGCGCCGCCCTCGAGTTCCGGGGCGAGATCGTCACGTTGCCGCGCGACAAGGGAGACGACCGCAACCTCACGCGGTCGACCGCCGCCCATGAGCGGAGTCCCGCCTGGTCGCCGGACGGAGAGTCGATCGCTTGGTTCTCCGATGCCTCGGGGGAATACCGGCTGTACGTGGCTCCCCAATCGGGGGCGGGAGAGGCGCGCGGCTACGCGCTCGACGGCGCCGGGTTCTATGTGGACCCGGTGTGGTCGCCCGACGGCACGAAGATCAGCTACACGGACAACTCGCGGGCCGTGTACTGGATCGACCTCGATTCCGGAGATACCCACCGCGTGGACGCCGACGTGATGTACGGGCCGCTGCCCCCGCCCTCGCACGCCTGGTCGCCGGATTCCCGCTGGCTCGTCTACACGCGCAACAACGAGACCAACATCCGCACCGCCTACGTACACCTTCTGGAAACGGGTGAGACGACGGCGGTCACGGACGGACTCAGCGATGTCTCCGAGGCCGTCTTCGACGCGGGCGGCAAGTACCTCTACCTCACCTCCTCCACCGACGCGGGCCCCGTCGTGCAGTGGTTCGCCCAGTCGAACAACGACTTCGAGATGACGAACGCGATCTATCTCGCGGTCCTTGAGAAGGGCACGCCGTCCCCCCTCGCGAGGGAGAGCGACGAAGAGGCGGGGGACGAGGCCGAAGCGGAGGCGGAGGCTGCCGACGATGCGGACGAGGTCGTGGTCCGCATCGACTTTGAGGGACTCGATCAGCGGATCCTCGCGCTGCCGCTGCCCGAAGCCGGCTATGCGAACCTGCAGCCCGGCGACCCCGGCCAGCTCTTCTACATCCGAAGCGAGACCGCGAGCGGGTTCGGCAGTCCCGGTGCGGGCTCCAGCCTTCGCCGCTTCTCCCTCGCCGACCGCGAGGAGGCGACGGTGGTCGGCGGCACGCGCTTCTACGACCTGTCGGCGGACCGCAAGAGCGTGCTGTACGCGACATCCGGGGGCTGGTTCATCGGCAGCGGCGTCGGGACGGACATCGGATCCGCCGCGGACCGGCTCCGCGTCGCCGACGTGCAGGTGAGGATCGACCCGCGGGCCGAGTGGCGTCAGATCTACGACGAGGCCTGGAGGATCAACCGCGACTACTTCTACGACCCCGACATGCACGGCGCGGATTGGCCCGCCATGAAGGAGAAGTACGCCGTGTTCCTCCCCCACCTCACCTCGCGGGCCGACCTGAACCGGCTCATGACGTGGCTCCATTCCGAGATCGCGGTGGGGCACCACCGCGGCGGGGGCGGCGACTTCCTGCACGAGACGCACGATGTGCCGGGCGGTCTGCTGGGCGCGGACTTCGTCGTCGACCGGGGGCGGTACCGGTTCGAGAAGGTGTACGGCGGCCTCAACTGGAATCCGGGACTCCGGTCCCCCCTCACGGAGCCGGGGGTGGAGGTCGAGGCGGGCGAATACCTGCTGGCGGTCGAGGGGGTGGCGCTCTCCGCGCCGGAGAACCTCTACGGCCGGTTCGAGAACACGGCCGGCCGGATCGTCTCCATCACCGTCGGCTCCTCGCCGGACGGGGAGGGGGCCCGTACGGTCGATGTCGTGCCGGTGGCGAACGAGGGCGCGCTGCGGAACCGGGACTGGGTGGAGGGCAACCTCGGGCGGGTGGACGAAGCCACGGACGGGCGCGTCGCCTACGTGTACGTACCCAACACGGCCGGGGCGGGACACGAGTACTTCAAGCGCTACTTCTTCCCGCAGACGAACCGGGAGGCCGTGATCATCGACGAGCGCCACAACGGGGGCGGCCAGATCGCGGACTACTACATCAACATCCTCCGGCGGCCCTACATGTCGCATTGGGCGATGCGCTACGGGGCCGACCTCGTCACGCCGCAGGGCGCCATCCCGGGCCCGAAGGTGATGCTCATCGACGAGACCGCCGGTTCCGGCGGGGACATGCTGCCGTGGATGTTCCGCAAGCTCGAGCTGGGTACGCTCATCGGCCGCCGCACCTGGGGCGGGCTGGTCGGCGTCCTAGGCTTCCCGATCCTGATGGACGGCGGGTCGATCACGGCCCCGAACTTGGCCATATGGACGGAGGACGGATTCATCGTCGAAAACGTCGGCGTGCCGCCGGATATCGAGGTGGAGCAGTGGCCGGCCGACGTGATCGCGGGCGTCGACCCACAGCTCGAGAAAGCGATCGAGGTCGTGCTGGAGCAACTTGAGGCGTCACCGGTGGCAACGCCCGAGCGGCCGCCCTTCCCAATCCGCGTGCGGCGGCGCTGACCGCGAGACGGCGGTACGGATCGGCCTCCCGCGCGGAGCACTCGGCCACGCGGGAGGCCGGTCTCCACCAGGGCCGATGCGATCTTATCGGCTCGCCCGCGACCGGAATCGGGGCGGGAGGTGCCGTGGAGGCCTCGTCAGAAAGACATGAGCGCGACTGCCGCGACGCCTGTTGTCCCAAGCGGGCCGAGACCCAACGGCCATAGCCGTCTCATCGTGTCTTCTCGGTAAGGTCCGCCAGCAGCCGGCTCAGCGGCAGCTCGTGGGATCGACCGAGATCGTGGCTGCCTCGGCGGTGAGCGAGTTCCGGTTCAGCCGCCAGTTGATCAATGCGTTCGCGCCCAGCCGTCTCGCGTCCGCGATGACTTTCTCGAGAGCCTCGCGAAACTCGGAACTTCGAGCCATCTGCCTGGCTCGCTCCGCCGCCGTCGTGTCCGCCGAAACGGAAGAGCCCGAGATGGTCGCCTGCACCTGTCCGAGTTCCGTCTCCTTCGGACAACGGTCGATTCCCTCCCAGCCGGGGTCGCAGCGAATGAGCCGCGAATTCTGGAGGTTGATCTGGTTGTCCGTGGTGCCTCCGAAGCAGGCCCAGATGCGGTCGTCGTCGCCGCCCCCGCCGCCGCTACCGACGGAGGAGAGGGAAAACGTGAGGTCGAGGCGGGTGATCTCCTCCGTGAGACTGGCCGTGACGGCGGCCCCTCCCGTGCCCATGAACGCCGGCTGAACCGAGATTTCGACGCCGAGCGGCACATAGCACAGCGTGTAGCCGCCGTCGAGTCCGGTCTGCCCCTCCATCCGCCCCGACTCGCCGTCCTTTTCCCAACTGGCGACCACGGTGGCGCTGGGCAGCCCCATCTGCGTGTCCCCGTCCGAGACCAGCCCCCACAGAGCCCCCGTCATGTCCGGCGAATCCGGACACACCTCGCCGAGTTCCTGGGCGACGGCCGCCGACCCCGCGAGGACCGGCGCCAGCGCACCCACCACGAGCCCCGAAGCGAATCTTCTCATCCTCATCGTCTCTTCTCTCCCGTAGCAGCCCTGCATCGGTTGCGCATCAGTTGCGCGTGTACTTCGTGAGTCCCCCCTCGGCGGCGGCCCGCGAGTTCGGTCCCTCGGCGGCATAGACGCTTCCGTCCGCATCGACCGCGACGCCCTCGCCGGCCTCGCCCTGCGGATCGTCGGACTCGTGCGGCGGGATGAAGGCCGTGACCCGGTCCTCCGAGGCGTGGCCGATCCGGACCCCCGTCAGCCAGTCCGAGTGCTGGTTGGGGTTCGACTCCGAGTCGATCGCGTACACGTTGTCCTCGTCGTCGATGAACAGTCCGCTCACCCGGCCGTACTGGTAATGGGTATCGAGCAGGTTCCCTTCCTGGTCGAAGATCTGGATGCGGTGGTTGCCGCGGTCCGCTACGAACAGCCGCCCCTCCGAATCGAACTCGAGCGCGTGCGGCGTCCGGAATTCGCCCGGTCCGTCTCCGATCACGCCCCACTCCATGATGTACTCGCCCTCGGGCGAGAATTTGATGATGCGGCCGGTGGAGCCTTCCGGCGGGTTCGCGTTCTGCCCGCTGTGACCGTCTGAGACGAAGATGGAGCCGTCGGGGGCGGTGATCACGTCGCACGGCTGGTTGAAGTAGCCCGGCTCGGTGCCCACCCGGCCCGGCACGCCGAGCGTCATCAGCACCTCGCCCTCGGGCGAGAACTTCACCACCGTGTGCCCCTTATCGAGCGTGCCCATGGAGTCGGTGATCCACACGTTCCCGTCGTCGTCCACGTGGATCCCGTGCGGGAGCACGAAGAGGCCGGCCCCGAAGCTGGCCAGGACTTCCCCCGTCTCGCGGTGGAACTTGAAGACGGGGTCAACGAGGTTCTCGGCGCATCCGCCCGCGAGCGCGATCCCGCCGCAGCGGTCGTAGGCCCAGATGTGGCCGTCGATGGGGTCGATGTCGATGCCCGCCGTGGAACCCCACGTGCGGCCGTCCGGGAGCTGGGCCCAATCCTTGATGACGGTGGGCGTGGGGTTCGGGAGACCCGCCGCCGCCGGGTCCCTGACCTGATCGGCCGGATCCACCATCTCTTCTTCCGCGGCGTCCTCCGCGCCGCAGGCCGCGATGCCGAGGAACGCGGCCCCCAGTGCGGTGAGGTGTGCCAGTCCGGTTACGCGCGGGTTCTTCATGTCTCCTCCCAGCCGTTCAGTGTTGCGCAACCCCTACCCCGCCCTGCGTCGCCACCCTTCAAATGTGCCTCCGAACTCTCGATCTGGCCAGACAATGGGCCGGGTCGCAGTTTCGAACCGACGCACGCGGAAACGATCAACCCGGAGGTTGGCGCCGATGGCGAACTTCCCGAGGAGGCGCGCGCTTCGTCGCGCGGAGCGAAATTCCCGTCGCGGGAGCCGTATCTTGAACGCCCTGCTCGCGTTGGGGTTGGGGGCGGTCGCCGCCTGCGCGCCGGACGACGGCATCCCGCGCACGGCCTCGGGGCGTCCCGACTTCAATGGCATCTGGGCCGCGCTCGGAAACGCGTATTGGGACGTCGAGCCGCATATGGCGCGTCCCGCGCTCGCCATGCGGGAGGGTCCCGTCGTGCCCGTTCCCGCCACCGAAGTCGTCGCGCTCGGCGCCGTGGGATCCGTCCCGTCGGGGCAGGGCATCGTGGTTGGCGGGAGCATCCCCTACCTCCCGGAGGCCTTGGAGCGGCGCGACGAGAACCGCGAGCGCTGGCTCGAACGCGACCCCGAGATCCGCTGCTACCTGCCCGGCGTCCCGCGGGCGAACTACATGCATCTCCCGTTCCAGATCTTCCAGAGCGAGTCGAAGTTTTTCATCGCCTACGAATACGCCGGCGCGGTGCGCGACATCTATCTCGAGGATCCCGGTCCGCCGCAGGTGGATACCTGGATGGGCCAGTCGGTGGGACGCTGGGAGGAGGACACCTTCGTCGTCACCGTGAACGGGTTCAACGGCCAGACCTGGTTCGACCGGGCCGGGAACCACCACAGCTACCAGCTCGTCGTCACGGAACGGTGGACGATGCTCGGGCCCGACCATCTGATGTACGAGGCCACGATGGAGGATCCCGAGACGTTCTCGGAGCCGTGGACGATCCGCCTGCCGCTCTACCGAAACGTGGATCCCGACGCGCGCCTGGGGCAGTTCAAGTGCGTCCCCTTCGTCGAGGAGTTGATCTATGGACACCTCCGGAAGAACCCGATCCGGTAGCCGAGGTTCGCCCGCGCCTGGCCGAGGTTCGACCGCGCTTGGCCGCGGTTCGTCTGCGCCGCTGAGATCCGCGCATCGTCAACGACGCTTGCGACGACTCCCCTCTGTTCCAACGGTCGGAGCCCTGCCCGGGGTCCTGCTCGGAGCCGCCGCCCTTGCCGCGTGCGGTGGGACGGGGACCGGCGATGCCCCCGGACGGGACGGGGACGGTTGGGTCGTGCCACGGACCGCGGACGGGCATCCCGATCTGCAGGGTGACTGGACGAACGGGTCCATGACGCCGCTGCAGCGCCCCGAGGGCGAGGCGCTCGTGCTCACGGCGGAGGAGGTCGCGGTTCGCGAGGGGCGGCGGCAGGAGTACATCGACGACCGAAACGCGCCCAGCGACCCGGACCGCGAAGCGCCGCCAGTCGGAGGGGACGGCTCCACGGGCCCGGCCGGCGGCGTCGGCGGCTACAACTACTTCTGGATCGACGCGGGCGACCGGGTCGCCGTGTTCAATGGCGAGCCCCGAAGCTCCCTCGTCACGCACCCGGAAGACGGTCGCATCCCGGATCTCACTCCCGGGGGCCAGCGGCGGCGGCTCGAAGCCTACGGGCGGCTGGCGGGCGAGTTCGACAATCCGGAGAACCGGCCCATTGGCGAGCGCTGCATCCTCTCCTTCGGCTCCAACGCCGGCCCGCCGATGCTGCCGAACTACTTCTACAACAACAACTACACGATCGTGCAGACGCCCGATCACATCATGATCCTGACCGAGATGGTGCACGACGTCCGCATCATCCGCATGGGCGAGCCGGAGCCGATTGCCGATGGCGTGCGCCCGTGGTTCGGCGAATCGTGGGGCCGCTGGGCCGGCGATACGCTCGTCGTGCGGACGACGAACCTAAACCCGGACCAGATGGCGGCATACGTCTACCTGTTCGGCCCCGGCTCGGAGAAGATGACCGTGACGGAGCGCCTGACGCGCCCGAACGAGCACACGCTGCACTACGAGTTCACGGTCGAGGACCCGGACACGTTCGTCGAGAGCTGGGGCGGGGAAGTGCCGTTCACCCGCCTCGACGGACAGCTCTACGAGTACGCCTGCCACGAAGGCAACTACGCCCTCTCCAACGTCCTCAGCGGCGCCCGCGCCCAAGAGCGCTAGTCGGCTCGACGGGGCCGGTTGCCGTACCCGAGTCATGTGCTTACTGTGTACTCACGTCGTCTCGGCATTATGGGACACGACGTTGACGGAGAAGTGAGGCTGAATGGAGACGCGGCTCGTACAGGTCGGAAACTCGCGCGGCATCCGCATCCCCAAGGCCCTCATCGAAGCGGCTGGGCTCGATACGCCGCTGCGACTGAGGATTGTGGACTCGGGCCTGCTCATCGAACGCGCGGACAACCCCAGGGAGGGTTGGGCGGAGGCGGCGCTGGAACTTCGGGACCGTGGTGAGAGCGGACTCCTGGATGACCCATCGCCGACGGCCTTCGATGCTTCCGAATGGGAATGGGAGTGACGGAACCGCGACGAGGTGATGTATATCTGGTTGCGCTCGATCCTACCCTTGGCTCGGAAATCAGGAAGACCCGCCCGTGCGTCATCGTCTCTCCGGATGACCTGAATCCGGCCCTCGGCACCTATCTCGTGGCACCGATGACAACCGGCGGTCGCGCGTATGCCTTCCGTATCGCTTGCCGGTTCCGGGATAGAGACGGCTTCGTCGTGGCCGATCAGTTGCGCACCGTCGACCGCGTCCGTCTGATCCTACGACTCGGCCGTTTGTCTCCCGGTGTCGTGACGGAGGTTCTCAACGTACTTCAGCGCATGTTCGCCCCGTAACGGATCCCGGTCGCGCAGAGTCGAGCGATCCTGTTACTCTGAATGAATCGCGGAAGAACCGGCGTCGCGGCGCCGGATCGTTGGATCGGACACGGATGAGATCGATGAGGAAGCTACCTGCGTACATGCTGGCGGGCGGGGTCGCGCTGGCCGCCGCCGCGCCGCTGATTGCGCACCACGCTTTCGGCGCGGAGTTCGACCGGAACGCCCCCATCCGGCTCCGAGGGGCCGTCGTGCGGCTCGAATGGGTGAACCCGCACACGTGGATTCACCTCGAGGTCGAGACCGATGCGGGGTCGGAGGTCTGGATGGTTGAGGGCGGGACGCCGAACACGCTCCTGCGTCGCGGCCTCAAGCGGGACTGCCTCGCCCCCGGCACGGAACTCATCGTAGACGGCTATCAGGCCAAGGACCACTCGCTCAAGCGGGCCAACGGCCGCGACGTCACGTTCACCGACGGCAGCAAGTTCTTCATGGGTTCATCCGGCGCCGGCGCTCCTCCCGGCGGCGCGCCGAGGCCGAACGATCCCGCCTACGAGGGCAACCCCTGCCAGCCGCCCCCGGGCTGGGAAGGGGAGGTCGTGGAGGTCACGAGCCACAGCATCCTCGAGGAGCACGACTAACCTGCGCCCGGCGCCGTCTACGCGGGCGAATCCCCCCCGTCCGGGCGTGCGACCCGGGCGTTCGCCACGATGGAGGGGACATCCCCTCCCGGCCGTCAGTTGGGTTAGGCTCAGGCCGAGAAGCCGATCCAGCGTCCGGCGGCGGCCACGGTGAACCAGAGCCCGAGCGAGATCGCGGCGATGAGCCGTGTGCGCCAGTTCGCGCGACTCGGCGCCGCGGCGACCACCCACTTCCGTGCCGCGAAGGTGAACGAGAGGGCAACCGGCAGCGAGATCATCTTCACCCAGAAGGACGTGTTGTAGTAGCACTTCACGGCCTCCGACAGGAAGAGCGGGATCCCGGTCAGGAACATCAGCGCCACCCCCGCTACGAGCCACGGATGCGCGTGTCGCACGACGCTCGCGATCGGCTGCCGCGTGAGCCCCGTCCCCCAGAGCCGGAGGTCGGCGAGCAGCAGCGCCCCGCCCAGGAGCCCCAGCCCCAGCAGGTGGACCGCCTCGATGATGGGGAAGGCCCAGATCGATTCACGCACGGCCATCCCGAGGCCCGTGTTCTCCAGTCGCTCGAAAAAGGGGAGCCATGCTTCCGGCGCAGGTTGACGCCCCCCCATCAATCCCCCGCCACCGGGCAGCCCGCCGCCCAGTTCACCCAGCCCGGTTGCCCGGGGATGTCGCAGTCGAACCAGTTGTAGGCGATGAGACGGCCCGCCACGATGATGAGCGCCCACGCCGCGAGTGAAACCGCGCCCGCCGCCCTCGCCCGTCCGGGAAGAACGGGCAGGCGTTCCCACTCCGTCACGCGGCGGTGGATCCCCCGGTGGAAGAGGAAGGCGTTGAGTCCCGCCACCACGAACAGCAGCACCTTCAGCCGAAAGAAGATGTTGTGGTAGTAGCGGACCGGGTTCGAGTAGAAGATGAGAAGCCCGGTCACGACCATGACCGTGAATCCGATCCGCGTCCACGGGAGCAGTCGGCCGGTGACCTCCGACACGGGTACGCTACGCATGGTCCAACCCAGCAGCCGGAGGTCGTTCATCATCACGGTGCCGAAGAAGAGGGCCACGGCGAGGACGTGGGAGGATTCGATCAGCGGCCACGCGAGGGTGGATTCCAGCAGCGCGACGCTCCAAGGCGTGCTCCCCAGCCACTCGAGAAATCGTTCCATGGGCCCGCGGCTAGGAGTCTGCGCCGCAGAAAGTCGCGACCGCTATCTTTAGGGGAGTCGAAGGCATCGTGAAAGGTTGACGGCCTGCCGAGGGGGGTCAATGGGAACGACGTTCCGACCGTACCAGCCGGACCAGATGCAGCTGCTGCCGCAGGATCTTCGCGAGTGGGTGCCGGAGGGGCATCTGGC
>JAAXHJ010000086.1 GCA_012270965.1 Candidatus Palauibacter poriticola
GGCACGTTGCGAAGAGGGGCGACCGCCGGGCGGCGCCGGAGCCGGTCCGCCAGGGCGTGCGGGCCCACATGGGCGGCTTCGGCAAGGCGGTCGCCCCGGGCCTCGGCCTGCGGCACGACTGGGGTTCGCGGTGCCGGGCACGGCAGTTCCAGGCCGAGATCAAGTGGCTCGGGATCCGCTCGACGCCCGCCTGCGTGGGCGAGCCGGAGTGCAACGGCGTCGCGGAGCGCTTCATCCGGACGCTCGAGGAGGAGTGCATCTATCCGCACGACTTCGAAACGCTCGAGGAGGCCAGAGCGGTGATCGGGGCCTTCATCGAGCGATACAACAACGGCTGCCTGCTCCAGCGGCACGGGTACATGACTCCGGCTCGCACCCGCGAGAAGCTCAGCCGGAAGGCGGCCTGATGTTTAGGCCGTCCCCTTGTCCAAGAAACCGGGACCGGTACAAACCGGACTAATGCTGGTCTAATTTAGCCGGGCCACGCAACGTTCCGCGGCGTAACGCACGCACCCGCCAAGCCGGGAGAATGGGTCAGAAGCCGATGGACTTCGACACCTTCGCGGCGAGGACGCGCTCGACCGTCATGCCGGCGGCCATGTCGCGACGCTCGGTGTAGACGAGAAAGACGTCGCTGAGCGGCGAATACAGGTAGTTGAAGCGCACGTTGGTCACGAACTGGTCCTCGGCCGCATTGTACTGGACGAAGGCGCTCGCGAAGACCTTCGTCGAGAAGCCGTAGTCGACCCGTCCTCCGAACACGTCCGCCGCGAACGCCCCGTCCGGAAGCGAGATGTCGTTGTGGTTGGCCGAGAGATCGACGGAGAGGTGGTGGTTCGGCCGCCACATGAGGCCGCCGGAAAGCGATGTCAGCGTTCCCTCGAAGAACCCGCCGCGCTCGAGGCGAACGAACCCCGACAACGCCCGGCCCGGCGCCGACCGGTACTGCACCGAGCCCGAGCCGAAGTCGTAGCGGCCGATCGGGATCGTCGCGTCCCTCGAGACGCGGAAGGGTTCCCGCAGCAGTTCAAAGCGGTCCGTGTAGTCCAGCGTGAGACCGCTCCCGTTCAGAAACGAGATCCCGAACCCCGCCGTCCGCCGCCGTGTCACGAGAACGGACTCGAGATCTTGGACGTAGTCGATCTCCAAGTACGGGTTGACCTCCTGCACGCCGGTCACCGGAGGGCGCGGGTGGAGCCCCACCGTCGCGTAGCTCTGCCGGATGTCGCGCCGCCGCACGAAGCCCACGGTGGGGTTGAAGTCCTCTCCCACGTGGCGCCACAGCGCGGACACGTCCCACAGTTGGTCGCGCCAGCCGACCCACATGCGGCCCGCAAGGGCGTTCCCGTCGGCATCCGGCGAGTCGGTCCAGGCCAGGAACGGGGCCAAGAGCAGCGACGGGAGCGGCCTCAGGTTCGCATCGAAGCCGAAGCTCCGGTTGAAGTCGGCGTAGCCCTCGATATCGGAGCCCGTCGCCTCCCGGTTGATGAAGATCGCCCCCACGTCCGACGCCCCGAACACGCTCCGGCGCGCCCTCATGACTGCGAAGTTCTCCGCGGGGAGCCCGCGGCCGGACCGGGTCTGGAGGTTCATGAGGCCGACCTCGAACCCGCCCGTCCGGCCCGTAAGCCGCGCGCCGCCGAGAATGGGGATCGGCTCGCCCCTCCCCGTGAGTCCGATGCGGCGTGAGTGGAAGAGTGTGAGGTCTCGGAGCGAGACGCCGGTTCGGTAGCTGCGCTCCGACTGGTCGCCGAAGGCGAAGGTGCCGGAGTTCTCGACGAAAAAGTCCCGCTTCTCCGGGAAGAAGAGCGGAAAGCGGGTCAGGTTGACCTGCTCTTGGTCGACTTCCACCTGGGCGAAGTCCGTGTTGTATGTGAGGTCGAGCGTGAGCCCCGGCGTCACCCCATACTTGATGTCGAACCCGATGTCGGCCTCGGTGCCGGCGCGCCCCTCCTCGATCAGCGTTCCCGCCCGGTCCTGCGCGAGGGCGTAGGGCTTCACGCGCAGGTTGAGCCCCGGCCCCACGCCCCTGAAGCCGGTGAGCGTCCCCGCCTTCGACATCTTGTGGATCTGGTCGCGCCGGTCGAGCGGAGCCCAGAACGTGTCCTCCGCCTTGCGCCGGATGCGGCGCAGGATCTGGAGTCCCCAGGTCTGGTCCTCCTCCGAGGGATTGAAGCGGAGCGTGGAGAACGGGATCTCGATCTCCACCGTCCACCCCTCGTCGTCGCTCGTCGTCTCGACGCGGATGGGGCCTTCCCACGCCTGGTTCTCGGAGCGGCTGTCGTCGAAGAGTTGGACGTCCTTGAGCGCCCCGCCGGGATTCACGAGGAACATGAACCCGTTGCGGCGGTCGAGATACGTATCGAGCGCCACGCCGAAGACGTCCGATGACCCGCTGTTGAAGTCCTGCTTCAAGCTGGAGATGAAGTAGCGGTCGGGCTCGGAGTCGTGGCAGATCGCCCCGATGTAGAGGGCCCGGTCGTCGTACACGAAGTAGACGACGGTGTTCTCGGTGGCGGGCGCCCCGGTGTTGGGGCGGGATTGGACGAATCCGCTCAAGGGTCGAGCCTCCCGCCAGACGGGGTCGTCGAGGCGGCCATCCACGGTGGGCGGCGCATCCGTACGCAGGGCCGCGGCCGCGGGGCGGGGCGCGGCCTCGACCGCGATGCGGGCCGGTCCCGCCCGCCCGGTCTCCTGCGCCACGGCGGCGGCCGGCGCGAGCGATCCGAACAGGCAGATGGCGGGAGCGGCGCGGAAACCGCCTCCGGCTGCGGTGCGGGACGGCTTGCGGCGGATCCTCACCGGCGCCACGCATTCAGTTCCAACTCAGCCCCCGCAGTTGTTCGACGTCGAGGTTTCCGCCGCTGAGGACGCAGGCGACCCTCGTTCCCGGCGGCGCGTCGATGAGGCCGTGAAGGACGGCGGCGACGGCGGCGGCCGCGGCACCCTCCGTCACGAGCTTGGCGCGCGTCATCAGCCACAGCATGGCGTCGAAGATGTGCTCGTCGGGAAGTGTGACGACGCGCTCCACGAAACGGCTCACGACGGACGCCGTGTTGTCTCCCACCCGCTTCACCTTGAGGCCGTCGATCACGCAGTCCACGGTCTCGAGGGTGACCATCTCTCCGGATTCAACCGTGCGCTTCATGGCGGGCGCCCCCGACGATTCCACGCCGAAGACGCGGATCGCGGGGTTCGAACTCTTTAGGGACATCGCGTTGCCCGAAATGAGTCCGCCGCCCCCGATCGGGATGACGACGACTTCGACCTCCGGCCAGTCCTCGAGGATCTCGAGGCCCAGCGTGCCCTGGCCCGCGATTAGGCGGGGGTTGTCGAAGGGGTGTACGTAGGTGAGTCCTCGCTCCTCGACCAGCTCGAGCGCTCGCTCGTTCGCCTCGTCCCAGATCGAACCGTGGAGGACGACCTCGGCGCCGTACCCCTCCGTGGCCGCGATCTTGGCCGGCGTCGCGTTCTCGGCCATGACCACCACGGCGGG
>JAAXHJ010000060.1 GCA_012270965.1 Candidatus Palauibacter poriticola
TCTCCCGAGCCCCCGCAGGCGGCGAGCGCGAGGGGGCGGCGCAACTCCATGGTCGAGCGGCGCAACCCCATGATCGGGCGGAACGCATGTCTATATCCTCCTCCCGCGGGCGTACAGGTTCGGCGAACGGGGTACAGTGGCGGTTCGCCACGCCCCGCACACCCCGCACACCCCCCCGGCACGATGTGGCTCCAAGATCCGGCAGGATAGCGATGGAAGCCGCCGCGTGCGGCGGCGTCAACGCACTTCTCGGTTATGCGTTCGGCAAAGAGGCGTGTAGGGAGCCATGACCTGTTCGGGTTGGTAGTGTAGTCGCGCCGGACTTCCCGTCCTTCCGTCTCCGCGAAGAGCGCCTCAAGGTCCACCACGCGCCCCCGTCCAGGATGCCGACTCCCGTGACCCACATCTCCTTGATCAGCCGCGCCGTCCCGGAGCTCCGCTCGACCCGCCCCTTCCCCTGGGGCGAACCGGCCGGAAACACCTCGAAGCCCAGCACGTCCAGCCCCCGCGCGATGAGATCGTGTCCGTCCGCTCCTCCTTCCTCGTCGGCCACCGCCCGAAGTGCCCGGTGCGGACGGCCAGCGGGCGGCTGTGGCGCCGCGCGTATCCAATGATCGCCCGCCGGAAGTGCCGCCGCGTTACCGCCACTCGCGCCGCACCCGCGGTCGCCGTCAACACTCCCTCGCTCACCTGCACCAAGATCAATATCCGATCCCGCTCCTTCACGTTCAGGTTCACCCGTTCCTCTTCGAATATACGAAAGACCACCGAACAGGATGCTCTTGCGCGCCGCGTCCGGCGAGCGTAGAGCGGCGGCTCCGGTACCGCGGTGCCGGGAGGCGGGCGCGGTGGTCCCCCCTCGTGTACACCGTGAACGTGGAACCGCAACTGCCTCGCGGAGCCCTCCTCAACCGTCTCCTCGCCCACGTGGAGCGGTCCGGCTCGCGCATCGACGCCGCCCCCGCGGATCTCTGGCGCGGCCGCTGACCCCGGGCCGCTCACCGGAGCGCCGCAGAAAATCCGTTTTTCTCTCGCGAATCCCTACGGAAAATGGCCATCCCATCAACAAATTTTTTAAAAAAAAACACGATTCGCGACCATTCGCGGTTGACGCCGAAAAAAAATCATTTTAGAATCAGGGCGTGCTAAGGGAGGCGGCACCGACCGACCGGAGGTCGAGGCCGATGACCGCACCGCGAGTTGCCCGACGCGAGATCGCGAAACCGGGGCGCAATGGTGAGGGAAGGAGGAGGAAAGGTTTTGAAGACCGTTTCTCGTTGGTTCGTAGCGGCGTTTGTGGTTGTCTTCGCGACCACGCCACAGGAGTCTGTGGCGGTCGAGATCGATTCCGCGTTGTCTGCGGGCCGGACCATCCCCACCGTTCCCACGCTCATGCTCGAGGAATGTTCTTCCGTTCCGGTTGGCGTCGTGGGTTCGGGTTCGGGAATGTGCAGGCAAGAGGCCAAGCGGTTGGTGGGGGCGGTAGTAGGGTGTGTCATCACTTCCGCCGGGTTCCTTGGTTTTGGGCTGAAGGCGGCAAAGGTTGCAAGAGGAGTGGCTAAAGCAATACGGAACGGTTGGGGAGTAGCTTCAGCTATTAGCGGAGGCATGGCCGGATTATTCTACTGGGATGTTTGGGAGAGCTTTTGGGATTGGGACGACTGTAATGCGGGACTCCAAAGCAACGGGTTTCTCCTGCATGGGAGTTCATCCAACGAAGACGAGCTAGCGAACCTTTTTGACGAAGCCGCCCAGTATCTGGAGGACGACAGGTTGCCGCCGTGGATGGTTATCTAAGCATGGAATGGCTCATGCTAGGGGTAGCCTACGCGGCTGTACTGCTTTCGGTGGTGGGTGCGCTTGGGGCTTTGTTTTGGGTGGTTTTCTTCGCCATGAACCGGAATCCTTTCGGGGTTCGGGGCGGTCCGAGCGGCCTCCCGCAGGGCGGCCCGCAGGTGCGGCCCCGGCCGGGGGGCGACGTCGAGTCCCGCCATCCGGAGGGTTGAGCGGATCGCGGGGAGGGCTACAGCGGGCGTCGCGGCGGCCATTCCGTCCGCGAGCATGGCGCGGGCGCAGGCCGCCATCGCCCGGTCCGCGACGGCCTCCCCGGCCGACAGTCCAGAGGCGTTGGCCCACGCGGCCCACCGGCGGACCTTTTCCCGAGCGCATGGGGCTCGCGTTGCAGACCGGGACGCTGCGGCGCATCCAGCGGGCGGCGGATCGGGCGGGCTGCTCGCCTGCTGAGTGGGTGCGCGAGGTGCTCCGCCCGGTTATCTGCATTGGAAGTGTCCCGGTTCTGCGGCTGCCCTGCGGAGGGAGCGGAGCGACCGGAGCGGGGCAGCGGGCCGGGAGCGCGGTTCTTCATGACGGACCCTCTCCGGACGCCGTTGCTTCGGTGTCTATACGCTCGTGTCCCCTTATCTGTCCGACGGAACACGAACGCGCTTCTACGAGCAGGATCTAAGCACCATCCAAGATGATGCCCGCATGCTGCTGGCGGGGCCGGTGGATTTCGGGCCGTTCCGTCGCCCCGGTCTCGCCCCGAGGAAGCGTTAGCGTTTGGTGCTCCTTCGGCGGTCGCCTCGTGGGAGCCTGCCCCCGGATCGGCAGGACCGGCGGTACATGGCTGGCTGGTCCTAGCCGCGTACGACGCTCCTGTTGCGCCCAAACCCGGAATCCAGATCAGCGGCCCTCTCCGCGACGATACGCGAACGGCCACACGTAGAAGTAGTCTTTCACGTTGCGCCACAGTTTGGACAGACCTTCGGGCTCGAACACGAGGAAGAGGATGATGACGAGCCCGAACACCGCCTGCTGCACGCTGGGCAGGAGGGCCGCGACCGCCGGCGCCGACTCCTGCAGTTCCCGCCCGACCGTCGCGATCATGGCGGGAAGGAGGGTGATGAGGGCCGCCCCGAACAGCGAACCGCGGATCGTCCCCAGGCCTCCGACGATGATCATGGCCAGATAGAGAACGCTGGTCTCGAGCGTGAAGCGCTCCCACGAGATGATGTTGCGGTAGTACGCCGTGAGGGCGCCGGCGAGCCCCACGAAGAATGACGAGGTCGCGAAGGCGAGGAGTTTGGTCCCGAACACGTTCACGCCGATGACGCTCGCCGCGATGTCCTGGTCCCGCACGGCGACGAAGGAGCGGCCGATGCGAGAGCGGAAGAGATTCGCGGTGAAGAGCGCCGTGACCCCCGCCAAGGCGATGCCGAGCCAGTAGAAGCCGAAGTCCGTGTTCAGCCGCCGCCCGAAGAGCTGCGGGGCCGGGACGACGACTGCTTCGACCCCTCCCGTGAGCGCCGACCAGTGCGTGACGATCCATTCGACGATCTCCTGGGCGGCCACCGTCGAGATCGCCAGATAGAGCCCCTTGAGCCGCAGCGAGGGGAGACCGAAGAAGACGCCCACCGCCGCCGTCGCGAGGCAGGCGGCCACGATGCTCACGCCCCACGGCAGACCCAGCCGGAGCGTGAGCAGCGCGGACGTGTACGCTCCGACGGCCATGAAGGCGCCCTGCCCCAGCGAGATCTGTCCGGTGTAGCCGACGAGGATGTTCAGCCCCAGCGCGCCGATCGTGGCGATCGCGATCTGGTTCGCGAGGTTGAGCCAGTAGGGCGATGCGAGGAACGGGAAGACGAGGAGCGCCGCCGCGAACAGTCCGAGCCGCACGCGCTCCGCCGGCACCCGCCGGAGCCCGATGTCCGTTCGATAGTCCGTGTGAAAGACGCCGCACTCCAAGAACGTACCCCCTCCGTTTCTGCCGTCCCGCCGGTTTCGCGCGCTTACACGCGCTCGATGATCTCTCTGCCGAACAGTCCGTACGGCCGGACCATGAGGACGACGATCAGCACGGCGTACGGGACGATGAGGTTGAGCCCGTGGCCGATGTAGCCGCCCGCGTAGAACTCCAAGAGTCCGATGATCGCGCCCCCGACGACGGCCCCGCGGATTGAATCGAGTCCGCCCAGGATCACGACCGGAAAGACGCGCAAACCGATCTGCGCCACGTTCGGGGTCACGCCCACGATGTTGCCGAGCATGATGCCCCCGATGGCGGCCGTCACCGCCGCCAGCGCCCACGCGGTCGCGAACACGCGCGGGATGCTGATCCCCATGCTGAGGGCCGCCTGCTGGTCGTCGGCGATGGCCCGCATCGCGATGCCGCTCCGCGTGCGACGGAAGAAGAGCGCGAGTCCGGCGAGCAGCGCGAGCGCCAGCGGGATCGCCACGAGCCTGTCCGCGCCTATCACGGCCGATCCCAGCATCACTTCGCCCTCGGGAAGGAAGGACGGAAACGTGCGCGGCTGCGGTCCCCAGATCCCGTGTACGACGGCGCGCAGGATGCTCGAGAGGCCGATCGTGACCATGATCATCGAGATGATGGGCTCCCCGATCAGCGGCCGGAGCACCGCGCGCTCGACCGCGAGGCCGATCGCCGCCGCCACGAGCATCGTCAGCAGGACGCCGGCCGTCCACGGAAGTCCGATCTGGACGAGGGAGAAGAAGGTGAGATAGGTCCCGAACAGGAGGAGGTCCCCCTGCGCGAAGTTGATGACGTCGCTCGCCTTGTAGATGACGACGAAGCCCACCGCCGCGAGCGCGTAGATCATCCCGGTGCCCAGGCCCGCCACCGTCAGTTGCAGGAACTGGTCCACGGTTACTCCGCTCCGTCCAGCCGCTCGATCCGCAGATCGTGCCTCACTTGGGCGGTGCGGCCGTCTTGGTAGGTGATCTCCATCTCCACCGGCACGGAATCATCCTCCCCGTACAGCGCCTCGATCAGCGACTCGAAGCGCTCGACGACGAAGCGGCGGCGCACCTTCCGGGTCCGCGTGAGTTCGGCGTCGTCCGCGTGCAGCTCCTTGTGCAGGAGGAGGAAACGCCGCACGCGGGCCGCCTCGGGGACATCCCCGTTCACCGACTCGACGTGCGCCCGCACGAGAGCGTAGACCTCGGGTTTCTGCGAAAGATCGGTGAATGTCGTGTACGCGAGCTGCCGCCGCTCCGCCCACTGGCCCGCGTTCTCGAAATTGATCGCGATGATCCCCGCCACGTACGGGTGCGCCCCGCCGAAGACGACCGCTTCGCTCACGTAGGGGCTGAACTTGAGCAGGTTCTCGATGAACTGGGGCGAAAAGGTCGTCCCGTCCGCGAGCGACATCACGTCCTTCAGCCGGTCGACGACGACGAGGTGGCCCTCATCGTCGAAGTATCCGGCGTCGCCCGAGTGCAGCCAGCCGTCCACGAGCGTCTCGCGCGTCGCCTCCGGGTTCTCGAAGTACCCCTGAAAGACGGCCGGACCCCGGGTCAGGATCTCTCCATCGCCCGCCACCCGGACCTCCATCCCGGGCAGCGGCTCCCCGACCGTCTGGTATCGGATGTCCCCGTCCCGGTGCAGCACCGAGATCCCGGCGACCTCCGTCTGCCCGTAGATCTGCTTCAGATTCACGCCCAGCGCGTGGAAGAAGCGGAACACGTCCGGCCCGAGGGCGGCCCCGCCCGTATAGGCATCACGCAGATGCCGCAGGCCGAGCTGATTCTTGATCGGACGCATGGCGACAACCTCCCCGATCGCGCGCCGCAGGCGCCGCCAAGTGCCGGGGGTCCGCCCCTCGAAAGCGTCATCGGCGGCTTCCCCGCCGACCCCCATGGCCCACGCGTGGATACGGCGCTTCAGCGGCGTCGTGTCCTCCACCATCACCTGCACCTCGGAGACGAGGTTCTCCCAGATGCGGGGCGGCGAGAACATCACGCGCGGCCCGATCTCGCGCAGATCCTGCCGCACGGTGCCCGGTTCCTCGGGGAAGTTCACCGGGAAGCCAACCAGCACGTGGCGGGAGATCGTCATCATCTGCTCTCCGATCCACGCGAGCGGGAGAAACGAGACGAACTCGTCTTCGGCCTCCATCGGATCCACGCTCTGCAACTGTCTGGCCATGCCGAGCAGATTCGAGTGCGAGAGCACGGCGAGTTTGGGCTTGCTCGTCGTCCCCGAGGTGGTGCACAGGAGCGCGGGATGGTCGGCCCGGACCGCCCCCAAGGCCGCGGCGTACTCGTGCGGCAAGGCGTGGTCGCGCCCGGCCCCCCGGCGCTCCACATCCGGAAACGCGAGAAGCGCGCGCGCGCCGTAGCGGCCCAGTCCGCGCGGATCGTAGTAGATGATGTACTCGAGACGGGGCAGCGCCGCGCGAACGTCGAGCACCTTGTCGACCTGCTCCTGGTCCTCCGCCACCACGACCCGCGCCCTCGAGGCCGCGAGCAGATACTCCAGTTCCGTGGCGACCGCGTCCTGGTAGAGGCCGAGCGGCAGCGCGCCGAGCGACTGCGCCGCAAGCTCGCTGATGACCCATTCCGGACGGTTGTCGCCCACGATCGCGATCCGGTCGCCGCTCTCGAGACCGAGTTCGCGGAGTCCCATCGCAAAATGGCGCACGCGCCGCGCGTATTCGGTCCACGTGATGCTCTGCCAGATGCCGAATTCCTTCTCGCGCATGGCCACGCGTTCGCCGCGGTTCGCCGCCTGCAACTGAAGGAGCCCCGGCAGGCTGCCGTCCACGAATCCGATGCTCACGACGCGCTCACGATACGGCTTCCGCCGCGGATTCCCCATGGCCCAGATACGCCTCGATGACGCGAGGATTCGCGCGCACCCGGGCCGGCGGGCCTTCGGCGATGACCTGCCCGAACTCGAGCACGATCACGCGCTCGCAGATGTCCATGATCACGTCCATGTCGTGATCGATGACAACCGGGGTTGTCCCCCATTCCTCGTGCACGTCGAGAATGAAGCGCGCCATCGACTCCTTCTCCTCGGAGTTCATCCCCGCCAGCGGTTCGTCGAGGAGCAGGATCTCGGGTTCGAGCGCCAAGGCACGGCCGAGTTCAACGAGCTTCTGCTGCCCATAGGGGAGGTTGCCGACGATGGCGTGCCGGACCGGCTCCAGATCGAGGAAATCGATCACTTCCTCGACGCGCATGCGGTGCCGGATTTCGCGGCGCCGCTGGGGACCCCAGAAAATCCCGCCCGACAAGACCCCGCCCCGCATGTGGACGTGGCGTCCGAGCATGATGTTGTCGAGCGCGGTCATGTGCCTGAAGAGTTCGATGCTCTGGAAGGTGCGCGCGACCCCGAGCCGGGCGATCCGGTGCGGCTGCAGACGGTGGAGCGTGTGTGATCGGCCCGCAGGGTCCCGCAGAGTGATCGCGCCCTCCGTGGGCCGGTAGAGTCCGGAAACGCAGTTGAGCACGCTTGTCTTGCCCGCCCCGTTCGGGCCGATGAGTGCGAGCAGTTCGCCGCCCCGGATGTCGAGGCACACGTCGTCGAGCGCCGTCACGCCCCCGAAGCGGAGGGTGACGCCGCGCAGATGCACGTGGGCTCGGCCATTGGGCTCGTTCATGTCGGCGCCTGCCGCGGCTCGGGACCGTTCGAGGGAACCCCGGGGGGAAACGGCAAGTAGTGTACCGCCCCACCCGACGGGGGTGAAAGATGGATCCGAAGCTGGACTCCCGGTGTTGACGAGTGGACCCCCGACGATCCTTATGAGCGTATGAACGGTCTCCGACTGCCCTCCGCTCCGATCATCGTCACGGCGCTGGCCACCGCGCTGGTGGCCGCCGCGGCGATGGGCGCGACGCGGCGCTCCGACTCGCCGCCGGACCCGCCGACCGCCGAAGCGAGTGCTCCGGGTCTCGGCGAGCGCGCGGCGGCGCGCCACGGGCTGGCAGCCTCGAACGCAGCGGGGCTTCGCCACTGGCTGCTGGAGCGCGAACCCGGGCTGGCCCAAGCGCGGGCGGAATGGGGCCGCGACTTCTACTTCACGCGCGCCATCTACTCCGGCTCGCGCGGCTGGTGGGGGGGACGGGGACGCGGCACCTGGTCCACGGACTTCCCGAAGGCCGACCGCCAGTTCCTCTTCATCCTCCATCGCCTGCTCACGATGCTGGACCTGCACGAGTGGGAGAATCCGGTCTCGCTCGCCGACCCCGAGCTGCGCCGCTTCCCCTTCCTCTACATGCTGGAGGTCGGCTACATGAACCTCTCCGAAGCCGAAATCGAGGGTCTGCGGGGCTACCTCGAGGCGGGCGGATTCCTCGTCGTGGACGACTTCTGGGGAGAGGAGGCATGGTACAACCTCGAATACCACATGTCGCGCATCCTGCCCGACCGCCGGATCGAGCCGATTCCGATGGACCATCCGATCTTCCACCAGTTCTACGACATTGACGAGATCAAGACGGTCCCGAGCGTCAACAACGCCGTGCGCGGACGCTACGAGGAGTGCTGGGGGCCCTGCCCGCCCACGGTCAGCGGGATCTTCAACGATCGCGGTGAGCTGATGGTCGTCATCAACCACAACACGGACCTGGGCGACGCGTGGGAGTGGTCCGAGAACCCGTACTACCCCATCGACCGGTCGACGTACGCCTACGAACTCGCCATCAACTACATCATCTACGGCCTTAGCCACTGATGGGGCCGATCTCCCGGCGGCGCTTCGGGGCGCTCGCCCTCGGCGCCGCGGGGGCGGCGGCCACCTCCTGGCCGCTCCGCGCGCTGCCCGGCCAACGGCTGCTAGTGGACGGCGACCGGCTCAACCGCCGCCTCGGCGAACTCGCGCGCTTCAGCAGCGCCGCGGAGGGCACGACGCGGCTCGCCTACAGCGACGAGGACCGGGCGGCCCGCGCCTGGCTCTCGGACATCATGTCCGATCTCGGCCTCGAAGTACATGTGGACCGGGCGGCCAACCTGATCGGACACCGGCGCGGCACCGACCCCTCGCTCCCTCCCATCCTCGTCGGCTCGCACATCGACTCCGTCCCCGCGGGGGGGAGCTACGACGGCCAGATCGGTTCGGTGGGCGCGCTGGAGGCGATCGCCACGCTGGACGACGCGGGCCGGGAGACCCGTCACCCGCTCGAACTCGTGATCTGGGCCAACGAGGAGGGCGGCAAGACCGGAAGCCGCGCGATCGCGGGCGAGACGCTGCCTTGGGAAGTCGATATCGTCACCGCGAGCGGGTTCACGATCGGTGAAGGCACGAAACGCCTCGGCGGCGACCTCACCGACCTGGCCGCGGCCCGCCGAGAGGCCGGCAGCCTGGCGGCCTATCTCGAACTACACATCGAACAGGGGCTCGTCCTCGACCGGGGCGGGCTCGACATCGGCGTCGTGGAGGGCATCGTCGGCATCCGCCGCTGGACCGCGACCGTCGACGGTTTCGCGAACCACGCCGGCACCACGCCCATGGACCAGCGGCGGGACGCCATGGTGACGGCGGCGCGCATCATCGATGCCGTACACGTGACCGCGCGGGTACTGCCCGGGCGGCACGTGGCCACGGTCGGTCGCCTGGCCGCCGAGCCGGGCGCGCCGAACGTCATCCCGGGGCGGGTCACCTTCAGCCTCGAGATCCGCGACCTCTCCATGACCGGGATCGACGCGGTGTTCCGGGGGATCCGCGAGCGGGCGGAGGAGATCGCCTCGGCGGACGGCACGACGGTGTCTCTCGAGCAGTTCTACGAGAGCCGCGCGGCACCGACCGACCCGCGTCTCCGGGACATCATCGAAGCCGAGGCCCTCGATCTCGGCCTCACGGCACTCCGCATGCCGAGCGGGGCGGGCCACGACGCGCAGAGCATCGCGCTGCTGGGACCGGTGGGGATGATCTTCGTGCCGAGCCGCGACGGCATCAGCCACTCGCCGCTCGAATTCACGGAGCCGGACCAGATCACGGCGGGGACGAACGTGTTGCTCGCTACGCTGCTCGCGATCGACGCGCGCGACCTCTGATTCCCGGCCGCGCGCCCAAACCCTCCGTGGCCGGCCAGACCTTCCGTAGGCCGGCCAAGCCGGCCGCGGCCGGCAGTCAGTTGCCGAACACGTCCTTCGAGATGCGCATGGCGACGAGCATGTTCGGCACGTCCACGACCTCGGAAATCTTGAGGTCCCCGGCCATCGAAGCGAGCTGGTAGGCCTCCTGGCGCGACAGGTCCCGCGAACGCACGAGATAGTCGATCATCGCCTCGACGGCGTTCCGCGCCGCCTCGTCGATCGTCGGCGCGAAGCCGGTCACGGCGTAGAACTCATCCGTCTCGTAGTGCGGCGACGGGATCGGCCCCGCGCCCTTGATGACCTCGAGTTCGTAGACCACCCGCAGCGGCCCCTCGATCGCGGTGCCGCCCACCTCGCCGTCCCCCTGCGCGATATGCGGATCGCCCATCGAGAAGAGCGCGCCCTCCACCAGCACCGGGAAGTACACCGTCGTGCCCTCGACCAGGTCGCGGTCGTCCATGTTGCCGCCGTTCTGCCGGGGCGGGATCGTCACGAGCATCGAATCGGTGTCCGGCGCCACCCCCATCACGCCGGGGAACGGCCGCAGCGGAATCCGGATACCGGGCGCGAAGCCGACGCTCGTATCCCCCGGCTCGAACTCGAAGACCCTGAGGTACGGGTCGGGAAACCGGTCGGCGAGGAACCCGAACCCGGGGACGTTCGCGACCCAGCCCCACTCGCCGAGTTCGATCTCGTGCAGCGTGACCGCGAGGAGGTCGCCCGGCTCGGCTCCCTCGACGAACACCGGCCCCGTTAGGGGGTGGATCGGATCGAAGCTCAGCGTGGCGAGATCCTCGACCGTCGACTCCGGAGTCAGTTGCCGGTCCGACGCCTCCTCCAAGTACGCTTCGATGACGGCCCCCGACTCCACGGTCAGGATCGGCGGAATCGTCCGGCTCCAGCGGTTGTGCGTCTGGTCCGCCGTCAGCGTGTGCTGCGGCTCCGGCGTGGGCGGTCCTCCCTCTTCGCCGCCCGGAACCTCCGCCGCCGAGTCGGTGCCGCCGTCGGGCGCGCAGCCCAGCGCGAGGACGAGCGAGAGGAGCGAAACCCCGGCGGAGACCCTCCCGGCCACCATCACTCTTCCGGCCACCATCACTCTTCGTTCGCGACCGTGAAGTGGAGCGTGTCCACCACCGGCGGATCGAGCGGGATGTGCGCGGGGTTGGCCACGACGGCGATGAGGCGGTGCTCTCCGGGCGCGAGTCCCTCCAGCATGTACTCGGTGCTCCCATCCCCCATGTGGATGATCTGGGGGTCGTTCTGGGGGATCAGTTCGGAGAGCGGCGTCAGGTCCACGTCGACGTACAGGTGATGGTGCCCGGTACCGACGACCGGCGGCGTGATGGAGACGATCTCGATCCCCTCCGTCTCCATGACGACCTGGACATCCGAGCCCACCGTCGCGCCTTCCTCCGGCTGCGTGATGCGGACGGTGACGGCCGGCTCGACGGGCATCTCTTCGGCCGCCGTTTCGGCCATCTCGGCGTCGTCGGCTTCTTCTCCTCCCCCGCAGGCGATGGCCAGCGAGAGCGGGGCGAGGAGGGCAACGGGGATCCATCTCGGGCGCGGGAAACGCATGAAACCTCCTGGACGAACGGTCCTTCGATGCGACACGGCTTGGGACTCGCAGATTAGGGAAACGGACCCGCGTGCGCGAGACGCGGCGCGCGGACGCGGCGCCGGATACAACGTTTCCGCTCTCCGCATGTTCTCACACACGAAGCAGGAGTCACGAGGCGAAGAGGCGGAGTTGCGAGCGAAGAGGCGAGCGCATGTCCTTCATTTCACGCCCGGAGCGCCGATGAATCCACGCGCGGCCTTCCTTGCGCTGAGCATCCTCCTCGCGCCCCCGGGTCGGACCGCGGCGCAGGAGGCCCTGGCACCGCCCGTTCCCGGCCCCCTTCCCATGGGGGCGGCGTGCGTCGTACCGGACTCGATCGGGGAAGGACTCCGCCGCATCGCGCGGCGGGTCGGGGACGCCGTGGGCGTCTCCGCGCTGCACGTGGAATCTGGCGCCCGGGTCTCGTTCAACGGAGACAGGCCCTACCCGATGGCGAGCGTATCGAAGGTTCCCATGGCGCTCGAGTTCCTGCGGCGGGTCGACCTCGGGGAGATCGATCCCTCCGAGACGGTCGTGGTCACGGTGGAGGAGTTTCGCCCGGGACACAGTCCGCTCGCCGCCTGGTCGGGGGCGCGATCCGTACGCCTCACCGTGGACAGTCTCTTCTCGCTCATGCTCGCCCAGTCGGACAACACCGCGACCGACGTGATCCTCAACATGTCGGGCGGACCGGGAGCCGCCACGCGCCACGTCCGCCGACTGGGCGTGGAGGGCGTGCGCGTCGACCGCTCCGAAGCCCGCACCTTCGCGGACCTCGTGGGCCTCCCGGACACGATCCCGGAGAGCGAACTGTATCGCTACCAGTATTTTCGGCTGCGCGATGAACTGCCCGACGCGCACCGCCAGGCCGCGCGCGAGCGCTACGGCACGGACCCGCGGGACACGGCCACTCCGGACGGGATGACGGACATCCTGCTCACCATCCACCAAGGCAGGGGACTCACCCCCGAATCGCGCGCCTGGATCCTCGATGTCTTGAACCGGTCGCGGTCGGGATCGGGACGGATGCGGGGCCAGTTGCCGCGATCGACCTTCGTCGCGCACAAGACGGGAACGATGGGCGGCGCCATCAACGACGTGGGCATCGTCGCCCTGCCCGATGGCGCGGGGCATCTCATCGTCTCGGTGTTCGTGAACACGCTTCGGCGCCCGACGTGGCGGCGGGAACGCACCATCGCGGAGATGACGCGTCTTCTGTACGACTACTTCGGGGAGGAATTCAGGGAGCGGGGCGCCGCGGTCGCCGTTGCGAGACGCTTCGGCGCCCCATGCACCCTCTGATCAGGAACTCCGGCTGCCGTTGGCGAAGATCCGGTACAGCGCGGCCCAGCCCACGGCGATGTACACCAGCCGGGCGAGGGGGCCGAAGGCCGCGGCCACGAAGTTGAATCCGATCAGGCCGATCAGTCCCCAGTTGAGGGCGCCGGCCAGCAGCAGCACGTTCGCCACTCTGTTGCAACTCTTGCCGTTCATGTATCTCTCCCGACTGAACCTGGCGGCAGGGTCCGGGCGCGGGGCTCGGAACCCCCTCCGCTGACCCGGCATAGTACGAAGACATCGTACGAACGAAGATCGGCCGGGTTTCGCAAGGCCGAAAGGATGCTTCAGGGGATGCTTCCGTGAGACGTCGCAACTTCGTTGCCGCCCTGCCCGGCCTGCTCGCCCTGGCTTCCTGCTCGGACAGCCTCGGAGGCGATCCGCCGCCCGAGCCGCCTCCGACGGCGCCTCCACCGCCCCCGCCGCCCGGCCCCGTGCCGGGCGCGAACGTGACCGTGTACATCGAGGACAACGCCTTCGTCGACCCGGCGGGGCGCCGCAACGGCGACGCGGAGGTGACGATCCGAAGCGGCGAGACGGTGGGCTGGCGGCACACCGGCGCGAACCCGCACACGGTGACGTCGACCGACGTTCCCTCCGGCGCGCAGGCCTTCGACAGCGCGACGATGAGCCACAACGACACCTTCACCGTCACGCCGAGCGTGGCCGGCACCTACGTGTACTACTGCGCCACCCACCCGAGCCTCATGGTGGGAGCCCGCATCATCGTCACCTGACCAGCCGATCCGCCATCCGACCCTTCCCAGCTCGATTCTTCCCGTTTCGACCCCTCCCCGATTCAACCCCGCCCGAGACGCGCGTGTCGTGTATCTGAACCGTACCGGAGGGCAAACGGACACTACCCGGGATCGACGCGGATACAGCGGACACCGATGACAAGCGCGCGCCACGTTCGGCGGCTCTCGGGGCCAAGTCTCGCCCTTGCCGTACTTCTCCCCTGCGGAGTTCCCGAAGTCGCGGCCCAGGAGAATGGTGGCTCCGCCATACAGGCCACGCGGCTAACCGCCGAGGAGCGCATCGATCTCGACGGCCGCATCGAGGAATCGGTGTGGGGCCGCATCGAGGCGATCAGCGACTTCCGGCAGCGCGAACCCGTCGAGGGCGGCACCCCCTCGCACCCCACCGAAGTCCGCGTCGCCTATGATCGTGACAATCTGTACATCGCGGCCATTCTCTTCGACGAACCCGACCGCATCCTCGCCCGGCAGCGCGCGCGCGACGCGTTTCTGTTCACGGACGACCGGTTCGCTTGGGTGCTCGACACGTTCGGCGACGGTCGCACCGGCTATCATTTCGAGACCAACGCGGCCGGCGCCCTCAGCGACGGACTCATCACGGGCACCGGGGGCGGCGGGCCGGGGGGCGGCGGCGGGTTCGGCGGCGTCAACCGATCATGGGACGGAATCTGGGAAGTGCGCACCGCGCGCCGCCCCGATGGGTGGTCCGCGGAGATCCGGATCCCCTTCCGCACCTTGAACTTCGTCCCCAACGGCGGAAACTGGGGCATCAACTTCCTGCGCTCGATCCGGCGCCACAACGAGGAGATTCTGTGGCGCGGATACGGGCGGAACGAGGGCCTGAACCGCCTCGTGTTCGCGGGCGAACTGGCGGGACTCGAGGGCCTCTCTCAGGGCATCGGCTTGGAGGCGGTGGCCTCGGGAATCGGCAGTTGGCGCAACACGCCCGGCAACGCCGACCCGACGACGTTCCCGCGCGACGTGAGCCTCGACCTCAACTACAGCGTGTCTCCGAGCCTGCGCGCCTCCTTCAGCGTCAACACGGACTTCGCCGAGGTCGAGAGCGACCAGCGCCGCGTCAATCTCACGCGGTTCCCGCTACGCTTCCCCGAGCGGCGCGACTTCTTTCTCGAGGGTTCGAGCGTGTTCACGTTCGCCCCCCGCAGCGGTCCGCAGCCCTTCTTCTCGCGGCGCATCGGGATCGAGGGCGGCCAGCAGATCCCCATCGACTACGGGCTTCGCCTCACGGGCCAACTCAGCGGCGTCGACCTCGGCTTCTACCAGATGGGCACGGGCACGCACTCGTACGCCCCGGAGGATGCACTCGGGAACGCGGCCGAACCGGACCCCGCCAACCTGATACGGTTCGAGAAGGAGGCCTTCACGGTGGCGCGAGCCCGGGTTCCCATCTTCGAACAGTCGGCGATCGGGGCCATCTATACCATGCGGCGCACCGCGGCCGATGCGGACGGCTTCGGATCGGCGGACCGGCACACGCTCGGCGCGGATCTCGACTATCGCACGCGCAATTTCCTCGGGAGCAACAATTTCGAGGCCGAGGCGTTCATGGTCTGGAACTCGAATCCGGACCCGGCCGTGGCGCGGACGTTCCAAGACCTCTCCGCCTGGGGCGCCCGGATCAACTTTCCCAACGACCTCTGGTCGGGCCACGTCTCCTACCGCGAATTCGGCGACGACTACAGTCCGGCGGTCGGGTTCGTGGCTCGGAACGACTTCCGCCGCGTGGAGCCGCGGATCGGGTGGTCCCCCCGCCCCGCCATCGACTGGATTCGGCAGGTGGAAGTCTCGATCCAGCTGCGGAACCTGTGGGAACTGGGGTCCATGATACTCGAGGAGCAGGAACTTCAGTTGAACTTTATCGACATCGACTTCGAGAGCGGGGACAACCTGAGTTTCGAGGCGGTTCGGACGTACGAATTCCTCGACCGGCAGTTCGAGATCAGCGATGGCATCGACATCGTGCCGGGCGGCTACACGACCTGGGACTACCGGCTCCGCGGCCGGACGACGAGCCGCCGTGCCGTTTCGGTTAGGGGCGGGGCCAACATCGGAGGCTTCTGGAACGGTGACCGGGTGCGGGTCGACCTGAACGCGAACTTCCGGCCGAACCCCGGTATCAACCTGGAGACGGGCTACGAGCGCAACGCCGTGTACCTGCCGCAGGGAGATTTCGTCACGAACCTCTATCGCCTCGAGGGTTCGTGGGACCCGACCCCGTGGATCGGCGTGACCAACCAGTTCCAGTACGACGATGTGAGCCGCGTGCTGGGGCTGTTCATGCGCTTCCGCTGGATCCTGAAGCCGGGCAACGATCTCTTCCTCGTCTACACCCACAACTGGCGGAACCTCGAGTCCGGACTGCTCGATCAACCCGACGATCCGGAACTGCTGCGGTGGATAGACCTGAGGACCCTCTCGCGCGGCGCTTCGATCAAGCTGAACTACACCTACCGCTTCTAGCCTTCTGAGCCTCCAGCGGGGCGATCCCGCGAGCGGCGGCCGGCCTCCCGCGAGCGGCGGCCGGGCCTCCCTCGAGCGGCGGCCGGGCCTCCCTCGAGCGGCGGTCGGCCCCCCACTTCCCGACTACTCCCCGAACGCTTCGAAGAATGCGAGTTCGTGGCGCATGGCCTCGGCGTAGGCCTTCGCGGCCCGCTCCGGCATGTCCGCGGCCAGATCGTCGAACAACCCCTCGAGTTCCGCCGCGAGCCCCTCGAAGTCCTGCGAGGCATACGTATCAATCCAGTCCTGATAGGGGTTCGCCCAGTCGCGATAGGGGATCTCCGCGTGATCTCCCGCCGCAAGACGCTGCCCGAGCCAAGCGTAGAGCCGCATGCAGGGTGTCATCGCGGCGAGCGTCTCGCCTGCTTCCGCGCGCCAAGCCGTGTGGCCGAGGAAGTCCGTGTAGCCCCTGGCGGCGGCGTTCGGCACGACGTGGTCGAGATCGATGTCGAGTCGTTCGGCGTACGCGCGGTGAAGCTCGAGTTCGTCGAGCACGCCCCGCATCAGGACGTGCAGCCGGCGGGCGACCTCCAGGCGTTCCGCGGCGCGCGCGGCGGCCAGCGCGTAGGCGCTGAAGAAGGCTCGCAGGAAGAAGGCGTCCTGGGCCACGTAGCGCCGGAACGTCTCCGGATCGAGCGTCCCGGCGGCGAGGCCGCGGACGAAGCGCGAGTCGAGACATGCTTGGGCGAGGCCGGCGTTCCGGGTCCAGAGCGTCTGGTGAAGCGGTCGATGCGTCATTCCGTCCACAGCGCGTCCGTCAACTGAACAGCGTGCCCACGGCTTCGGGGGGCGCGTGGAAGTGGAAGCGCGGGACCGGGGCGCGAAAGACGGAGCCGTCCCGCCGCCGGAAGTGGTAGAACCCCTCCATGTGGCCCGTCGGACCCCGCAGGATGCAGAAACTGTTGTACCGGTGCGAATCCCCCGGCCTCAGCACCGGAGACTGCCCCACGACGCCGTCCCCCTCGACCTCGTGGTCGCCCGCCACGAGGTCGTGGATGAGCCAGTGGCGCCAGAAGAGTTGGGCCGTGTCGGTCCCCACGTTCTCGATCGTGATGTGGTACACGAATACGTAGCGCCACGCCGCGGGATCCGAATGTTCCGCCGCGTACTCCGGACGCACGTGGATGGCCATCGCGTTCGCGACGATGGGAGGAACGCCGGAATCGGGGGTGGTCTCGAGAGCGGCCATTCGAGGGCAGGATACGTCGTCACCGTTGCGCGGACCATGTCTCGCGGCGCAGAGTATGGGTGTATCGTTCTGTTCGGGCCGCACTCCCGGTGCGTGGCCTACGGCCGGGTGACAGAGACTTGAGGGAGCATGGAGGAAGCGATGGATTCCCAGCACACGTTCTCACGCCGTCACTTCGTGGGCGGTGCCGCCGCGGCCCTTGGCGTTGCGGGGCTGAACCCGACCGCGGTCATCGGCGCCGGACTCAGGCCTCCCCCGAAGGGCGTCGAGCCGCTCGATCCCTACGACGATCTCGCCAAGCTCTCCTCCAACGAAAACCCGTACGGGCCCTCGGAGAAGATGCTGGAGGCCATGAAGGGGGCCTGGAAGTACTCGAACCGGTACGGTTATCCCGATGGCGACATCCTCGAGAAGATCGCGGAATCGCACGGGGTCCCCACCGATCACGTGATGATCAACGCGGGCTCGGGCGAGACGTTGCGCGTGGCGGGCCTCGCCTTCCTGCGCCACGAGGAGAAGGTCGTCGGCGTGACCCCCACCTACCTCACCGTCTATCGCGTCGCCTCCGGCATCGACGCGGACGTGATCGAGCGCCCCCTCCTGCCCGACTACACGCAGGACATCGACGACCTCATCGAGGTCACGAACCGCAACTACCGCGATGTGGGCATGGTCTACATCTGCAATCCCAACAACCCCACCGGCGTCATCGTCCCGTCGGACGACATCCGCCGCCTGCTGGACGGCATCCCCGAGGACGTCCCGGTCCTCATCGACGAGGCGTACCACCACTTCATCGAGGATCCGCGCTACGAGACGGCCATCCCCTACATCAAGGAAGGCCGCAAGGTGCTCGTGACGCGCACCTTCTCGAAGATCTACGGGCTGGCGGGGATGCGTCTCGGCTACGGGATCGCGACGCCCGACATGATCGACCAGATGCGGGACTACGCGACGGGCAGCGTGAACGCGCTCGTGAAGTGGGGCGGCGTCACCGCGCTCGAAGACAAGGAGTACGAAGCCTGGGTCAAGGAGACGTCGAACACGCTCCGGGACCGGACGGCCGACGTCCTCAGGGGCCAGGGGTTCGACGTGCTCCCGTCGGAGACGAACTTCTTCATGGTTCGCACCGGGCGTCCGTCGTCCGAGGTCAGGGCCGAGTTCCGCAAGCACGAGGTCGCCGTGGGCCGCGACTTCCCGCCCATGCTCGACTGGCTGCGGGTCTCGGTGGGGACGGAAGAGGAGATGAAGCGCTTCCTGACGGCGTGGAACGAGATCTTCCCCGACGGCATGACCGCCGCGGAGAACAGCAGCCGCTCCTAACGCTCGGCCGCACGCTCGGCCGCACGCTCGGCCGCGCGCTCGGCCGCCGACGTCACCGGCCCGAAGCCGCAGCGAAACGGGGGGTCGCGACCACACGGTCGGCCCCCCGTTTGTTGTCGGCGACGGGGCGGATCACGGGACCAGGACGGGCTGACGCTTCCGCAGCAGGAAGAGGCCCTCGTTCCAGCTCGAGATCGCGATCACACCGCTCTCGAAGTACGGGTAGTTGCTCCACGTGCCGCCGAAGGCCGTAGCGTCGTCGTCCGTCGGGACGGTGTCGAAGAAGGCCACCTCAACCGGGTTCTCGGGGTCGCGGATATCGAGGATGCGGAGTCCGCCCAGCAGGTTGGACTGGTAGAGGAAGTCGCCGCGCACGTACTGGTTGTGGTCGATCGAGCGCGTCTGCGCGAAGTACTCCGCCGCCAGCACCGGGTCGTCGAGTTCCGCCACGTCCCAGACGAGGGTCCGCGTATTCGAGACGGTGCCCCCCTCCTCGTCGAGTTCGTCGCCGAGGAAGAAGTATCGGTGGTCCTCCGTGAGCCATCCCTGGTGGGCGGCGACGGCACCGGGATAGCCGGCGCTCGCCAGCGCCACCGGATTCTCCTTGTCGGTGATGTCGGAGATCCCGAGCGCGTCGATCGAGGCGTGGAAGCAGATCTCCCGGCCCACGTAATCCTCGTCGGGTCCGTCGTAGATCACGCACTGGGCGTCGTGCGTGTAGCCGCCGCCGAGGAAGCCGCCGATGTCCGGGTCCGCGAAGCAGCCGGCGAAGCGGGGGTTCCGGGGATCGCGGATGTCGATCATGTGGAGGCCGCCGCCGCACGCCTCGCCGCCGCCGCTGCTGCCGACGGCGTGCGCGAACCCGGTTTCCTCGTTGATCACGATATTGTGCGAGCTGAAGACGCCATCGTAGACCGCCGTCTCCTCGAACAGCGCCGGAGGATCGCGCACCTCCCTGAGCTGGGTGAGGTCGAAAATCTGGACGCCGTGCGCGCCGGCGTTGTCGGCGACGATGAAGGCGTGGTCCGCGTAGGTCTTGATGTCGCGCCACAGGTTCTCGACGCCCCCCTCGGTGAGCGGGAGTTCGCCCACGTAGACCGGGGCGTTGGGCTCCGTGATGTCGACGAAGGAGGTGCCGTTGGACTTGCCGAGGAGGACGTATTCGCGGCCCGTCTCGGGATCGGTCCAGCCCCAGATGTCGTTCGCGATCGACGTCGGCCCGGCGCCGAGTTCGGCGAGCGGGACGAAGGCCACGAGATCCACGTCCGCGCAGGCGTAGTCGAGGGCTGTCCCGTCCCGGCAACTCACGGTCTCGCCCGAAACGGCGGTCATGTTCGGCCGCTCCGGATCGCGCAGCGTGGACGTTGTCGTCCAAGCGCCGCCGGGGCCTTCACGCTCGAGTACCGCGGCCGCGCCGAGCCGGAGGCCGGCCTGACCGGCGCCGACCACGGCCATGTCCGTCCGCACCCCGAGGCTGGATCCGAAGGCGGCCCCGGGACCGAACGGCGCCGCGTCGATCGACTGCACGGGTTCGAGCGACGTCTCGTCGAAGACGTACGCGCTCCCGGACCCTGCGGCCGTCCGGGGCGCCCCGACCCACAACATCCCGCCGCCGGTGGCCAGCGCGGCGCCGAAGCCCGCCGCGCCGGAACCCTCCGGGGGATTCACGAGTCGCGGCGCCCGCGAGGGCTCGCCGACGTCAAAGGCGGCGACGACGCCCCCGCCCGCCTGTCCGGGCGCGCCCGCGAACAGCGTGTTGCCGTCGAGGGCGAGCGACGCGCCGAACTGCGCGCCGACGGTCAAGCCCTCCAGCACGAACGCGACGCCGGGCCGCCAACCGTCGCCGTCCCGCTCGAAGCCGTACACGGCACCTCGGCCGCCGTCGCTCCCGGGCGCACCCACGATGAGCCGGTCGCCGGCCGCGACGAGGGCGGCCCCGAAGCGATCCGCCCCTTCGGGCGAGGGGCTATCGAGACGGCCGGCCGGCGCGGCCGCTCCGTCCGGCCCCACGGCGTAGATGTAGACGGCCCCGGGTTGCGGGGGCGCCGGCTGGCCGAAGCGCGGCAGGTCGCCGAGCCCCCCCGGGGCGCCGAGAAAGGCGGCGCTGGCGGCGACGGCGACGGCGCTCCCCGCGCCGGCGCGCGGCTCCGCCGCGGGATCCAGCGTGGCGCGCTCGACCCAGCTTCCCTCCCGGCGCTCGAACAGGTAGGCGCGCCCGCGCGTCCCCGCCGCGCCCGGTGCGCCGACGACGAGCCGCTCACCGGCCCAGGCCATGCCGGTTCCGAACTGGTCGCCCACCTCGCGCCCCGCCGGCCGTAGCGTTTCCGCCGCGGTCCAGGCGGCGTCGCCGCCGCGCTGGAAGACGTACACGGCGCCCGCCTCCGGATAGGTCGGAAGCCGGATCTCGGCGCCGTTGCGCGAAACCAGGATGTCCTCCCCCACGAGTGCGATGGAGGCGGCGAATCCCGACGCGGGGTACCCGCCCACAGGAGTCATGTCCATCGACCGAGCCATCTCCGCCGCCGGAGTCATCTCCATCGACGGAGTCATCTCCACCGCCGGCGTCGGCCCGGTCGCGCCGTCCACCGTCGGAAGCGTCTGGGCCGGGGCCGGCGCGGGCGTGGCCGGAAGGCCGGAGATCAGGAGCGGGAAGATTGCCACACGCATCGTCGCCTCCACCAAGATCCAAGAACCGTCTACCAACGCCATGAACCGTCTACCAATACCAGGCACCGCCTACCGCCTTCGTTCGCGGCGGCGGCGCTCAGCCCCCTCGGGCGCGGCGGCGGCGCTCAGCGCGCTTGAGCGGGCGCCAGCGGGTTCACGCCGGCCAGCGCGGCGCCGACGAAGGGCAGCGCCAACACCCACAGCCTCAGGCCGAGGGGGCCGGCCCCGTCCGCCGCGATGCCGCCCAAGGCGAGGAGCGCCAGCCCGGCGCAGGCCACCGTCCCACCGGCCGCGAGCAGCCATCCCGGGCGCGCCCGCTCCGCGCGGCCGCCCCGCTCGAGCCGCCCAAACGCAAGCACGCACGGGACGAGCGCCGCGGCGTACAGCGCGAACCACAGCGGCCGGACGGCCCACCACCCTCCCGAGGCGGGGTCGACACCGAGCCCCACCCCACCCAGAAGGAGCGCGGCACCGACGACGAGCGTCGCCGCGGTCAGGTGCCACAGGAAGATCGTCATGATCATCCCGTTCACGAGCACCGTCGCCGTCCACGGCGCCGCACGCCCGAGCCAGCGCCGCATCGGACCCTCGATCGACAGCAGCAGCCCCGTGTGCACGAGCGCCAGCGCCAACATGGGCAGCTTCGGCGGCAGCGAATTGCTGATCTCGTCGCCGGGGACGCTCACCATGCTGACCGGGTACGGCCCAAGCGTCACCATCCCGACGAGGGCCGCCGCGCCCAAGCCGGCCCACGCCGCGCCCTTCCGCAGGCCCGCCGCGTACCCGTCGCGCCATGCGTACCCCAACTGGTGGACGGCGACCCAGATGAAGGCGTAGTTGGCCCAGCCAACAACCGTGAGACCGGCGGCAAGGAAGAGGATGTCGTCCACGATAGCGGCGGCGACCAACACCCAGAACGACCACAGCCCGTAACGCCGCCAAGCCGCGTACGTCAGAGGCACGATGAGCACGACCATGATGTAGACGGCGAGGAACCAGATCGGAATCAACGCCATCTGCGACAGATCGCCGACGAGCCCCGCGTCGACACCTCCCAGGCCCATGCCGACGCCGAGCAGCACCCACGTCGCGAGGAGAGCCAGGACCGGACCGAGCAGGCGCCGGAGCCGCGTCTCCAGCCACTCCGCGTAGCTTCGCCCCTTGTCGCGAGCGGATCGCCACGACACGCCGTTCGAGTAGCCGCCGACGAGGAAGAAGATCGGCATCACCTGAAAGACCCACGTGAGCCAACGCGTCCACGATTGGTGTTCGAGCGCGCTCGAGAGTGAAATGTCCCCGCCGACGGTGTGCGGCGCCGCCTGTACCCAGTGGCCGACCACGACCGCGCCAATCGAGAGGGCGCGCAGGAAGTCCACGTACCGGTTGCGCGATTCCGGCGTCTGCGCCGCCATCCCCGCCGCTCGAGACCAGAGGCCGCTCACGGCAGGCCCAGCGCCACGTACTCGGGCGGGTGTTCGCTACCCCCGACCGCGACCACGATGTATTGCTTCCCCTCGTGCAGGTACGTCATGGGCCCGCCCGTCGTCCCCGACGGGAGTTCCGTCTCCCACACGATCCCCCCCGTCGCCTTGTCGTACGCCCGGAAGGTCGTCCCCCAGTGCGCCTCCGGCGTCCCGATGACCGCGTCGCTCCCCTCGCCGATGAAGAGCAGCGACCCCGTGACGAGCGGCGCCGGCCGGTTCGCGTTACCCAGCGGGGGGAGGTCCAGGCCCTCGAGGAGCGGATGGTCGTTGGCCCCGTCGCCGTTCGCCGCCATCCAGAGATGGTCGCCGCGGTTCATGTCGATCGCCGTGATCCGTCCCCAAGGCGGTTTCACCAAGGGCAGGCCCTCGATCTCGGCCCGCGGCCACCCGCCCTGCGTGCCGAACTCCATCTCCCCCGCGTCCGAGTTCTCCGACAGGCTCCAGACGTTGGGGAGCGTGTGCGACACCGCGTAGTAGACACCCGTCGCGGGGTCGAACGCGCCGGTGTTCCAGTTTCCCGCCCCCCACGCGCCCGGGATGACGTACGTGCCGATCTTTCCCTCCACCGATCCCCGCTCCATGGGCGGCGTGAACAGCGGCCCCATGACGAGCGAGTCCGCCAGCGCAAGCGCCCGCTCCCGGATCTCGGGCGTAAAATCGATCACGTCCTCGGGGGTGACTCCCTGGCGGTCGAAGGCCGGCGGCCGGCTGGGGATCGGCTGCGTCGGCGACGTGGCCTCGCCCGGCACCGTCGACTGTGGCACCTCGACCTCGTCGATCGGCCACACGGGCTCGCCCGTCCGGCGGTCGAAGGTGTAGAGGAAGGCCGTCTTGCTCGCCTGCATCACGGCGTCGATCGGGCGCCCGTCCACGTGGATGCGGCCCAGCACGGGCGGGCCCACGGTGTCGTACTCCCAGATGTCGTGGTGCACCATCTGGAAGTGCCACACGCGCTCGCCCGTCGCCGCATCGAGCGCCACGAGGCTGTTCGAGAACAGGTTGTCGCCGGGCCGGTGTCCCCCGTAGTAGGCGGAAGTCGGCGCCGAGAGCGGCACGTAGACGTAGCCGAGTTCGTCGTCCGCGCTAAGGCAGCACCACGAGCCGAGGTCCCCCGATTCCGCGAGCGACCCGCCGCCCCACGTATCCGCTCCGAACTCCCCCTCCTCCGGGATCACGTGGAACGTCCATCGCAGTTGGCCCGTGCGGGTGTCGAAGCCACGGATGTCCTCCCGCACGCTCCCCCGCCACTCCGTGCCCGAATCCCCCGCCCCGTCCACCGTCCCCGCCAGGACAATGACGTCGCCAACCACGATCGGCCCCGAACTCCAGCCGTAACGTCCCCCGGCCGGAAGCTCAAGATCCACCCGTCCGCCATCTCCGAAGGACGCGACGGGTTCTCCGGTCCGGGCGTCCAGCGCGTACATCGAGGGTCCGCGCACCGAGATGATCCGGCCGCCATCGCCCCCGCTTTCGTCCCCTGTACGGGCGGCATCGCCGCCGCCGTCAGCACCACCCTCCCGGTCGTCCCCGCCACCGCCATCGACGCCACCGTCCCCCCTCGCACCAGCGCCGCGCCAGTAGGCGACGCCCCTGAAAACTCCGGCCGCGCGCATCCTCCTCAGACTCCAGCCGCTGGACCCAGCGCGTCTCGCCGGTCCCGGGATCGAAGGCCTCGACAAGCCCGACCGCGTTCGGCGCGTACAGCGTCCCCTCGACGAGGACGGGCGTCCCGCGCAGGTAGTGGCTAAAATCGAGGTTCGGAACCTCGGCCGTCAGCGCCCCGTCGACGGCCGGCCGCCGCCACAGGATCCGCACCGCCGCCACGTTATCGCGGTCGATCTGCGTGAGCGGGGAGTACCGGTTGAAGGAGTTCTGCCCGCCGTAGTACGTCCACTCATCGCTCAGCGGCGGCAGCCGGTCGGCATCGGCACGATCCCCGGCGCATGCCACGAACGCGAACGCCGTCGCGATTCCGGTGAAGGCCCTCCCCACCGTGCGGAAGCGGCGGGCCTCCGCCGGATCACCTCTTCGTCGCCTCGCCCGCATGGACCCCTCCGCGCGTTTGCGTGTTGATACGCCGTTGTGCCGCGCGGGCGTCTTGCGAACCACCCCCGCCCGCCGTCCACCGCGCCGCATCCTCCAAGATCGTTCGCGAGCCGGCTGCGCGGGAGGGGTAAGGGATCGACCCGGGCCGGAACACTACCGTACGGGAAATGCGTACCAGTATTCCGCAACACGAAAGGGGGAGCACGGGTGAGCACCAACAGCAACGGGGTGCCTTCTTCACCGAACGTTGTTTGAAGGATCTTGAGTATTTGGACCCGCAAGAGCCGCGGCTGCTAGAACCACGCGTCCCCGTGGAAGTGCAACCTCAGGACGGGATCGGCGCCATCCGTGCTGTTGGACCCCAGGCCCCGGGCCACATCCAACCGCACGATGCCGTCCATGAAGACGAGTCCCGCGCCCACGGCATGGAAGTCGTCGCCTCCGACCGACGCCCAGTCGCCGAACATGGAGAGGCGGAGGAAGCGGATCGGCCGCTGCAGATCGATTCTGGCCATGTGGACGTTTGACCCTCGGAGCGATTCCGCGTGGCCTCGGAGCCACCGGCCGTCGACACCGATGCGCCAGAGGTCGTGCCGGGCCGGATCCCCCCAAACCCGGGCGGTTCCCGCCTGCATCCCGAGAAACAGTCGACGAGACAGGGGGATCCTCAGCGCCCCCTCGACGACGGCCCGCACGTGTGGGTTGTCACCCGCCGATGCGCGGACGCCGACGCGGCCACCCACGCCGAACGACCCTGGCTCCGGCCCACCTCGCCAGGGCCTCCAAGCGACGGCGACCCCGATCCGGTCTCGCCTGGCGTCAGTCGCGATTTCGGCGTCCCGCTCGGCGAAGAGGCGGAGCGACAGCCAGTTCCTCGTCCCGGAGGGAGGCAGGAACCGAATCGCGGCGCCGTGCGACCAATGGAAGTCCGCCACCTCTCCGGCCGCGTAGATCCCGGGAGTGTCGAAGCCTACGCCCGGCTCACCACTCCGCAACGACCGGTAGACGGACACGAGCATCATGTGGCCGGGGTGGTTGCGCTGCAGGGTAAGGTCGATGTCCGGTAGCGTCACGCCCGCGGTTCCGATCCTCGCCGTCAGAGCGGCGCGTCCCCGCCCGAACTCGGCACACACTTTCCAGTGTAGTCTGCTAAGGTTCACCACGTAGGTCATAACAGGTTATTGGACAACGTGTTCTGTGGTATCCACGGCGCTCTACCGTCCCTTGCGGTCCATTGCCATCCCGTGTATTCATCCCGGTGTAGTGCTGCAATAAGTGATACACCATTAAGGAAGGAACCCACCGTGAAGCGACCGAGGACACTCTCCGCCGCGTTCGTGCGGACGGTCAACCGGCCCGGCGTCTACGGCGACGGGCGCGGCGGGCGCGGGCTGAGCCTTCGCGTCCACGGGACGCGGGATGGCCGGATCACCAAGACATGGCGTCAGCGCGTCAGGATCGAGGGGCGGCTGACCTCGATCGGACTCGGGCCGTATCCCGAGGTGACGCTCGCCGAAGCCCGCCAGAAGGCATTGGACAACAGTCGGGGCGTCCTCTTGGGCGAGGACCCGCGCGGGCGTGGCGTTCCGACGTTCGCCGAAGCCGCCGAGCGGACGATCAAGCTCCACCGGGAGTCTTGGAAGGCTGGGAGCCCGCTTCCCGAGCAGTGGGAATCCACCTTCCGCCTCCATGCCGCCCCGCTCCTCGACAAGCGTGTGGACAGGATCAAGAACGCGGACGTGCTCGCGTGTCTCGCGCCGATCTGGAACTCGAAGCCCGCGGCGGCGCGGAAGGCCCAGCACCGGATCACCGCCGTCTTCCGCTGGTGCGTCGGTCGAAACTACCGGGCGGACAACCCGGTCGAACGGGCGGTCGTCGCGCTGCCGAAGGCGAACGGCCACACGACAACCCACCACCGCGCGCTCCCGCACGGAGAGGTCGCCGCCGCGCTCCGAGCGGTTCGCGGGACCACCGACACGCACCCTTCGGCGGCTCTGTGCGTTGAACTGATCGCCCTCACCGCCGTTCGACCGGGCGAGGCGCGGGGCGCGCTTTGGGACGAGATCGACATGGACGCGGCGACATGGACGATACCGGCATCCCGGATGAAGGCGGGCCGCGAGTTCGCGGTCCCGCTCGGCTCCGCCGCCCTCGACGTGCTCGAACGGGCGCGCAAGCTGTCGGGCGAATCGCCGCTGGTGTTTCCGTCGCGGACCGGCGGATCGCTTCCGCCGAAAGCGCCGCTCAGGGTGCTAAAGCGCGCCGGGGTCGCCTCGACGCTGCACGGATTCCGGTCGAGCGCCCGGTCGTGGATGGCCGAGTCGGGAGTCCCCGCCGAGGTCGCGGAAGCCTGCCTTGCTCATGTCCCGAGAAGCCAAGTCGTTCAGGCGTATCAGCGATCCGACCTTCTGAAACGCCGCGCCGAAGTCATGCAAGCGTGGTTCAACTACATCGCACGCGCACACGGGTAGAATGCTGAGGTCGGGCATCAACGTGACGCGAAGTCCCAATACTCCTTTCGGCGATCCTGACCTCGGACTCGACATCGTCACTCGCCGCAGGAACAGCCCTGTGTCCCGTGTCGGATGTCGCCTAACGGTATTCCTTCACCCGGAACCCCCGCTACCCAGCAGCCTCTTGATTTCCGAGACCAAGCGCGTCCTTCTCGCGCCGTAGAACTCGACGAACCCCGTCATTTCGTCAGGAACGGTACCCAATAGATGGTCGCGAACGTGTGACCGACGCCGTCCTTCGTCGGGATACGCCCGAGCCAACCACTCGGTCGGCATCGCCGCACTCTTCTCCGTGTTCACCGCGCCCGGCAGGAGCTGGAGGTTGCCGATCCGGTTCGCCCGGTCACGGAATGCTTCGATCTTCTGCTCTGGAACATCCGCATCGCGCAGCCTGCGTTTGCTAAACTGCGCGACGGGGAAGATGTGGTCCACATGGAAGAGCTTCCCCGGATCCACGAAGGGGAAGATGAGCGAGAGAAGCGCGAAGACTCGCGGGCTGCGGTACTCGGTGTCCGCGAGTTCTTCGACCTCGTCATCGTTGAACACGAGTTCTCTGCCCCGACGGGCCATCTCCTCACCAAGCCTGGCGGCGGGAAATCCTTGGGTCGCGTCTTCGCGGATCACATTCCTCAGCGCCGTGAGCAAGGTATCGAGACCGCTCCCCCAGACGCCGCTCTTGAGCAGGCTACGAATCAGCCAGCCGCGGATCCTCTGGCGGTCGTCCTCGTGCCCGCTGTGGCTCAGGAACGATTCCGTGCGCTTGCTCCGGTATAGGTAGTATGCGACGGGAAGAATCGCGTTGTGCGCCGTCAGCGTCGCCCGGTTGAAGCCGAAGCCCGCGATCAGTTGGACCGTCAGCGTGAGCGCCGACTTGATGGACGTCCACTGTTCCTCGAGGATCGCCATGTTCTCGCGGTTGAAGTTGTCCACCTTGAACCCCACGCTCCCGATGTCGCTCAACATCAGTCCGGCCTTGAGAACCAGATCCTTCGAGAAGGAGAACCCCAGTCCGATCCGGTTGAGCGCGTCGACGAGTTCGTGAATCTCCTCGCGGGCGTCGTGTGTGGTCCATTGCGCGACCGCGATCGACAAGAGCAGGTCGGAATGCGAGAGCGGCGTGCCGCCGTCGTTCATGCGGATGAAGATCTGGACGACATCGTCGAGCGTCTGTCTCCTCTCCTCGTAATATGCGACCAAGTGGTCCTTGCGGACCACGCTGTGAAGCCGGTCGAGCGTCTCGTAGGCATGGTCCACGAACTGCTGGTCGAGGCGCTGGTTGAGCCACCGCACCATCGGTGGGCCACCGTACATCGCCAGCACGTCGCCGACTCGGAACCAGCATTCGGGCGCGGTGCCAGATGCGGCCTTGCGCTGGTGGGTTTCCTTCTCGCGGCGAAAGCTGAAGCGATACTCGGTCCCCTCGTCCTCCTCCTCTCCGGCGTTCCACAAGAGGTCCAAGTACAGATGTCGCTTCGGGAAGGCCTTGGGGTTGTTCCACCAAAGGCGCGGCAGCTTCCATGTCATGCTTCCCCGCAGCCCGACGTTGAGAGCCGTCAGGCGCTGCTGCCCGTCGAGCACCGCCGTGAGCGCCGTGTTTGGCATAGTTGGAAGAGGCGGGCAGTGCCGGTTGTCGCGCTGGTGGTAGTCGAGCACGAAGCCGTAGAAGTTGAACTTGTCGCTGTTCTCCGGAGACACCTTCCAGTAGAGGAACGTTCCGAACGGGAACCCCTGCATCAGGCTGTCGAAGAGCCGGCAGATCTGCTCTGGACGCCAGACGAATTCCCTTTGAATTGCGGGGAGCACGAGGTCGCGCTTGTGGATTTCATCGAGGGTCTGCTCAATCGTGTGCCGGTCTGGTACATGGGCGGTGGTCGGTCTTGGGTTGGGCGGTGGTCGGATGTCGGGTGCGAGTCAGGTCGGTCGGCGATGCTCACGTCCGTAACGCAGATCCACGGCAGCCGAGTTTTTTGACTCGCATGGTGATTCCAGAGGGCTTCCAACCTACGCCCGGACGGGGCGCGTCGCACCCTGCTGCGGCTCTTTGGCAGAGCCGTTCTGCGGGTGGAGTTTCTGCGTTCAACGCACTGATGGCTGTTCTCGGTACTTCGGGATGGAACCTCGGCCTGCCTCGCGATGGAGGTGCCGCTGGCGGAGGCCGCCCCGACTTCTGGACGGCGCTGGAACTCATTGGACGTCGCCATTTCGGACGCGGTTGACACCGTCCGAAACGGTCCCCTGACTTCATGTCATGGCGATTCCGACGACCCCGGATTCCGCGCCTCGGCGCGCGATCTTGCCCGCTAATGCGGGAGAGCCAGCCCACCCTTTGGGGCCACGCTCCGCGAGTCCCCGGCAGGGGCTGGCGGGGGGCCGTGCCCCCTGTGACCCCCACAACGGAAACGGCGCGCCGTGAGCGCCGGACGCGCCGTCTGGGTGAAGGTCCGCGCCTCCGAGGCGGAGCGTGCCGAGTGGCACGCCAAGGCGCGCTCGGCGGGCTTGACCCTGTCGGATCTGGTGCGCCGGTCGATTGGCCGGGTCCGCACTTGGACCGTGGCGCACGCCGAGGTCGAGCGCGGGCGCACCCGCGAACTGGCGCGCCTCGGGAACAACCTCAACCAGATCGCTCGCTGGGCAAATACCCACAAGGAGGCCATCGAGGCCGTCGAGGTGATCGCCCATCTGGTCTCCATCGACCGGGCGCTCGGCACCTTGGATCCCGCCGAGAGCCCGGAAGCCGATGCACATTAAGTTCTTGGCGCGCGGAACCGGATCGGCGCGGGCGGCGGCCAAGTACCTCCTCGGGGAGCGGGACGCGGCCGGCAAGACGCGCGAAGGCGTCGAGGTCCTTCGGGGCGATCCCCACCGGGTGGCGTCGGTGGCGGACACTCTGGGGTTCGAGCACAGGTACACCTCCGGCGTGATCGCGTGGGCACCGGAGGACAAACCGACCGACGAACAGATCGAGGCGGTTCTGGACGCCTTCGAGGAGACGGCGTGGGCGGGGCTCGAACCCGACCGCTACGCATGGGCGGCGGTGCTCCACCGTGAGGAGGGTGGCGGCGCCCACGTCCACGTTCTCGCCGCGCGATGCGACCTTGAGACCGGGCGAAGCCTCAACGTTGCCCCGCCGGACTGGCGGAGAACGTTCGACCCGCTCCGCGACGCCTTGAACCACGAGCACGGCTGGGGCCGTCCGGACGATCCGGCCCGAGCCAGGGTGGAGCAGCCCGGACACCGCGCCTACGTCGAGGCGGCGCGACTGCGGGCCGGGCTCCGGCTCGAAGCCTCCCCCCGCGACCTGATCCGCGACTACCTGCTCCAGCGCGTCGAGCACGGCGCGGTGAAAGACCGCTTCGATGTCGTCGCCGCGCTCCGGGAGGCGGGCCTTGAGGTGCCGCGTCAAGGCAAGCACTACCTGACCGCGATGGACCCCGACACCGGCGACCGTTGGCGGCTGAAGGGACGGCTGTACGCCTTTGACTTCCAGCCCGGACGATTCGACCGGGCAGCTGAGGCGGTGGATGGAGAGCACACAAAGGGAGATCCGGGAGTTGACCGCGAGCGAGCTCGCGCGGCGCGTCAGGAACTCGCGGCGCGCCGCGAGGAACGCGCTGCGTACCATCGGGCGCGATACGGTGGAAGCGGCCGCGCCGATGCACACGTTGCCACTGAAGGCTTGGCCAAAGCCGCTGATCTTCGGCCTGAACCACTCGCTTGGCATCTCCGCCGGAAGCTGGGCGACGACGCGGTGGTGGTCGAGCAGCATCCGAGCCCGGATCAAGACCGTGGCCGGATTGGACTTCGAGATCGCGGAGACCCGGCGGACTCTCGCGAGAATCGAGATGGTCGCTTGGAGGATCGCGCTTCCGGAGATCGAGGAAGAGCAGGCCGTGGTGCGGCCGTCGGGGACGCTGGACAAACCGCGCTGGATCTGGTGCGGACGGCCTGCCTGAAAGCCATCAAGAGAGCGAGGAAGCTGTATGACCGAGTTGGAGGGGCAGTTGACGGAGGCCTTGAAGAGGTTGTGCGCGCAGTCCGAAACGGAACGTCGGCGGCAATCCGAACAGGTCGAAGCCTTGCGGCGGCAAGTCGAGCGGCAGACCGAGGAGAACGCCACCTTGAGGCGGCGAATCGAGCGGCTCGACGAGCGAGTGACAGGCTTGACCGAGTACTACGGGACATCTGGCGTCGCGAGACCGCGCGGCCGCGGCTGGTGACAAGGCCGCCCACGCGCGGGCCGGATCGCGATGCCGGGCCGAGCCGCTGAGGGTGCGTCGGAGGAACCGGCGGGCGGGCCGGGTCATGCCATCGTGATCGGCGAGAGGCTGTCCAGAAACGCCCACCCGATGTACTGGAGGACGGCCCCCAGCCATTCGAAAGCCTCCGGATGGCCGTCCAGCCCGTCCTGCAAGGCTCCCATCAGCCACGGACCGTCCGGAGGGTCGCGGAACTCCGCGAGGTCGCATCCCTCGATGAACCAGGCGGACGCCGCAACGGTCTCGCGCCATGCGCGCCGCGCGCC
>JAAXHJ010000038.1:0-49176 GCA_012270965.1 Candidatus Palauibacter poriticola
GAAGTCCTCCCACGGGACCAGCTCCCGGATCATCGCCGCCTGCCTGCCACGCTTCTCCCCCAGCTTCCGCCGCCTGCCCTCGGCCGCCACATCCGCAAAACTCGGTTGACTGCCGTCGCGCGCTTGTGCCACTCCTTCTTCTCCCGGTTTCCGATGTCGTTCCGGGCTGTCAGAATGCCCTACGCAATATCGCACCGGTAGCCGGTATTATAAACCCTCTCCGGGTTGTCTCTTCACATGCTCAGAAAGCTATTTTTCGAGGTGCCCTTATGGAGGCCCTGTGGATCTGACCCGTCTTCACGGACGGTTAGTTCTTGGGGTTGCACAGATCCCATGTCGAAAATATTGCGAAGATACTCCGCCACTTCACTCTCGCTTACTATCCGTCGTCTGCACTCCTTCACCTTTCCAGATCCAATCAGTGCAGAAACCAGAAATCCTGCTCCTGTTGCCAGCCCTCCCACGATACGAGCGCGATTATTATTAGCCGTATCGTCCCAATCTTCGTATAGGATCACTCCTGCTGTGATAGTCGCCCCCGTCACTCCATCAAGGTATGGCATCGTCATTCTAGTGTCACAGATGCCCCTCTCAAGGGCTCCAGTACCCTTCGGAGGTCCCTGCAGAAACGCTATCGAGCAACCGCTCAAGATAGAGCCTATCATCGTCACACATAGTACGCATGACAGATGCCTCATTTCATTCTCCTTGTGGCTGTTGTTTGCGTCGACACTCCCTTTTTCCTCCGAGTTGTCGACCTCTTGGTTCCAAGTAAAAATAGCCGCTCCGCCCGAGGCGTCGCAAGCGCGCGGGCCGCTGCTCGCGCCGGGTGGCGACCACGACCTTGTCGAGTTCGGCCTCGGTGGCCGCGAGCAGGTCCAGCGGCTTGCGGGCGCGCTCGGCGGATTAGACGCTCGCCGGGGAACAACTCGGGCGCGGTGATCTCGGCCAAGGCCCGTTCGTCGAAGAGCGAGAGCTGCAAGTCTCCGGCGTCGATCAGCTTGCGGATCACCGGGGCCGGCAACGCGGTGATCCACCCCAGCCCCGCGGGCCGAACCTCCTCGCGGATGCGGGCAATCGGTGAGCAGCACCGGGTCGCCGACGAGCACGACGCGCGACGGGGAGAAGGGCTCGCGCAGCTTCCTCAGCTGAGCGCTGAGGGTGCCGGGATCGGCGGTGTTACCTTCGGCGAGCCTGGCCAGCGGGCACTTCGAGCCCTCGAAATAGACCGAGGTGCTTGGAGCGGGGATCCAGAATGCGGGCCAGCACCATCGCGGCCGCCAGCGCGCGCTCGCGGGAGACGCGGTGGTCCAGGAGCTTCTAGAGGCCCAGCCTGCGGGCACATCCCAGCGCGGCGGCTAGGTGGCGGGGGGGCCGGGAGCGCAGGATCCGGAAGGGGTCGCCGAGAGAGGGGAGGGCGACGCCGCCCTTGAGCAGGATGCGGAGTCCGTCAACCAGTTCGTCCGGCCACCTGGACAGGTTGGCGAGAGTTCGCTTCTTGACCTTGCCGTCTTCGCGGAAGGACTCGCGGAGCAGGACGGCGGGCGGGGAGTTCCGGTTGGGCACGCGTTCAATGTACAAATGTACCTAGGTATGATGGTAACGGATACCGCGAATCATGTCGAGATGATGAAATATTCATTACATGGGTACACATTCCGGTGTCGAAATCCCGCAAAGATCTCCCTGCCATAGGGTTACGGCGTCAGAAGGCCCGGATTTCGCTGGAAGTTCGGCCTAAGCCACCAGGGCTGAATCGTCAGGGGCGGTCGGGGACGGGGATCCCGTAGCGCTCCAGCGTTTGCCTCACCGTCGGGCGGCCGAGGCGGACGCGGTCATCGTCGAGCAGGTAGGAGAACAGATAGCCGGCGCCGAGCATGAGGATGCCGATGAGGAAGCAGTACATCACCGCCCGGTCGGGATAGGTGTCCTTCAGATACCCCACGTACAGCGGGCCGGTGATCCCCGCCGCCGCCCACGCGGTCAGGATGGCGCCGTACACCTTCGTCATGTTCTTCGGGCCGTACACGTCGAGGATGAACGAGGGCATGGTCGCGAACCCTCCCCCGAAGCAGAGCAGCACATAGCACACGAGCGCGGAGAAGATCCACGGATTGGACTCGGTCATGAGGACGCCGAACACGACCATCTGGCTCGCGAGGAGGATCCGAAACACGCCCACGCGTCCGATGCGGTCGGAGAGCCACGCCCACAGGATCCGTCCCAGTCCGTTGCACACGGAACTCGCCGCGATGAGTGTCGCGCCGTAGTCCGCCAGCACGGCCGGTTCGACCGTGGGGTCGGCCAGCCCCCACACCTCCTGCAGGAGTTCGGACTGGAAGCTGATGACCGAGATGCCCGCGGCGATGTTTAGGAAGAAGACGATCCAGATGATGACGAACTGGCTGGACCTCAGGTATTGGCCCACCTTCGCGGGATGCTTCCACGGCGCCACCTGCGCGGCGGGCGGGTCGTCGATGACGAAGCTGCTCGGGATCAGGATGCAGGCGAAGACGATCCCCAGCCACAGGAAGACCTGCGGGAGGTCCCCCTCGGTCTGTAGGACGAGCAGCGGCGCGAGCCCCTTACTGAGGAGGAGCGCGCCGATGCCGAAGCCCATGACGACGATACCGGTGACGAGTCCCTTGCGGTCGGGGAACCACTTCGCGGCCGTGGTGACGGGCGTCACGTACCCCAGTCCGATCCCGATCCCGCCGATGAACCCGTAGCCGAGGTAGAAGAGGAGGATCGAGTCGATCCGCAGCGCGACGCTCGCGACGATGTAGCCGCCCGCGAACAGGGTGCTTCCGATGAGGGCGAGGCGCCGGGGACCCACCCGCGGCAGGAGCTGACCGGCCCACGCGGCGGCCGTGCCGAGAGAGAAGATCGCGATGCAGAAGGCCAGCGACCCCTGCGTGAAGGTCCAGCCCGCCTGCCGGACGAGCATCGTCTGGAAGAAGCTCCAGGCGTAAACCGTGCCGAAGCAGACCTGCAGGACGGTGCAGAAGAAGGCGATCGCGGCTCGGGGCGCCTTCCAGCCCTCGGACGACACCTCAGTCCGCTCCCGGCGTCGTCCCGCCCTTCACCGCGTGCAGCATGAGGCGGGCCATTTCCCCGATCTCATCGTCGCGTTCCAGGACCTTCGCGTCCGTCGTCGCGTCGCCGCTGCGGCGGGCCAGCCCCACCACGTAGGAGAGCAGCTCCTCCAGCGGCGTGACCGCGAGCTTCACGAACCAGATCGAGCCCAGGATGCCGACGATCAGGATGATGCAGATGAGATACATCTGCTGGCCCGTGGCGCGCTGGATCTTCAGCCGCACGAGGTCGAGGTCCATCCCCACGTGCACCGTGCCGGCCCGCCCCGCGAGGATCGGACTGCCGACCTCGACGAAATCCCCCATGCCGGGCAGGCTGCGCTCGACCGGCTCGGTTGCGAACGGGTCGCTGTCGCGGATCACGTCGGGGACGCCGGGCACGAAGGTGTGGGTCAGAATCTCGCCCGTGCCGCTCGTAATATAGATGTAGCGGATGCTCTGGATCTCGACGAACTGGTCGATGAGCGACTGGAGCGTGGCGAGGTTCCGGTTGAGGAGGATGTCGACGCTGGAGTCGGCGATGTTCTTGGCGATGTTCGCGCTGTTGCTCTCGTACTCTTCCGAGAGCTGGCTGGAGACGGTGCGGATGGAGAGCGTGGAGGTGGAGACGACGATCACTCCGAAGAGGACGAAGATGCCGAACCGCGTCCTCCGAAAGAGCCGCTTGATCCTGATTTCGCTCGGCGGATTCGTGCTCACGAGGCGCCGGCCTCCGAGAACTTGGCTTCCCAGTCGTTCAGCGTGACGAAGCGGCCGTCTTCCACGACGGTGTAGTAGACGGACTGAAGTCCCTGCCGCCGGTCGGGACCGAACGAGACCCGTTCGCCGATCCCCAGATCGTAGTTGCGCACGGAGAAGACCGCATCGTTCAGCTTGCCCCGCTCCGGCGTCCCCTCGATCCGCCGCAGGACCGCGGTCATCAGCTTCGCGTCAAGGTATCCCTCGAGGCTCACGAAGCTGTTGGGGAAGGGGTCGTACGATTCCACGACCAAGTGCTCCGGTACCTGCGGGTCGTAGCGCGCCATCAGCTCGCGGTACTCGGGCACCACCGGGATCGAGGTGTCCTCGTAGCTGGGCACGACCTGCGAATTCACCAGCCACGGCGTGTAGTACGCCGGGTCGTCGCGGCTCGCCCCCGCGAGCAGCGAAAGGAGGTTCTCGCTCCCGACGAAGGAGAGGTTGGCGATCGGAACGTGCAAACCCAGATCCATGGCGTCGCGGGCGAAGGCGGCGCAGGCGGCGTAGGCGCCCACGCAGATCACCGCATCCGGAGATGCCTCCCGCAGGATCTCGACCTGCGGCCGCATCACGCTCGTGAACTGCGTTCCGCGCCGGTACGTGGCCTCGCCCGCGATCTTCTCGCCATGCCGCATCAGCGCCGTCCGCACCCCGGCCCAACCGCTGCGGCCGTAGGCGTCGGCCTGATAGAAGACGGCGATCCGGCGGCGTCCGATGCGGACGAAATTATCCACCAGCCCAGCCGTCTCCTGGTCGTAGGAGGCGCGCAGGTTGAAGGCGAACTCTCCGTACGGCGGCTCGCGCTGCGGCTGCGCGCCGGTGAAGGGGAAGAAGAGGTACATCTGCCGCTCTTGGAACATCTTGAGCAGCGGGAGGACGCGCGTCACGGTGGGCGTGCCGACGTACCCGAAGAGGAGGAACACCTCATCCTCCATCAACTGGATCGTATTCTCCACGCAGGGGTCGGGCTGGTAACCGTCATCAAGGAGCTTGAGAACGATGCGGCGGCCGTTGACGCCGCCCTGCTCGTTGACTTGGCCGAAGCACGACATCGCGCCGCGGTAAAGCTCGGTGCCGAGTCCCCGCGAGGGTCCGGAGAAGGCCGACGACACGCCGAGCACGATTTCGTCGTCCGGCTGGGGGCGCTTCCGTCCACCCCAGCGCAGGCCGGGCGCGAGCGGCCGGCCGGCCGCGCCGAGCGATGTCGCGAACGGGGCGCCGAGCAGACCGGCGAGCCCGGCGCGGATCGCCGCGCGGCGAGTCAGGGGTCCGGCGGATGGCGGCGTGATCGGCCGGGCCGGACCGCGGGCGTGAACCGGCGGCCCGTTGGAAGGCCGCGATCCTCTTCGACTTCCGGACAAATGCCCTCTCCTTGCCTACGTCGGTGGCTATCCGCGTCGCCGAGGCCGGTCGGCCGCGGGGAAACCGACCGGCACCAAAGCCTATTCGCAAGTATATTCATGTTCAACCTGACGCCCCGGGCTCCGATCGATCGGGGGCGTCGGATTCGATACGTTGCCCAGAGAAAGCCACCCTTCGCGGTCTCGATGAGGTCCACCATGTTCAACCCCCGCGATCCCGACACCTTCGGCGCCCGCGCCTCGCTGGATGCTCCCGGCGGCCCCGTCGCGATCCGCGACCTGCGGGCCGTCGCCTCCGCCACCGGTAGCGACCTCTCGCGCCTTCCGTTCTCGATCAAGGTCGTGCTGGAGAATCTGGTCCGGCACGAGGACGGACAGTCGGTGACGGCGGACGACATCGCCGCCATCGCCGGCTGGGACGCGCAGGCCACTCCGGGGCGGGAACTCTCCTTCCGGCCCGCGCGCGTGCTCCTGCAGGACTTCACCGGCGTGCCCGCCGTGGTGGATCTGGCCGCGATGCGCGACGCGATGGCGGAGCTGGGTGGCGACCCCGCCTCGATCAACCCGCTCATGCCGTGCGAACTCGTCATCGACCACTCCGTGCAGGTGGACTCGTTCGGCACGGCGCAGTCGTTCCTCATCAACGCGCAGCGGGAGTTTGAGCGGAACCACGAGCGCTACGCCTTCCTGCGCTGGGGGCAGACGGCGTTCGACAACTTCAAGGTCGTCCCGCCGGGCACCGGGATCGTCCACCAGGTGAACCTCGAATACCTGGCCCGCGTGGTGTTCGACGACGCGACGGGGGGCGAGCGCGTGGCCTATCCCGACACCGTCGTCGGCACGGACAGCCACACGACGATGATCAACGGTCTCGGCGTCCTCGGGTGGGGCGTGGGCGGCATCGAGGCCGAGGCCGCGATGCTGGGCCAGGCGCTCTCCATGCTCGTCCCGCGCGTGCTCGGCTTCCGGCTCCGGGGACGGCTCCCGGAGGGCGCCACGGCGACGGATCTCGTCCTTCGCGTCACCGAGGTTCTCCGCGGTACCGGCGTCGTCGGTAAGTTCGTCGAGTTCCACGGGCCGGGCCTGGCCGGCCTCTCGCTCGCCGACCGGGCGACGCTCGGCAACATGTCGCCCGAATTCGGCTCCACCTGTGCGATCTTCCCCGTCGACGCGGAGACGCTCGCCTACCTCCGCTTCACGGGCCGCTCCGACGCGCAGGTGGCGCTCGTCGAGGCCTACGCGCGGGCCCAGGGCCTCTTCCACGACGCGGACACGCCCGCGGCGGACTACAGCGACCACGTGGAGCTGGACCTCTCGACCGTCGAACCGGCCATCGCGGGCCCGAAGCTACCCCAGCAGCGCGTACCCCTGGCCGAGAGCAAGCCGCGTTTCCTCGCGGCGCTCGACGGGCTGAAGGGGCCGGGCGCCGGGGGCGGCGGCCTCACGCAGATGACGGGCTGGTCCGGCGGAGCGGGCGACGGCGGCGTGGCGGTGGCCGAGGCGCCGGCCGGCGTCGCCGTGCGCCTGACCGACGAACGCGGAGAATCGCACGAGTTCTCCCTTCGCGACGGGTCCGTGGTCATTGCCGCGATCACGAGCTGCACGAACACCTCGAATCCATCGGTCATGGTGGGAGCGGGCCTCTTGGCCCGGAAAGCCGTCGAGTCGGGCCTCAGGCAGCGTCCATGGGTGAAGACGAGTCTCGCCCCGGGCTCGATGGTCGTGACGGAATACCTCAACGAAGCCGGCCTCATGCCGTACTTCGAGCAGCTTGGCTTCCACGTGGTGGGCTACGGTTGCACGACCTGCATCGGGAACAGCGGACCGCTCCCGGCCGAGATCTCGAGCGCGATCCGCGAGAACGACCTCGTCGCCTGCTCGGTTCTGTCGGGCAACCGGAACTTCGAGGGCCGCATCAGCCCCGATTCGCGCGCCAACTACCTCGCGTCGCCTCCCCTCGTCGTCGCGTACGCGCTCGCGGGCCGGATGGACATCGACCTTTACCGCGAGCCGCTGGGGAGGAACGACCGCGGCGAGGAGATCTTCCTGCGCGACATCTGGCCCAGCCAGGACGAGATCAACGAAGCCGTCCGCACCGCCGTGAAGACCGAGATGTTCCGTGCCAAGTACGCGGAGGTGTACGCGGGGGACGAGCGCTGGAACGCGTTGGAGATCCCCAAGGGCAACCGCTTCGCGTGGGATGAGACCTCGACCTATGTGCGGCGGCCGACCTTCTTCGCCGGGATGTCGAGGGAAGCCGCCCCCTTGGCGGACATCGAGGGAGCCCGCTGCCTCGCACTCCTCGGCGACGCGGTGACGACCGACCACATCTCTCCGGCCGGCGGGATCGCCTCGAACTCTCCGGCCGGAGATTACCTGCGCGACCGCGGCGTGGCCCTGCGCGACTTCAACTCCTACGGGGCGCGCCGGGGGAACCACGAGGTGATGATGCGGGGGACGTTCGCGAACATCCGGCTCAGGAATCTGATGGTGCCGGGCGTGGAGGGGGGCTTCACCCGCCACGTCCCGAGCGGCGAGCAGATGACGATCTTCGACGCGGCCACTCGGTACCGGGAGGAGGGGACGCCGACGATCGTCATCGGCGGTGCGCTCTACGGCTCGGGTTCGAGCCGGGATTGGGCCGCCAAGGGTCCCTTCCTGCAGGGCGTGAGGGCCGTCATCGCCGTGAGCTACGAGCGCATCCACCGCTCCAACCTCATCGGGATGGGGATCCTGCCCCTCCAGTTCCGCGACGGGGAAACGGCCGCGACGCTGGGGCTCACGGGCAGCGAGACCTTCCGGATCGAGGGGATCGCGGACGGGCTGCGCCCGAAGGACCCGATCCGGGTGACGGGGGTCTCGAACGAGGCGTCGGAGACGCGTTTCGAGGCCATCGCGCGGCTGGATACGGAGGTCGAAGTGGAATACTACCGCAACGGCGGCATCCTCCAAACCGTCCTGCGCCAGCAGCTAGTCGGCGCCGATGGTTGAAGTGGTGAGCGATCACCGGGCAGAGTATCCAGTGCGGACGATATGTCGCCGTGGAGCTTCCTCCCGAACGGATACTACGTGTCAGAAGCGGGATCCGTCGGAGCGGTCGCCGGTGGACGCGGCACCCACTGAGGAGATCGTTGAGATCCTCGCCATGAGTGGGTGTATGTACGGAGTGCGACGGATCCACGCCGATTCTAGGTCGTGGAGGCGCGATCTTAAGACTAATCGCAAGCTGGCTGGAACATACGGACACGTAGGAGGGAAACCGTGGCTTGTATCGTGAACGATCGACACGACTCTCTCGACCGAAGCAGGGCCAATCACGGGTTCTGGGCTGTTACGAACGATTGGGTAGAGCGCTCCCGGCGTGCTCTCCAGCACCAGAAGTATTTCGAAGCGCTCATCTATTCGTGGATCTCGTTCAACGCATGGGTCGGGCGTGTCGTCGTAGACCGTGACAAGTCCAACCGAGACAGGTTTCTAGTAGCTTCCGCAGGCATGGATGAGTCGCTCTCAACGCGGTTCGACAGCCTTCTGCAGACGGGCGGAAGAACCGCCAAAGCGGCTCACCGGTTCCACTTGCTCTGGCCCGTGTTCAAGGCTCTGTCGCTCAGCGATCAGGAAATCGAGTATTGGTACGGCCTCGAGTATGAATCCCGAACTGCGTTCCGGAACCGGTGCTTTCGTAGAGAACTCGGGAGAGGTGCCTGGGCGCCCAAGTGCTTCGTGTATCATCAGCCGATGGGTACGAGTTCGACCGAATACAACCCTGAACACGTCCCGCTGGATTGGGCGCACACCCTGCATGCGATCTACATGGTCCGTTGTAATCTATTCCACGGCGGGAAATCGATGCGCTTCGGCGGGGATGCGGAGATCGTAGAGCTTGCGGCCGTGATCCTCTGCGCCGTATGGCGTGGTCGTGAACGCCCGCGTCAACGGAAGGCGGGGCCGTCACGCTGATCCTAGCGCGTCCGGCGCCTACTCGCCGGCGTAGCCATGGCAGCGGCGAGGGCGATGGTCATTCCGGACAACGTTGTGAAGTGCCGGGCCACCGAACTCGGGACGGTCAGATCCTGCCGCACGACGAGGGTCCGGAGTTTCGGGTTGAGACGGGCAGTACGACCGAGATGTCTCATTCCGGCGGGAGGACGCGAGACGCGTCGCCGCGACGATTTCGGACGTCCTCCTCCTTCCTGTGGGAACGGACGCTCTCCGAGCGGCCCGGAAGGGTCCGTGACCCCACGCGATGTCGGGTCTCCGGTCGCGTCGCCCGGCGGAGGAGGACGCCGGCTGCGGGGAGGACGTCCGGGGCGACGAGTTGCTGGAGGAGCTGAAGCGCCGGGAAAACCGTTTGGCGGCGATCCGGGCGGCGAAGGCGCGTCCGGAGGCGGAGGCGCGGGCGCGGGACGATGCCCGTGGCCGGGAGCCGGACAGACGCGCAACCCGAAGGGGGACGGCCGTACAAGTACGTGTACGGAGAGCCGGAGGAGAAGGCGCGGACGAACTTCAGGATCCCTTGATCGCGGCCTCCAGCCACCTCCGGTCCGCCCTCCGCAGGTGGTCGGGTGGCGCGGGTTCGCCGCGCTCTTCCTCGCCGCGACTCCGACCTCGCCGGATGCGGCGCGCGACGAGAAGTCCGCCGAGGAGGAAGGCCAGGCCGGGACCGGCGTAGACGAACAGGTTCAGCCCCTCGGCGCGGGGTTTGAGGAGGATCCAGGGGCCGTAGGCCTCCACGAAGTAGGCTTCGATCTCGTCGTGGGTGCGGCCCTCCATGAGCATCGTGCGGATCACGCCCTGCATCTCGCGCGCGATGCGCGACGACGACTCCGCCACGGACTGCTGGCGGCAGATGGGGCAGCGCAGGGTGGCGCCGATCTCCGCCGTCCGCTGGTCGATCTCGGCGCTGCGGACCGGGTCGCCCGGGGCGGCCGGCCGCTCGATCCCGTCGAGGGCCCCGTCGACGGTCTGCGCGGCGGTGGACGCCGCCGGGAGGGCCAACCCGGCCCCCGCCATCACGGCCACGGCGAGCACGGCCACCCTGGCCACGGCGATCACGGGGCGGTGGCTCGGGCGACGAGCAGCGAATCCACCTTCTGCTCGACGAGGTCCCACGTCACCGCGAGGTCGTGCCGCAGCGCCACGACGCCGTCGGTGCCGATGAAGTAGGTCTCGGGCACCCCGTACACGCCGTATTCGATCGCGGTGCGGCTCCCCGCATCCGTGACGAGCGGCCACTCTCCGCCCAGTTCCTCGATGAAGCGCATCCCGTTCTCCGGCGTGTCTTGGAAGAGGACGCCGATGAGCGCCACCTCCTCCGGATCGTACGCCTCGCGCAGCCGCACGAGCACCGGGTGCTCCGCGATGCACGGGATGCACCACGAGGCCCAGTAGTTGAGCACGACGACCTTCCCCTCGAAGTCGCTCAGGCTCACCGAATCGCTCGGGTTGTAGAGGTTGGCGAGCCGGAACGCCGGTGCATCGCGCCCCTCGAGCGCGGACGGAAGCCGCCGCTGGTCCTGCCCCAGCCCCCAGTAGAGGAGCGCGAGGACGGGCACGGCCGCCAGGGGCAGGGTCCAGCGCCACCACGTTCTCATGCCGCGGCCGCCGGATCGGCGAGCAGTTCGGCCCCCGCCGCCCGCACCCGGCTCCGGCCCCAGGGCCAGATTGCGAGCAGCGCGCCCACGCCCATGATCATTCCCCCGATCCACAGCCACAGGATCCCCGGGTTCACGATCGCCCGCACCGTCGCGTGCGCCCCGCTCTCCGGGTCCACCGCCATCAGCGTGAGGTAGAGATCGCTCGTGAGCGAACTCTTCACGGCGGGCGTCGCGATGTTCTGTCCCGTCGCCGTGTAGAAGTTGATCCGCGGCCTCTCCTCCCCGATCCCGCGCCCGTTGCGGTAGGCCGCGAACGTCGCCCCGATCACGAACCGGTGCGGTTCCTCGCGCCCCCACACGTCGATGAGTTCCACCTCGTAGTCCTCGATCGCGAGCCTCTGGCCCGGCCGGAGCGTCATCTCCCGTTCCGTCTTCCACGTCCACGAGACGGAGATCGCGAGCGCAATGACGATCACGCCCACGTGCACGACGTAGCCGCCGTAGCGCTGGCCCGTGCGCGTGAACAGATCCCGCAGCGCGCCGAGGAACGGCTGCCCCGCGATCCTCCGCCGCGCGGCGATCCCCTTCCGGAACTCGTCGGCGATCGTCGTCAGGACGAAGGCGGCGAAGGCGATGGTGAGGATGGGCAGGAAGTCCCGCATGCCGAGGGCGAAAGTGAGGAGCCCCGCCGCGACTCCCATGAGGGCCGGCCACGCGAACGACCGCTTCAGTTGCTCCCGCCCCGCCCGCCGCCACGGGAGCGCCGGCCCGACCCCCATCAGAAAGATGAGCGCGAGCCCGATCGGACTCGCGACCTGGTCGAAGTACGGCGGCCCCACGCTGATCCGGTCCCCCCTCAACGCCTCCACGACGAGCGGCCACATCGTGCCCAGGAGGACCGTGAAGGTGAAGCCGACGAGGAGGAGGTTGTTGAGGATGAAGGCGGACTCGCGCGAGGCCGGACTCTCCACCTGCCCCGGCGCCCGCAGCCGGTTGCTCCGCCAGGCGATGAGGGCGAGCGAGGCGATCGCCACCACCGCGATGAACGCGAGGAACACGGGCCCGACGACGCCCTCGGTGAAGGCGTGTACGGAGTCGATGACGCCCGACCGCGTGAGGAACGTCCCGAACAGGGTTAGGAGGAAGGTTCCGATCATCAGCGTGAGGTTCCACGTCTTCAACATCCCCCGCCGCTCCTGAACCATCGCGGAGTGCAGGAAGGCGGTGGCGGTGAGCCACGGGAGGAAGGACGCGTTCTCCACCGGATCCCACGCCCAGGCGCCCCCCCAGCCCAACACCTCGTACGACCACCAGCCGCCGCCGATGATCCCCATGGTTAGGAAGGCCCACGCCGCGACCATCCAGCGGCGAGCGTCCCTGAGCCAGCGCGCCTCGACGTTGCCCCGCAACAGCGCGGCGATCGCGAAGGCGAAGGGAACCGTCATCCCCACAAACCCGAAGTAGAGCATGGGCGGGTGCAGCCCCATGAGCGGATGATTCTGGAGGAGGGGATTGGGTCCGGGGCCGTTGGCCGGTGCCGGATCCACGAGGCCGAAGGGATTTGCGGGTCCGGCGAGGAGGCCGAAGAAGAAGAGTTGGACGACGCCGATGACGCCGAGGACGAGCGGGGTCGTCCGGAGGCCATGCGCGAGCCCTCCCCCGCGCGCGGTGAGCGGTTCGCCGCCGGCCCGCAGCGACCCGAACTCGCGGCGCCGGGTGAAGGCGAGGAGCGCGCCGTACCCCGCGAGGATCCAGCCCCAGAAGAGGATCGAGCCCTCGAGGCTGCTCCAGAGCGAGATCGCCGTGTAGTAGGTCGGCGTCTCGCGGCTCCCCACGCGCGCCACGTACTCGACGCTGAAGTCGTGCGTGAGGAGCGCGATCTCCATCACGAGCATGCCGCCCGACATCGCGAAGAAGGCGAAGTAGGCGGCACGGCGAGCCAGGGACGTGGACACCTCGCCGCCGCTTCGGGACAGACCGGCCCAGCCGCCCGCCAGCGTGGCCAGCCCGGCGCCTAGCAGCGCCGCGATGACGGACGCGTAGCCGAGCGTGCTCAGCATGCGGCGACCCCGTACGGCCTCACCGGGTCTTCACCGGGTCTTCAGGGGTTCTCGAGGAGGGACTTGTACACTTGGCCCGCGTCGCCCGCGTGCTCCGGAGGGGCGTATTCGTTCGAGTGCTTCACCATCAGGTTCGTGGCGCGAAAGACGTGGTCCTCCCCGTAGGCCCCCTCCACGACGACGCCCATTCCCTGCTGGAACATCGACGGCGGCGCGCCCGTGCTCTCGACGGAGATCTCGACGTCTCCCTCGCTGATGACGAAGCGCAGCTCCGAAGTCTTCGGATTCCAGTCCACGCTCCCCGGCTTCACCCGTCCGCCAAGCCGGACCGGCTGGTCCACGACCTCGACTCCGCGCACCTCGAGTTCGGCGGGCGTGAGGAAGAAGACCATGTTCTCGTTCAATCCGCCCGCGGCGAGCACCGCGATGGCCCCCGCGATCGCCGCGAGCCCCGTCAGCATCCAGAGTTTCTGTCCCAACTTTTCCTCGCCTTCGAAGACGGTCGTGCGGTATGCCCGCAAAATGCGGCTACGGCAGCCCGTGGCAAAGTCCCGCCGCGTTCGAGCGCGCCGCATCTCGTCTAGACCGGTGCGCTCCTACGTCAAATGGCCGCTCATGTCGGACATGCAGAGTCCGGGCCCGTCGGCGATACCGAGGGTCTGAGTCTCCGGTGCATCTCGGTCACACGTCCACACGGGCGGGGTCCCGTCAAGCCCAACCGGGCTCACTGACCATGGAGGTCGTAGATGCGGGGGCGTAAGCGGTCGTTTCCCAAGCCGAGGTACGTTCGAGCCCCGTTCACGACGAGGCCGCTTCGCGTCCGTGGCATGCCTTCGCCCGCCGTGGGCAGCACCGAGATGGGGAAGGTTGCGGAGCCCGGGGCAACGGGGATCCCATGGGGCGGTACTCCCCGTGCGACGGCAACGCCCGATGGCGCGGTCACGTGTCTGGCCGGACGGCCTCGCGAATCCCGTTCGTGGTTTTCGCCTTCAGGCTCCGGACGTCGCCGAGCGCGGCCGGCAGCGGCCCTTCCCAGTCCCGGAGGATCGCCCTGATCCGTCCCGTGGACGGATCGGTCACCACCGTGACCGACCGCCGGTCTTCGCCGTCGATTGTCACCTCTCCCTCCGGCCCCGTGAGCGTGATGCTGTCGAGCGAGTCCTCCCAGTCCGCCTCGACCGGGACGAAGAAGAAGAAGTACTTGTTGCCGAACTTGTCCTCGTCGGGCGCGAACGACAGCGAGAACTCGACTTCGCCGCCGAAACCCCTCCCCTCCAGGCGGTACGGCCCGGGGCCCTCCGGAAGCTTGGGGGCCGCGTTCAGGGCGTGGACCGGCTCGATCCGAAGCTTGCCTTCCCGCACACCGCCCCACAGAAGGAGCGTCTCGGTCTCCGGACGAGCCGGACCGGCCGCCACGGCTCTGCTCGCGGTTCCGCCCTCCTTCTTCTCCCGCACGTCGATGACCCGCTCGAAATGGTAGTCGCTGAGCCACCCTCGGTCGTAGCAGTACCCCATGATGTCGCGGCGGTGCACCGGGGAGACGAGCGACCCGTCGCGGAAGTCGTAGCCCCACACCCCGGTGCTCCCGTCCGGATAGGGGAAGGCCGGGTCGAGGCTGGCGGGATCCCCGCAGGGCGCGTGCAGGAGGTCGAGACTGTGGCCCACCTCGTGGGCGAGTTCCGTGGCCCAGGGCTTGCCGAAGCTCACCCAGCCGTTGAGGATCGCGATCCCGCGCACGTAGTCGTCCCGACTGTCGGCCGCCGCGTACCAGTAGCCCGCGGCGTCCTCCATCGAGTGCACCGCCGCCAGCTCCAACGTGATGCCCCAGCCGTTCTGGGTCGGGTCGGTGGACGTAACGTACGGATCCCGTGACCGGGCGCTGAACTCCGTGAACGGGAACGCGTACTTGAGCAGACCCACCTCGGGGCTGTCGTCGGCGATCCTGTCGGTCCACTCGAGCACCGTCGAGTCGGGGTTGTCAGCGTAGAGCACCGGCACCACCGTCACGTCCATCGGCGGCACGTCGACGACGTCGAGCTCGACCGACAGCGAGGTGGCGCTCCGCGGACGGAGGGCAATCCCCTCCGCGTCCGCCTCGACCGTCATCTCCACCCCGGGCTGGAGCGCCGTCCCGGGAACGACCGCGTTGTACGAAGCGCGCAGGTCGGCCTCGTCGACGTCCTCGACCAGGAGATCCGTGCCGCGGTCGAGCTCGGTGGCGTGCAGAACCGAGCCGCCCCGCGTGAACGCGACCGACACCGGAAGCTCGTGGAAGGCGGGTCCCGGAGTCGCCGTCAGGAACACCCGCAGCAGCGCGTCGCGGCCGGCGACCGTGCGCACGTCGCCGAACGGGGTCTGGACGGATTGGGTCAGGGAGGCGAGAAGATCGAGCCGGATCTCCGCCGGGTTCTCGCAGTTCGGGCCCTCCGCCCGCTCCAGGCCGGCCAGCCACTGCTGGAAGGTGCGTCCCGGAGACGCGCACAGACCGGAGCCGCCGAAGGTCAGGGTCTCGAGTTCCGATTCCACGAACTCGCCCGGGATGACGCCGGCCATTCGCGAGTTGCCGGCGACCCAGAGATCGCGCAGCGACCCCACGCCCGCGTACGCCGGGTCGAGCCCGCCCGACAGGTCGTTGTCCGTCAGGTCGAGCGTCACCAGTTCGCCCAGGTTCGACAGCACCGAGCCGAGCTCTCCCCGGAGCCGGTTGCCCGGCAGTTCGAGCCGCCGCACGCGACCGGCCGTCGCCGTCACGCCGTGCCAGCCGTCGACCGAGCTCCCTCCGTCCCACCCTGCCGCGTTCGCCCACGAATCGCCCTCGGTCTCGTCGTAGAGCTGCAACAGCGCCTGCCGCTGGATCTCCGCGACCGTGCAGTCGCCCCCCTCAACGTAGTCCACGGTCCGCAGCCAGGTCTGGAACGAGGGGTTGTCAGGGTGGCACAGACCGGTGCCGCTCAAATCCAATTCCCTCATCGACCCCAGATTCGAAAGCGTTGCCGGGACGACGCCCCGCATGTTCGGATTGCTGCTGAGGTAGAGGAACCGCAGCCCCCGCATTTCGCCCCATGCTGCGGGAATCGAGCCGGTGATGCCGGGATTGTGATACAAGTCCAGGTTCAGCAGCGAGGTCAAGGCACCCAGCTCGGGCGGCAGCGGGCCCTCGAGCTCGTTCGAGCTCAGTACTAGCGTTTCGAGCGCGGCGAGCTGCCCCAGCTCCGCCGGGATCGTTCCCGTCAGCCGATTGCTCGACAGCACCAGGTTCTTGAGCTGTCTCAGTTGACCGAGTTCCGGGGGGATAGGCCCCGACAGCTCGGGATTCTCGAAGATCCTCAGATCCTCGAGAGCCGCAAGATTGCCGAGTTCGGGCGGGATCCGCCCCTCCAACTCGTTCGCACTCAGAGATAGTGCTTCGAGCACGGCCAGCTGTCCGAGCTCCGCCGGAATCGTACCCGTCAGTCGATTGTGGGATAGCGACAGGTCTCTGAGCCGGCTCAGTTGGCCGAGTTCGGGCGGGATCGGCCCCGATACCCGGGTCTCGAAGATCCACAGGTCCTCGAGAGCCGCAAGATTGCCGAGTTCGAGCGGGATCCGACCCTCGATCATCGATCTCATGAGGTACAATATACGCAGACGCGAGAGCTGCCCCAGCTCGGGCGGGATGGGTCCGGTCAGGGGATTGTCGTTCAGCCAAAGTCGTTCCAAGCTGGCTAGGCGGCCGAGCTCGGGCGGGATGGAACCCGTCAGCTCGTTCTCGCCGAGTACGAAATCCCTGACGTTCGTCAGGTTCCCCATCTCCGGCGGTATGGAGCCACTCAGGCGATTCCTGTGCAACCACAACTCTGTCAGGCGCGACAGACGACCGAGCTCGGGCGGGATGGGACCGGTCAGCTCATTCTCAGCCAAGTTGAGCTCGACGAGATTCGTCAAGTTGCCCAGTTCGGCCGGGATGGAGGTGATGGCGTTGCCTAACAGATCGATGATCGATAGACGAGTCGCGTTCCCGATCTCAGCAGGCAGCGGTCCGCTCAGTTCGTTCCGCCTAAGAACGAGCTTGCGGAGGTTGGAGAGCCGCCCGATCTCCGCCGGGATCGGCCCGGCAAGCCGGTTGCCGGCCATCACGAGCGTGTCCATCGCGGCCATGTCGCCGATCTGCGCCGGTATGCGGCCCTCCACAAGGTTTTGGTCGAGATCGAGCACGCGGAGGTTCGACAGCTTGCCCCATGCCTGCGGGATCGGCCCGGTCAGATGGTTGCTCCACAGGACAAGGCGCTCGAGGCGGGTCAGGGTGCCCACGGGTGCGGGCAGCCGGCCCCGCAGGTTGTTGTTCGGCAAGTTGATCGCGATAACCCGACCACTCGCGTCGGTGTCGACGCCGACCCATTCGTCCAGCGGCCGGTTCGTCATCCAGTTGCCGCGCCACCGCCACTCTTCGCCTCCCGTCGTCCGGTAGAAGTGCTCCAGAACCTCACGGTCCGTCGAGAACGAGAGGACCTCGACTTGGACCGTGGCGGCGAAGTCGTCGGAGGCCGCCGTGACGGTCGTCCTCCCGTTTGCCACCGCCGCTACCAGCCCGGAGCTGTCCACCACCGCCACCGACTCGTCCGCGCTGGCCCACGAGACCGCAGCGCCCTCGACCACCGAGCCGTTCGCGTCCAGAACCTCGGCCGTGAGGCGCGCGGTGTCGCCCAGAGACGTGAGCACGAGCGAATCGGGGGTCACGCTCAGGCTCGCCGCCGCCTGCGCCACCGTCACCGCCGCGCTCCCTCTCGCCGAGCCCGCCGTCGCCGTGATCGTCGCGCTTCCGTTGGCCGCCGAGGTCACCAGGCCCGAAGCGCTCACCGTCGCCACCGCCGGCGCGCTCGAAGCCCACGTCACGGTCTGGCCTTGCATGGCTTGGCCGTTCTGATCCAGCACGGTGGACGTGAGCTGCGCCGTATCTCCGAGTGCCGCGAACGCGACCGACCCCGGACTCACGTTGACGGAGGATGGGGTCGGCGGAGGAGTCGGCGTGGTGGGCGGCTCGACGGGGCCGGCATCGCCGCACGCGAGCGCGGCGACGGCGACGACCGGAAGGCACCGGATTCGAAGTCGCGAACCGTTGGTGCGGGGATACATTGGGAATCCCAAAGGGTGTCAGGGACGTCTGGCTTGGAACTTGAGTCTACATCGCAAGCCCCGCGCTCGCCACGGAAACCGCCGAGGCCCGAACCTCGCGGGAGTGGACCGGCGCTCGCGAGGGCCGCCGTCGCCGTCGCGAGGCCCTGTATGTCCACGCCCGTCTCGAGCTTGTGCGCCAAGCGGGTCCGGCCGTCCTCCATCTTCGTGCTCCGCTCCTCCGGGTCGCACGGATGCATCCAGTCCTTGTTGGATCCCTCGTGCGCGGGCTGCGGACACGGACTTTATCCGCGGCCTGTTAGGGTCCGAACGATCCCAGGTAACACAAGCGACTCATTCGGGAACGCGGCGGTGGACATCCCGTGCTCACGCGGCGACCTTGCGCGCCCATGGCTGGAACCGTGTTCGCCACGAACATGAATCAGGATCGGATTGAGGTCAGGGGAGTGGACAAAGTGGAGAACCATGTCCCGCCGAGCCGCCGCTTGGGTGCCGCTTGCTTCGCGCTGGCCACCGGCGTCGGCGCGTTGCAGGCGCAGGAGACCGATCGTGACGGGGGTGGCCCGTGCCCCGCATACGGGCCGCGGCTCGGGACGCCGATGGAGACGGTGCGATACTTGGCCGACGACGCGCTCGGGGGCCGGTTCTCCGGGAGCGCGGGCGAGCGGTGCGCGGGCGAGTACATCGCGGCGATGTTCGCCTCGCTGGGGCTCGAGCCGGGGGGAGAGGACGGGTTCTTCCAGGAGCTTCCGCTCGCGAGCGCCGCGCAGCCGCACGCGCCGCCGGGCCGGGGACGCAACGTCGTCGCGATCCTTAGGGGGAGCGATCCCGAGTTGCGCGAGAGCGCCGTCGTGGTGGGAGCGCACTACGACCACCTCGGGCTGGGCGAGTTCGGAAGCACCGGGGAGGCCGGCGAGATCCACAACGGGGCGGACGACAACGCCTCGGGGGTGGCGGCCGTTCTCGCGGCGGCCCGCGCGTTGCGCGGCGGGCCGCGTCCGGCCCGGTCGATCGTGTTCATCGCCTTCACGGGCGAGGAGCTCGGGCTGATCGGCTCGGCCTGGTACGCGAACCATCCTGCGATTCCGCTGGAGGAGACCGTGGCCATGATCAACCTCGACATGGTGGGGCGGCTCGAGGACGACGAGTTGATCGTGTACGGGATGGGAACGGCATCCGAATGGGAGGAGATCGTCCCCGCGGCGAACGCGGACCTCGGGATACCGCTCGCCTGGGAGGATGCCGGTTTCGGACCCAGCGACCACACTTCCTTCTACGCGAACGACATCCCCGTCCTCCACTTCTTCACGAACGTCCATGCCGATTATCACCGGCACACCGATGACTGGGAGAAGATCGATGCGCCGGGTCTGGGACGCGTGGCCCGCCTCACGGAGAACATGGCGCGGGCGGTGGCGGAACGGCGGGACCGGCTGGCCGTCATCCCCGGCGTGGGTGAGCGCGGGCAGCGCGCCGGGGGCTCCGGGGCCTGGCTCGGGACCGTGCCCGACTTCACGCCGGTCGACTTCGGCGTGCTTCTCGCCGGGGTCACGGAGGGGTCGCCGGCGGCGGGGGCCGGCCTCGCCAGGGGAGATGTCCTCATCGGTCTCGGCGGTCACGAGGTGGGAGACCTGCAGGCGTTCACCGATGCCCTCGCCGCGTACAGGCCGGGCGACGAGGTCGTGCTCCGCTACCTGCGCGACGGCGAGGAGCACCAGGCGACCGTGCGGCTTGGCGACCGGGCGGACCGACCGCGATGAGCCGGACTGCGGCATGCCCGCGCTGCGGGAGCCCCGCGTCGGGCAACTTCTGCGCGCAATGCGGGGCCCCGCTCGCCCGGCGCGCGGGATGTCCGGCCTGCCGGGCACCGCTCCGGAAGGACGCCCTCTACTGCGCCGCGTGCGGTACGCCCGTGGGCGCTTCGCCGCATAAGCCTCGTTCGGCCCTGCTCCCGTGGGTCCTCTCCGGCCTCGGGCTCGCGGCCTTCTCGGTGATGATCGCGGTGCTCGTCCAGCGGGGAAGCGTGACGCGGGTCGGAGACATGACGATGACGGGCGGCCTCCCGGGCGAGACGATGGGCGGCCCCGCGCCGGCGTCGGCCGCGCAGGGCGATGCCGGAGCTGGCATGCCGACTATGGAGGAACTTGCCGCCATGGGCCCGCGCGGGGTCGCGGACCGGCTCTTCGAGCGCGTGATGCGGGAACACGAGGGCGGCGACTTCGAGCGCGCCGCCTTCTTCATCGAGATGGCGCTGCAGGCGTACGACGCCGTCCCTCCGGGAGAGACCGATGCCGATGCACGGTTCCACGTCGGCCTCCTCCGGCTCCTCGCGGGAGAGTCCGGCCTTGCCCGGGAGATGGCGGACGAGATCCTCGCCGCGCATCCGGAGCACCTGCTCGGGCTTCTGCTCGCCGCGCGCGCGGCGGACTTCGAGGCGGACGCGGACGCGGCGGAGGCGTTCAGAGCCCGCATCCGAACCCACGTGGAGGAGGCCGGGGGGATTCCCGACCTCCCCGAATACCAGGCCCATCGAACGCTGATCGAGGGAGTGCTGCGAACGGACGGCGGAGAAGGCGAGGGCGGCGCATGACCCGGCGGCGCACGACCGGCGTCGGCGCGAACGGCCGTACGCCCGCGCAGGCCGTGAGCGGCCGCATGGCCGAACTGCGCGACGAGTTCGTCGACTTCATCTCCCAACTCGTGCGCGAGGAATCCCCTTCCACCGACCCGGAAGCCCAGCGCGGCATCCGCGCGATCCTCGCGGATGCCTTGAGCGACATCGGTTTGGAGGTGGAGCACATCCCCGGACGGGCGAGCGGCGGCCACCTGCTGGCGCGGAGCCCCGCGACGGTGGACGGGCGCGCGGCGGAGGGGTCGGCGGCGGCGGAGGGGTCGGCGGCGGCGGAGGGGCCGGCGACGGGCGGGCCGGCGGCTGCGGACGGGCTGGCTGCGGACGGGCTGGCGACGGGTGGGGCGCAGCTTCTCGTGGGACACATGGATACGGTGTGGCCCATCGGCACGCTGCGGGACATGCCGCTGCGGGTGTCCGACGGGCGCCTCTCGGGTCCCGGCGCCTTCGACATGAAGACCGGGCTCGCGATCGGCGTGTTCGCGCTGCGGGCGCTCCGCGACCTCGGGCTGGACGCCGGCGTCGCACCCGTCTTCCTCATCAACTCCGACGAGGAGATCGGCAGCCCCGAATCCGAGCCGCTGATTCGCGATCTCGCGCGCGTCGCGTCGCGGGCCTTCGTCCTCGAACCCGCGCTGGGGCACGGCGGCCGGCTCAAGACGCGGCGCAAGGGGATCGGCCAATACCACGTCGAGGTCGCGGGGCGGAGTGCGCACGCGGGACTCGCCCCGGAAGAGGGGGCCTCGGCGATCCTCGAACTTGCCCATGCGATCCGGCGGATCGATCGCTTGGCGGACCCCGAGACGGGGACGACGATGAACGTGGGGCTCATCGCGGGCGGCTCGCGCCCCAACGTCGTCGCGGCGAGCGCGAGCTGCGAGGTGGACGTGCGCGTGTGGACGGCCGCGGAGGCCGACCGGATCCGCGAGGGAATGTTCGGACTAGAGCCCTACGTGCCGGGAACGCGGATCGAGGTCACGCAGGTGGCCGGCCGGGGGCCGCTGGAGCGGACGCCGCGCAACGTCGCGCTCTGGAAGCGGGCGCTCCGGGTGGCGGACGAGATCGGCCTTGAACTCGGAGAGGGATCGGCGGGCGGCGGCTCGGACGGTAACTTGACGAGCCAGTATACGGCGACGCTGGACGGGCTGGGGGCGGTGGGCGACGGTGCCCACGCGCGGCACGAGTTCGTGTGGATCGACCGGGCCGTGGAGCGCGTTGCGTTACTGGCGGGGCTGATCGCGGCCCGGTAGCGGCGGCCCGCCCGGTAGCGGCGGCCGGCCCCCCCGGAGGGGCTTCGAGAGGCGGCTTCGACGGAATGTTCTTTCGACAGGTTTTCGACGATACGCTCGCGCAGTACGCGTACCTGATCGGGTGCCAGCGCACCGGAGACGCGATCGTCATCGACCCGCAGCGCGACATCGACCGCTACGTGGATCTGGCGGCCCGCGAGGGCCTGCGAGTCGTCGCCGTGGCCGAGACGCACATTCACGCCGATTTCCTCTCCGGCGCGAGGGAGTTCGCCGAACGCTTCGGCACCCGGCTCTATCTGTCGGACGAGGGTGGCCCCGACTGGCGGTACGAGTGGGCCCGCCGCGGCGGCTATGACCACGTGCCGCTCCGGGACGGTGCCCGCTTCGAAACCGGCGACATCGAATTCCGGGCGCTGCATACGCCGGGACACACCCCCGAGCACCTGTCGTTTCTGGTCACGGACTGCGGTGCGGGGGCCGACGAACCCATGGGCCTCCTCTCGGGGGACTTCGTCTTCGTGGGCGACCTTGGCCGGCCGGACCTGCTCGAGACGGCGGCGCGGGTGAGGGGAGCGATGACCCCCTCCGCGCGCCGGCTGTACCGCTCGGTGCGGAGCTTCCTCGACCTGCCCGACTACCTACGCGTGTGGCCGGCCCACGGCGCCGGTTCCTCGTGCGGAAAGGCGCTCGGGGCCGTGCCGGAAACGACCGTGGGTTACGAGCGACGCTTCAGCCCGGCGATCGCCGCGGCGTTGGAGGGGGAAGAAGCCTTCGTCTCCCACATCCTCGAGGGACAGCCGGAGCCGCCGATGTACTTCGCCCGCATGAAGCGCGACAACTGCGGCGGGGTCCCGGTGCTGGGCGGCCTCCCGCGGCCGTCCCGACTCTCGCTGCCGGAAGCGCTGTCTCTCGCCGGGGCGGGTTCGAACGCCGACGAGGTCGTGATCGATGCGCGGCCGGACCGCTCGGCCTTCATGGCCCGGCACCTTCCGGGGTCGGTCTACATCCCCCTCACGAAATCGTTCTGCACCGCGGCGGGCTCCATCTTGGACGAGGGGGCGAGGATCACGCTCATCATCGACGAGAGCAACGTCGGCTGGGCTGTGCGGCGTCTGGTGCGGATCGGATTCGACGATGTAAGGGGCTTCGTGGAGCCCGAGGCGATCGAACGATACTTTGACGCGGGCGGAGAGGCGGCGGCGATCCCGGAGATCGACCTGGAGGCGGCGAGCCGACTGTCGACGAACGGGCGGGGCGAGGTGCTCGACGTGAGGTACGCCTCGGAGTACGCGGCCTCACACCTGCCCGGCGCCGTCAACGCCTCCTACACCCGGCTGCCCGACTACGCGGACCGGCTGCCGCCGAACGGTCCGCTGCTCGTACACTGCCTGAGCGGCGCGCGGGCCGCGGTGGCCGCGAGCTATCTGTCCCGCGAGGGGCGCGACGTGCACTACATCAACGACCTGTTCACCGCATACGCGGGACCGCTGGAAACCGGAGGACCCTAAATCATGGTCACAATCATGAAGATCCGATCATTGGCCGTCACGTTCGCCGCCGTCGCCGCCTTGGCCTTTTCGGCCGCGACGGCTGGCTCCGCCTCGCTCGCCGCACAGGGGTTCGGCAGTTCGGTGCTCGTGGGAGAGGACGAAATCCTGGTCGGAGAGCCCGCCTCCGAGCGCGAGCCCGGAAGCGTGCGCGTCTTCCGCGCCGGCGGTTGGGACGAGGTGCAGACGCTGTACGCGCCGGACGCGGCGGTGCGAGACGGCTTCGGGGCCGCGCTGGCGTCCATCGGATCGCACTTGTTCGTGGGCGCGCCGGGAGCGGGCGCCGTCCACGTGTTCGAGCGCGAGGGCATCGAATGGCGGCATGCCGCGGAGATCCCCTCGCCCGGCGTGGAGGCGTTCGGGCGCTCGCTGGCAGCGGCGAACGCGCACCTGCTCGTGGCGGCCGCCGATGGTGTCGGCGGGCCGGGTGTCGTCGTCGCCTACGGGCGCGTGAACGGGAGCTGGGAGGAGAAGGCGCGTCTGGCGGCGGACGGCGCACCGGCGGGGTTCGGGGCTTCGATCGCGCTCGGCGGTGCTCTCGCGCTGGTCGGCGCGCCCCTCGTCGATGAGGGTCGCGGCGCGGCGTACCTCTTTCGCTTCGACGCAAGTGCGGGCTGGCAGCGAGTCGCGCAACTCGGCGGCGATGACGCCGAGGCGGGACGCGCCTTCGGATCGGCGGTCGCGTTCGCGGGCGACGAGGCGCTGGTCGGCGCAGCCGGTCAGGACGCCGGGCTCGGGGCCATCCACCGGTTCGCGAGGAACGCCGCCGGGGAGTGGCAGCTCGCCGGGACCGTGACGCCCGACAACGACGCCCCCACCGCGTTCGGTGCCGCGCTCGCAGTGGACGGCCCCGTCGCGTGGGTCGGCGCGCCATTGGCCGCCGGAAGCGGTCTTGTGTACCGGCTTGAACGCTCCGAGGACGGCTGGACGGTGGACTCCGGACTCGAGATGCCGGGCCGGGAGCCGGTCCGGACGGGGCGCGTGGTGGCTGCGGGGAGCGGCCGGGTCGTCGCGGGTCTGCCAGCGGACGACTTCGGGGCCGGGTCCGCGATGCTCCGCGACGCCGGGTCCTCCGGGTTGGTCCGGCTCGCGAGCGAGCAGGTCGGGCTCTCCTCGATCTCCGGCGGCCGGATCGACTGCGAGGAGGGGCTCGCGGAGGGCTTCGACTGCGACCGCGTGGATCTCCTCTCCTTCATCCCGCGCGAAGAACTCGGTGCCCCCCGCGGCGTCCGCCTCAACGACGTGTGGGGCTGGACCGATCCGGCGACGCGGCGCGAATACGCGCTCGTGGGCCGCATGGACGGAATCGCGTTCGTCGACGTCACGGATCCGTTCAACCCGCGGTATCTCGGCAACTTCGCCAAGACTCCCGGCAGCCAGTCCAACACGTGGCGCGACATGAAGGTGTTCCGGGACCACATGTTCGTCGTCGCCGACGGGGCGGGGCAGCATGGAATGCAGGTCTTTGACCTCACCCAGCTCCGCGACGCCACGGAACCCCGGGAGTGGGAGCCCACGGCCCTGTATGAGGATGTCGCCTCGGTTCACAACGTTGCGATCAACGAAGAGACGGGCTTCGCCTACTTGGTGGGCGCGTCGGGCGGCGGGGAGACGTGCGGCGGCGGTTCGCACATCGTCGACATCAACGACCCGCTCCACCCCGTATTCGTCGGCTGCTTCGCCCATCCCAACACCGGGCGCCGCAACACCGGCAACTCGCACGACACGCAGTGCGTCGTCTACCACGGACCCGACGAGGACTACGCGGGCCGCGAGATCTGCGTGAACGCGAACGAGACGGCGATTTCGATCGCCGACGTGACGGACAAGTCGAACCCGGTCGCCGTGGCCCGGGCCGAATACGCGAACGTGGCCTACGCGCACCAGGGCTGGCTCACGGAGGACCACGCCTACTTCTACTCCAACGATGAACTCGACGAGGTGAGCGGGCAGGTGGACGCGACGCGGACGCTCGTGTGGGATCTGCGGGACCTCGACGATCCGCTCCTCGTGCGGGAGTACTACAGCCCGACGAAGGTCACCGACCACAACCTCTACGTGCGCGGCGACCGCCTATACATGTCGAACAACCGCGCCGGGCTGCGGGTGCTCGACATCAGCGACCCCGAGAACCCGACGGAGGCGGGGAGCTTCGATACCACGCCCTGGAGCGAGGACGCGGCGGGCTTCGACGGCACGTGGAGCGTCTATCCCTATTTCGAGAGCGGGACGATCCTCCTCTCGAGCCGGCGCGAGGGACTGTTTCTCGTGAAGCCGAGGGAAGAGCGGCTTGTCCCCTGACCGGTTCCTCGGAAGCCGCCCGCCCGTGGCGGAAGCCCCGCCGCGTTCGAGGCGCCTCGGCGCTCTCGGCGCCGACATGGGGTTTCGCCGCGGGCTTCGGCTAGTCGCGGGCCGTTGAGGGCGGACGCTTCCCGTCATGTGTTCCGTCCTCGGCATCTTCGAGATCGAACCCGGTGCCGCGGGCCTTCGCCGCCGGGCGCTCGACCTCTCGCGGCGGCAGCGGCACCGGGGGCCGGACTGGAGCGGCATCTACGCGGGCGAGCGGGCCATTCTCGCGCACGAACGGCTTTCGATCGTCGACGTGGAGAGCGGCGCGCAACCCCTCTTCGGCCCCGGCCGCGCGACGGTGCTCGCGGTCAATGGCGAGATCTACAACCACCGGGCGCTGGAGCGAGGCGTGGCGCGCGGGTATCCGTTCCGGACCCGCTCGGACTGCGAGGTCATCCTCGCCCTGTACGAGGGGCGGCCCGACGACCCCGCGAAGTGGCTCAATGAACTCAGCGGGATCTTCGCGTTCGCCCTCTACGACGAGACGCGCGACCGCTACCTGATCGCGCGCGATCCCATCGGAGTCATGCCGCTCTACACGGGGCGGGACACGGCCGGGCGCTTCTACGTCGCCTCCGAGATGAAGGCGCTCATCGACACCTGTCCGGAGATCCACGACTTCCCCCCGGGGCACGTGCTCGACAGCGGCAGCGGCGATGGCCGGCCCGTGCCGTACTACCGCCCGGCGTGGCGCGAGTACGACGCGGTGGGGGGCGGACCGGCGGCTCCCGCGCGGCTGCGCGAGGCGCTGGAGGAGGCAGTGCACCGACAGCTCATGTCGGACGTGCCGTACGGAGTGCTGCTGTCGGGCGGCCTCGATTCATCGCTCATCTCGGCGCTGGCCATGAAGTTCTCGCGCCGCCGCGTGGAGACGGGGGATGCGGAGGAGGCGTGGTGGCCGCGTCTGCACTCGTTCGCGGTCGGGCTCGAGGGCGGCCCGGACCTGGGGGCGGCGCGCTCGGCCGCCGAAGCGATCGGCACGGTGCATCACGAGATCGTGTACACGCTTCAGGAGGGGCTTGACGCGATCTCCGACGTCATCCGGCACTTGGAGACGTTCGACGTGACGACGGTGCGCGCGTCCACGCCGATGTACCTCATGGCCCGCCGCATCAAGGCGATGGGGATCAAGATGGTGCTCTCGGGCGAGGGCGCCGACGAGGTTTTCGGGGGCTACCTTTACTTCCACAAGGCCCCAGACGCGCGCGCGTTCCACGACGAGACCGTCCGCAAGCTAGACCAGCTCCACAAGTACGACTGCCTGCGCGCGAACAAGTCGATGGCGGCCTGGGGCGTGGAAGCCCGCGTCCCCTTCCTCGACCGCGAGTTCCTCGACGTGGCGATGGCGCTCGACCCGGAGTCGAAGCGGCCGGCGGACGGCCGCATGGAGAAGCACATCCTGCGCGAAGCGTTCGAGGGACTCCTTCCGGACGAGATCCTCTGGCGCCAGAAGGAACAGTTCTCGGACGGGGTGGGCTACTCCTGGATCGACAGCCTGAAGGAAATGGCCGAGGACGAGATCGGCGACGGACAACTCGCGAGGGCGGCCGCGCGTTTCCCCACCAACACGCCGCTCACGAAGGAGGCGTATCTCTACCGCTCCATCTTCGCGTCGCACTTCCCGGGCGAGCCGGCCGTCCGCTGCGTCCCGGAGGGTCCGAGCATCGCGTGCAGCACGCCCGCCGCGATCGCCTGGGACCCCGCCTTCGCCGCCATGGCCGACCCCTCCGGCCGCGCCGTGCGGGGCGTCCACGCCCACAGCTACTGATTCGGCCCGTTAGGGGACGGCCGTTCAACGCGGTAGTCTACCGGTCCCCATCGGCGCGCCCCGGTGGTACCGGCCACGCCGTTTGACGGCACGATGATACGAACCGAGAATATCAACGCGGACCCCAAGGCCACTCGTTGCCACCCATCGAGACATGGACGAAAGAGACCAGAATGCGCGACCCGACGGCGACCCGGACGTCATACGGCCCGGTGGTGTGAGGGAGCGTCTTGCGGTGGCTCCGGTGAGGCCCTCTCGATCGCTCACGGAACCGCCGCTGGTCTCCAATGACGACGAATCATCCGCTCCCTCGCAGCTCGGGCGGTTCGCGGAGGCCCCCGACCTCGGGGAAGAGGGAGACGTGAGGGAGGGGGTCGAGCGAGAGGAACTGGAGACCGACGATCTGATCCGCAAGCCTTTCGATCCCAGAAAAATTCGGATCGTCACCAAGCAGCCGACGGTGGATCTCGTCTTGGCCAGAATACGCAACGACGAGATCAATCTCCAGCCCGATTTTCAGCGGGGCAGCGACATCTGGCCGCCCCGGACCAAGAGCCGTCTGATCGAATCGCTTCTCCTGCGGATTCCTCTCCCCGTATTCTACGTGGCGGCCGATCAAGACGACAATTGGATAGTCGTTGACGGCCTGCAGCGGCTTGGCGCGCTTAGGGATTTTGTATTGGAGGAGACGCTGCGTCTACGCGGACTGGAATACCTGAGCAAGTTCGAGGGGAACCGTTACAGCGATTTGCCCCGTCCCATGCAGCGTCGCATCAACGAGACGCAACTGTCCTGCCACATTATCGAGCCGGGCACGCCACCGGAGGTCATGTACAACATCTTCAAGCGTATCAACACCGAGGGCAGGCCTCTGACAGGGCAGGAGGTTCGGCATGCGCTCAACCCGGGCCCGGCTCGCGATCTGCTCGGCGAACTGGCGAACTCCGATGAATTCCTGACGGCCACTGGTCGTTCGGTCAATCCACGGCGAATGGCGGATCGGGAATGCGTACTCCGCTTTCTGGCCTTCCGGTGCCTTGGAGTGGAGGAGTACGCCGGTAAGCTCGACGATTTCCTGTTGAGGGCAATGAAGCTGTTGAACCAGGATCCAAGTCGACATGCGGTCTTGGCTGACGACTTCCGTCGCGCCATGTCATTGGCCTCGAGTGTTTTCGGAGGTGAGGCGTTTCGCAAGCTACGCCGACCAGGCTTCGCGCAGTGGCGACGCCCCGTGAGCAAGCCCCTGTTCGAGAGCTTGGCGGTCGCGCTGGCGGAAATCACTGCGGATCGAATCCCGCTCTTGATCGACCGCAAGGACGACGTCGTACTCGATTTGGTACGGCTCAAGGAGGATCCGGAGTTCGTCGAGAGCATCAGCATTGGGACGCAGACTACAAGGCAGGTGGCCATTCGGTTCGCACGGACCGGAGAACTCATACGAGGAATACTCCGGTGATCGAGTCACTCTTCTTGAAGAACTTCAAGTGTTTCGCGGAACAGACGGTCCGGTTCGGTGGACTTACGGTGCTTGCTGGAGTGAACGGGTCGGGAAAGAGCAGCGTCATCCAGGCCATCTTGGCCCTTCGCCAGCGGTGGGGGATCAGCCGGGGATCGCCGTGGCGCGGTCCGCTGGTGAATCTCGGTTCCTTCGTGGATGTTCTCCACGACGAGGCCGAGGATGACACCGTGAGGCTGGAAGCCTGTTTCGGAGACGCCGGACGCGCTCATTTCGAGGCGCGTCTTCCCGGTGCGGCGGAGGAGAACGACACGGGGGGGTGCGACGCGCCCGCCGGGAGTCTCCTCCGGGGGGACATGTTCTATCTGTCCGCTGACAGGCTCGGGCCACGGCGGACCCTTCCATACGCCACGGAGGGGCACGGGTCGCCGACGCCATTGGGCAAGAGAGGCGAGCACGTGCTGTGGTATCTGTCGGAAGCTGGGGAGGTGCCCGTTGGCGAGTCCGTGCGGCACCCGGACGCTTCCAAGAACACTCTTGCTGCCCAAGCGAACGCGTGGTTGGGGCTCATCAGCCCGGGCGCGGAGTTGGACATCAGAGTGATTCCCGAAGCGGATTCGGCGGTCGGGACGTACCGGTATTCTCGCGCTGCGGATGTGCAAAGCAGGCCGTTCCGTGCGGCGAATGTGGGCTTCGGGTTGAGCTACGCGCTACCCGCGATCACCGCTCTGCTGGCACCCGTGCGCGACCCGGGACGATCAGCGAATCATCTCGTTATCATCGAGAATCCTGAGGCGCATCTCCACCCCGGCGGCCAGACCAGTCTGGCCGAGCTCGCCGCGCGGGCGACTGCGGGTGGCTCGCAGGTGATTGTCGAGACGCACAGCGACCACATGCTCGATGGTGTGCGTCTCGCGGTCCGCGATGGCATCCTGTGCCCGGAGCAGGTTGTCCTGCACTACTTTGAGCGAGATGGGCTCGACGTACGCGTGACGACCCCGGTGATCGGGCGCAGCGGCCGGCTCGACGTTTGGCCGGAGGGATTCTTCGACCAGCACGAGCGCAACCTCTCGCGGCTTTTGGCCCCGCCGGACGCGTCCGGCGAGGAGCGTTGACACGCTTGCAGCCCCAGCCGGTGCGTTTCGTCTTCAACGAATTGTCGGCCCGCGTCGTCGCACGTACGGCGCACGAGGGTCGAGTGCGCATGGACCGCATGATCGACGCGATCGCCGCCGTGATGAACGGCCGTCCGGCCGACCTCCTCTATGTTGGCCGGCCGCGGTGGGAAACGAAACTCGGGGCGGAGTATAACGTGGCGCAATGGTACGCATCCGCGGATCCCGATCAACGGCGGCTGTTCCTGTACATTACGACGAAGACCGAACTCGAGGAATACCTGGACGAGAGCTTGCGGGATCGCTTCTTCTTGTCCGAGTTCGTCGTCTCGGGCGACCACGATTCGGAGCACGGGATGCCGGCGCGGGGACTTGGCCTCGCTTACTTGCTCCTTGGGGCCGCAGTCAGCCTCCCGTCGGAGGAGCGCTGGCGGATGCCCCGAATACGACTTCACTACGCATGGATCGACGAGAAAGGCGCAGATCAGGCGAAGCAGGTTCAGGTGCCGAATCTGTCCGAACGTGGCCACGCCGAGGCCGCGGCCGACCAGCTTCTCCAGATCAACCGAGCCCACCTCACGCGAGAGCCATCGAATCTGGCAGCGATGCTGGGGGAAGTGTTTCCGCACCTCCGTTTCGGACGCGATGTGAACCGACACGTCGCCAAATTGCCGCAATCGCTGCTACCGGTCCTGATAAGTAAGCTGATAACGCTGGACGATGCCTCGCGCGCATGGCGGCGGAACGCGGACCTGCTCGGTCCGACGTTGCCGAAATGTCACCCGGAAAGCAAGCCGACGATGCAAAAATATGGCGCGCACCGCGTCTTCCGCGACCCGGAGGGGAAAAAGGCAACGTACGAACTACATGCCATGGCAGGCGCATCGCACAGGATCCACATGCGTGTCGTTCACGATCCGAGAGGAGTGGAAATAGGATATATTGGGAACCATCTTCCGACTATCAAGCACAATTGATCCGATAGCCGACGCATTTCTCTTCCGAGCGCACAACCGGCGCGAACCCGACGCCCGCTGCGCTACTTGGTCCAGAGACGCATGTGACTGAGATCCATTAGGATGCCGGATCCGACCGCAGGGCCTCGAGAGAGGATTTCCCACGCGGTGCGGCCGGCTTCCTGAAGTGCGGGAAGAGCACCAGCTCGGATGCGATAGGGCGTCGCGGCACTAGGACTCACGTGTACGACGATCAGGTCGTCCGCGTACTGCGGAAGCCACTCGATCCCATCTCCTTTGGCACCCGCCGCATCGGCATCGCCTGAACGCCGGAGGAGCGCTCGGTCGAGCCCCCGGTAGGTGGCGAGCTGGATTGCGTGCGTCTCGTAGACTCTTCTCGAGGTCTTCCAATCAATCAGTGCCATCCGCCCGTCAGCCCGCTTGGCCCAGAGATCGACCGTCCCTGCGAGGGGCAACCGGGCGGACCACATTGTCATTTCGATCTCGACGGGCGTCCAGCCCTCGGAGTGGAGCCATGCCAGGGCACGGTCGGCCATCGCGTCGGCCTCGAACAGGTCCGGTTGAATGGGCTGAGGCTTGCCGCGCAGTCGAGACTCTATGGCATCGTGAACCGCTGCTCCGCGACGGGCGCCGCGGTCTCTGATGGCTCGGGCTTGGCGCTCCCCGATTCTCTGCCGCCAACGATCGAGCGCGGGATTGGGAAGCCGACCGATTATGTCGGTGACGCGGTGGCGACGGCCCAGCTCGGGGTCACCGCGGTAACCGGTGATGTGGTAGCCGCGTGGGGAACGGAGGACTCGCACGGGCGTCGAGATAGAGCCGAGGTCCGCCAGTCGTCGCTGCGGCTGACCGAGTTCTACGGCCCCGCTCAGGATCGCGTCCACCACATCCGGCGCGAAACGCTTGCTCAGTACTCCGCGCACCGCCTCCTCGCTGCGCCCCGCCTCCAGCAGGAACCGCACCTTCGTCACCAAGGGAGCCATCTTCGGGTTCAGCACGATCTTCGGCGTGATGGTCAGGCGATCATCCGGGTTCCCCGTCCTCTTCCGCCCCTCGTGGAGGTCGCGCGGCCTCGGAGTCGAATCGGCCACGGGGCTCGAGGTCGCCCGCATTCGCGACCGTTCCCGTCGCGCTGTAGTCCGCCTGCGGACGATCCTCGCGGTCGCGAAGAGGATGCAAATGAGGACAAACCACTCCACAGTGAGGTGATCCCGGTTCTTGGACAGGTCGTTGAGGTGGATCCCCGCAGCGAACGGGAGGCACCGAGATGGCTAGGAAGAGACGGCGATTCACGGCGGAGTTCAAGGGTCGGGTGGCGCTGGAGACGCTGCGGGAGCGCGACAGCGCGCAGGTGATCGCCGTGTGGAGCTTCATCAGAAAGGGTGACCGCGTTGAAGCGGCACCTGCTCGACGCCGCGCGCCAGTCCCCGTGGTAGCGATCCCTGCTTTCAAGCCACGGAGTGAATGATTATCATTCAAGCCATGAACGATTACCCTCTTCCCCGTGTCGTGGCGAAGGCCCTGGAGGCCAGAATGCGGGTCATGCCCGCGGTCGTCGTGGCGGGGGCGCGCCAAACCGGGAAGAGCACGCTCGCGAGGGGGTCGGGGCGCGAGGGGCGTGCCTATCGCTCGCTCGACGACCTCGACGTGCTCGATCTGGCTCGGCGCGATCCCGACGCGTTGGTGGCGGGACCGGATCCCGTCACGCTGGACGAAGTGCAGCGCGAGCCCGGCCTGCTGAGCGCCGTAAAGCGGGCGATTGATCGCGGACGCCGACCCGGGCGGTTCCTCCTCACAGGTTCGGCGAACCTGCTCATGATGCGCCGCATCTCGGAGTCGCTGGCGGGGCGGGCCAGCTACCTCACCTTGTGGCCGCTGGCGCGCGGGGAACAACTGGGACGGGGGCGGGTCGGCGCATGGGAGGAACTCATCGGGGCTCCCGATGCGGACTGGCCCGATGCGCTCGCGGCGCAGCCGGACGAGCGGGGGGACTGGCGAGCCTTGGCCCTTCGCGGCGGTTTCCCCGTGCCCGCGGTTCACCTTCGGAGTGCCGAAGAGCGGGACATCTGGTTCGACGGCTATGTCCGCACCTACTTGGAGCGAGATCTGCAGGCCCTCTCCTCGATCGCGGCCCTTCCGGACTTTCGCCACCTGATGCGGGCGGCGTGCCTGCGCCTCGGCGCCCTCGTCAACCAGACCCGCCCTCGGCCGTGACATCGGGCTCCCACAGCCCACGGTTCGGCGGTACCTGAACCTGCTCGAGACCTCATACCTTCTCGTGCGGGTTCCCGCCTATTCGGTCAACAGGACCAAGCGACTCATGAAATCACCCAAGCTCTATCGGGGGGACACGGGCCTGGCGCTGACCTTGGCCGGAGAGAGCGAGCCCCGCAGCCCCCACTTGGAGAACGTCGTGCTTCAGGATCTCCGACACCTGACCGCGTTCCAAGAGGAATACGGTGCCAGCGTTCGTGCCGGCCTGCTCCTCCACGCCGGGGATACACTCGAGTGGCTGACCCCGCGCGCGCTCGCCGCCCCGTGGTGGCGCGTGATGTAAGGCGCAGGCCGCGAGCCCTGATCGGTTTGCGCGGTTGCTTGCGAAACGGGCATCTTGGACCGTCTGATCCTCGCTTCCCGAAGACGAAGGTCGAATGATGAAGATCCCCGCCCGCCCCGCAGTCCTCACGCTCCTCGTGCTTTCGGTTGCTGGATTCCCCGCGGTTGCTCCCGCCGCGGCGCAGGAGGCGGTTTCGGTCGAGATCGTTCCGGGCGCGCTGTCGCTCGAGGTGGGGGAGGAGGCCACGCTGGAGGCACGCGTCCTGGATGCTGGTGGGAACGCGGTCGACGCGCAGGTTCTCTTCTTCCCCTCCTTCGCGGACGGCCGGTCGGGGAGCGCGCGCCAAAGCATCGACGTGGACCGGGCGACGGGCCGTGTGAGAGCGGTCCGGGGCGGGGAATACCTTATCTCCGTGATCGTGGCCAACGCGCGGGGCCTGCGCGGCGAGGCCATGGTCAGCGTGGTCTTCCCCCCGCTGGACAGGATCGATGTGACGCCTTCGGGCGGCTCGACGTATGTCGGCGTTGCGACGCGTCACCGGGCCAAACTGCTCGACACGGCGGAGGACGAGCGTGACGGCGAGATCCGCTGGTCCACCTCCGACGATGGCGTCGCGACCGTGGACCGCTTCGGCATCCTCACGGCGCACGCGCCGGGGAGGGTGGCGCTGCGGGCGGAGGCGGAGGGCATCGCCGCCGAGGTTCCCTACGAGGTGAGGGAGAATCCCGCCGCTCGCCTGACCGTGTCGTCGAGCGCGGAGCGGGCGCGAACGGGCGACGTCGTGCGCTTCGAGGCGACCGTCAAGGACGCGATGGGCGGCGCGGTGGGCGACCTGCCGGTCACTTGGACCGTGATGTCGGATCCATCCATCGGGGCGACGGCGGACATTCCTCCCGCGGAGATCGACGACAGGGGCCGGTTCGTGGCGTACTTCCCCGGCGTGTACACGGTTGTCGCCAACGTGCCGGGACGCGCCGCGCGCACGTCGCTGGAAATCCATCCGCGAGACGCCTCGCAGGAAGTGACGTTCGTCGGGCAGGGGCAGGTCAACAACGAGCGCACCTCCGACCTGTGGGTGTGGGAGGGAGTCGACGGTCGCGACTACGCGATCACGGGCACGCACGCGGCGGCGGGCGCCGTCTATTTCTGGGATGTGACGGATCCGGCGAGTCCCGTCCTCACGGACTCCGTCGTCGTCGATGCGCGCACGACGAACGACGTGAAGGTGAGCGAGGACGGGGAGATCTGCGTCATCTCGCGCGAAGGGGCCTCGAACCGCCGCAACGGGATCGTCATCCTCGACTGCCGGAACCCGCGGGACGTGACGACGATCTCCGTGTTCGACGACGAGCTTACGGGCGGCGTCCACAACCTCTTCATCCACGAGGATCACGTGTACGCGGTGAACAACGGGCGCCGCTTCGACGTGATCAACATCGAGGATCCGGCCAGCCCGCACCGCGTGGGCCGGTTCGAACTCGACACGCCGGGGCACGCGATCCACGACATCTGGATCGTGGACGGGATCGCTTACACCTCCAACTGGGGCGACGGGGTCGTCCTCATCGATGTGGGGGGAGGGGATCGCGGCGGCTCTCCGTCCAATCCGGTGGAGATTGCGCGCTTCCGCGACGTCGGCGGAAGAACGCACGCGGCCTTCCCGTACCGGAGTCCGACCGGGCGCTTCTACGTGTTCATGGGGGACGAGGCGGGGCGCCCGGGCTTCGACGGACAGAATCCGGAACGCACGCCGCAGTTCATGTCGGGCTATATCCACGTCGTCGACTTCACGGATCCGGAGAACCCGGAGGAGGTCGCGCGCTACGAGATCCCCGAGGCGGGTTCGCACAACATGTGGATCGAGGACGACAAGCTCTACGCCGCGTTCTACAACGGGGGGCTGCGGGTCCTCGACATCTCCGGCGAACTCAAAGGGAACCTGGGACGGCAGGGCCGCGAGATCGCGCGCTACATGGCGTACGACCCGGACGGCGTGGTGGCGAACGCGCCCTTCACCTGGGGACCGCAGGTGCACAAGGGGAACCTCTTCTTCGCCGAGTACTTCAGCGGGCTGTGGGCCGTGAAGCTCCAGCCGCGCCAGGCACTCGTCCCGTAGCGGGATCGAGCGGCGTGCGGATAGCTGCCCGGGTCAACGGCTTGGCGTGGTCCGGGGAGGTGGAGCCGCGACTCCTACTGTCGGACTTTCTGCGCTCCGAGGTCGGGCTCACGGGTACGCACGTGGGGTGCGAGCACGGGGTGTGCGGGGCGTGCACCGTGCAACTGGACGGAGAACCGGTGCGGGCCTGCCTCATGTTCGCCGTGCAGGTCGACGGGCGGGAGGTGACGACGGTGGAGGGGCTTGCCGAGGCGCAGCCGGGAGAAGCGATCACCGTCGAGGATCTGCACCCGGTCCAGCGGGCGCTGCACGAGGCGCACGGGCTGCAGTGCGGCTTCTGCACGCCGGGTATCCTCATGACTGCCGAGGCGTTTCTGCGCGACAACCCGACGCCTTCGCGGGAGGAGATCCGCGAGGCCGTGTCCGGACACCTGTGCCGCTGCACCGGCTACCACAACATCGTTGAGGGGGTCGCGCGGGCCGCGGAGCTTCTCGCGGCGGACGGCCCCGCCGCCCACGACGACGACGACCGTTGAGCCGGATGGGCCGCGCATGAGCCGGGCGGGCGGGACGTGGGTGGGGGCGCGGGTGCCGCGCAACGAGGACGTGCGGCTGCTGACCGGCCGGGCCCAGTTCGTCGAGGACGTGGAGCCGCCGGGGGCGCTGCACGTCGCCTTCGCTCGGAGCGACCTGCCGGCCGGGCGGCTGCGCGGGCTCGATGCGGCGAGCGCGCGGACGCACCCCGGGGTCCACGCCGTCTTCACGGCCGCCGATCTCGGCCCGCTCCTCCGGCCCGGCGCGGTGCTCGTGCCGCCGCCGCCGCTCGAGGGATTAGTGTTCCACGCCCGCACCGCACTCCCCCTCGTCCGCGACCGGATCCGGCACCAGGGCGAGGCGCTGGCCATGATCGTGGCGGAGAGTCGCTACGTGGCCGAGGACGCGGCGGCGCTCGTGGAGGCCGACATCGAACCGCTCGATCCCGTGGTGGATCTCGGACGGGCACTCGGTGCGGATGCACCGCGAGTCCACGACGACCTTCCGTCGAATCTTGCGGCGCACGTCCGGCAGACGAAGGGGGACTACGCCGCCGCCCGCGCTCGCGCCGACCTCGTCCTGGAGCGCCGCTTCTCCTACGACCGGGGGATCGGGGGCGCGATTGAGAACCGGGCCGTCGTGGCGGAGTGGGATGCGGGGGCCGACCGGCTGCGGGTATGGGACACGACGCAGGCCCCCATTCCCGTGCGCAACGTCGTGGCCGCCTCCCTCGGACTGTCGGAGGCGCAGGTGCGCTTCATCGCCCCCTTCGTGGGCGGCGGCTTCGGCCCCAAGATCATGTTCTACGCCGAGGAGATCCTCATTCCCTGGGCCTCGATGCGGCTCGGGCGGCCGGTGAAGTGGGTTGAGGACCGGTACGAGAACTTCTTCGCCACCACGCAGGAACGAAGCCAGCTCCACGACGCGGAGATCGCCTTGACCCGCGAGGGCCGGATCCTCGGCGTGCGCGACGCCTTCCTGCACGACTCCGGGGCGTACGACCCCTACGGCCTTACCGTCCCCATCAACACGCAGTGCACGCTCCTCGGGCCGTACCGGGTGCCGAACTACGAGAGCGAGTTCCGGGTCGCGTTCACGAACAAGCCGATCGTCACGCCGGTGCGCGGTGCCGGCCGGCAGCACGGCGTGTTCGTCATGGAGCGGCTGCTCGACCTCGCGGGGCGCGAACTCGGCCTCGACCCGGTCGAGATCCGCCGCCGCAACGTGCTGGGTCCGGACGAGCTTCCGCACAACCACGAGATCATGTACCAGGACTTCACCCCGCTCCGGTACGACAGCGGGAATTACGAGCGTTCGCTGGAAGAGGCGGCTCGCCTCGTCTGCTACGACGAGACGTTTCCGCGGGGACGCGAACGGGCGCGGGCGGACGGATGCGCGATCGGCGTCGGCCTCGTCAACTACGTGGAGGGGACGGGGATCGGCCCCTACGAGGGGGGCCGCATCACGGTCGAGCCCGGCGGCACGGTCCGTCTCGCGACCGGCGTGGGCACGCAGGGCCAGGGACACTTCACCTCCTTCGCCCAGATCGTGGCCGACGCGATCGGGGTGACGCCCGCCGACGTGCGCGTGGTGACGGGCGACACGAGCGAATTCCACTGGGGGACGGGCACCTTCGCGAGTCGCGGGGCGGTCGTGGCCGGCAACGCGATCCACGCCGCGGCCCGATCCGTGCGCGAGAAGATTCTGCGTCACGCCGCGGAGGCGCTCGAGGTCGATCCCGCTGACCTCGAACTCGCCGGCGGCTCCGCCCGCGTGCGGGGCGCACCGGACCTCTCCGTCGATCTTGGGGCACTCGCGGTGAGCGCCAACCCGCTGCGCGGGGCCGTGGAGCCGGGGACCGAACCGGGGTTGGAGGCGACCTCGTACTTCGGCCCGCCGTACGGGACGACCGCGAACGGAACGCACGCGGTCGTCGTGGCGGTGGATCCCGAGACGGCCATGGTCGAGATCCTGCGCTACCTCGTCGTGCACGACTGCGGGACGGTGATCAACCCGATGATCGTGGAGGGCCAGATCCACGGGGGCGTCGCGGCGGGCATCGGGAACGCGTTCTACGAGGAGCTCGTGTTCGACGAGTTCGGCGGGATGAGCAACGCGTCGTTCATGGACTACCTGCTCCCGACCGCGACGGACGTCCCCCCGATCGAGACGGCGCATATCGAGACGCCGTCCCCTCTGAACCCGCTGGGGACCAAGGGGGTGGGGGAGGGAGGCGCGATCCCGGTGGCCGCGGCCTTCGCGCAGGCGGTGGAGGACGCCCTGGCGCAGATCGCCCCGGGGCTGGAAATCCTCGACATCCCGCTGAGCCCGGCCCGCCTGTTCGCGCTCCTGCGGGCGCAGCGCGAGGGGGTCGTCGGGGGTCGCGAGGCGGATTCGTCATCGCGGAGAGAGCCGGCGGCGGGGGTGCCGTGAAGCCGCCGCCCTTCGACTACGTGGCCGCGGCGACCGTCGACGAGGCGCTGGAGGCGCTCGCGGACACGTCCGTCGAGACGCGCCCGCTCGCGGGCGGACAGAGCCTCGTTCCGATGCTCAACTTCCGGCTCGCGGTACCCGAGCGGCTCGTGGACCTGAACGGGATCGACGAGTTGTCGCGCATCGAGGAGACGGAGGACGGAGGGCTGCGTCTCGGCGCCATGGTCCGGCATCGTCAACTGGAGCACGACCCGTTCATAGCGCGGCGGATGCCGCTCCTCTCGGAGGCGACGCCCTTCATCGCGCACCCGCAGATCCGCTCACGGGGCACCGTAGGGGGCTCCGTCGCGCACGCCGATCCGGCCGCGGAACTGCCCGCCGTACTCCTCACGCTCGGGGCAAGGGTCCGGATCGCCCGGCGCTCGCTAGGCGGAGAACCCGGCTCCCGGGTGGAACGGACGGTGGGTCTGGGCGAGTTCTTCCTCGGCCCCTTCTTCTCCGCGCTCGAGCCCGATGAACTCCTGACCGCCATCGAGATGCCCCCGTCCGCTCCGGGCGAGGGGACGGCCTTCGACGAGGTGGCCCGGCGCCGGGGTGACTACGCCCTCGCAGGCGTGGCGGCGCGGGTGCGGCTGAACTCCGGCGGGGTTTGCGACGAAGCCGCCATCTCGCTCGTGAACGGGGGAGCCACGCCCTGTCTGATGAGAGAGGCCGCGCGGACACTCGTCGGCCAGGAGCCGACGCCGGAAGTGATCGAAGCCACCGCGGCCGCATGCGCGGCGACTTCCGAACCCGCCGCCGACATGCACGCGAGCGAGGCGTACCGCCGACACCTGATCCAGGTTCTGACACGGCGGGTAGTGTCGCGCGCCGCGGATCGCGTCCTGACTTGACGGCCCCCACGCTCTTCCATCCGTCCCGGGAGTGGTCGGATCGCGTAGCCGTGCTCTCGAGCGGCGCGTCCCGTACTTACGGCGAACTCGAGGCAGGGTCGCGGTTGCGGGCGCGGCACCTATTGGCGGCAGCAACGGCGTGCGATCTGGAGGGGGCCCGCGTGGGGTTTCTCATGGAGCCGGGGTTCGAGTACGTCGTTACGCAGTGGGCCATCTGGCGCGCCGGCGGGATCGCCGTGCCGCTCTGTCCGGACCACCCTGATCGCGAACTCCGATACGTGATCGACGACGCGGACTGTTCGGCGCTCATCGGGGCGGGAATGACGGGGCGTCGCATTGAGGACGCCGCGCGGGAGCGGGGCATTCCGTTCCACGAGGTGTCCGACCCGAAGCGGGGCTTTCCGGCCGCGGGCCCGGTGCCGCCGGACCCGGCCCCGTTACCGTGGATCGGGCCGGAGCGAGCCGCGATGATCCTCTACACGAGCGGCACGACGGGGCGTCCCAAGGGGGTCGTGACCGCGCACGGTCAGATCGAAGCGCACATCCGGTCGCTACTAGACGCGTGGGAGTGGGAGCGCGACGACCGGATCCTCCACGTTCTCCCGCTCCACCACACGCACGGCATCGTGAACGCCCTCTGCTGCCCGCTCTACGCGGGGGCCGCGGTCGAGTTCGCGGGCAGCTTCGAGGCGGCGGCGACCTGGGACCGCCTCGCGTCGGGCGAGATCAGCGTGTTCATGGCGGTCCCCACGATCTATGCCAAGCTCCTGCGCGCCTGGGAGGCCGCGGCGGGTTCCACCCGTCGACGATGGTCGCGGGGCGCGGGTGCGCTCCGGCTGATGGTGTCGGGTTCGGCGGCCCTGCCCGTGCGCGTGTTCGAGCACTGGGAGGAGATCACCGGGCACCGCCTCCTGGAACGCTACGGCATGACGGAGATCGGGATGGGGCTCTCCAATCCGTATGAGGGCGAACGGCGGCCGGGCACCGTGGGACAGCCGCTCCCCGACGTCGGCGTGCGCCTCGTGCGCCCGTCCACGGGGCGCGTGCTTGCCGAGGGCGTGGAGGCCTTCGCGCCGGGAGCCTCGGGCGAGATCCGGATCCGGGGCCCCATGGTGTTCTCGGAATACTGGCGGCGTCCCGAGGAGACGACGGCCGCCTTCGTCGACGGGTGGTTCCTGACCGGAGATGAGGCGGTCCTCGAGGACGGCTACTACCGTCTTCTGGGGCGCCGCTCCGTCGACATCCTGAAGAGCGGCGGCTACAAGATATCGGCCGTCGAGGTCGAGGAGCTGCTGCGCACGCATCCGGCGGTGAGGGACTGCGCCGTGGTCGGCATCCCCGACGAGGACTGGGGAGAGCGCGTGGCGGCCGCCGTGATCTTGAAGGCCCGCGTTGCCCCGGAGGCGGGCCTTGCACCCGGGGTGGCCGTTTCGTCCGCGGCACTCTCCCCGCCCTGGGGTGCGGAGCCGGATTCGGCGGCGGTCGCGTCCGTGCTGGACCCGTGGGTGCGGAAGCGGCTGGCCCGGTACAAGGTCCCCCGTGCGTGGCGGCTGGTGGAGGACCTGCCGCGGAACGCGATGGGCAAGGTGCGGAAGCCGGCCGTGCGCGCGCTCTTCAACGTCCGGGCCCGGCCGTCGTGACCCGAGCCGCCGGCATTGCGTTCCCCGACCGGAGGGGGAAGCGTACGGTTGGTCCTCGCCGCCTCACCCTCGAACCGAGTGGAGCCGATCGCTCATGAAACTCTACGATCTCTCGCAGCCCCTCAACCAGGATTGCTTCTTCTGGCCGTACTATCCCCCGTTCGAGGTCAAGTACATCAAGCGCAAGGTCGAACACGGGGTGAACGCGCAGTACATCCGGACGTCGAACCACATGGGCACGCACCTCGACGCCCCGCGCCACTTCGTGACGAACGGGATGACGATCGACGAGATCCCGCTGGAGTGGCTGTACGGGGACGGCGTAATCGTCGACCTGCGCGACGAGATGGGCGACCTCGCCGTGTACACGCCCGAGATGATCGAGTCGCGGGTGGAGGTGCGGGATGGCGACCTCCTCATCCTGCACACGGGGTGGGAGCGCTTCGCGCAGTTCGGTGCCGAGGCAAACGAGGAGCGGTACGTCCACACGCATCCCGGCGCGCACCCCGACATGGTGCGGTGGCTCATCGACCGAAAGATCAGGATCTGGGGCGTGGACGTCATCTCCACCGATCATCCCATGAACCTCCCCATCGGGAGATTCCTCGGGAAGGGTACCTTCGGGCACTGCGACCGCGTGCGGGCGATGGCGGAAAAAGTGTTCGGGGGGGCCGAGGCCGTCGACACACTGTTCCCCGAAGAGCACTACCAGCTCACGCACAACGCGCTCTTTCCCCATAACTGCATGCACATAGAGAACCTCGGAGGACGGATCGCCGCTCCGGAACTCCAGAACCGGCGGCTAACGATCGGGTGCTTCCCCTGGAAGTTCAAAGGCGGAGAGGCCGCCTTCTGCCGCGTCGTGGCCTTCCTCGACGAATAATCTTCGGCCGCGCGATGAATGGGAGATGAGACAATGACCGTCTTCGGATCGCTTCGAACCGTCTCGGCCTGGCGCATACTGTCGTTGGCCCGCGCGCCGCATGTGGTGTCGCTGGCCGCGGCGCTCGCCGCCGCACCGCTGGCTATCGCACCTCCTCTGGCCGCAGCGTTGTTGGGTCAGACGGCGCTGGTGGGACAACAGCCTTCGCGCAGCGGACTGCTCGACTACATGGAGCAGATCCGCAACGACAACGATCTGCCCGGGCTGTCCGTCGCGGTCGCGGTGGATGGGGAGATCGTCTTCTCCGAAGGGGTGGGGTACGCCGAACTGGACAACCGGACGCCCGCCACGGGCCGCACGGTGCACAACGTGGGCTCCGTGTCGAAGGTGCTGGCCGTGGTCGGCCTCATGCAGCTCGTGGAGCAGGGGAGGGTGGACCTCGACGCCACGATCCAGACGTACATGCCGTGGTATCCCGAGCGGGAGTTCCCGATCACGGTGCGCCACATCCTCACCCACACCTCCGGGATCCGGCACTACAACGGCGTCGAGTTCGGCCCGTACGATCTCCTAAGCTTCCGTCACTACGACACCTTCGAGGAGGCGACGGAGCTGTGGCGCGACGACCCCCTCGCCTACGACACGGGGTCCGGATGGATGTACTCCTCGCACGCGCACAACCTCCAGCACGGGATCGTGGAAGCGGCTTCGGGCATGGACTACGAGGAGTACCTCAAGCGCCACGTGTGGGAGCCGGCGGGGATGTTCGCCACCCAGTTCGATGTCCCGCGGCGCGTCGTGCGGAACCGCGGGCGCGGCTACATCCGGGGGGAATCCGGCCGCTTCATCAACCCCCCGCCCGAGGATCCGAGCTACAAGTACGCGGGCGGCGGCATCATCTCGAGCGTGGAGGACCTCGTTCGCTTCGCGCTCGCGATCAACGACGGGCGTCTGCTCGCGCCGGAGACGGTGGCCGAGATGCACCGCCCGCAGCTCGAGCCGGGGATCCGCGAGATCGATCCCACCGCGCCGGGCGGACTGGGCGATCCGATCGGCCATGAGCAGGCGCTGGCCTGGTTCATCCGCACGGACCAGGCGGGGCGGCGCTATCCGAGCCACACGGGCACGGTGAAGGGGACGCGATCCTTCCTCGGCAACTGGAACGACTACGGAGTCGTCGTGGCGATTCAGACGAACGCGCTCCCCTTCGACTCGGCGCGGTACGGCGAGGCGATCGCGCAGATGTTCCTTCCGTAGTCCATGTCGCCCGGGATGCCGGCTTGGCCGAGTTCGCCGCCACGCGCGCGGCTGATGCCGCCGTGACCGACCTCCGGGATCCGGCGCTGCTTCCGGCGTGGGAGCAGGTGGACCGCATCCGCGAGGGGAGGCTGACGGCGGCCGGGCTGCTGGAGGCGTGCCTGGCGCGAGTCGAGCGCCACAACCCTCACGTGAACGCCGTGGTGACGCTGAACCCCCGTGCGGAGGCGGAGGCTGCGGGGGTCGATGCGGCCCTGGCTTCGGGCGAGGATCCGGGGCCGCTGGCCGGACTTGTCGTGGGCATCAAGGACGTGACCGAGACGGCGGGGCTGCGCACGACCTATGGCTCGCCACTGTACGAGGATCACGTGCCGGAGGAGGACGCGCTCGTCGTACGGCGGCTGCGGGCGGCCGGGGCGGTCATCCTCGGTAAGACGAACACGCCCGAGTTCGCGGCGGGTGGGAACACGTGGAACGAGGTTTTCGGCGTCACCAGGAACCCGTGGAATCCCGCCCTCAGCGCCGGGGGATCGACCGGGGGCGGCGCCGCGGCGCTCGCGACGGGCATGATCTCTCTCGCACAGGGCACGGACCTGGGCGGCTCCCTCCGCATCCCCGCCTCCTTCTGCGGGGTGGCCGGATTGCGGCCGACGCCGGGGCTCGTCCCGACCGTCCCCAGCGCCTACCTGTGGGACCACATGCAGTCCACGGGGCTCATGGCCCGCTCGCCGGACGACATTGCGCTCGGTTTGCGCGCCATCTCCGGGCACCATCCGGCCTCGCCGGTATGCGCTCCGGAGCCGCTCTGGCCGGAACCCGGCACCGCGGATCTCGCCGGAGGCCGCTGGGCCTACTGCGGCGACGTCGCGCGCATCGGAATCGACGGCGGCGCGGAGGCGGCATGCCGCGAAGCGCTGGCGTCGTTTCGGGCCGGGGGCGCGCGGGTGGACGAGGTAGACCTCGACCTCTCCTGGGCGTGGGACGCGTTCCTCGTCCTCCGCGGACACTGGTTCGTGTCCCATTTCGCGGCCGAACTTCACCGGGTCGATGCCTTTGGGCCCAACGTGTCGGCCAACCTCCGCTCGGGACTGGCGCTGACCCCCGCCGAGATCGGGGTGGCCGAGAACGTGCGCCGCCGGGTGAGGGAGGAGCTACTCGTCCTCCTCGAACGCTACGACGCGCTCCTGACGCCGTGCATGGCGATCCCGCCCTTCCCGGCGGAGCAGAACTACCCGGAAACGGTCGGGGGGCGGCCGATGAAGACCTACGTGGACTGGATCGCCGCGACCTTCCTGCTCTCGATGCCGGGCCTGCCCGTCGCCTGTGTCCCGGCGGGTCTGGATGCGGCCGGCTTGCCGGTCGGGCTGCAGGTCGTCGGACCCCCGCGGGGGGAGGGGCGGACGCTGGCGGTGGCGTCGGCCATCCGGGAGGCTCGGCCCATCGGCCTCCCGCCCGCCGTTACCGAAGACTGAAACGGATGGCGGGACGTTCCCGCGGCAACGTTCCGCGCTAGATTCCGGCGCTCGCGGTTGTCTTCGACCAAGCCCCGAACCCCCGGGAGCCGACCATGATGATGTCCAAGGTGATGTCAAACGATCCCATCGTTTCGGAGTTGCCCGGCGAGAGACTTGATGCCTGCGTCCGGTTCCTCCAGCGGCTCATCCGCACGCGGTCGATGCCTGGCGAGGAAGGCGAACTGGCCATGCTCGTCGCCGACGAGATGCGCGCGCTCGGCTACGACGAAGTGGAGCACGACGCGGCGGGCAACGTCATCGGTCTTCTCCGCGGGCTGGGTGACGCGCCCTCGGTGATGTTCAACACCCATCTCGACCATGTGGACGCCGGGGATCCGGCCGACTGGCCCCACGACCCCTACGGCGGCGAGATACACGACGGCCTGCTGTGGGGGCGGGGCGCGATCGACATCAAGGGACCGCTCGCGGCACAGGTGCACGGCATCGCCCGCCTCATCGCCGCGGGGCGGCGCCCCCCCGGCGATGTCTACGTGACGGGGACGGTACAGGAGGAAGTCGGGGGACTCGGCGCCCGCTACATGGCCGAGACGCTGCGGCCCGACCTGGTCCTGATCGGCGAGCCCAGCCGGAACGAGGTCCGTCGCGGACACCGGGGCCGGATCGAACTCCGCGTCCAGGTGCGGGGGAAGATGGCTCACGCCTCGATGACCGGCATCGGCCGCAACCCGCTGACCGTGCTCGGACGGTTCCTCGCGGATCTGGAGGACGTGGACCTCGCGCACGATCCCGATTTGGGCGCCTGCTCGATCGCCCCGACGCTCATCGGGACGGACCAGACCAGCGGCAACGTCATCCCCGGCCTGGCGGAAGTCACGCTCGACTGCCGCACCGTGACCGGGCAGGACGCCGCCTCGCTGCGGGAGCAGCTTCTCCCCGTGCTCCGCGCGTGCGAGATCGAGGGGTCGAGCAGCGACATCCTGATCCCTCTCCACGAGCGCACGAGTTACGCCGGGTACGAGATGACCTATCCGGCCGACAACCCGGCGCTCTCCCTCCCCGCGGAGCACCGGGCCGTCCGCACGGCGACCGAGGTCTTGGCGGGCCCGCTCGGCGACGAGCCGCCGGTAGACCTATGGGACTTCGCGACGGACGGCGGACACTTCGCGCTTGCGGGCATGACCGTGGTCGGCTTCGGCCCCGGAGACGACCGCCTGGCCCACACCGTCCGCGAGCATATCGTCATCGACGACCTGGCGACGGGAATCCGCGGCAACGCGGCCCTCGCGTTCCACTGGCCGGCCCGCTACGCCCGCGCGAGCTGACGCGTCGCCGAAGAACCATGGGCAGGCGGCCTTGATTCGCCCGGCGGGATGGGGTGCCCACCCCATCGGGAGTTGCACGCGCCGGGGCGGAAAGATCACCGCATCGGGGGCTCGTTTATGGCCCGCAAAAGCTCGATGCTGCTCAACTCTTGAGCCCGTGCCACCTGCTCGCGGGTCATCCGACCCGACAGCTGATCCTTTGTTTCTCGGGCTGGCTCGAAGCCCTGCGCAGCGGCCAGATTGAACCATGCGTAGGCAAGCACGTCGTTCTCCGGAACCCCCTCCCCGTTGTCGTACATGACGCCGAGGTTGAACTGAGCGGAAGCGAGGCCCTGTTCGGCGGCGGCGCGGTACCAGCGGACGGCTTCGGCGTCGTTCTCCGGAACCCCCTCTCCGTTCGCGTACGTAATCCCGAGGCTGAACTGAGCGAAAGCGAGGCCCAGCTCGGCGGCGGATCGGTACCAGCGGACGGCTTCGGCGTCGTTTTGGGGAACGCCCTCCCCGTTCGCGTACATGTCCCCGAGGTTGAACTGAGCGGAAGCGTCGCCCTGTTCGGCGGCGGAGATCAGCGCTGCCAAACTGTCCGGGGGAAATCTGTCGACGGGAGGCGTGTCTGCCTGCCCCGCATGTGCCGACCCGACCGCCAGAGTGGTCAAGAGTAACGCGACCGCAGGGATGGCCGTCGCTGCTCCCGGAGAAAGGATTATTCTGAATCGCTTGACCATGCCGCGTCTCCAATACCATTCACCATCCGTACCCCCGTCCAACCACGCTATCGTGGCGCCACAGCCCCGCCCGCCGGCTACGGGTTTCTCTCCGGTCGACAGGGTCGGTTCCGACCGCCGATTCGAACCGTGCCGCCCAGTGCGGGGCTTCGATAAATCCCCTTGATCGCTTGGGCCACCCGGCCTTCGGTCCGCCGCCCCGGTCGGCCTCCGTTCCGCCGGCCATTCTCGGGTGGCGGGAGGCCTCGACTCGCGCCGGAAGGTAGGTCAGGGCACGTGATCTCGCATCCGAAACCGGCAAGAGACGGACTTCGTGTCGGATTGAGATCCGCCGCACCGATAGGTAGGAGGGCGAAGCAAGGGCGGGGGCGCCGGTGGCGATGCGCCCGGTGGAGGCAAGGCGATGGCCGTCACGACCACGGCAGCGGAGGCGGACACGGAATCGGTGAAGTACCGGCTTCGGGGATCCGGTGCCGAAGGGCGGAGCGTGACCCTCGATCCGATCCGCGAGGCGGGCAGCGGCGGCCCCAGGGCCACATGGAGCGCCGGATAATCGGCGCGGATCCGGAGGCGGGTGAGGCATGGCGTCCCACCCGCCGCGAACGGTTCGGCACCACGCCGCCGGCCGCGTCCGATGGCTGCCTGACGTTATCCGACCTCCTCGAACGCTATCGGACGAAGGGCGATGCCCGCCGCCCTCCCCGCCGGGTCGCTCCCGCACCAACGATCCCTCCGGGAAGGGGGGGGGCGCGCATATCGAGGGATTCCTTGGCGCGGGGAACACCGGACCGTTCCGCGTTCGAGGTCGATGTCGGACTAGGGGATGAAGGCGGCCACCATCAGGGTAGGGAATCGTCTAAAGTCATACAGGGACGCACGATGTGCGCTCCTGAAGCGGCGGGGAAATCGCCTCAAACTGCGGGAACTCCCGTTTGTTCAGGGTGTCCGCCAGAGCCGAAGGGACGAGATGCCCCCGGCCCCCGAGGCGCGGCGCACATACCGTTCGTCCGCCGTGACGAACACGCCCTGGAGGCCGAGCGCCACGGCATGGTAGGCCGCGTCGTAGAACGCGACACCGTAACTCACGGATAGAGACACGGCGCGGGCTCTCCACCTTGCGTCCAGCTTCGCTTCGGTCAGGCCGAAGTCCGCAAGCGATGCGAGCAATTCGTCGGCGTCCTCGGGAAACCGCCTCGCCAGCGTGTTGCCCACCTCGTAGATCCAGAGTTGAGGAACGACCAGATCAAGGGTTCCGGCCTCCGCCTCGTCACGCAATTCGAGCGCCGCGTCGGTGTCCTGCTCGTCGTCGGCCGGGAGAACCCACTTCAGAAGAACCGATGCGTCCGGCGTGACGATCACGGGAGCCGCCGCTCCCGCCCCTCCCGTATCCACCGGACGATCCGGTCGGTTTCGACGGTGGGCAGCCGCGCGCGCAGCGCATCCATCCGTGCGGAGGCTTCCCGCCTCCTTGAAGTTCCGGACCACTCCCGGATCGCGGCGTTGACGGCGCGGCTTCGGCTACCGCGTGGCAGCCTCTCGATCACGCGCCACGCCTCCTCGTCCATCATGATGTTGACACGTCGAGCCATGCTGTTCTCCTCCGGGGCGTTCGATGGTATGTGTAACAGTTACACACTTCCACGCCTAGGGCAAGTCGGTGATACGACTCTGGCTACCGGCCCGGAGTGCCACGCGCAGCGGCAGTGCTACCAAGGCCTCCCGGTGGCGGGTACGTCATCGTCCAAGGGTTACCCGTGCGATCCGTGCGGCAACCTTTCCCGAAAGCAACCACCCTTACATGACCGCGCCCATCTCAAGTCGTCCAACGACCACATCCTGGGCATCACGAACCACACGCTCCGTCGAATCTGTGGTCCCGTGGAGCGCGGTCTCCCCGCGACCGCGACCGTTGCGGTGTCTGCTGACGCCGAGATCGGCGCATGTCGTCGGGACCGGGGTGCCATGACCGTTCACTCCAAGGGCCGCGAGAGGATGTGTTCCTGGGCCGCCGGTAGCAGGCTCAGCCGCTCGGTCTTCGTTCCGTCAATCCACCCCGAGTAGTCGAATCCGTGGAACAGGCCTCGGCACACCTCGTGTTTCTCCTGCATCACCGCGACATCTTCGGATTGGTCCAGCGTGGTCCTGCCCGTGCCGCCGCTCTCAGTGTAGGTCGCGAGCGCGCGTTTGAGTTCGTGCGCGAGGCCCGGGTAGTCCACGACCAGGCCGCCCGGCTTGTCCTGGAACACCCGGTTCACCCGCGCAATCGCCTGCATGAGCCCGTGGCCGCGCA
>JAAXHJ010000038.1:49221-103328 GCA_012270965.1 Candidatus Palauibacter poriticola
TCGAAGCCGGTCAGCCACATGTCGCGCACGAGCACGGCACGGAGGGGATCGCCGGGATCGCGGAACCGCTTCGCCAGCATCTCGCGGCACTTCTTGTTGCGGATGTGCGGTTGCCAGTCGGGAGGATCCGAGGCGTCGCCGGTTCGGTCTTGTAGGTCTGGATCTGATTCCAGGCCGTCCAGACCGTGGCCTTCTCGTCCGCCGGGTTCTTGAGTTCGATCATGCCCAGCGGAAGACCATTCACGAACAGCACGACATCCGGCCTGCGCTCGTGCTCTCCCTCGACGACGGTGAACTGGTTGGCCGCGAGCCAATCGTTGTTGGTGCGGTTCCCGTAGTCGAGGACGGAGACCTGGGCGCCGCGCACGACACCCCCGGCGGTCCGGTACTCGACCGTCACGCCATCCACGAGCAGGCGGTGGAAGGCACGGTTGCGGGACTCCAATGTGGAGCCTTCGGGGCGAGTGATCCTGCGGAGGGCGTCGTCCAAGGCCTCGGAGGGAGATCGGGGTTCAGCCGGTCCAAGGCGTCCCGCAGCCGGTGCTCCAAGACGACTTCGGAGTCGTCTGCCCGTTCCGCCCCTTCCTCGTGCGGGGCAATGTCGGGACCGTGGACCACCCTCCACCCAAGGCCTTCGAGCCATTCCAGCGCGGCGGCTTCGACCTCCGACTCGGTGAAGCGGGTTACGAGGGGGGCTGGGTCAGCAGGTGGACGACGAGACGGACCATGAGATCCTTGTTGGTGGGCTCGCTCTGCGCGATGAGGAGCGTCAGCGCTGTGAGGGCGCGGGGGTGGAGGTCGTGGTGCAGCCCCGCCTGGCGAAGGTAGAGTAGGAACAACAGAGAACCGATGCGCTTGTTGCCGTCCGTGAAAGGATGGTCCTTCACCAGGAAGTAGAGAAGGTTGGCCGCCTTCTCCTCGCACGTTCGGTAGAGGGGCTCGCCGAACATGGTCTGTTCGACGTTCCCGAGGATGGCCTCCAGCGCCTCGCCTCGGGGATTGCCGAAGAGGGGCGATGCTTCTCCGCGTGCGATCAGGGCCGCCCTGAAGTCCGCGATCGCCGCGAGTGCTTGTCCGTGGGCGAGGGCGGCGGTCGGCGTCCGCGTGCCCGGGGGTGGAAACTCAAGGCGATCCTCGTCGTATTCCAGCAGGAGCCGCCACGTGTCGGAGTAGGCGGTGATGATCTCGAGAACCGCCTCCCCGGTGCCGCTGACGAGCGACCGGCTCCGCAGCGTCCTTGCCAGTAGGTCCAGTGTCTCTTTGGCTTCCCGCAGGCCGCGCTCTGCGAGACGGCGTTCGTTCAGGACGTAGCCGCGAACGAGGAGCTCTCGCAACGTACGGGTGGCCCACTGCCGGAAGCGGACGGCGCGCTTCGAATTCACCCGGTATCCGACCGAAATGATCGCGTCGAGATTGTAGTGCGCCACGGCGCGTCGAACCCGCCGGCGCCCCTCGGTTCGAACTAGCAAGAAATCCTTGCTGGTTGCCGTTCGGTCGAGTTCGCCGTCCAGGTACACCGCCTGAAGATGCTGGTTGACGTTCTGACGCGTCGTCTGGAACACCTCGGCCATCTGCCGTTCGGTCAGCCAAACGGTCTCCCGTTCAAGGCGGACGCTTACCGAGACCTCGCCGCCTGGGCCCTCGTAGACGACGACCTCGCCGCTCGGCCGGGGTTCGCGGGTGTCGGTCACCGGGCCGGTTCCCGGCTTGCGACCAGTACGCGGATCTCGCCGGAAATGAGCTTGGGGAGGAGGGTGTCGCGGAGGGCGGCGAGGGTTCGGGATTCGCGCTGCGTCGCTCCCATGCGATTCACCAAGGGCGCGGCCAACGAGGAGAACACCAGTCGGAGCCGTCCAGTCGGGAGCGCCACGGCCGTGTCCAAGACAGCCCTGGGCTTTACTGCGGGATACGCACCGCCGTCCGCCAGATGAGCAAGCCGTTCGATTGCGTCCCGAGAGGTCGCCGCGCACCAGACCAGCTCCCGCTCAGTCGGCGTGGTCGGACGCAACACGGCGAAGGCGGTGTTACCGGTCAAGCCATCGCGGTCGATGAGCGCGAACGACCCGTTCCTCGGTCGAACCGTTCCCACGATGGTGTCACCTCGGCGTAGCACTCGGCGTCCGCGGCTGGGTGCGTCCTCCCACGTGAATTCCTGAATGTCGTTGATGGAGCCCCACTTGGTGTTCGCCAAGTCCACATACCGAATGCGGTCCGGCACGTTGTTGCTACTCCATGATTCGGGATTGAGACGTGCGAGGTCGGTAAGAGTTCGCCGTCGCCACCCTTCCGGTATCTCCCCCATCTCCGAATCCACCATCCGGTCGGTGCCACCACGGACGAGCAGGCTGCGGAATCCCTGGTTGGTTGCGATAGGGTTCTTTGCGAGCGCCACGTATCCGATCGGGGCGCGAGTCGAAAGTAGTGCGGCCCCTTTAGGAAGCTGCTTTGCTGAAGAGCTGTCGAGGCCCTGCCGCGACAGGTAGCGCTCCCCACGCCCGCTGCGGCGATCATGTGTGCCCGAGAGGTCTCGCGGTGTCAGCCACGGAACGCTCCCGCCGAAGTTCCCGGCGTCCTTGGTGGAAGGCGTGCCGCCTCCGACAACGTCGGCAATTTCACCAATGGCGACTTCGTGCCAATTCCACGAAGGGGGAGCCGCTGCCTCCTCCCTCGCCGATGGCGCCGTCACGCGCACCCCCGCAGCCACTGAGCTCCTCAATTCGACACTCGGCGCAGCAACAGCGCCTCGACCACTTCGGCATCTTCGGGCGCAGCGTCGTCGGGGTCGCCGTGTCTGCCTTCCCATTTGTGCTTCCCCGTGTTCAGGGCAATCCTGATACGGGAGATCTGCTCGGGAGACAGGTCGTCGTAGCCATCCTCGTAACCGTTCACGACCACGCGCAGGTCGGCGGGATAGCTGGCCAACATCCGGACCAGTTCGGCGACGGTCATCGTATTCCTTCCCTCACTCCAACGGTGGGATCTTCCCGGGCGGGGCCAAACGGCTTGCCCGGTCCCAAGCTTCCCGAAGCTCGTCCTGTCGGTGCGATGCCCACTCGACGACGAGACCTTTTGCGCGCGGCGGGAGATGCCCGCGAAGCACCGCCAGGCTGCCGATACCGATCAACGCTTCGTGCTCTCCGTAGCTCGTGGAAGTGGGGAGGGCCGTGGTCTTCGTAGTACATGCGAATGACTATTCCGTAGAATCGGCAAAGCTCAGGCATCTTCGGCCAGCGCGCGGGCACCCGGTATGATCTCCTCGACGGACTTGCCGGTGAGCGCCATGTACAACGCATCCGGACAGAGTTCGAGATCGTCGCCCCAGGCAATGGCTCCATGCGCGGCAATCCGCACCGCGCCGAATCGTTCCGCATCGTTCCACGCCGCAAACACTCCGCGCCCATTTAGGTGGGACAGGTCCACCTCCCCGGTTGCCCCGTCGGAGTACCGCAGCCATATCCGGCGTCCCTCGCGGTTCCACATCAGTCGCTCGAATCACTTGCTCCCTCCCGCCCGGAATTCAAAGCACTCTCCCCGAACCCCAACGCCTTAAGGCTCTCCTTGATCGCCGTGTCCAGCCGTTCGCCCTCGGCTTGCTGCTCACCGAGTCAGCCACCAACCGCTTCATCTTCTCCTCGAACGGTTCGCCGTCGTCCTCCTGGGGTTCGACCCCGACGTAGCGGCCCGGCGTAAGGACATGGCCGTGCTTCCTCACCTCGTCCAGCGCCGCGCTCTTGCAGAAGCCGGGCACATCCGAGTAGCCGGTCTCGTGCGTCCTCCACGCGTGATACGTGTCCGCGATCCGGGCGATCTCCTCGCCGGTCAGTTCACGATGCGTCCGGTCCACCATACGACCGAGCTTTCCCACATCGATGAAGAGTACTTCACCGCGCCGCCGCCCGCGCGCCAAGAACCACAGGCAGGCGGGAATCTGGGTCGAGTAGAATAGCTGGCCCGGCAGCGCCACCATGCAGTCCACGAGGCCAGCCTCGACCAGGTTCTTCCGGATCTCGCCCTCGCCGGACTGGCTCGACGACATCGACCCGTTGGCCAGCACGAACCCGGCGATCCCCCTCGGCGCGAGGTGATGGACCATGTGCTGCACCCACGCGAAGTTCGCGTTCCCCTTGGGCGGCACGCCGTAGCGCCAGCGCTTGTCCCCGGTCAGCCGCTCGCCCCCCCAGTCCGAAACGTTGAACGGAGGATTGGCGAGGATGAAATAGGCCTTCACCATGTCGATCAACTGACCCAGGCGCTGCTTGTCCAGCGCGGGCCGACCGTAGTCCTTGGGCAGCACCTCCTTCAATGCCGGGTTGTCGCGCTCGATGCCGCCATGGCCCGGTCCACCGTCTGGCCGATGGTTGGCTGCCGCGCCTCGGCTCTCAAGCGCGTCCAGCGGGCCTCCTGCGGCACCCAGAAGATGTTCTCGGCGGTGTACTCGTCGCGGTCCTCCGCGGCCTCTTCTCCCCACTCGGCGAGCACCGCCGCGCGGCGCTCCTCGAAGGCGTCGGAGATGTACTTCAGGAAGACGAGCCCAAGCACGACGTGCTTGTACTCGGCGGCGTCCATCGAGCCTCGGAGCGTATCGGCCATCGCCCACAACTCGGTTTCGTAGCCGGTCGTGGCTCCGCTGTCGGTCTGCTTCGCGGGCATCTCCACTCGCATGCTTTCAGTCTCAGATCGCCCCGCTCGCTACCCGGAGCCCTTCCCAAGATACGACATGTGTCGCGGGGCAGTACACCTCGCCGGAGCAGGCGGGTGTGCCGCTTGCGGAGGTCGGCGGCGGCGGTCCGTCCGAACCCGAACGCCCCGGAAGCGGTAGTCATTATGGTGGATCGCCGGACCGATTGGGCTGACCCCATGCCGACAGGCTTCGGGCAGACCACAAACGGCGATGGCGGGGATCCGGGACTGGGAGGCGTCACCGGGGCCGTCAGCGCTCCCGGTTACGCCGTACTGGAGCGTGAATTCGACGCGGGGGGTCGATTCACAGATCGGGACTCTCGGGATTAACACGGCGGCACACGCGCATCGGCCGGGCTCGCAACGTCGTGCGGCCAGGCGGCCCGACCGTTTCCGGCTCGCCCCTTCAACCCGAACCCGAGGCGACGGGTTTCGGGCACCCGGATCGTGCCCCGTAGCCAGTACCGTTCGGGGTCGGGCGATGCGCCCTCGTCCCGATCCGGACGCGGTAGCTGCCGGGACGAACCGCTAGCGGTCCACGAATTCGGCGATGTGCGCTGGGGCGAGGCGCGCGGTGCGGTGGGAGACTGCGATCATGACGATCACGTTTCCGACCATGCCGTAGATGCCGGGGTGGACGCCGGCGGTCGCGGCGGCCGAGACGAGATCCAGCCGCAGGGCCAGATCGAGGAGGAGCGCGATGCCGCCGCCCGCCACGAGACCCCACAGGGCCCCCGCCCGCGTGACTCCCCGCCACATCAGCGTCGCCACGGTGAGCGGGAAGAGTTGCGCGATGAACCCGTAGCTCAGGAGCAGCAGCTCCACGAGGCTGAGTCCCGGGATTAGCGCGAGCCCGTAGCTGGCGGCGCCCACGAGGATCACCATGTGGCGGATCCAGCGCCGTTGCGCCGCGTCGTCGAGCGCGCCCGGCCGCAGGTTGCCCCAGAAGTCGCGCACCGCCACCGATCCCGCCGCGTGCAACAGCGCGTCTCCGGTGGACATCGAGGCCGCGAGCGCCCCGGCGCAGAAGAGTCCCACGATGAGCGGCGGCAGCCCGACCTGGGCCGAGGTCACGATCGTGGGCAGGATCGCGTCCGACGGCTCGACGCCCGGGAATGCGAGCACGCCCGAGAAGCCGATGAAGAGGATGGGGACGAGGAAGAGCGCGAAGGTCGGATAGTAGACGACCGTCCGCTTGAGGGTGTCCACGTCGCGGGCCGTGTAGATCTTCATAAAATAGTGCGGCCACACGCTGAATCCGAAGGCGGAGATGGCGACGGAACTCGAGTAGGCGCCCCAGCCCCACGGCTGTCCGTCCGCCCCCAGTCCCGGCCCCCGCAGCATGTCGGGGAGCCCGGCCGCGATCGCGTCGAACATGGGGCCCACGCCGCCGTGCAGCTTCGCCGGCAGGTAGAGGCCCAGCCCCCACGCGAGCACCATCATGAACATCCCCTGGAAGGTGTTCGTCCAGCCGACCCCGAGGACGCCGCTCCGGAAAACGTAGACGAGCACGACGCCGTAGGCGATCGCCGACCCGGCCCACGGCGGGACGCGCCCCTCGGTGACGACGTTGAACACGTATCCCGCCCCCTTCATCTGGATCACCAGGTAGGGGACGAAGGCGAAGATGGAGAGGATCGCGAGGATGGCCGGGATCGCGCGGCTGTCGAAGCGGTGCGCGAAGAGTTCGGCCTGCGTGACGTAGCCGAAGCGCCGGCCGAGGGCGGCGACGCGCGGGCCGAGGAAATACCACGGGACGAGCCCGACCGAGGCGTAGGCGAGGATGTAGAAGGCCGCCGCCCCGCGCGAATAGGCCCAGCCGGGCCCGCCCAGGAAGGCGAAGGCGCTGAATACCGAAGCCCCCATGATGAAGTAAAGGACGAGGAAGTTCAGCGAGCGGTCGCCCGCGACATAGCCCTCCGTGCTGTCCGAGGCGTGACGGCCGGAGGCGAGCCCGATCGCGAGCGAGGCGAGCAGGTATCCGATCGTGACGAGGAAGACGATCAGCCAGGCCGGCATTCAGCCGCCCGCGACGTTCGGATCGCCGTCAGCGGTCTCCCGCTTCCGCTCCCACAGGTAGTACCCGAAGAGAGCGAGGAACGAGAAGAGGAGCCCGACGACGACGTAGAAGAGCGAGAACGGCATCGCGAGCACGCGAGGCTCGATGGTGGCGAAGCGCGGATAGATGGGCCACACGAGCGCCGCGAAGAGCAGCACGTAGAAGACCGCGACGGCGATGGCGACGGGGTTGCGGCGGGGAGGCGTGGCGCGGCGTGGCTCGTCCATCACCGCAAAAGGCTGGCTGCGCCGGAGCCGGTCAAGGCGTCGCGGCCACCTCGGCCACCGGCAGACGGCCGAACGCGACCCGCCATGGACCGGCGGAACGCTTGAGCGGCGGGCTCGATCGAACGATCTTGCCCCATGTCCCGTATCCCATGTCCCCGCGCGAAGCGAAGCCGCATGCGCTCGGTCGTCGCCTCCGGCCTGCTCCTCGCCGGGTACGCGCTGGCGTTGTCGGCGTGCGACCCCGGAGGGGCTTCATCCGGCGCGGCCGAGGCCGCCGCCGACGGCGAGACGACGCCCCCCCCCGAGGGTGCCGCGGCTGGGGCCGCCGATCTCTCCACCGGAACGCACGTCGTGCTGCTGGGAACGGGGACGCCCAATCCCGACCCGGAAGCCTCGGGCCCGGCCACCGCGGTACTGGTGGAGGGACGGGCCTACATCGTGGACGCGGGCGCCGGCCTCGTGCGGCGCGCGGCGGAGGCGGCCGAGCGGTACGGAGCCGAGGGCCTCACGGCGGCGCGGCTGGACATCGCCTTTCTCACCCATCTGCACAGCGACCACACCATAGGGCTGCCGGATCTGATCCACACGCCGTGGGTGGCCGAGCGGGAGGCGCCGCTGAAGCTGTTCGGCCCCGGCGGGACGTCGGCGATGGCCGCGCACCTGACGGCCGCGTGGGAGGCGGACATCGAGAACCGGCTCAGCGGCCGGCAGCCGGCGACGCCGGACGGGTGGCGCGTGGAGGCGGTCGAGATCGAACCCGGGGTCATCTACAAGGACGACCGTGTCCGCGTGACCGCCTTCGCCGTGCAGCATACGGGCTGGCCGGAGGCATATGGCTTTCGGTTCGACGGCGGGGGGCGCTCGGTCGTCTTCTCCGGCGACACCGCTCCGAGCGAGGCGGTCGTCGAGATGTGCGCGGGGTGCGACGTGCTGGTACACGAGGTGTACTCGGCCACGACGTTCCGCGACCGTCCGCCGGAATGGCAGTCGTATCACGCCCAGGCCCACACGTCGACCGTCGAACTGGCGAGACTCGCCGTGCGGGCGCGCCCGGGGATCCTCGTCCTGCATCACCAGTTGGGCTGGGGGGCGACACCCGAGGGGATGGTGGCGGAGATTCGCGCCGCCGGCTACGACGGACCACTCGCCTACGGCAGGGACCTGGACGTGTACTGAGATGGGTGCGGGCCGGCACATCGGGATCCGCGCCGCCTGCGGGGCGCTTGCCTCGGCCCTCGCGCTCCCGACACCGGCGCTCGCCGTGCCCGGCACGCCCGCAGCCGCCACGCCGGCGTCCGGCACGCCCGCAGCCTCGGTCGCGGGACCGGCGCGTGCCGTCGGGGCGCTCGCGAACCAATCCGGCGAGCCGCCCGCATCTCCGGCGGCCGCCTCGGCGATGCGGACCGCGCGCGATGCGCAGCGTGCCTTCGAGCACGTCCGGCGCCGCAACTTCCCGCGCGGCCCGCTCGTCAACCCGAAGTGCGGTGAGGGGATCGGGCGCTTCTGCCTCGTCGAGGGGTGGGACGACGACGATTGGGATCCGGTCCCGGAGGAGCCGGACGTCGTGGAGGAGCGGCACGCCTTGATTGCGGTCCTCGACAGCGCCGCGCGCATCATCCCCGCCGACGAGTGGCTCACGGGACAGCGCGTCGCCTACCGGGTGGAGGCGGGCCTCGCGGAGGAGGCGCTCGCGCTGCTGGACGCCTGCCGCGCGGAGAGCGCGTGGTGCGCCGGGCTGGCCGGATTCGTCCTCCAGGAGATCGGCCGCTACGCGGAGGCGGAGGCGGCGTTCGAGCGAGCGCTCGGCCGCATGAGCGAGGACGAGCGCTGCGCTTGGACCGAACTCGGTCCGGTCCTCGACCGCCGGACGCGCGGGCGCTACGAACGCTTCGCCTGCGGAAGCTCGCCGCGGCGCGCCGTGGACCGCTCCTTCTGGCACCTCTCCGACCCGTTGTGGCTCGTGCCGGGACTGGAGCGGCGCTCCGAACACCTCGCCCGCCGCGTCCGCGCCGCGCTTCAGGCCGACGCCGCCAGCCCTTGGGCGATGCGGTGGGGAGACGATCTTACCGAGATCACGCTGCGCTTCGGCTGGCCCGCGGGCTGGGAGCGGGCGCGCCGCCGGTTCGTCGGCGTGCGCAGCGAGGAACTCGTGTGGTCGCGCCGGCCTCCGGGTGCGCAGAGGTTCACCGTGTCGCGGCTCCGGGCGGCGGACGGGGACCCGTTGTGGAAGCTCGACGAACCGGACGCCCGCACGAGTTGGGCACCGGCCTTCGGCGAGATTCTGGAGCTGCCCCATCAGGTGGCCAGTTTTCGGCGCGACGGACGCCGGCGCGTCGTGGCGGCGTTCACGTGGCCGGACTCGCTGCCCCCCTGCGATCTCGAGAGCGGTCTTTTTCTTGCCGATGCCCACGGCGTGACGGCCTCCCGCACCGGGCCGGGCGGCGGGCCGCTGGAGGTCGCGGAGCCCCGGGGATTCGCCCCGGCCACGCTCGTCGGCGTCGAAGCGCGTAGCGCCAACGGACCCGGTGCCGCCCGCGCGCGCATGCCCCTCGCCGCCGGCCATCCGCTCTTGTCCGACGTCCTCTTGCTGGACGCCGGCGGGGCCTCCCCCTCCACGCTCTCGGAGGCGCTCGTCCGCGCGCGAGGCGACCGCACCGCCCGCGCCGGCGAGACCCTGGCCGTCTACTGGGAGTGGTACGGCTCCCCCGCTCCGGCCACCGCCCTCCAAGTGACGCTTTCCCTCGCCCGGGAGGGGAAGGGATTCTGGCGCAGGGCGCTCGAGTGGAGCGGTCTCGTCAGCGGCGACACCGAACAGGCGGGCGTCCGTTGGCTCGAGGGGACGGCGGATCCCGCCGCCGAGGGCCGTACCGTCGAACTCCGCCTCCCCATGCTCGACGAGGGGCGGTATCGCCTCACGCTCCAAGTCCTTTCTCCGACCCACGGAACGGCCGAATCCGGCGTCGAAATCGAAATCGTCGCCCAGCCCCCGACCGCCGCCGTTGGGCCGGGCACGACCGTCGGCCCGCCCTCCCGGTTCGTCCCGATTCCAACCCACTCTACGCAAGGAGCAGGCCCGTGATGCACGCCAGGATCCTCCCAGCCTCCGTCCGCGGTTTCGTTCTCTCGGTCGTTTCCGTCCTCGCCGCCGTCTTGGTCTCGGCGTGCGGCCCGGCTGGCGAGCGGACGCCACCGGACGCCGAGCCGACCGCACCCGACGCCGAGGCCGCCGCCACCGGGCGCACGCCTCAGTTCGAGAACGAGCACGTGCAGGTATGGAAGAGCGTGATCGCGCCGAACCAGCCGCTCGAGATGCACCGCCACGACAACCCCCGCGTCATCATCGCGCTCAAGGGGGGGACGCTCACCGTCGTCAGCGACGCCGGGGAACGGCGCGACATGACGTGGGAGACGGGCCGGGCCTATTGGCTCGACGCCGATCCTCCGGGCGAACTCCACGCAGATGTGAACCAGGGGCCCGAACCCGTCGAGGTCATCGTCGTGCAGCTGAAAGGCGTTGGCGGAGCGCCGGACACACCGTGACGGACCCGCCTCCAACATGCATATTCCGCCCCGCGCGACGACGGAATCGACTCGCAGCCGACACTCGCAGCCGACACCCGGAGGCACCCATGAACCACCCCGCCGAACTCACTCGTCGCTCCTCTCCCCAGAGGGGCCGCCGCCGAGCGTTCACCGCTCTCGGAACAGACGCGGGGTTTCGCCACGTACTGCTGGGCCCCGCCTCGGTCCTTGCCCTCGCCGCAGCCGCGGGGTGCGCGGGGGACGGTTCATCTCCCGCCGCCGCGAACGCCGACCTCGAGCCCGATCAGCTTCTCGCCGATTCGCTCATCGGGACTTGGGTCGAGGCGGCGGGCGGGATGGAGGCTTGGCATGACATCGAGTCGGCCCGCTACACGATCACCACGGTGTGGTACGACTCCACGGGCGAGATCGAGCGCATGCGCCCGCGGCGTGTCGAGTACCGGAAGGTGGACGGCGTCGAGCAGACCCGGATCGAGCGCCCCGAGGCCGAGGGCCTCTACGTCCAGACCTTCACGGGCTCCGACATGTGGGCCACCCTCAACGAGCGCCTGCTTGAACCGGGAATCCGCGCCTGGGACGAATCCGAGTACGTGGGGCGGGACGTGGTCTACTGGTTCGGGCTCCCCTACAAACTCTTCGACCCCGGCGTGAACCGGCGGGCGGGACCGCGGGAGGAGGGGGGATACGAAGTGCGCGTCACCTTCGGCGACGGCGTCGGTCTCCAGTCCGGCGACCGCTACTTCTACTACTTCCTCGACGACGATCCCTACCCGGAGCAGGTCCACTACATCTCGCAGGGGAGGGGAGAGGAGAGCCGGGCGCGCATGTACTGGGATGGATACGCCGAGGTCGGCAACTTCACCTACGTCATCTCCCGGCTCTACCGGGACACGGAGATGAACCCGACCCGCGAACTCCGCCACGATGACGTGGAACTGAACCCGGTGCTGTCGGACTCCATCTTCCGGCGGCCGGGTTCGTGACATCCGCTCCCGCGGACCCGAGCCGGGCGGTCGAAGACTATCTGAAGGCCGTCTACACGCTGCAGCGGGCCGGCGACCCCGTATCCACGACTGCGCTGGCCGAGGAACTGGACCGCTCCGCGGCGTCCGTCACGAACATGGTCAAGAGCCTGGCGGCACAGGGGCTTCTCCGCCACACGCCCTACCGGGGGGTGCTCCTCACGGCCGCGGGAAGGTCGGCGGCGCTGCGGATCATCCGCCGGCACCGGGTGATTGAGCTGTATCTGATCGAGAGACTCGGCTTCTCCTGGGAGGATGTGCACGCCGAGGCCGAGCGCCTCGAGCACGCCGCCTCCGAAGCGCTCATCGACCGGATGGCGCAGGCGCTGGGGGAGCCGTCGATCGACCCCCATGGAAGCCCGATCCCGACGCGGGACGGCGAACTCGCGCGCACCGAGTGGATCCCCCTCGCGGAGTTGAAGGGAGGGCGCGGCGTCGTGCGCGAAGTCTCCGATCGAAGTCCGCGGATGCTGCGGGAACTCGCCGCTCTCGGGCTCTTCCCGGGCACGCGCATAAGGTGTCTGGGCGAGCGCACGGGGGGCGTGGCCCGTCTCGAAGTGGACGACCGTGCCTTCGATGTCGAGCCCGTCCTCGCGCGCGCCGTCTTCGTCGAACGCGAGCCCTAGCAGTCCGCGGGCTACTCGCCGCGGTGCCGCCCCAAGGACGACGAACCGGATAACGGACCATGAACCCGATAACGGACGATGAACGCGTGAGCACGAGAATCAAGGCCGACGGAGACGTGTGGCGGGCGACACTCGCCGAGGAGGATGGGGAGCGCGTCATCGTGTTCTTTTGCCAGAGCACCGACCAGCGCCCCTACCGGGTGGTTCGTCTCGATCCGGATCGGTACGGCGGGAGTGAGGCCCCGGAGGAGATACCGGAGGAGGAACTCCAAGGCCTGTTCGAAGCCTCGCGTTCGATGGGCATCCCCCGCGACTATCCGACGTACCGTCGGTGAACGCCTCCATCGCCGGCCGAACGGCCCCGGAGCCCGGCACGGGCCCGTGCGTCGATCTGCACCTGCACTCGACCGCCAGCGACGGAACGGTCGCCCCGGCGGACGTGGCCCGGGCCGTGGCGGACGCCGGTCTCGACGGGTTCTCGCTGACGGACCATGACACGACGGAGGGACTCGCCGAGGCGGAGGCGGCGGCGCGGGCACTCGGACTGCGCTTCCTGCCGGGGGCGGAGTTGTCCGCGAACGAACCCGGCCGTTCCGTGCACCTCCTCGCCTACGGATTCGATGCGGCCGATCCCGGCCTGCAGGCCTTCCTCTCCCGCTACCGCGAGGATCGGCTGCGGCGGGCGCGGGAGATCGTCGAGCGACTGCAGGCTACGGGCGCACGCGTGACTTGGGAGGACGTGGAACTCCAAGCGGGCGCCGCGGCCCCGACCCGGGCCCACGTCGGCCGGGCGGTCGTCGCCTGCGGCGCGGCGGCCGACATCAACGAAGCGTTCCGGCGCTACCTGTCGCGCGGACGTCCCGCCTTCGTCGGCAAGGAACCCACGCCGCCCCGCGTCGTATTCGACTGCGTGCACGCGGCGGGCGGCGTCGTTTGCCTCGCGCACCCGGGCACGACGCACGGAGAGGACGCAGTCCGCCGCTGGGCGAGCGAGGGTTTGGATGGCGTCGAGGTCGTCCACCCCGCGAATCCCCCGGTCGTGCGGAGCCGCATGAACGCTCTGGCCGCCGAACTCGGCCTGCTGCGCTGCGGCGGCTCGGACTGGCACGGGCCCGAAGCGGGGCGAAGGGGGATTCCCGGGTGGGCGCACGTGCCCATGCGGTGGATGGAGGAGATCGGCCGGCGGTCGCGCCGGACGGCGGATCGGCAGTCTGCCTGAGGGGCCGCCGCCGGGCCGTGTTGGGGTGAATGGACGCAGTCGGTTACCTTGAAGGAGATGGACAGCGCCGGGAATCCGCCGCGCTGAGGTCCGAAGCGATGCAGGCAGGGGCGGTATGAGCGAAATAGCAGAGGCCACGCGGTCGGCCGAACCCATCGTCACGCTGACGCCCGAGGCGGCCGCCAAGGTCAGGGAGTTCCAAGCCGGGACGGACGACGAGACCGTCCTGAGGGTGAGCGTGATTCCGGGCGGGTGCTCCGGTTTCGAGTACGGGCTGGACATGGATACCTCGGTGCGCGAGGACGATTTCACCTTCGAGTCCGAGGGGGTGCCCGTCGTCATCGATCCGTTCAGCGCGCAGTACCTGGCCGGCCTCTCCATCGGATACCACAGCTCGTTTCAGGGCACGGGGTTCACGTTCGAGAATCCGAACGCTACCGGGAGTTGCGGCTGCGGGACCTCTTTCGCCGTCTAGCCGGGCGCGGTCCTCGAGGTCTCGCGCCGAAGCCCGGAGTACGCGGGTGACGGGCACGATGCCGTTTCGCGTCGGACTGACCGGAACGGTGGCCGCCGGCAAGAGCGCGGTGGCGCGTCATCTTGCGGAACGGGGCGGCGCGGTCATCGACTCGGACGAACTCGCGCGCGAGGTCGTGCGGCCGGGGTCCCCGGCATACGCCCGCATCCGCGAGGCGTTCGGGAGCGGGGTCATCGGCGCCGACGGGACCATCGACCGATCCGCGCTCCGGGCGGCGGCCTTCGCCGACGAACCGTCCCGCGAACGCCTCGAGGAGATCTCGCACGCCGGAATCCGTGAACTCCGCGCCCGCCGAATCGCCGCCGCCGCGGCGGCCGGCGTCCGCTTGATCGTCGAGGAAGTCCCGCTCCTGTTTGAGGTCGGCTTGGAGGACGACTACGACATGATCGTCGTTGTGGATGCGCCGCGAGACGTGCGCGAGGCGCGGGCGCTGGCGTCCCGAGGCTGGACCGCGGAGGAATTCGCCGCCATCGATGCCGCGCAACTCGCGGCTTCGGAGAAACGGCGCCGGGCCGACCGCGTGCTCGACAACCGGGGCGATCCCGCAGAACTCGACATCGCGGCGCACGGACTCTGGCGGGAGATCCTCCAAGCGGCCGGCGGGGGCGGGCCTTGACCGCCTCCCCGATGTCGCCGGCTCGCGCTGAGGCACTCGAGGCGATCCGGCGCCGCCTGCGCGACGCCTCGTCCGTCGTGCTCACGACCCATGTGAACCCCGATGGCGATGGCATCGGGAGCATGGTTGCGCTGGCATCCCGGCTGCTGCGGCACGGAGCCGAGGCCACGATCGTCACCCCGAGCCGCCCGCCGCCCTCGCTGAGATTCCTGCTCCGGGACGTACCGGCGCTCGTCGAGGAGGATCCGGCGGCTGCGGACCCGCTGAACGGTGCCGACGCGATCGCCATCCTCGACACCGCCGAACCGAAGCGCCTCGGCGGCCTGCCCGAGCATGCGGAGCGGACGGGAGGCGTCCTGATCGACCATCACCCTCCGGTGGGGTCGGCGCTCGTAAGGCCGGCGCTCCGCGATCCCTCCGCCTGCGCGACGGGTGAGCTGATCTACGACCTGCTCTCCCTCGACGACGATGGGCTCACGCGCGCGGAGGCGGAAGCCCTTTACACGGCAATTTCGACGGACACGGGCTCATTCCGTTTCTCGAACACCTCCCCCCGCGCGCACGCGATCGCGAGCGAGCTGCTGGAGACGGGGGTGGACACGGGTGCGCTATTCCGTGAGCTGTACGGCGTATACAGCCGGGGGCGGCTGGCCCTCATGCGGCTGGCGCTCGAGCGTCTGGAGGTCGATCCTCGCGCCCCCATCGCCTGGATCGCGCTGGACCGCCGGGCCCTCTCGAGGACGGGTGCGCGAAGCGAGGACATGGAAGGTCTGGTCGAGTTCCCGCGCCGGCTCGCGGGAATGGAGGTCGGCCTTCTCTTCCGCGGTCTCGCGCGCAGTCGAACGAAGGTGTCGCTGCGCTCGAACGGGGACGTGGACGTGTCCGGCGTCGCACAACTCCTCGGTGGCGGCGGGCACGCGAAGGCTTCCGGCGTCCTCATTGAACAGGAGCTGGACGAGGCGGTGCGGGTCGTCCTGGACGCGCTGCGCCCCCTCGTCGAAGCCGCCGTTGCCTCGACGCGCGTTTGATCTGGGGCGGGGGGACGGCGCCTTGTTGCGACGGTTCGGACGAGAAAGTCCGCACGGACTGCCATGAGATCGGTGGTCCGCCGTCGAGGCCGGGTTCTACGACCGGATGGAGAAGGGCTGGGGCACGTACTTCGAGCCCGAGTGGATTGAGGCCCGGAGCGGGGGTTTCATCTTGATGACGCATTTCGTGGTGGACCTGCGGATGCGGGCGCCCCGCAGCCCGCATCCGGGCGTCGTTCGCGCCAGCCGGCGGGGAGGGACCGGGCGACCTTCGGGAGGTTGAGGTGCCGTCCGACTCGACCGGCCGCTTCCGGCTCTGCGACCTGCCGTCGGGCGCGGATGTCACCCTGGCGCCCTCCTACGGTCCCCATCCGGGCGAGGCGGCCACGCCGCGCGCCGAACCCGGGACGGCGGCGCGCCTGATCGTTCCGGTCACGGTGCCGGGATCGGTGGCGGGTCGGGTCGTGAACGGGAGCACGGGCCGGGGGTTCGCGGGCGTGCCCCTCGTTCTGGTCGGTGACGATGTACGGGTCGTGTCGGGCGACGGCGGCCGCTTCGTCATGGAGGAGCTGCCGCCGGGCTCGTACCAGGTGCGGGGCGACTGCGGAGGGTTCGAGTCGCCGGCGCGGCGAGTCGTCGTCTCCGAGGCGCGGCGGGTCCGGATCCTTCTCGTCCTCGAGCCCGACCCCCGAGCCGGCCGCACCCCGCGCCGCTGCGACAACTGACGCTCCGCTTGCCCGGACTCGAATGCCTGAGCGGGCCGAGGCCGGCGAACCGATTGCCTCCGGCTGGGATATCGGCGTACGTTGTGGAAGTGCCGTGCGTTCGGGGCTGCCGGTAGCGCAGCCCCGCAGCCCGTGATGCAGCGCCGCTCGAACGCAGCGGGGCTCTTGCCACAGGCTGCCAGGGTGGGGATTCGGCGGGGAGGTGAGATGGACGCGAAAGTCACGAAGGATACGCCGCACGCCGGGAACGGAATCATGGATGATCCGGGTTCTCGCTCGGCGCGGCTCGGCGACCTCGGCAGGCGCATCCCTCCCCCCCGGATCGCCGATGTGTGGCTCTTTCCGCCTCTCCCCCAGGTCGAGGAGTCCGCCGAGTTTTTCCTCTTCACGAGCATCCTCGAGGACGGTGGGCGCGCCCTCTACAGCGCCCGCATGGTGCCGGCCAACGGCACGCCCTCCCACCAGGTCGTCGTGGAGCACGGACGGGCGCCGGCGAACCGCGTGCCCGGCTTGGTGGCCGGACTGCAACGGCGGCTTGGGCAGCCCGCCGCCGTCCGCCACATCCCGATCGAAGGCGACGGGGCGCGCTGGGAAGCGCTCCTCGAGCAGTCGTGCGAGGGGGATGCCTCCGTTGATCCGGCCGGACGGGGTCGTTAGCTTCGGCGAACGCGAGGATCGGCCGCGAAGGCCGAACGTTGGCCTGTTCGAGACGGTGTGATGGTTAAGTGAGCCCTCCCGACACTCCACGCCGAGGCGTGTCCCCAGGAGAGTTGCGTCGTGCCCTGGAGGCTGGGGGACACCGGTTTACGACCCAGCGCGCGGCCGTGTACCGCGTGCTGTCCGGCACCTCCTCGCACCCGACGGCGGACGATGTCTTCACCTCGGTGCGCGAGCGGATTCCCGACATCAGCCTCGCCACCGTCTACAAAGCGCTCGAGGCGTTCGTGACCTGCGGGGTCGCACGCAAGCTCTCGCTCGGTGGGGGTCCGGCGCGCTACGATGGCCGAACCGATGATCACGAGCATATCCGTTGTCTCTCCTGCGGCCGCGTCCAGGACGTCGAAGGCCTGCGCCCGCGCGACTGGATGGAGGGTCTGGCCGAAATGACGCCGTTCAACGTCGTCGGCTACCGGCTTGAGCTGGAGGGCTACTGCCCCGACTGCCTGCACTGAACGAGGCCGATCTGCCCCGCAGTCTCGCGGAGCACGCTTGGACGAAACGCCACAACTTCCTCGATCTCCCGCCCGAACTGTGCCGCTGGGAGGCGGCGGGCGCCGTCATCCTCCCCATCCCCTACGAAGCGACGACAAGCTGGGGAACGGGCACGCGCGAAGGTCCGGCCGCGATCATCGAAGCGTCCCGCTACATCGAGCGGTACGACGAGGAGCTGGACCGCGAGCCGTACGAGGTCGGCGTGTGCACGCTCCCGTCCATCGACCTCGGCACGGCCGGCCCCGAACCCGCGATCGCGGGGCTGCGGGCCCTGTACGACGACCTGCTCGAGGCCGCCGGGGACCGGTTCATCATCGGATTGGGCGGGGAACACTCGATCTCCGGCGCCCCCGCCACGGCCTGGGCGGAGCGGCTCGGTGGCGACGTGACGATCCTCCAGTTCGACGCGCACACCGACCTGAGGGACCGCCACCACGACTCTCCGTGGAATCATGCCTGCGTCATGCGCAGGGTACTCGAGCATCGCTTGAACGCCGCGACCGGTGCGGCCGGCGCGAGGGCGGCGGAGATCGTAGCCGTCGGGATCCGCGCCCTCACGCGGGAGGAGCGGGACGTCATCCACGACCACCGGGTCGAGGTCGTGTTCGCGCACGAGATGCGACGGCCGGGCTGGGTGGAGCGGGCGGTGGAGGCGCTGGGGAGGAACGTCTACATCACGTTCGACGTGGACTTCTTCGATCCGTCGCTGATGCCGGCCACCGGGACGCCGGAGCCAGGGGGCGGAAGCTGGTGGGACGCGCTGGACCTGCTCTCCCGCGTTTTCCGCGAGCGCAACGTAGTGGGCGCGGACATCGTGGAACTCGCTCCGAGGCGGGGTGAGGAGGCCTCGGCCTTCACGGCGGCGAAGCTCGCCTACAAGATGATCGGGTTCTGGTCGGAGTTTCGGTAACCCGAGGCCCGCTGCGGCGGCTGCCCCGCCGGGGCCGAGCAGCCCGCCGTTACCGGTCGTTGCCGAGTGGGGGGCGCTCGGGCGTGCGCTCAGGCGCTTGCGACGCGCCGCTGCTCGATGCGCTCAAGCTCCTCGGCCACGAGCTGGCGGCGGAGCAGGCGCGCGTAGGCGCCATCGGCCGCGATCAGATCTTCATGCCTGCCGCGCTCGACGAGGCGTCCGTCCTCCAGGACCAGGATCATGTCGGCCGTGCGCACCGCCGACACGCGGTGGGAGACGATGATGGAGGTGCGCCCGGACATGTATTCCCGCAGCGCCTCCAGGATCGCGGTCTCCGTCTCCGAATCCACGGCCGACAGGGCGTCGTCGAGGATGAGCACCGGGGCGTCGCGGTGGACCGCCCGGGCCAGCGTGGCTCGCTGTTTCTGGCCGCCCGAGAGGTTGATGCCGCGCTCGCCCAGGCGCGTGTCGATCCCGTCGGGAAGGATGGCCAGCGTCTTCTCCAACTGCGAGACGGCGAGGGCGCTGCGGAGTTCGTCCGAGACCGGCTCCCCCGCATCATCTCCTCCGTGCAGGAGTTCGATGTTCGTCCTCAGTCGCATGCTGAACAGGAACGGCTCCTGCGGCACGAAGGCCATCGAGTCGCGCAGCGAACCGAGGTCGAGTGCCCGGATATCGACGCCATCCAGACGAATCGTCCCCTCCGTCACGTCGTAGAGGCGAGGGATAAGCGCGGCCAGGGTGGATTTTCCGCTCGCGGTCGCGCCGACGATGGCGACCGTCCGCCCGGGTTCGATACGGAAGGAAAGGTTCCGCAGCACATCGCGCTCCGTCCCCGGATAGCGGAAGGAAACGTCGTCGAACTCCAAGGCGCCCCGCACGGAGCCGGGCGAGACCGGCGACTCCGGGTCGCGGACGGCGGGAACGATGTCGAACAGCTCGTTGAGGCGGCCCATCGAGGCGGCGCCGCGCTGGAAGAGGTTCGTGACCCAGCCGAGGGCGATCATGGGCCACATCAGCATCGTGAGATAGAAGGAGAAGGCGACGAAATCGCCGAGCGTGATGGCCCCGCGCACGACCTGCCCGCCGCCGAACCACAGCACGACGACCGCGCCCACGCCCGTGAAGAACATGAGCGACGGATGGAACAGCCCCCACACGCGGGCGAGGGAAAGATTGCGCGATTTGTAGTTCCGGTTGAGGGTCTCGAAACGTCGGGTCTGGGCCTCCTCGCGCACGTATGCCTTCACGATGCGGATCCCCGCCAGATTCTCCTGGGCGAAGTTGGAGATCTCCGAGAACTGGGCTTGGATTCTCTCGAAGCGCGTATGAATCTGTCGGCCGAAGATGACGACGATGGGGGGGAGGACGACCATCGGGATCATCGCCCACAGCGTGAGCATGGGATCGATCCAGATCATGAGCCCGAGCGCCAGCGTCGCGACGGTGGCCGTGTTCACCGCGTACATGATCGCGGGTCCGGCGACCATGCGGACCGCTTGGACATCGTTCGTCGCGCGGCTCACGAGATCGCCCGTGCGCCAGGCGTCGAAGAACTGCGGCGGGAGCCTGAGGAGGTGCGCGAAGAGGGCGCTCCGGATATCCGTCTCCATGCGGCGGCTCAGTCCGTTGAGAAGCTTGCGCATCCAGAACCTCGTCGCGCCGGCGGCGACGGAAATCGCCGTGAGCACGAGCGCGTAGCGCAGGATGAGGTCGGCGCGGAGTTCCCTCTCCAGCGCGTCGACCGCCATCTTGAGCACCCATGGGCCGGCGACCGTGAACAGGTTGCTCACGATGACGAGCGTAAGCCCGGCCGCGATTCCCACGCGGTACGGGCGGAAGTAGGGTAGCAGCGCTCTGAGCGATCTCAAGCTGTCTCCGCGTGGAGCCGCTGGGCGTTTATTCTGCGGGGCGTCGTTCGAACATATGCGTGCGTTGTAGGCCGTACAAAGACACGACGGGGTAACGGGATGGAACGGACAAGGCGGATGCCGAGGAGGGACGGGACGCCGGCGATTCTTTCCGCGCTCGGCGCGATGGCCGCGATGGTCGCGGGCTGTGCGCCGGAAATCGGCCCGGGGGCGGAGGGGAGCGCGGCTGCGAACGGTGCGCCGGCGGAGAGCGCGCCGCCCGCGTCACCCGTGCGGCGCATGCCGGCGCCGCCGGTGGCCGAGCCGGGCGGGGCGCCCGAAGTCACGTACACGATGGTGACGGTTCGGGCCGGCGCGGAGCTGGAAGTCGAATTCCTCGATCCGATCCGCGCGGACGACCTGCGGCCCGGCGACGCCGTGAAGTTCGGGGTGACGCGGCCGCTGATCGAGAACCACATGGTCCTGGTGCCGCTGAACTCGCTGATCAATGGCGAGATCACCGCGGTCGAGACCGTGGCCGGGGGCGCGGATGGCGAGGAGGGAGACGGCGATGAAGCCGGCGGGGGCGGCGGACACGCGATGGTGAAGGTCCACTTCGTCGACGTCTTCTTCAACGGAGAATCCTGGCCCATCTCGGCATCGGTGGTGGAGGTCATGCCGGGGCCGGGAGGCGGCGCGGCGGCCGGAGGGGCGGCGCGCGCAAATCTGGGCCGCGTCCTCGCCGGCGGCCGTCAAGGCGCCGTCGCGGGAGCCGCGGCGGGAGCCGCGAGGGGTTCCGCGATCCTCCTCGCAGCCGACGGGGCGGGGGCGGCGCTCCCGGCCGGAACGATCCTCAGGCTGCGGCTCGACGAACCCCTGGTGTTCGGGCTGCCGAACACCTAACAGGCCGTGGCTAAGACCCCGCGAGCGCTTCACCGCCGTCGGCGCTGAAGCGGGGTTTCGCCACGGTCTGCCGGGGGCGGGAATAGGCACTTGGGTGCGCGCCTCGGTCAAACGCCGATTCTCGGACACTCGGGTTCGAGGGGACATTCGCCGCAGCGCGGCACCCTCGCGAGGCAGAGCGAGCGGCCGAAGGTGATGAGCAGCATGTGCATGCGGAAACGCTCGGCGGGCGCGACGGTCCGCGAGAGGGCGGTGTAGGTCACCTCGGCCGAAGCCCGCGCGGGGACCCATGCGAGGCGCCGTGCGATCCGGAGGACGTGCGTGTCGACCGGAAGTACGGGCCGGCGGAGCGAGAAGCAGAGCACGCACGCGGCGGTCTTCACCCCGACTCCGCGGAAGGTCGTGAGGTAGGCGATGGCCTCCTCATCGCCCATCTCTCCAAGGTGGTCGAGCGTGAGCCGCCCCACCTCGTCCCGGAGTCGCTCGAGGGCGGCGTGGATGGCCGGCGCCTTCTGGTTCGCGAGGCCGGCGACGCGCACGGCATCCTCCAGTTCGGCCGGCGTGGTCCGCAGCACGGACTCCCACGAGATCGGCCCGGCCGGAGACGCTTCGTCCCCCGCCTCTCCCACGTCCTCGGCCGGATATCGCGATGCGAGCGTCCGCCAGGCTCGATCCCGGTTCTCGTCGGTCGTCGACTGGCTGAGGATCGTGAGGACGAGTTCGTCCAGAGGGGCGAGACGGGGCTTGTCGGGGACGGGGAAGCGCTCGGCAAGGCGCCGAAGGACGAGGTCGGGCCCCGGACTCCGCGTCGTCTGAGGGCCGGAACTCACGTGCGGCGTCTCTCCCCTTCGAGCCCGTGCGACTCCCGCTCCCCGGGCGAACGTTCTACGTTTGCGCCGAAATGTACCCGCACGCCGAGAACCCCAGCAACGAGCCGCAGGGCGCCCGAGCATCCGACGCGTGGATCCCCGTCTAACGGAGGGGCGAAACCCGCGCACCCGCGCCATCGACCGGGCGGACAGCGCGACGATCGTCCACATGATTCAGGCGGAGGATCGCGCGGTGCCGGGGGCCGTCGCCTCGCAGGCGGACGCGCTCGCGCGCGTGATCGATGATGTCGTGGAGCGCTTCCGCCGCGGCGGGCGTCTCGTCTATGTGGGCGCGGGGACGAGTGGCCGCCTCGGTGTGCTCGACGCGGCGGAGTGTCCGCCCACGTTCGGCGTCGACCCGGGCCTCGTGGAGGCGATCATCGCGGGAGGCTCCGGCGCCCTCGTGCGCAGCGCCGAGGGGGCGGAGGATTCGCGGCGAGGGGGGGCCGAGGCGGTGCGGGCGTGCGGCGTCTCGCCCGCGGACCTCGTGCTCGGGATCGCGACGTCGGGGACCACGCCGTACGTCCTCGGCGCGCTGGCGGAGGCGGCTTCGCGCGGGGCGGGGACCGCGTTTCTCGGCTGCACCGCGCCACCCCCGGAGGTCGCGGAGGTGGCGGACCACCTCATCCTGCCGCTCGTGGGGCCCGAGGTCATCGCGGGTTCGACCCGCATGAAGGCGGGGACGGCGACGAAGCTCGTGCTGAACACGATCACCACGGGGGCGATGATCCGCAGCGGGCGCGTGTTCGAGAACCTCATGGTCGACCTCCGGGCGCGATCCGCGAAGCTCGTCGACCGGGGGATCCGCATCTTCGTCGCGCTCACGGGGGCATCGCGCGAGGAGGCGCGCCGCGCGCTCATTCGCACGGGCGGCGCGGTGAAGACGGCGCTCGCGATGCGCGCGCTGGGCGTCGACCGCGCTCTGGCCGAGCGATACCTCGACTGTGCGGACGGCTTCCTGGGCCTCGCGGTCGAGCGCTTCGGCGGCCCGGAGCGGCCCTACTACGGCGGCTACCCGACTGCGCCGGGCTGGCCCGACGGCGCGGCGCTGCTCCCCCGGCTGAGCGCCGCGCCCGACCGTCTCGCCGCCGCCCGCGCGGCGGGCGCCGCGGCCGAAGCGAGGGGGCAGCGCGGCGCCGCGCGTCGAACCGCGTGGACGCCGGGCCAGCACGCCGCGCACCTCGCCGATTTCGAGCGCTGCGCCGTGCGGCCGCGCGTCGAGCGGTGGCTCGAGCCCGCCGATCCGGGAGCGTCTCTCCCGACATTCGAGGAGTGGACGGCGAGCGTCCCGCCGCCCCAACGCGGCTTCGAGACCGGCGTCGCCGGTTTTGCCGCGGAGAGGGCCCTCACCGTGGCGGCGGTGGCCGATGGCCCGGAGCCGGTCGCGGCGGCCCTCGGTCGCCGTGCTCGCGTCGGCTCCGAAACGTTGACGCTGTATCAGTTTCTGCGGGGCATCGCGCAGCACGACGCCGCGCACGAAACGAGGCTGCGGGAGCGCGTGCACCCGGCGCTCCTGTCCGAGGCGGACGCGTGACCCTCTGGATCGGCGTGATGTCGGGGACTTCGCTGGACGGCATCGACGTCGCCGTCGTCGAGACGGCGGGCGACGGCGAGCGGCCGGCGGAGTGGCGCGTCGTCGCTTTCGAGACGGAGAGCTACGACGGCGCCGCGCGCGGACGGATCGCCCGGGCCATCACCCAGGGGAGCGCCGCGGCGATCTGCGCGCTCGATTTCGAACTGGGCGAGCGGATCGGAGCGGCCGTGAACCGCACGTTGGCTTCCGCCTCGCTCCGGCCGGCCGACGTTGAGGCCATCGGCAGCCACGGCCAGACCGTGTGGCATGAACCTCCCGCGGGCACCGAGGGAGGGTCGACGCTGCAGCTCGGCCAGGCGGCGGTCATCGCCGAGCGCGCCTCGTGCGCGGTGGTGTCGGACTTCCGCGCGCGCGACGTGGCGGCGGGCGGAGAAGGCGCGCCCCTCACGGCCTATACCGACTGGCTCCTCTTCCGGGCGCCGGAATCACGCGCGATTCAGAACATCGGTGGCATAGGCAACGTGACGGCGCTCCCCGCCGAATCCAGCGGGACGACGCCGCAGGCATACGACACCGGCCCCGGCGTCGTGCTCATCGATGGCGCGGTCGAGTTCCTTACGGAGGGACGGTCCCGCCTCGATCTCGACGGAGCGATGGCGCGCCGGGGCGTCGCGAGCGAAGCGGCGCTCTCCGCTTGGTTGAGCGATCCCTTCTTCCGCCGGCCCCCGCCCCGGTCGACGGGACGCGAGCGCTTCTCGCGCGACCGGCTGCTGGAATGGCTGACGAACCACGCCGCGCTCTCACCCGAAGACACGATCGCCACCCTGACGGAACTCACCGCACGCACGATCGCGGACGCCTACCGGTGGATCGACGAGCCTCCCGCGGCGTGCTATCTCTGCGGCGGCGGAGCCCGGAACCCGGTGCTCGCATCGCGACTCGAGCGGCTGCTGGACCCCGTGCCCGTCCGCGATCTCTCCGCCCTCGGCCTCGACGGGGACGCCCGCGAGGCCGTGGCCTTCGCGCTCCTGGCGCGACAGCATGTGCTCGGGTATCCCGCCAACGCCCCGTGGGCCACCGGGGCGCGGGCCCCCCGCCTGCTCGGAGTGCGGACCCCCGCGTGACCCGGCCCGGCGTGGACCCGGCCCGGGTCGTCATCGAGGCGCTCCGGCTCGATCGCTGGTCCCCGAAGGAAGTGGAGCGACGCGCGGACCGGGCGCTCGTCCTCGGCGTGGGGGGGTTCATTCTGTTCGGCGGCGAAGCGGAACGCGTCGGTCGCCTGGTCGAACGGATCCGCGACGACGCGGCGCGGCCGCTCTGGATCGGGGCGGATCTCGAGCGGGGCGCGGGTCAGCAGATTCGGGGCCTGATCGAGTTGCCGCCGCCCGCGGCGCTCGCGGCGCTGCCGCGTCCCGGCCCCGCGGTCGTGGCGGCGGGTCGCGTCACGGCCCGGGAAGCGCTGTCCGTCGGGATCAACTGGGTGATCGCGCCGGTGCTCGATCTGGATGCCGAACCCGACAACCCGATCATCGCCACGCGTAGCTTCGGGGCGGACCCGCGGCGCGTCGGAGAGCTGGGCGTCCGCTGGATCGACGCTTGCCAAGCCGCCGGAGCCGCGGCGTGCGCGAAACACTTCCCGGGTCACGGCAGGACGACCGAGGATTCGCACATCGGACTTCCCTCCATCGATGCCCCCGCCGGGCTTCTCGAGGAAGATTTCGCGCCCTTCGCGGCCGCGGCGGACCGCGTCGCCAGCGTGATGGTGGCGCACGTCGCCTACCCGGCGCTCGGCGGCCGGCGGGCGGCGACGGTGGAACCGAACATCGTCACGGGACTCCTGCGCGGCCGGCTGGGCTTCGAAGGGGTCGTGACGACGGACGCCATGATCATGGCCGGTGCCGGCCGCGACGATGCGAGCGCCGCCGTCGAGGCGGTCGCAGCCGGGTGCGATCTCATCTGCTATCCGGGCGATGCCGACGCGACGGTCGCGGCGCTGGCGCGGGCCGCCGACGAGCCGCTCTTTGCCGCTAGGCTGGAGGAGGCCGCAGCTCGTTCGGCCCGCGGCTGCCCGCCCTCGGCGCCGGCGTCGCGCCCGGAGTTCGAGCCGGTCGCCTTCGCCCGGGATACGATCACGGGCGATGCGGACCTCCTGCGCGGTTGGACGCCTCGGGTGCCGACGCGGGTCGTCGGGGTTTCGGACGACCCGGATGTCGGGCCGCCGGCCGGCCGCGCCGGGGCGCTGGGCACGATCGTCGCCGACGACCTGCGCGCGGGCGGCTGGCGGGTCACGGACCGCTCCGGCGCCGAACAGTGCATCGTCGTGCTCGCCGCGACGCCGCGTGGCTGGAAGGGCCGCGGTGCGCCCGCAGCCGACGTCGTTGAGCGGACGCGCGCGCTCGCCCGCTCCGCCCCGCGCGGCCTCGTCGTGCTGCTCGGCCACCGCCGCTGGCTCGATCTGCTCGGCGTCCCCGGCATCTGCGCGTGGTCCACCGAGACGGTGATGGAACGAGCCGCGGCGGAGTGGCTGCGCCTCGCGGTCCGCGCGCAGGTGGGGACGCGGCCCGGCGGGGTGGATCGTTGAGTCCGGCCGACTGGTGGATCGTCGCGATCTACCTCGCGCTCACCTTCGGCGTCGGACTGTGGCTCTCGCGCCGGGCGCGCGGGAGCATCGTCGACTTCTTCGTCGGCGGCCGCGCGCTGCCGTGGTGGCTCGCGGGCACGTCGATGGCCGCGACGACCTTCTCGGTGGACACGCCGCTCTACGTCTCGGCCCTCATCGCGCGCCGGGGCATCGCCGGCAACTGGGAATGGTGGTCCTTCGGCCTCTCCCACCTCCTCCTCATCTACCTCTTCGCGCGTCTGTGGCGCCGCGCCGGAATCGTCACGGATGTAGAGCTTACGGAACTTCGCTATGGTGGCCGCCCCGCCGCCGTCCTGCGGGCCACGCGCGCCTTCCTGTTCGCCGTTCCGATCAACTGCATCTCGATCGGTTTCGTGATGCTGGCCATGCGCAAGGTCGTCGAGGCCCTGGGGCTCCTCCCGGACCTGTCCGGCTGGTTGCCGGGCGACGAGCGCCTGTGGGCCGTGGTGGCCCTCTCCATCTTCGTGCTCGCCTACGCGAGCCTCGCCGGACTGTGGGGTGTCGTCGCGACGGACTTCTTCCAGTTCTTTCTCGCGCTCTTCGGAGCCATTCTCGTGGCCGCCCTCGCCTTGGCGGACATCGGAGGGATCGCGGAACTCAAGATCCAGCTCGCGGCGGCGGGGCGGAGCGATGTGCTGGGGATGGTCCCGCGGCCGGGGTCGGAAGCCCTCCCGTTCGGGACCTTCCTCGCCTACCTCGGCATTCAGTGGTGGGCCTTCCGCCGCTCCGACGGTGGGGGCGAGTTCGTGCAGCGCCTCCTCGCCTGCCGCAGCGAAGCGGACGCGGAGCGCGCCGCATGGTGGTTCGTGTGGCTTCATTACGTGGTCCGCGCCTGGCCCTGGGTGCTCGTCGGACTCGTGGCCGTCGTCGTCCTTCCGGACCTGGCCGATCCCGACTTGGCATACCCGATGCTCATGCTGCGCTACCTTCCCGCCGGGCTCCTGGGGCTGGTCGTCGCGTCGTTCTTCGCCGCCTTCATGTCGACCGTCTCGACGCAGATCAACTGGGGCGCGAGCTATCTCGTGAACGATCTCTACGCCCGCTTCGTCGACCCGGACGCCTCGTCCGCGCGACTCGTGTTGCTGAGCCGGCTCGCCTCGGCCTGCATCGTTGCGGCCGCGACGGCGGCGGCGTTCTTCGCCGATGACATCGGGGCGCTGTTTCGTTTCATGATCGCCATCGGCACGGGACCCGGGGCGGTGCTCATCCTGCGCTGGTTCTGGTGGCGGGTGAACGCCTGGGCCGAACTCGCCTCCATGCTCGCCGGCTTCGCGATCGCGCTCTGCTCCTATCTTCCGGCATTCGGCGCGATGGAGTTCGGGACGCGGCTCGCACTGACCGCCTTCGGGTCGGCGGCCGTCTGGCTTCCCGTGATGGGGTTCACGCGTGCGGAGGACGAGGCGACCCTGGTGGCGTTCTATCGGCGGGTACGGCCCGCCGGGCCGGGCTGGCGCGCGATCCGCCGGCGCGCGGGCGTGTCTCCCGACTTCCCCCTCCACGAGGCGCTTCTGCGGACGGCGGGGGCCACGCTGCTCCTGTTCGGGGCGATGTTCGCCCTCGGCGCCGCGCTGCTGGTCGAGCCGCGGACCGCCGCCCTTTCCGCCGGTGTGGCCGCCCTGGGCGGAGCCGGGCTCTGGAGCCTGCGTGCCCGGCGCGGCGTCCCGGCTTGACCACTACATATGGTGTAGTTATCATGGCAAGGCCACCACATATAGCGGTGCGTGCGAAAAAACACAGACTTCCCGGCCTAGGCCGGCATCCGACTCGCGCGGTCGTCGGGTCCCGGCCGAAGCCGGTTTTTTTCCGCGGATTGACCTGATTTGTGGCCGGTCGAGAACAGGAAGGCGGGGGCGGCAAATGAATCCACCGGATGTGGTGGTGAGGGAGGGCGCGTTGACGGGCGCCCCGGTACGGAGTGAGATGCGGATGGGATCCAACGCCAGGCCGTCCGACCTCGCCGAGCCCAGACTTTCCGAGAACGCGCGGACGGTGCTGGCGCGCCGGTATCTCAAGAAGAACGACCGCGGCGAGCCCATCGAGGGGCCGCGCGATCTCTTCTGGCGCGTGGCCGATGTCGTCGCGTCGCAGGATGGCCGTTACGGTGCGACGGACGAGGCGATCCTCGAACGCACCGAGCGCTTCTATCGCCTGATGGCCGACGGCATCTTCGAGCCGAACAGCCCCACGCTCATGAACGCCGGCCGTCCGCTCGGGCAACTCTCCGCGTGCTTCGTGCTCCCCGTGCCGGACAGTCTCGACGGCATCTACGAGACGCTGCGGGACATGGCCCTCATCCACCAGAGCGGGGGCGGCACCGGGTTCGGCTTCAGTCGCCTTCGTCCCTCCGGCGATGTCGTCAAGTCGACGATGGGCGTGGCGAGTGGCCCCGTCAGCTTCATGGAGGTCTACGACGCCTCGACCGAGGCCGTGAAGCAGGGCGGCACCCGACGGGGCGCGAACATGGGCATCCTGCGCGTCGATCATCCGGACATCCGTCATTTCATCGAGTGCAAGGCGGACAAGACCCGGATCACGAACTTCAACATCTCGGTCGGCGTCACCGACGCCTTCATGGCGGCGGTCCGGACGGGTTCGGACTACGACCTCATCAGCCCGCGCACCGGCGACGTCGCGGATCGGTTGAACGCCGAGGAGGTGTTCTCGAGCATCATCTCCAGCGCGTGGCGAAACGGCGAGCCCGGCGTCTTCTTCATCGACGAGGCGAACCGCTACAATCCGGTCCCGCACATCGGCGACTACGAAGCCACGAATCCCTGCGGCGAACAGCCGCTGCTCGCCCACGACGTATGCAATCTCGGCTCGATCAACGTCGGCTACTTCGTCGACGATCAGGGTCGGATCGACTGGGACGGGCTCGGCGGCGCCGTCCACGAATCGACCCGTTTCCTCGACAACGTCATCGATGCCAACCGCTACCCGCTCCCCAAGATCGAAGATCTGTCCGAGCGGATCCGCCGCGTCGGTCTCGGGATCATGGGATGGGCCGACATGCTCGTGAGGATCGGCGAACCCTACGGTTCCGAGCGCGCGGTCGAGCTCGCGCGGGAGTTGATGGAGTTCGTCGACGAGGAATCCAAGCTCGAGTCCGAACGGCTGGCCGCCGAGCGCGGCGTCTTTCCCGAGTGGGAGCGATCGATCTGGGGTCCCGACGAGACGTGCGCCCGGGACGGCGACGGCCATCGGATCCGCCCCGAACGCCGGCTCCGCAACTGCAACCTGACGACGGTCGCCCCCACGGGGACCATCTCGATCATTGCGGGGTGTTCAAGTGGGATCGAACCGCTGTTCGCGGTCGCATTCATGAGGAATCAAGCAGGCGTGCTGATGCCGGATGTGAATCCGGACTTCGTGCGCCGTGCGAAGGAAGGGGGTTGGCACTCCGAGGAGTTGATGCGACGCATCGCCGACGAGGGCCACATCCACTTCGATGAAGTGCCGGGGGATGTGCGGGGGATCTTCGTCACGGCGCACGATGTTCCGCCCGAGCAGCACATTCGCATGCAGGCCGCATTTCAGGCGCACTGCGACTCCGCCATCTCGAAGACGTGCAATTTTGCGACGACCGCCACCGAGGAGGACGTGCGCAAAATCTACGAGATGGCGTACGAGCTGCGGTGCAAGGGCGTCACCGTCTACCGCGATGGATCGCGGGACGAGCAGGTGCTCTCGACGGGCAGGACGGCGAAGGATGTCCGGCGGCAGACGAGCGAGAGCGGTTCGGCCGTTGCGGCGGACGGAGTCCAACTGGAAGCCGTCGATGTGGAGCCGGAGTTCGCCGGAGACGTCGCCGCAACGCTGGCCCGGCTCGCTGCCGCGGAGGCGCGCAACAGCGAGCTGCAGGCGCACAACCGGAAGCTCGAGAACGCCGTCGAGAAGAGGCAGCGGCGGATCACCGAACTCGAGGGTTCCAGGATGCGCCGCGTCGAGAGGCGGCAGCGGCCCGCCGTGCTGCGGGGCCACACCCGGCAGATCGAATCGCCGCTGGGAACGATGTATGTGACGATCAACGAGGACGATCAGGGTCGTCCGTTCGAGGTCTTCGTCGCCCTCGGCAAGACGGGAGGGGCGGCGATGGCCGATGCCGAAGCCATCGGACGGCTGTGTTCCCTCGCCCTGCGGTCGGGGATCTCGCTGCGCGATGTACACAAGCAGCTGCGCGGGATCTCTTCCGACCGGGCCGTCGGACTCGGAGCGAGCAAGGTGCTCTCCGGCCCCGACGCGATCGCGCAGGTCATCGAACGCTACCTCGAGGAGAAGGAGGGGATCCAGCAGACGCTCCCGATCGAGGAGGTCGAGACCGCCCGGAAAAAGAACGCGAATGGGGGCGTCCGGTCGGCGCAACGCCCCGTGATCGAGCGTTACCAGGAGTCGGCGGCCCGGCTCTTTCTCGGAACCTGCTCGGAGTGCGGCAGCAGCCTCGCCTTCGAGGAGGGCTGCGCGAAGTGCTACGCTTGTGGCTACAGCGAGTGCGGCTGACGCCACAGCTTCGCCGCTCGACGAAATCCGTCGATATCGGAGGCGTTGGGGTGGGCAGCGCCCATCCCATCGTCGTCCAGTCGATGACGAACACGGATACGGCGGATGTGGCGGCCACGGCGGCCCAGGTCCGGGAACTGTACGAGGCGGGCTCGGAAATCGTCCGCATCACGGTGAATACGCCGCGTGCCGCCAAGGCGGTGCCGCGAATCGCGGAACGCCTCTCCGGCCAGGGCATCGAGGTTCCGCTCGTCGGCGACTTCCACTTCAACGGGCACATCCTCCTGCCCGGCCATCCCGACTGCGCCGCCGCCCTCGCCAAGTTTCGCATCAACCCGGGTAACGTGGGCCGCAAGCGGCGCGATGAGCAGTTCGCGACGATCATCCGCTGCGCGATCGAGCACGACAAGCCGGTCCGCATCGGGGTCAACTGGGGCTCGCTGGACCAGATGCTCCTGACCCGGCGGATGGATGAGAACGGGCGCCGCCCGGAACCGCTGGATGCGCACCGGGTGACCCTCGACACGATCGTGGAGAGCGCGCTCGCCTCCGCGGAAGCCGCGGAAAACCTCGGTCTGGGGCCGGATCGGATCGTGCTCAGCGCGAAGGTGTCGCGCGTGCCGGACCTCGTGACCGTGTACCGCGAACTTGCGTCCCGCTGCGACTACCCGCTGCACCTCGGACTCACGGAAGCCGGGATGGGGCGGAAGGGCACGGTCGCCTCCTCGGCCGCCCTCGCCATTCTGCTCTCCGAGGGGATCGGCGACACGATCCGCGTGTCGTTGACGCCTGAACCCGGCGCCGACCGGACCGAGGAGGTCCGGATCGCGCAGCAGCTGCTGCAGTCGCTCGAGTTGAGGAGTTTCAAGCCTCAGGTGACGGCGTGCCCCGGCTGCGGAAGGACGACGAGCACCTTCTTCCAGCAGTTGGCGCTCGATGTCGAACGCCATATCGCGGACCGTTTTGCGGCATGGCGGACGCACTACCCCGGCGTCGAGGATCTTTCGGTGGCCGTGATGGGGTGCGTGGTAAACGGGCCCGGCGAGTCGAAGCATGCGGACCTCGGCATCTCGCTGCCGGGGGTGGCCGAGGCTCCGACGGCGCCCGTCTACGTCGACGGCAAGCACCACTCGACGCTGCGCGGCGATGGGATCGTGGAGGAGTTCCTGCAGATTCTCGACGGGTACGTCGAACGCCGCTTTTCCTGACCCTGAGGGGAGAACCGCTGGCCGGCGGCCAGCCGTTTCGGCCGACGGCGCGCCCTCGGCTGGCGACGGGCCCCTCGGCTGGCGGGGGGGCGTTCAGAGCTGGCGGCAGGCCCCTCGGCTGGCGGCAGGGGCGTTCAGAGCTGGCGGCGGGCGCCCCCGCTGGCGGCGTTCGGCTAGCGGCGGGCCTTCTGGCGACGCCGACGTCGGCGCCGCCGACGTTCCGCCGCCTTCATCTTGCGGCGACGCGCCTCGCTCGGCTTCTCGTAGAACCGGTGCTTCTTGATGTCCCGGAAGATCCCGGCTCGCTGGACCTTGCGGCGGAACTTCCGCAGCGCACGATCGAGTTCCTCGTTGTCGCGTAGCGTGTACTGCAAGTGTCAACCTCCTGGCAGGGCAACTCTGACGACCCGTAGGCAGAACGGCGGAAATTCTAGCCGCCCCCGCGGCGGCGCGTCAAATCTCGGCGTTGTACAACGGTTCATGAACGCTGCGCACTCTGATGAAGCCGATCACCGATTCCGACAAGCCGATCGCTACCGTGCTTCACTCCGTAGGGTGCAAACCGGTTCCCGATGCGATTTCCTCCGCAGGTACTCGTGCCACTGGGCTTCCCATGAATCCGCGACGAAGGCACCATCGAGTTTGACCCTTTCCAGGAGGTCACCGTCCGAGACCAGCCCCGGATGGCGGTGCTCAAGAAACTCGAAGAAGCTACCAAAAAAATCGTATGCAAGACGGCTGGGCAGGACCGCCCAGGAGGCGTCGTCGAGTCTCGGCAGTTCCTCATCCGCCGCACTTCGGCGACGCAACTCGATCCAAAGCCGGAACTCGCCGTCGCAGGTCAAACCGCCCGCGAACCACTCCGCGAATCCCTCCTGAAGCCACCGAGGAGTGGCACGATAATCCAGGAGCTCTCCGACCAGGAGGTGGGCCGCTTCGTGCCGGAGCAAACGTCTCAACTGCGAGGCGTCCAGGGATCGCACGCTGTTCGCATGAACGATGATCAGGGCGTCACGCGGAACACTCTTGGCCGTACTCGATGGTGTTCCGGCCTCCGTTCCCAACCCAACCGTGACTCGCCGGTCCCAAACGAAGGCATCCGGGAATCCGTATGCCGGCGCTTCCTGAGCCAAGATATCTTCCAGCACCTTCAAGATGCGAGTTGCATCGCGGGAGACATGCATCGCTTCGACCGGAAACACGATGCGTACTCGTTTCCCATCAACGGACATCGCCTCGAGCGGCCCATTCCTGCCTTGGCCGGCCGCATCGAGCACCCCGACCCACACAAGGCCTGTACACACGAGCGCCCTGAGCGACATCCGTCTCATCCGCCCTGCTCTTGCTCCGACGGCACAAGGTCCGCCTGCCATAGGGTGATGGTCGGGATAAGGCCACCCTCGTACGTGAGCTCCGAGACCGCCATGGGCGACGCTCCTTCCACGAAGCCCAGCAGCAACCCCTGGCCGGAGAACCACTCCGAGACCTTGAGAGTGCAAGTCTCGGGTTCGATGATATCCAGACGGCTACGGAAGACGGTCGTGGGATCGTTATCGGGCCATTCGAGTGTGACGCGACCATCCGGCAGGATCGATTCGGTCGCATGATCCCGCCAATCGGTCGTGCGAACCTGGACGATCACCCACAGCAACCCCATGGCGTCGTGCTTTATGTCGACGATGCCGTTCCAGGGCGGGTTGTCGAAGCTCCACGACCCCCCCGGCCCGCGCTGGCCATCGTCGAGGCTGGGCCCCTCAACCGTGCCGGCGTGCTGCCCGTCGGACCGCCACGCCTCAAGCCGATAATCCCATTGAGGAACCGTGAACACCGTCCCGGACGCGCCGTCTGAGCTCAAAGTGAGTTCAATCGAAGATTGGTCGATCAGTTCCCGCCCTTCCCGCCCGGGGTCTCCTCCGAACGAAGCCGAGACATCATCCGTACCCAGGACATGTAGCGGCAGGCCCATGTGATCAGCGGTCGGCACCCACGCCGCAATGGCATAGCCCGCGCCGTCCTCGAGCGGTGCCGCATCCCACGTAGGCCCGGGCAGGCGCCGCTGGTCGACGAGGCCGAAGTCGTCTCCGATGCGCGAGATCCGCATGTTGAGGGGGTCGAGAACATGGACGTGACCCTGGGCATCTAGGTGGATCGGCGTTGCCCTGCGGAACTCAAGGGGTCCGTCGCCGCCACGGCCGATGGTGGCAAGAAAGGTGCCGCGTGGACCGAACACCTTCACCTCTTCCGCTTGACCCACCCAATACCGGCCCCGGTGGTCATGCACGATGCGGCCCATGGTGGGGGTCACGACCAGGAAGGCTCCCTCCTTGAGGCCGGTGCCTAGGCGGGCCGTGCGCCGGAGGGAGGTACGATCGGTCGTCGGAGCGAGAGCGGGGAGTACGCAGGTTCCCTCTCGAAAGGATCCCGACCCGCGGCCGTCGGGGAGGAGTTCATCCCCTTGGCATGCTGACACGCCGAGGCCGATGGATACGGCTGCCGCGGTGGAGCGGATTGCGGACGCCCGCCGGGCCCAAGCTGGCACGGCCCCGTGCGGGACCGTGCCAGCTACGCCCCTCCGACCAACGGCGCTATCTACCGACATCATCGGCAAGCGTGGCGGAGCGGTCGAGGAAACTCTCGAGGTCCGTGAGGCCTACGGAGGACAGGGTGCGAGTCGCGGCGGGCGTCAGATACTTCACCGCGACGACGTGATCGGAGGCACAATCGGCACCGCGGATGGCGAGGAGCCGTCGCGGCTCATGGAGGAGCAACCTTGAGCCGTAGTGCTCCGCCACCCGCCGCATCTCGTCAGGATTGCCACTCTCCAGGACCTCCAGCGCCTGGGCCTCCGAGGGTTCGCTTGGGCCTGGCGCATTCAAGTCCGAGCACCCCACCTCCGAGCACTTATTTCCCTTGACGCACCTGTGGTGGTACCCGCCGCCCGAAGACAGAATGGTACCCTCACGGCCCCATCCGTTCTCCCCGCAGCTCACACACCAGTCACCGCACTGGCTCTGGGCGGCCATCGATCCCGCGCCGAGGAAGAGGCCGAGGGCTGCGGCCGCGATGGAACGGAGGACGTTCTGCCGCACGATGTGCGCGATTCCATTGAGCCGTCGCGCTCGCGGGGCGTTGAGGGGGTTGAAGCAGGTCATTTGCGCCTCCCGGGCTGCAGGGGGGAATTCACACCCGGGACTCTCCCGGGACTCTAGCGGAGCGTGGCTGGCGTGTCAAGACGGCGGGTTGTCCGACGAGTGCTGGGCCTTGAACGGAGGGGGCGGTTCGCAAGGGGAAGGTGTCGCGCACGGTCGTCCACCACCGGCGTCCGCCGGCCCGTCGCTCCTCTCTCCGGACCCCGCCACCGGGGAAAGGACTCCGGGCGCAGCACGAGATCCTCCGCGCCCTGGTCGCGCCGTGAGTGCGAACCGGCCGGTCCGCCCGGCTGATACGCGGCGAGCGGGGAGAAGGCCGGCGTGATCGGTGACCCCGGCGAACCTGCTTCCATGCCCCCCTCCCCCGATTCTTTCCCACCCGGGGGTTCGGGGAGTCAGGGGTCCGAGACCTTGCGGGCGGCGTCGTGGGGGCGGACCTGGAGCGGCGGTCGGGGCGAGAGCTTGCATCGGGGGCACCTTCAAGCCTATAGTAGGTTCTGGAAGCCCGAGGACCGTGCGGCTGGGATGAAGGGGAATCATGGAGATTGTCCAACCTTCCGGCGGCACGGTCTTTTGCGTCTCTGGTAACGTAGGACGTAAGGAGGCTGAACATGGCAGGTTCCGTTGCGATCTCATCCGACGGCACCTTCGAAGTCGAAGGTCACGCCTATCTGATCCCCGCCGAATTCTCCGCCCGCGAAGTCTACAGTTACCGCCGCCTCCTGGAACCGATCCCGGACATCCCCGGCGGAACGACCCTCAACCCGGAACAGCGCCGCCGCCAGCGCGCTTACTTTCTCCGCCGTGCCGCCGCCTGTATCATCCCGGGCTTGCAGGTAAAATCCCTCGAGGGGCTCCCGCTCGGCCAGCTGCAGCACATGCACGAGTGGATCGTAGCCCACCGACCCGATCTCTCGGAGGCCAGCCGGCTGCCTGGATAGGAACCGTGGCCTCCCACGCCGTTTGGGCCACGGATGAGCGCAGGTTTCCGCAGAGCAAAGATCGTCAGCACGATCGGGCCCGCCTCATGGGCTCCGGATGTGCTCCACGACCTGATTGAAGCCGGCACCGACGCAGTCCGCATCAACTTCACTCATACGCCGACGGATCGCGCCGCCGGCATGGTGCGGAAGATCTCCGACGTGGCCCGCGATGTCGGCCGGCCGGTGGCGATCATCGGTGATCTGGGGGGACCGAAGATCCGCGTCGGGGATCTGCCCGGCGACCAGCTCGAAATCGAGCCCGAGGGCACATACTGGTTCTTTTCCGAAGGCGATGACGCTCCCCCCGGCAGCTCCCCGCGCCGACGGATTCCGACCACATATCCGGAGTTGGCCGAGGAGGTCGCGCCCGGAACCCGGATCCTGCTCGACGATGGCCACTTCGAGTTCGCGGTCCGGAAAATCTCCGACGACCCGCCGTGGGTCTCGGCCGTGGCGTTCAGCGCCGGCGTCCTCAAGTCGCAGAAGGGGATCAACCTCCCCGGGGTGCGGGTCGGAGCGCCGGCGCTGACCGAGAAGGACATCGCGGACATCGAGTTCTCCGTCGAACAGGTCATCGACTACCTGGCGCTGAGCTTCGTGCGGCAGCCGGCCGACCTCGAGGCGACCCGCCAGAGGATGGACCGGGGATGCCTGCTCATAGCGAAGATCGAGAAGTCGCAGGCGCTGGAGAACTTGGCGGAGATCCTGCCTCTGAGCGACGCCGTCATGGTCGCGCGCGGCGACCTCGGCGTGGAGCTGCCCTACGAGGAAGTGCCGATGATCCAGAAGCGGATCATTCGCCTGGCGCAGGAACGGGCCCGGCCGGTGATCACGGCGACGCAGATGCTGGAGTCGATGATCGAGAGCCCGCAGCCGACGCGGGCGGAGGTGTCGGACGTCGCGAACGCACTGCTCGACGGCACCGACGCGGTGATGCTCTCGGCCGAGACCGCCGCGGGCGGGTACCCGGTGCAGGCCGTCCTCACGATGGACCGGATCATCCGCCGTATCGAGCACGAGCGGTTGGGACGGACCGGGCGGGCGGGCAAGCGGGTGCAGGGCTCCTCGAAGATCCAGCAGACCACGTCGGGAGCGATCGCCGCCTCGTCGCTCATCGCGGTCGAGCGCGTGGGCTCGCCGTTCATCGTGACGTTCACGCAGAGCGGTTATACGGCCCGCATCGTGTCGGCGCAGCGTCCCAAGGTCCCGATCCTCGCGATCACGGACCAGTGGAGGACGTACAACCAGTTGGCGCTCGTGTGGGGCGTGCAGCCGATCCTCTTCCACGGCGGCATCAGCTACTCGAGCATGCTCGACAAGGCTCGGGACGTGGCCCTCGAACTGGGCATGGGCGAGGCCGGGCAGCGCTTCGTGGTGACGGCCGGAGTCCCCTTCCACGTCCCCGGCACGACCAACATGATGCGCGTCGAAGAGTTGTGATCCGCCTCCCGCGCCACTGACGCCGGCCCGTGAGAGTCCGTTTTCTCGGTACCGGTACTTCCTTCGGGGTTCCGGTGATCGGCTGCGGCTGTGCGACCTGCCGCTCGCCGGACCCCAGAGACCGCCGCACGCGCCACGCCCTCCTCATCGAAACGGGCGGGACCCGTCTCCTCGTGGACACGCCCCCGGAACTTCGGCTTCAGTTGCTGCGGGCGGGCGTCGAACGGCTGGACGCCGTGTTTCTGTCGCACGAGCATGCGGACCATACGCACGGCATCGACGATCTGCGGGTCTTCTCGCTGCGGCAGGGCCGGCCCATTCCGCTCTACGTGGCCCGCGAGTTCGACGCGGCGATCCGGAGGCGCTTCTCCTATATCTGGGGCGACGCCCGGCTCCAGTCCGGCTCCGCGGTGCCCCGGCTCGACCTGACCCTCTTCGACGACCGCGACATCATCGAGCCGGGCGGGCTCGCGCTGCGGGTCGTGGCCCTTCCACACGGGACGTACCGCAGCTACGGCTTCCGCCTCGGCGGTCTCGGGGTTCTGATCGACGCGAAGTCCGTACCCGAGGATGCGCTGGAGGTGTTCGCCGGCGTCGATGTCCTCGTGGCGAACGCGCTCTGGTTTGGCGATCCGCACCCGGGGCACTTCTCGATGGAGGAGGCTGTGGCGGCGGCGCGCCGACTCGGGGCCGGACGCACGTACCTCACGCATATCGCGCACAGAACCCGACACGAGGAAATCGAGCGCCGCCTCCCGGCGGGCGTGGCGCCGGCGTACGACGGGCTGGTGGTGGAGCTGTGACCGACTCCCCGGCCACGGAGCGTATTCGGAATTTCTCCATCATCGCGCACATCGACCACGGGAAGTCTACGCTCGCCGACCGCCTGCTCGAGCGCACCCGCGCGGTGGACGCGCGCCGGATGCGGAAGCAGGTCCTCGACTCGATGGAACTCGAGCGGGAACGCGGGATCACGATCAAACTCAACGCGATTCGCATGGCCTATGGCTACCGGGACGGGGTCGAGTATCAACTCAACCTCATCGACACGCCGGGCCACGTCGACTTCGCCTACGAGGTGAGCCGCAGTCTCGCCGCGTGCGAGGGGGCCCTCCTCGTCGTCGACGCCACGCAGGGCATCGAGGCGCAGACGCTCGCGAACCTTTTCCTCGCGCTGGAGGCGGATCTCGAGGTCGTCCCCGTCGTCAACAAGATCGATCTCCCGGCGGCCGACCCGGAGCGCGTGGCGGCGGAGATATCGGAGCTGCTCGGCGTGGATCCCGCCTCGACGATCCATACCTCCGCGAAGGAGGGGGCGGGAGTCGACGCGGTTCTCGACGCCATCGTCGAGCGCGTCCCGCCCCCGGGCGGAGACCCCGAGGCGCCGCTGCGGGCGCTGATCTTCGACTCGCAGTACGACCGCTATCGCGGTGCGCTGCCCATGCTGCGCGTCGTGGATGGCGAGCTGCGCGAGGGCATGCGCATCGGGTTCGGACGCCACGACGCGGTCTACGAGGTCAACGAGGTCGGCTTCATGCGGCTCGGGTTCGAGCGCACCGGCACCCTCCGCTGCGGGGAGGTCGGGTATCTTGCGGCCCAGATCAAGAACGTGGGCCACACGCGCGTCGGCGACACGGTGGTGGATGCGGGAGACCGCGCCGCCGAGATCCTCCCCGGCTACCGCGAAGCGAAGCCGATGGTCTTCGCCGGCCTCTATCCGACGGACTCCGACCAGTTCGAGGAACTCCGCGAGGCGCTCGAAAAGCTGCAGTTGAACGACGCCAGCCTCCACTACGAGCCGGAGACATCGGGCGCGCTCGGCTTCGGGTTCCGGTGCGGCTTCCTGGGGCTCCTCCACCTGGAGATCGTGCAGGAGAGATTGGACCGCGAGTTCGGCGTCGACCTCATCACGACGCTGCCCAGCGTGGAGTACCGCGTGACGCTCACGAACGACGACGAGATCCAGCTCGAGAACCCATCGAAGATGCCGGACCGCGTCCAAATCAGCGAAGTGCGGGAGCCCTTCGTCCGGGTGCGCGTCGTGTCGCCGGCCGACTACATCGGCGCGATCCAGAAGATCTGCCACGACCGGCGCGGAAAGTACCTCGATCTTCAGTACCTGGATCCGACCCGGGTCGAGATCTCGTACTCGATGCCCCTCGGCGAGATCGTGCTCGACTTCTACGACAAGTTGAAGTCCGTCTCCCGCGGCTACGCTTCGCTCGACTACGAAGTGACGGGCCACGAGCCTTCGAACCTGGTGAAGCTGGATATCCTCCTCAACGGGGCGCCCGTGGACGCGCTAAGCGTCATCGTGCACCGGAGCCGGGCCTACGACTTCGGGCAGAAGATGGCCCGCAAGCTCAAGGAACTCATCCCGCGCCAACTCTTCGACGTGGCCATCCAGGCCGCGATCGGGCGGGACGTGATCGCGAGGACGACCGTGAAGGCGCTGCGCAAGAACGTGACCGCCAAGTGCTACGGCGGCGACATCACGCGCAAGCGGAAGCTCCTCGAGAAGCAGAGGGAGGGGAAGCGGCGCATGAAGCAGGTCGGGAGCGTCGAGATCCCCCAGGAGGCCTTTCTCGCCGTGCTGCAGGTCGACACCGACTAGCCCGCCCGCGTTGGCGTCGACGGCGTCATCGGTTGGCTGGAGCGCTTCGGCCCGCCGGTCTATGATTCTCTGCGGCGTGGTCGGCGGCGGGTAGTCCCACCAGCAAGACGCGGGTAGGGCATGTGAGCGGAAGAAACCACATCATCGGTGTCGATCTCGGGGGGACCACGATCAAGGTCGGCGCCGTTCCGGTGGATGGCGGCACCGTGCTCGGCATGCGTACGCTGCCCACGGACGCCCACATCGGCGCGAAGTTCGTCGTGGACCGGATTGTGTCGATGATTCGCGAGGCGATGCGCGATGCCGTGCGCGAGGGCGGATTCGGGGAGGAGGCGATCATCGGGGTCGGGATGGGGGCGCCCGGGCCGCTGGACCGCGAGACGGGTACGGTGATCGAGACGCCGAATCTCGGGTGGCGGAACTTCCCACTCCGCGACCTCATCGTGAAGGGGACGGGACTCGAGGCCGAACTCGACAACGACGCGAACGCCGCCACGCTCGGAGAGTGGTGGCGGGGGGCGGGGCGCGGCGTCGACAACCTCGTGGGCGTCACTCTGGGGACGGGGATCGGGGGCGGCATCGTCCTCGACGGCGAACTCTACCACGGGGCGTCGGATGCGGCTGCGGAGATTGGCCACATGACAATCGACTCCACGGGGCGGAAGTGTGCCTGCGGGAGCTACGGTTGCTTGGAAGCGTACGCCTCCGGGCCCGCGATCGCGGCCCGTGCGGTGGAGGGGTTGGAGGCGGGCACCGAGAGCATGCTTCTGGATCTCGTGGATGGCGACCTGCGGGCGGTGACGGCCGAGGCCGTGTCCGACGCCATCGTGGCGGGCGACGAGCATGCCGCCGACGTGATGCGGGAGACGGCGGGGTATCTCGGCACCGGCCTCGCGAACCTCATCAACATTCTCAACCCGGAGATGATCGTGGTTTCCGGGGGCGTGACGCGCGCGGGCAGGCATCTCTTCGATCCCCTGCGCCGCGAGGTCCGGAAGCGGGCGTTCCGGCCGGCGGCCGAGGCTTGTCGGATCGTGCGCACCGAACTCGGTGGCCTGGCGGGAGTCATCGGCGCCGCCGCCGTGTTCCGCGTCGCGCGGCTCGGACCCCTCTGAGTCACGGATGCCGCGGCTGGGGGTCGTGGGGACGATGGTGTGGGATACGATCCGCGCACGGGATGTGGGCCGGGAGGGGCCGGTCGAGGAATGGGGAGGGATCGCCTACGCGTTGGCCGCCGCCGACGCCGCCGCCGCGGAGGCCGGGGGAGGGTGGACGCTGTTTCCGATTCTCAAGGTCGGAAGGGATATGCGGGAGGCGGCGGATCTCTTCCTCGGGGGGCTCGAGCGAGTCGATTCCCTCGACGGCGTGTGGACCGTGACGGACCCGAACAACCGGGTCGAACTCGTGTACCTCGACGACACCCGGCGCTCCGAGAAGCTCACCGGCGGCGTGCCGGGCTGGACCCGGGAGGAACTCGTGCCGCTCGCGCGTTCATGCGACGCGATCTACGTGAACTTCATCGCGGGTTGGGAGGTGGATCTCCCCGCCGCCGCGGCCCTGCGGACGGCGACGCAGGGTCCGGTCTATGCGGATCTGCACTCCTTGATGCTCGGCGTGGGAGCGGACGGCGCGCGTTCCCCGCGTCCGCTCGAGGACTGGCGCGCGTGGCTCTCCTGTTTCGATGTCGTGCAGTTGAATGAGGACGAACTCGACACGCTGGCGGCGGGCTGGGAGGATCCTTGGGCGCTCGCCGCGGACGTCGTGGGTCCGGTCACGCGCGGCTTGCTCGTCACGCTCGGGGAACGCGGCGCCGCCTGGGTCGCGACCCGCAGCTTCTGGAAGGCGCCGGCGGAGCCGCCCCCGCCGCCCGGGGCCGTGGCGCCCGCGGACGCGCTCGTGAGCGGGAAGGTGGCACTCGAAGTCCCGGTACGGGGGGGCGACCCGACCGGCTGCGGCGACGTATGGGGGGCGACCTGCTTCGTGACGATGCTGAGCGGCGGGGATCTCGAGTCGTCCGCCCGGGCGGCGACGCGGGCGGCGCACCGGAACGCCGGTTACCGTGGCGCATCCGGGCTCGGCGAATACCTGCGCTCCGAGACCGGCCTCGTGGCCGGCGGGGCGGGAAGTCGGGCGCGGGGGTCCGCGTGAGCCGGGTCGTCCGCGTCCCCGAACGTCTGGATGAGTCCTCCTTCGAGACGCTGGTCCGGCGCGTGCGCTGGGGGGGCAATCCGAAGGCGCGTCTCCTTCTCGATGCCCGCTCCGTCGGTTGGGTTTCGCCGTACGGGCTCATCGGGCTGCTGGCGGTCGGTCAGGAGGCGCGGGTGCGCACGGGGCTGCCTCCGCTCATCGAGCCTCCGCGGGACTCCGAGGTCCGCTCCTATATCAACCGCATGCGTTTCTGGCCCGCCGCCGCGCGGGTGTTCGACTTTAGGCGGCTGCCGAAGCCGTCTCTCGAGGTCTCCGACGCCCTGATCGAAGTCACGACGATCCGCTCCCACGAGGACGTCCATTCGGTCGTGGAGGGCGTGCGGGACCGCGCCCAGCGCATCCTGCACGACCGGCTCGGCTACCCCCGCCCGGCCGTGATCCACTTCTCCGTCATGCTGTCGGAGGTGTGCCAGAACATCCTCGAACACGCCGATTCGATCGGCTGGGTGTGCGCGCAGCGGTATCGGTGGCAGCGGCGTCTCGGGCGCGACGTCGTCGTGCTCGCCGTGATGGATGTGGGCGTCGGCTTCGACGGCTCCCTGGGTGCCGAGCACGCGCGCCGGTATGGGGAGCGGTGGTCGGCGGCGGCGGCGCTCGAGGCCGCCTTTCTGCACGGTGAGTCGCGCTTCCCGGATCCCGGCCGCGGCCAGGGCCTTAAGGCGATCCGAAGCCAGATCATCAAGTGGAATGGCGCCATCCGGATCCGAAGCGGCGATGCGAGTATCGCCAGGGTGCCGGACTGGGGTGAGGGCGAGCCGCTGAGCACGGGTCTGCCCCGGTTTCCCGGCGCTCAGGTGCTGATCGTCCTCCCCGAACGGGTCGAGAGGGAAGAACGGGTGGAGAGGGGAAGGACGTGATCGCGTGAGACCGGCGGTCGCTCACACGACGCTGTTCAGCTACCTCGTGACGCGTCCCACCGGTCGGACGGTACGGGCGACGGTGGAGCGCCAGATCGCCGACGCGGGCCGCACGGTCCTGGCCGTTCTCGACCTGCGCCACGTCCCGGTGATCGATTTTTCCTGCGCGGACGAGATCGTCGCGAAGCTCGTCCTGCTCGCGTCCGACGCCTCCACGCGCCGGTCCTTCATCCTCTTTCGCGGGATCGCGGAGCACCACCTCGGACCGATCGACTCGGTCCTCCGCCACCGGGGGCTCGCGGCCGCCGCCGAGAGCGCCGACGGGGAACCGTTGCTGATGGGCGCGCTGGATTCCGGCGCCACCGCGGTGTGGCGCGAGATCTGGATTCTCGGCCGCACGGGAGCGTCTCCGCTCGCCGACCGGCTCGAACTCCCGCTCGACCGCGTTTGCGGGCTCCTCGATGACCTTGTCTCCAGAGCGCTCGTGATTCGAGACGGCGAGCGCTACGTCTCGCTTCGCCACGCCCTGCTCGACGCGAGACCGTCCTCTCCCGCCCGCCCGGGCGGCCCCGGCTCATGAACCTGCGGCGCCGTGCGGGAGCCGTGCTGGCGGCCGGCCTTGTGGTCGTGGGGGTTCTCGCGACGTTCGCGTGGTTCCACCTGCAGCGATCCATGCAGCCGAGGTCCGGCCGGCACGTCATCCCCGGCCTGGCGGCGCCCGCCGCGGTCACCTTCGACGAGTGGGCGATTCCCTCCATCTTCGCCGGGACCGAACTCGACGTCGTGCGCGCCCAGGGGTTCATGCACGCCTCCGATCGCTTGTGGCAGATGGAACTCTTCCAGCGGGTCGCGCGCGGACGCCTGGCCGAACTCTTCGGTCCGGCCGCCGTCGACGCGGACCGCCTCATGCGTACGCTGGACGTGTGGTCGGCGGCGGCCCGCGAGCTCGACGCCATGGCGGAGACGGATCGGACCCTGCTCGACGCCTACGCGGAGGGTGTCAACGCCCGCATCGCGAGCTGGCGGGGACCTTGGCCCCCCGAGTTCCTCATCCTCGGCATCGAGCCGCAGCCGTGGAGCCCGCGGGCGTCCCTCTCGATCGGCCGCATCATGTCGCTGGATCTCTCCGACTGGCGGAAGGAACTGGACCGAATGACCGCGCTCGCGACGCTCGATGCGGAGCACCGGCGAGCGTTGGGGGCCGGATACCCGGCCTGGGGCCCCACCATTCTCCAGGACACGCTCCCCTCCGGCACTCCGCCGCCGCGCCTAGCGGCCCGTGGTGGCTTGTCCGGCGAGCGCTTCACCGCTCTCGGCGCCGACGCGGGGTTTCGCCGCGGGCCGCAAGCCGTCGCGGAGGTTCGAATGCCTCCCGATGCGGGCACCGCGGCCTCGTCCCCGGATCCTCTGATCTATCTCTCCCGCTTCGGCTTCCACGCCTCGAACTCGTGGGCGCTGGCGGGATCGCGCACGGCGGACGGCGCTCCGCTGCTCGCGAACGACATGCACCTCGCCCTACGCGCACCGTCCACCTGGTATCTCAACTCCATCGCGGCCGAGGATTCGGACTTCGCCGTCGCGGGCCTCTCGATCCCGGGGACCCCCGGCGTCATCGTAGGGCTCAACCGGGCGGTCGCATGGTCGTTCACCAACGCGATGGTGGACGACGCGGACTTCGTCGTGGAAGGCATCAACCTCGACGGGTCGATGTATCGCGACTCCGAGGACTGGCGACCCTTCGAGACCCGGACGGAGGAGATTCTCGTCCGGGGGCGCGGCGAGCCGGAGACGTGGAGCGTCCGTTCGACCGTGCGCGGCCCGGTAATCACGGACGTCGTCCCGGCCGGCGGGGGACTCACGCTGTCGCTGCTTTGGACGGGACTCGAACCCGGGGGTCCCGTCGCGGCTCTCCTCGACATGAACCGGGCCTCCGACGTGGATGCGTTCGTGGCGGCGGTCGCGCGCTTTCGTTCGCCCCACCAGAACGTGATCTATGCGGCGTCGAGCGGGGAGATCGGCTACCGCATGGCGGGGTCCGTGCCCCGGCGCGCGCCTGGAGAGGGCGCCTCTCCGATCTCCTTCGAGCGTCTGCCCGCGGGTTGGCCGGGCTTCTGGCCGCCGGAGGCGATGCCGGCGTTGCGCAACCCGGAACGGGGGTATCTCGTCAGCGCGAACAACCTCCAGGCGCGAACCCTGTTCGGACGGGTGGGCGTCTACTATCCGCCGCCGTTTCGGGCCCGGCGCATCGATGACCTCGTGTCTCGCTCGTCCGGCTGGACGGTAGAGGACATGCGCGAGACGCAGTTGGACAGCCACAGCCTCTGGGCCGAGCGTTACCGGCCACGCGCGATCCGGGCCGCCCGCCGCGCGGGCCTCGACTCACTCGCGCTCCTGCTCGAGCGCTGGGACCTGCGTACCGAAACGGAATCTCGGGGCGCGGCGCCCTTCTTCACCTGGCTCTACCGCCTTCGTGAACTCATCGTCGCCGACGAGTTCGACGACGGCGACGGGTGGTTCCCCGACCTCGCCTTCATGGAGATCGTCGAGACCGGAGACAGCGCTTGGATCGACGATGCGCGCACGCCGGACGTGGAGCGCCTCGAGACGCTGGAGGAAGAGGCGGCCCGCACGGCGGCGGCCGTGTCCGGCCACCCGTGGGGAGAGGTCCATCGCGAGCGGTCGGCCCACCCGCTCGGAACCGTGGCGTGGCTCGACCGCCTGTTCGGTTTCCACGTCGGACCCTATCCGTCGCGTGGCGGGCCGCACACGGTTCGCCCCGACGCTCCGTCGCTGCGCTCGCGTCTCGACTCCACCGCGTGGAAGTTGCCCGTCTTGAGCGAATACGGCCCCAGCGCGAGGTTCGTCGCTCGCGCCGCGCCCTCCGACATGGCGGGCTACTTCCTGCTGCCCACGGGCCAGGCCGGGAACCCGCTCGATCCACACTATCGAGACATGGGTGCCGTGTGGACCGGAAACCCGCTCATCGAACTCCGCCCGGGCCGTCCGTCCGCAAGGGTGGAGAGCGAACTCCTCCTTTTGCCCGGCTCTCGTTGACCTCGCGTGACGTAGGCCCTCATCGCAGCGTTCAGTCCGTTGACCGCCGGACGGTGGAATCCTACCTTTTTGGTGCCCTCGGGAATGTCGGTTTCGAGGTGTCCGCAGGGCACGGAAGCGCTCCCCGACCCGCGCCAGGATCCAGACGATTTGAGCACCGCCACCGTTGAGAATACGCTCGGCGAGATCGAGAGAGTCCTCGACGACATCCGTCCCGCCGTGCGCTCGGATGGAGGGGACATCCAGCTCGTGTCGTTCGACCCGGAGAGTGGACGCGTCGCCGTCCGGCTCGTCGGCGCCTGCTACGACTGCCCCATGTCGATCGCTACGCTGCGGGCCGGGATCGAACAGCACCTCTGCCATGCGCTCCCCACGGTCCATTCCGTCGAGGCCGTCGCGTAGTCGAGCGCCAACCCGTGTCCGACACACCGACCCGCGGCCCCCGGCCGCTTCCGATCATGGACCCCGCCCCCAAGCGTCCCGGGCCGCCACCCAGGGGAGACGACAGGGAAGCGGCGAGACGCCACCCCTCGCAGGCGCCGCCCATGCCGGGCGTGGGTCGCGTCGTCGCGGTGAGTTCGGGTAAGGGCGGCGTCGGAAAGTCCACGATCTCGACGAATCTTGCCGCAACCTGGACCCGGCAGGGCCATCGCGTCGGACTGCTCGACGCCGACATCTACGGCCCGGACATTCCGACCATGTTCGGCATCCAGGAGAAGCCCCGGATCGACCGCGAGGAGGTCGTACCCTTGGTGGCGCACGGCGTAAAGCTCATGAGCATCGGCTTCCTCATCGAGGAGGACGCTCCCGCGATTTGGCGCGGCCCCATCATCATGGGGGTCATCCGCCAGTTTCTGCAGCAGGTCGCATGGGGGGAACTCGACTACCTCGTGATCGATCTGCCGCCGGGGACGGGCGACGCGCAGTTGTCGCTGTGTCAACTCGTACGCGTGGACGGAGCCGTGATGGTGACCACCCCCCAGGACGTGGCGGTCGGCGGCGTGCTGCGCGGGATCCGGATGTTCGAGAAGCTCGAGGTGCCGATCCTCGGCATCGTCGAGAACATGCGCGGCTTTGCATGTCCCGGGTGTGGCGAGACGCACGACATCTTCGGTGCCGGCGGCGGCGAGCGGCTCGCCGGCTCGATCGACGTGCCCTTCCTGGGCCCCGTGCCGCTCGGCGTGGCCGTCCGCGAGGAGAGCGATCAAGGGGTCCCGACGTCGATCGGAAGACCGGCCGCACCCGAAGCCCGGGCCTTTGCCCGCATCGCGTTCGCGACCGTCACCCGGCTGGAGGCGGTGGAGGCCTTGCGGAAGGAGGCCGCCGGCGGCTAGGCCGCTTGCGCTAGCCGTGCTCCACGATGACGGAACCGAGTCCGGCGACGAGCGTGATCTGCAACCGCACGCGTGCCGTCTCCCAGTTCGGACTCAACCAGTAGTCTCCCACCTTCTCGAGGTCCGCCGCGCTGAGCGAGGCGAGTCCGGTGTGCCGAATGCGGACGCCGATGTGCGCGGGAACCCGCATTAGGAGTTCGCCCAGCCCCATCTTGATGTCGGCCTCCGCGCTCGATCGCCAGGATCCCGAGAAGTCCAGGACGACGTCGCCTACGAAACCGTAGAACTCCAGGCGCCGGAAGCGGGCGTTGCCGAGCTGCTCGGCCATGAAGGCCGTGGCACCCGATTTGATGGACAGCAACTCCATCGCCGCGCGGTTCTCGCGGGCGAAACCGACCTCCACGTCGCTGGCGCCGGTGATGAGTTCAAGCGCCGTGAGGTGGGCGCCGCCGAGGTCGAGGCGCGCCCTTCCGGCACCGATTCCCAGCCGCAGATCCGTGGGCACCGAGGCGTTCAGCGACAGATCCAACCTACCGGCCGCGTCCGCGGCGCGAGGGAGATCCTCGAGTTCGAGTTCGAGTTCCGGGTCGCCGAACCACGCCGGGTCGTCGGCGTCGCGCCGCTCCTCCGAAGAAGAGGAAGAGATGAACCGCAGGTGCCCGGTGCGACCGGCACGCCGCCATTCGCGACGGGGCAGGGAACGTTCGGCGTCGTAACGAAGCCGCACGTCGTAAAGCAGTTGTGTCTCCGAGGCGGATACATCGAGCCGCCCGCCCTCGTACATCAGTTCGATGTCCAGCGCGTCCACGGCGCCGGGTTGCCGCGCCGTACGGAAGTCCCGCCACTCCTGCGCCGCGGCCGACTCCGGCGCTCCGCCGAGCACCAGCGACCCGAGCACGACCGACAGCGTCGGTGCCGCGGCTCGGGCTAGCCGGGCATCAGGCATCATCCACGGGGGCGGAGGGCGGATCGGTTTCGGCTCGCGGCGACGCGCCCTCGCCGGGGGCGCTGTCCGCCGACCAGTCGACCACGACGCTCCGTCCGCCGGCCCGCGTGAGCAGGACGCCCCCGAACCCGGCCGTGACGACGACCCATGTGCCGACCCCGGCCACGAAGAGGATCAGGCCGCGTACGAAATCCGCCGCGCCGCCGAACACCCACAGGACGGCGCCGGCGGCGAAGGGGAGCATCAGAAGCGCGAGTCCGCTGACGACGTAGTAGTAGGAGTTCGAGCGGCGGAGTCTCTCCAGCCATTCGGTGCGGAAGCGCCGCCGGGCGAAGATCTCGCCGGAGGCGTGCGCAGCCGCGAGATACCCGAACACTCCGGCGAGCCAGACGGCGAGCAGGAAGAAGGGTACGACCAGCCACGTGACGACCAAAGCGATGAGGACGAGAAGAACGGGAACGAACAGCACCTCTCCGGCGAGGCCCATCGCAAAGGAACGGGCGAACTCCAGCCGAACCGTATCCGAGACGGTCTCCAGTCGGCGGCGCCCGAAATACACGAGCAGCAAGCCGAGCACGGCGAGGACCATGAACGTGGACCCCGCGGCGATCACGCCCTCGACGGCCCGCCCGAAGTTGCGCGCGAGACGCGACCAGAAGCCGGGGGGCTGTGGGGGCCGCATCTGCATCGGGGCTTCGGACGATTCGACCTGCCGAACGGAGGGAGCGTCCGGCGCCGCCGGTGCCGAGGGCGCCGAAGGCGCCAGCCGGATGTCGGAGAGGATCTCTCCCTCGACGCTCGACGCATCCTCACCGAAGTCGACCTCGCCTCCCACTTGAAGCACATCGCCCCGCACGCGCGCATCGCCATCCAGCACGAGCACGCCGTCCAGCATGAGGATGTCGCCCTCGACGCCGCCCGCGAGTCTCAGCGTCCCGTCGAGAATGGCGACATCTCCGGGGATCGTGGCCTCGGCGAGGACCTCGTAGTCGCCGTGGACGATCATGGCCAGCCCACCCTCGCTGAACTCGCCGGAGTCGCCGAGGCGGCCGAGCGCCTCGCGCAGCCGATCCAGTTCGCCGGTGACGTCGAAGCCGAGTCCGCCGGGGACGATCTGCATGGGTCCGGGTTGACCGGGCGCCTCCGGCGCCGCTTCGCCCGCCGGGAGGGCGGGTGCCGCGCCGGCCGGCACGGCGAGCCCGAGAATCGCGTCGATCCGACCTGCAAGGGCCCGGGCCGCCTCCCCGTCGGCAACCTCCTCCGCTGAACTCCACTCCTCCAAGAAGCGTCTGAATTCGACCAGGCCGCCGCGCACCGCGGAAGCGTCCTCTCCCGCGTGTTCGCGGAGGAAGGCGCGCCAGGCGCTCTCCAAGTCGCCGCGCTCCGCGTAGGATCCGATCCCGATTCCGTCCACCTCGACGGTCTCGCCCTCGAAGCGAAGTCGATGCTCGGTCCCGCTCTCCAGCTCGAACCACAACTCGGCCCGACCGGCGGCGGAGAGCGTGATCGCGGCGTCGGCGATGCCGGCCTCCTGCGCGCTGGCGGGAAGCACGACCGCGAGACAGGCCAGGAACGGCAGCGTTCGGGTCATGCGGCCCTCTCGATGCGAACGCGTTGTGGGAGCGGCTGCCGGAACAGCCTGACCATGAACCAGAGAGAGGCGAGGCCGGCAAGACTCGACAGCGCCACGCTGCCGAGCGCGGCGGCGGGGCTGATTCGGTCGACGAGCGATCCGCCCGCGTCCACGAGTCCGAGACGGTACGCCAGACGGCCGGCCGCGAGCATGGTGTCGACAAGAACGGTTCGCGCGCCGCCGAAGACAACGGCGAGAAGCTGACCGGGCGCGAGGCCCTGTGCGCCGAACAGCCAGGCTGCGGCGCCTCCCGTCACGGCCAGCATGGCCGCGCCCGCCGTGGCCAGCGCCGCCCGGCGCCGCCGGGCGAAGCGGAAGAGGCGCTCGGGCCACGGGACCGGCAATCGCACGCGGGCCATGACTGCCGAAGCGAACCCCGGGGCCGGAGACCAAGTGCGAAGCCTCGAGAGCGCGCGGTCGAGCGCCGGGTGAGGCAGGTCGACCTGCGCCAGGACGTCGCTCGCGAAGGACGGCGCCGGGGACCACTCGGGCAACTGCGCCAGTTGGTGATCGAGCGCGGTGCCCGCGAGGTCGACCCGCCGCGCGACGCCCTCCGCGAATCCGGCGGACGGCCGATGCGGGCCCAGACCCTCCAGAAACGCGACGACGTCCCGGAGCGCCTCCACTTCCTTCCGGCAACGGGCGCACGCGGCCAGGTGGCCGGCGGTCGTCCCGCGCGGGAACGACGCCGGCGTCCGGTTCGCGAATCGCGCGATTTCCTCAGGTGTAAGATGCGGCAAGGTCACCCCTCTTCTCTGCTAGAGGCGCTGACAGCCCTCGGGAAAGGCGGCCGCGGGCCGCTACGGCTCCGTCAGATGTACGAGCGCGGCCTTTAATTCGTTTCTCGCCCGGTGGATATAGGTCTTCACCGTCCCGAGCGGGATCTCCATCACCTGCGCGATTTCGTCGTAAGCGTACCCCTCGATGTGCCGCAAGAGGATCGCGGTTCGGTATTCGGGCCGCAGTTGTCCGATGGCCGCTTCGATCTCGGATCCAAGTTCGCGGGCCTCGAGGAGTTCATCGGGTCGTTCGTCCCTTGAGGCCAGCGTGATTTCCGTTGCGGCCTGGCGCTCCGGGGTCACGGCGTCCGGCGCCCCGTGCATGGAAACGACATCGAGTTCCTTCCTGCGCAGATGATCTATCGTCAGGTTGTAGCCGATCTTGAAGAGCCAAGAGGAAAACTTGTAGGAGGGATCGTAGCGGCGAAGATTGTTCAAGGTGCGGACGAAGGTTTCCTGGGCCAGGTCCTCGGCCAGTTCACGGTCCCGCACCATCCGGAAGATGAGAGAAAAGACGGGGCGTTCGAAGCGGAGCACGATCTCGCGCGCGGCCCGCTCATCGCCGCGGAGGCACATCTCCACCAGCGTCTGCTCGCTGTGATCCGAGTAGCTCACTCGATCCTGCCCCTCCGCGTCGCGGCAGCGGGCCGGTGGCGGCCGGGTCGCCGCAACCGGTGCCGACCGCCGGGTTCCGGCCCACCGTACACGGCTCCCCGGCCAATATGCGCCCCGAAGGCCGTCGTCGGCATGCGCCGCTACGGTCCCGGGGCCGGCCGCGGCTAGCGCTGGCAGCCGGCACAGAAGAACGAACTCCGTCCGGCCTGCACGATCCGCCGGATCGGCCGGGCGCAAGCGGGACACCCGGCCCCCTCGCGCTGATACACGTCCAGCCGCGTCTGAAACGAGCCCGAGCGCCCGTTCACGGCGCGATAGTCCCGCAGCGTCGTGCCCGCGCTCGCGAGCGCCTCTCGCAGCACGGCTCGTACCGCCCGATGCAGTCGCCGCACCTCCGTCGCGTCGAGCGAGCCGGCGGGTCGGCGCGGGTCGATCCTCGCGCGGTACAACGCCTCGCTGGCGTAGATGTTCCCCACGCCGGCGACGCGCCGCTGATCCAGCAGCGCGTTCTTGATCGGCGTCCGCAGCGGCGCGACGATGCGAGCCAGACGGGCGGCGGTGAACGTTCGGCCGAGGGGCTCGGGTCCGAGCGCGGCCTCCCGGGCCCGCCATGCCTCGGGCGTCAGCAGGTCGAAGCCGCCGAGGCGGCGGACGTCGTCGTAGAAGAGCGTCCGGCCGTCGTCGAGTTCGAAGTCGAGGCCCGGATGCCGGAAATCCGGGGAGTCCGGACGGTCCGGGGCGAGCGCGAAACGGCCGGTCATACGGACTTGAACGCGCATCAGCCGCTCCACCGGACCGTCGATGCCATTCCCCGCGTGGAGCGGAAAGAGCAGGTACTTGGCCCGGCGGTCCGCCTCTCCGAAGGTGCGCCCGAGCACGGCGCGGGAAAACGACCGCGCCGAATGCCCTCCGAGGATCAGGTCGTCGTGGTGGACCCGGGTGCCGCGGATCCGCCGGCCTCGGAGGCGCGGGGCGAGGTCCCGGCGCATCGTCTCGACCTCTGGAAGTTCCGGCACGCTGACCCGCTAGCCGCCCGAGATCGTCCCCGAGGGATGGATCCGCGCCGCCTCGTCCGGCCCGAGCCGGCCGGGATGCAGCTCGTGCCAACCGATGTCGGATCGCGAATGGGCGCCATCGAATCGGATCCGGGCCACGGCCTCGCGGCTGCGCCGCGCCGCTTGATCGAGCGTCCCGCCGAACCCGGTGACTCCGAGTACCCGCCCTCCGGCCGTGACGAGCCGCCCCTCCTTCATCGCGGTCCCCGCGTGAAACACGCTCACCTCGTCGGGGTCGAAGGCCGGAATCTCGATCGACCGCCCGGAATCCGAGCCTTCCGGATATCCGGCGCTCGCCATGACGGTGACGAGCGCGTGCCCCGGAGCGGCTTCGGGGCGCCAGCCGGCGAGCGAGTCGCCGTGCGCCACCCGCAGCATCGGCTCGAGCAGGCTCGAGCGGGTGAGCGGGAGGACGACCTGCGTCTCCGGATCTCCCATCCGGCAGTTGAACTCGACGACGCGCGGCCCCGTTGCGGTCAGCATGAGCCCCGCGTACAGGAAGCCGCGATAGGGGGCGCCGGACTCCGCCATCGCGTCGAGCACGGGTTGCGCGATCTCGCGCCGCACTTCGTGGATGAAGGCCGGATCGGCCGGCGCCGCGGGGGAGTAGGCCCCCATGCCGCCGGTGTTCAAGCCGCGGTCGCCCTCCCCGACCCGCTTGTAGTCCCGAGACGTGAGCAGCGGAACGGCGCGCTCGCCGTCGGCCACGAAGAACACGGACAGCTCCAGGCCGCGCATGAACTCCTCGATCACGACCCGCCCGCCCGCGTCGCCGAACTTGCGGTCGACCATCATCGCCCTGATCGCCGTCCTGGCTTCCCCGCGCGTCTCGCAGACGATGGCGCCCTTGCCGGCCGCCAGGCCGGAAGCCTTTACGACGAGGGGTTCCTCGTGGCCCGCAACGTAGTCCAGCGCCGCCGCGGCATCGTCGAACGTCTCGTAATCCGCGGTCGGCACGCCGCGGCCCCGCATCAGTCGTTTTGCGAACGCCTTGGAAGATTCGAGGCGGGCTCCCGCCCCGTCGGGCCCAAACACGGGCAGGCCGGCCTCGGCGAAGCGGTCGGCGATGCCGGCCGCGAGCGGTGCTTCGGGGCCGACGACGGTGAGGTCGATGCGCCGCGCGGCCGCGAAGTCGAGCAAGGCGCCGATGTCCGCGGCCCGGATGTCGACGAGTTCCGCCGTCCCGAGCATGCCCGGGTTGCCGGGGGCCGCGTAGATGGTGGCGTTCGGCGCGTCGCGGCGCAGGCGGTCCGCGAAGGCGTGCTCCCGGCCGCCACTTCCGATGATGAGGAGGTTCATGGCGGCAGGATGACGCGCCGCCCGTCCTCCGGCAACGGCTGGCGACCCGAAGTGGCTGGCCGACGTGATCGCGGGCGTAGATCCGCAGCTCGGCGGAATCGGGTCAGCCTCCCGGGCGGAACCCTCGGCAGCGCGGGAGGTCGGTCTCCACCAGGGCCGATGCGATCTTGTCGGCTCGCCCGCGATCGGGTGAGGATCAACCTTCCTCGGTGACGGTGAACCTCATGAGACTTCCCG
>JAAXHJ010000011.1 GCA_012270965.1 Candidatus Palauibacter poriticola
GGCGGCCGAAGCTCTCCGGGCTTCTCGTGCTCGCTCGCTTCGTCGGGCTTGCTCGTTGCTTCTCTCCACCGCTGGAGGGGATACAAAAGAAACGACATCACACACCATCAACCCCAAGAACCAACCGTCCGTGAAAACGGGGCAGGTCCATTTCGAGTGGGCGATGAACGCGCCGAATACGCGGGTGACTTCGTCGTCCGGGATGCCGCCACCGCCGTGCTTTGCGGGAATCCAATGTTTGCGGGGCCGACAGGGATCACAGTGCCGCGTAGAGGGACAAGTTTGGCGGGCGGAAGTTTGGCGGGTGTGCTGGACGAGCACGTTCGCCTCTCGGCGAGCGGGGAGGTGTTGGATCGGGTTGCCGAACGTGCGGGAGCCTCCGGATTTCGGGGAGTGGACGTGGCCCGCCGTGATCGTGCGGATCCGAGGCCGAGAGTCAACAAACCCAGCACCCTTCCCGCCCCCCTTCGCGGCTCGAGTTCTTGTCGCCCATGCCCCGAACGCCGGCTTCGCCCAGGTGTTTTCTCCGGTCTACGACATTCGCATTCACTGGCCGGACGGAACGTTGAGGGCCAGAGTGCGCCGGGACGCGCTCGGGCCCGTCGTCACGAACGCGGAAGCGCGGCGAGAGTACGAGAAGCTGACTAGGGCCCGCGACAACCTCATTCGGACTTCGGAGACCTCGGCGGCGGATTTTTCCGAGTACCGGATTCCGGAGAGGAAGCCGGTCATCAACCAAGCGTGGTACGATGATGACGGCCGGCTGTGGGTCTTCTTGTGGCCGGCGGAGTCCGACGCCATGTACCGTGCGCAGGTATATGATGCGGACGGCGCTCTTCTTCATGTCGCGGAGTGGCCGCGGGGGATCTTGATTTGGTACGGCGGACTGCGAGGCGACGTGGCGCTCGGCGTGCGGGAAGTGGAGTTCGATGTTCAGCAGGTGGTTCGGCTCCGGTTTTCGCCTCTCGACGAGCCGGGGCCATGAAGGGAGCCGCGGTGGGCCGTGGATCGAAGCGAGGCGCCGGGTCCATACGTGGCCTGCCGGGCCGATGATCGAGGGGCCGCGCCTGCGGATGTCGGAGATGGGGCGGCTTTGGGGCGTGTCCTGATCGCCACCGTCTTCGGTCTGGCGGTGTCGGCAAAACTCCGCGATTGGAGCGGATTCCGCGCGGTACTCCGCTTCGTGGCCCCTCGTGCGCCGGGCCTGTCGATCCAGGCGCTGGCGGTTGGCGTCGTGGGACTTGAGGCGGTGCTGGCGGGAATGCTCGTCACCGGCATCGGGTTTGCAGCGGGAGCGTGGGGAGCCTTCGTGTTCCTGTGCGCGGCCACGCTCGTGCTTATCGTTGTCCGCCGCCGGGGCTACGAGGGTGGCTGCGCCTGCTTCGGCGAACGCTCCGCCACCGGATCGGTCGGTTGGCTCGACTTCGGTCGAAACGCCGTGCTGCTCGCGGTGGCACTCGAGGTGGCGCGGTCTTCCGCGGCAGCGTCGCCGCTGTGGGAGTCTTCGGCGGCAATCATCGGTCTCGGCGCCGCGACCACTGCGGGCATACTGCTAACGTACGCCATGATCGACTCGATGGTTGCCGTGCGGACTGCGGTGGGGGCGACGCGGGCCGAACGCACCTTGGCCGTCGGACGATCGGCAGGTGAAGGCGGAGGCCACGGTCCGTGACGTCGCTGTTCTGGACCAGCTACGGGATTCTGTGGCTCGTCGTCGTCGTGCTGGGTGCGGGGATGGTCGTAATGCTGAGGGAGCACGCTGATGTCGTGCTGTGATCCCGCGAGGGGCGGTCTCGTCTTCACGGGCCGCCGGAGAGCTCGGCCGTCACGGCGCTCCGGCGCTCGGAGGAGAGAGGGTTCGAGCGGGCGCGGCCCAGCAGGGGCGTCCGAGGATCATCATCTTCATAGCCGTCACATGCCAGCCGTGCAGGCGGCGGCGCCCCCACGTCAAACACTTCGCAGCCGACCAAGCGGAATCGGTGGAGACCGTCGTGTGTTGTTCAGGGTCCGTCGAAGGCGTACGGGAGTTTGCCGAGGAGCTGGGCCGGGAGGTCGCGGTGGTGGCGGATCCCATCGGGGACGCGACGGCGGCCTGGCGCGTGTTCATGACGCCATTCGCGGTCGGTGTGGATCGGCGGGGGATCGTGCGCGGAAAGGTGGCAAACCCGGCCTACGACAACCTCACGCTCCTGTCGCGCTTACTCGTTGCCGAATCGGCGGAGGTCGATGCCCCGACGGCGTGAACCGTCCCCGGCTCGGGCCGGAACTGATGACGATCCCCGGCAGAATCTTCACTCAAGACCCCCCATTTCCCTGCGTCGGCGACTGATCGCATCCAGCCCGAGGTCCCGGAGCGCCCGCAGCGCGGACACGCCGTGCCCGTCGGGGGCTTCGTAGATGAGCGCATCCGACGCGTCCGGCGCAAGGATCATAACGTTCTCGGCCGCCTCCGTGTCCTCTTGGGAGGGAGAAGGATGCACCTGACGCAGACGGAACCCGTCAGGGAAACGGGCAGGGAACAACGCGGAAAAACAGATAGGGAGGATACCGATGAGAAGGATGATCGGCGCATTCGCGCTCGCAGTGGCCGCGCTCTCCTCGGCGGCGCCGCTGGAGGCACAGGCTCAGAGGGGCGGCCGTGATTTCGGGATGAACGTCGACGAACAGATGGCCGTCCTCACGGAGCGGCTCGAACTGAACGAGGAGCAGGCCGCGAAGGTCCGCGAGATCCTGCAGGCGCAGATCGATACCACCCGCGAGCGCTTTCAGGAGATGCGGAGCGGTTCGGCGAGCCGCGGCGGCGTGATGCAGATGGTCCAGGAACTCCAGGAGGAGACGGAAACGAAACTCGCCGAGGTGTTGAGCGACGAGCAAATGGAGCAGTACCGGGAGTGGGTGGCCGAGCAGCGGCAGCGGCGCCGGCCGCCCCCGTTCTGACCGGCGGCCGGGTGGCTACCTGGAGGTCGGTGCCCGCACGGTCGCCGGCCTCGGGCCACCCTTTGGCGTTCGCCCCCGCTGTACCAGCACGACTCCCGCCACGATAATCACGGTGCCCGCCAGCATCGGGAGCGTGAACGGCTCGTCTGCCAGCCGCCACCCGAGGAACAGCGCCACGACCGGATTGACGTAGGCGTACGTCCCCGCCGCGGCCGGCCGCACCGTGCGCAGCAGCCACATGTAGGCCGAGAACGCCACGATCGACCCCATGGCCGTCAGGTAGGCGAGCGACAGCCACGATCTCAGGGACACGTCGCCAGGCGACAGGCGGCCGAACTCTCCCGTCGCCAGCCCGATCAGCAAGAGGATCAAGCCCCCGGCAGCCATCGTTAGTGCCGTCCCGTAGAGCGGCGGCTGCGGCAGCGCGGCTCGCAGGTTGTACATCGAGCCGATCGCCCAGCTGACCGACGCCCCCACCACGACGAGCGCACCGGCCGCGACCTGGCTCGCGCTCGCCCCGCGGATGCCGACCTCCGCCCCGGAGGTTCCCACGAGGAGCGCGACCCCGCCGAGGCCCAGCACGAGCCCCGCCATCTCCATTGGACCCGGGGTCTCTCGGTCCGGCCCCAGGCGCGCGATCGCCACCAGCCAAAGCGGCACGGTGGCGACGAGTAGGGCCGTGAGCCCCGAGGGCACGTACTGCCCGGCCCAGCACACGAGACCATTGCCCCCCACGACCATGAAGACGCCCGAAATCGTGGCCGACTTCCACTCGGCGAGCTTCGGAACAGGCGCCCCCCCGGCGTGCGAAATGACCGCGAGGATGACGCCTGCGACGAGGAAACGCGTTCCGCCGAGGAGGAAGGGCGGGATCGTCTCCACGCCGAAGCGGATGGCCAGGTAGGTCGATCCCCAGACCAGATACACCGCCGCGAACGCGAGCAGGAGGGTCTTCCGGGAAGCCGCTTGCGGGATTGCGTTCACGCTCGAGTTTGGTCGCGGGTTCGAGTGACGGCGTAGATGACGAGGCCGACCGCGATGAGCCCCAGCCCCAGCCCCGCTTCCAAGGGCCGGTCCCGCAGGATGTAGGCCAGCGTCCAACCCGTCACCGCCAGGAAGGCCAGCGGCGTCACGGGATAGCCCCATGCCCGGTACGGTTCGTCCGCCTCTGACCCACCGCCCACTGCCGGCCGCCGACTCGATCCCTGGTCCGAGGCCTGGCCCGAGGTCTGGCCCGAGGCTTGGTCCGAGGCTTGGCCCGAGGCTTGGTCCGAGGTCTGGCGCGAGGCCTGCCGCTGGCGCAGGAGGAACACCCCGCCCGCCGCCAGGAACGTGTTGAGGCCCATCGTGAAGCCCGAGAAGACGAGGATCGTCTCGAACGATTCCGTGAGGATGAACAGCAAGCTGATCGCGGCCTGCGTGAAGATGGCCACCCCGGGCGTCCCCCGCGCGTTGACCGAACTCAGAATCCGGAAGGTCGGGTAGTCCTCGCCGATCGCGTGGAGGACGCGCGGACCCGCGAGCACCATGGCGCTCACGGTGGAGACGAGGAGGAGCGCGAGGGTGATCCCCATCAGGTCGGCCCCGACCGGCCCGAAAATATACCTCGCCGCGATGTATCCGACCTCGAGCCGTCCCGCCATTTCCTCCACGGGGGCGGCCCGCAGGAAGACGTAGTTGAGTCCGACGTAGAGCAGCATCACCAGCAACGTCCCGGCCGCCAGAGCGCGGGGGAGCGTCCGTCGCGGATCGCGGAGTTCCCCCGTCACGTACGTCGCGGCGTTCCAGCCCGAATACGAATACGACACGAAGATGAGCGACACGGCGAACCCGGCGGAGAACACGCTCGACACGCCGTCCGCCGAGGGGAGGACGCCGACTTCGCGGGGTTCCGCGACGATGGACAGCCCGGCCGCGACGAAGGCGAGGATCAGGGCCACCTTGGCCGTCGTCGACCAGCGTTGAAAGCCGCCCGAGGTGCGGTGCGTGCGCCCATGGACGACCGAGAGCAGCAAGACGAGCCCAACGGCGAGCCACCGGTCGGGCAGTACCGGAAAGACGGAAGAGAGGTACGTCCCGAAGGTGATCGCGGCCAGCGCCGTGGGGGCCGCGAACCCGATCGTGGCCGAGATCCAGCCCGACACGAAGCCGGCGGCGGGATGGTAGATGTGCGAGAGGAAGGTGTATTCGCCCCCCGAGCGCCGGATCGTCGATCCCAGTTCGGCGTAGGTGAGGGCGCCGCACACGGCCGCGACCCCGCCCACGACCCACAGCATGAGGAGGGCGAACCCGGATCTCAGAGACTCGAGCTGAAACCCGAGGCTCGTGAAGACGCCGGTCCCGATCATGTTGGCGACGACGACCGCCGCCGCCGTGTGGAGGCCGAACCCGGCCTTGGGAGTCTTCAGGGAATGGGCTCGGCCAGGCCCGCCTCGCTCACCAGCAGGAGGAGGTTCGCCTGGATCCCACGGTGGCCGTCACGGTTGATCCACCATTCGCCGGGCGAGTGAGCCCCGCTCCCGATGCCCCCGCTCCCGATCGTCACCGCCGGGATGCCCAGGGAGATCGGGATGTTCGAGTCCGTCGACGAACGGGTCAGCGCGGGCACCGCCCCGAACAGGGGCATGACCGCGATGGCCCGCTCAACAAGGGGATGGTCGTCCGCGACCTCTCCCGAGGGACGGTCTCCGATCTGGTCCAGTTCGAGTTCGATCTCGGGCCCGGCCCGGCGCAGGACGTTCTCCTCCGCCAGCGCCCGGCGCATCGCGTCCCGGAAGGCGGCGTCGATACGCCCGAGGCTCTCCTCGCTCTCGGAGCGCATGTCCACCTCCATCCAAGCCTCGAACGGAATCGCGTTGACCGAGGTGCCGCCGCCGAGCCGCCCCACGTTGTAGCTCGTGCGCGGCCCCGATCGCGTGAGCGTGTCGGCCACGTCCTGGAAATGACGGATCCCGCGGCCTAGCGCATGGGCGGGGCTGGCCATCCCGAACGCCCCCCAGGAGTGTCCGCCGGGACCCCGAAAGGTTACGCGGTAACGGTGCGAGCCGAGCCCCTTGTTCACGATCCGACCCAGTCCCGTGCCGTCGATGTCGATCCAGGTATGGATGGGGTCCGCCCCCTCGCGAAACAGGTACTTCATCCCGCGCAGGTCGCCGAGCCCCTCCTCCCCGACGGTTCCGATGAACCGCACGTCCGCCTCCGTCTCGATGCCGGCGGCCTCGAGCGCCCGCAGCACCGTGAGTACGGCCATGAGGCCGCGCGTGTCGTCGCCGATGCCGGGGGCGAAGAGCGTGTCCCCGCGCTGCGTGACCGTCACGTCGACGTCCGCCGGGAACACCGTGTCCAAGTGTCCCGACAGCGCAACGGTCCGCCGCTCGCCCTCCGGCGTCGATCCCCGCGTGCCTCCACGCCCGTACCGGATCCCGACCGCGTTGCCCTCCCCGTCGATGAACACGGAGTCGGCCCCGGCCCCGCGGAGCCACTCCGCGTAGACCCGGGCACGCTCCGCTTCCATGAACGGGGGTGCCGGAACTTCCGTGAGTTCGATGAGTTCGCGGGTCGTCCTCGGCTCGAGTTCCTCGATGATTTCGAACGCGTTCCGCACCGCCGGATGTTCGGCGAGGCGTCGCACGTCCTCGCCCGGTGTCTGGGCAGTCGCCGCGGCCGGGACGCCCCCGGCGATGGCCATGCCAAAGAGGGCGGCGACGATGAGTCCGGTGCCGGTCCGGGCATGTGGTGCGTACATGATTGGTCTCCCGAAGCACTAGCTGCCGAAGCGGGCGAGGATCCAGTCGGAGATTGTTTCAAGGAAGCCGTCCACGAACCGCTTCTCGAGCAGCGCGTACTCGGCCGGGGATCCGGTCGTTGCGGCTTGGAAGAGATGATTGGCGCGCGGGAGCACATCGACCGTCACGTCCGGGTTCCCGGCCAGCGCCTCTTCAAGCGGCGGGCGGTTCTGGTCGACGAGAACCTGGAGGTCGAGCCCGCCGAAGAGCGCGAGCACCGGCACCCGCGTGTCCCGGAGAGCCTCGACCGGATCGTACGTGAGGAAGAAGCGGAACCAAGGGGTCTCGACGCGGTTGATCTGCCCGTCGATCTGGGCCTGTACGTAGGAGTTCACGTCGGAGATCGCCGCGCGCTGCCCCTCGGACAGCGTCTCTATGCCCTCGCGGATCGCGGCCCCAAGCTCCTCGCGATACACCTCGAGGTCTTCTCCCGCCTCAAGGGCCGCGAACAAACGGCGCTGGAAGTCGGTGTTCCATTCGATGCGATCCTCGGGCACGCCGCTCGCGCGCTGAATGGCGGCGGATTGCTCGTAGAGGATCTCGGTGCCGGGCACGGTCGAACCGGCCAGCAGCACGGCGAAGCGGACGGCATCCGAACGCGAGGCCGCAAGGGACGCCACGATGGCCCCCTCGCTGTGTCCCACGAAGCCGATGCGCGCGGGGTCGACGTCGGGATGCTCCGAGAGCCGCGCGAGTCCCGCCAGCGCATCCCCCGCAAAGTCGGAAGTGGTGGAGGAGGAGACGCTGCCGGTCGAACCGCCGACGCCGCGGTCGTCGTAGCGGAGGACGGCGCTGCCCTGCCGTGTGAGGTGATCGGAAAGGAGGCGGAAGACGGGGAAACCGGCCACGACCTCGTCCCGGTCCTGGGGGCCCGACCCCGTGATGAGGACGACGCCCGGGAACGGTCCCGTCCCCTCCGGCAGCGTCAGCGTGCCCTCGAGGTGGACGTCGCCGTTCTCGAACGAGACCTCTTCCGCTCGGTAGGGTACCGGCTCCTCCGCCTCCGCTTCCGGGAGATCGGCCCGCGACGCGGAGAACGTGCCGGTCACGGCTCCTTGGGTGAACTCCCCCTCGATGGCGTCGCCGCTAAGGGCTCCGTCCCACACCGCGAGACCGATCGGGACATCGAGTTCGAAGTGCACGCGGCCGTCCGCGTAGGACACGGCGGTGAGGGGAAGCCCCAGCGCGCCCTGCACCGGGATGTCCATGGTGGCGGAGAATCCTCCGTCCACGCGCTCGAAGGTGACCGCGAAGGGCAGCTCACCCGTTGGGAGAACGACGGACCCCTCCCACCTGCCCTCGACGCCGCCAGTTCCCTCAAGGCCCGAATCCGGTTCCTGCGCCAGCGCCGGAGAAGCGAGCACACACCCGGCGGCCACGAGCATTCTCAGGGCCACGATCAGCTCTCCTCGACCTTGACGGCGGAGCCGTAGACCACGATCTCGGCGGTGCCTCCCAGGATGTAGGAGGTGGAGAAGCGGACACAGAGGATCGCGTTCGCGCCGGCCGCCGCCGCCTCGCCCTCCATCCGATCCACCGCCTGTTCCCGCGCTTCGGCCATCATCTTCGTGTACTCCTGGATCTCGCCCCCCACGATCGTCTTCAGGCCGGCGAGAATGTCGCGGCCCAGGTGGCGCGCACGGATCGTACTGCCGCGGACGAGGCCGAACTCCTCTACGATCCGGTATCCGGCGAGGTCGTTTCGGGAGGTGATGATCATCGGACGACATCCTTGTAGGGGTCTTTCTTCTGCACGAACAGGCGCTCGCGAACGACGGAGACGAAGAGGACCACGAAGCCCGCGATGAGGGCGAGCATCCCCCAGCGAATGTACGCGGGCATCGTCGTGTCCCGAATCAGCTCAGCGACGGCGGTCCACAGCGCCCACGTCCCCACGATGATCGTTCCCAGCGAGACCAGAACCCAGCCGAGGCCGCGTTCGAGCCGGCGATAGACGTGTTCCCAGTAGCTGTCCCAAGTTTCCTCCGGCGGTTTCAGCGGACTCATGGTGTCGGTAACCTCCTTCAGGCGCTGGTACGTCGCCAGTTCGTCGCGAAGACCCGGGTTCTCCTCAAGCGCCGACTCGAGTTCGAGCCGTCCCTTTCCCGTAATCTCCCGATCCAGTTCGGCCATCATCAGATGGCGGACCCGCTCGTCGCCGGGCGGGTTCGCGTTCCTCTCGCTCATCGTCCGCACCTCCCCGCTCGCCGGGGCGCGTTCCTCTCGCTCATCGCCCGCACCTCCCCGCTCGCCGCGGGCGCATTCTCCTCACTCATCGCCCGCACCTCCCCGCTGGCCGGGTCCCGCCCCCGCCGTTTCGATCTCGCGCGCGAGAGACCGCCGCGCCCGATAGAGACGCGACATCACGGTGCCGATGGGAATTCCCAGTAACTCGGCGATCTCCCGGTAACGCAGCTCCTCGAACTCTCGCAGGACGAGCGTCTCGCGCTCCCGCTCGGGCAGACGTTCGATGGCCGAACCGACCTGTTCGCGCAACTCGGCGCGCTCCATCGCCTGATCGGGGCCGAGAGGGCGCCTGCCCATCGTCGTATCCGTAAGCCAACTGCCCGCCTTCTCGAGTTTCAGCCGGCGCGACCGCTGGTCCCGCGTATGGTTGAAGCAGAGCCGTCGGATGATCTGGTACAGCCAGGGGAAGAAGGGACGTTCGGGGTCGATCCTGGCCCGCGCGCGGAACGCCCTCGCGAAGGCCTCCTGGGAGAGGTCGAGGGCATCGTCGTGGTTCCCGACGAGGCCGAGTGCGGTATAGTAGGCGCGCTGCATGTATCGTGAGACGAGTTCGCCGAAGGCCGCACGCTCGCCTCGCTGCGCGCGAAGAACGAGCATGCGGTCGGTTGCCTCCGAGCTGTTCAATGATGGCTCCCATGGTCGCGGGCACCGGTGTGGACCTGTGGTGATTGTTCGCTACGCGAGGGTTACACGAAGCCGCGAGGTTTATTTCGCGGATCAAGGAATCGAGACACAGGATGGACGAGTTCCCCGCCAGAGCAACCCTGCAACCCGAAATCGTTCCCTCGCGCTGGATGCTCATCCGCGACGTGGCCGTGTTTCAGTTGAAGCTGGTCCTCGATGGGTTGAGAGACGCGTTGCTGGTGCCGATCTCGCTCTTCGTCGCCCTCCTCGACGTACTCGGCGTCGGGCCCCGCGCGGGCTGGCAGTTCTACGCGCTGCTGGAGTGGGGGCGGCGGACGGAGTACTGGATCAACCTCTTCGGCGCCACCGACCACGTCCGCCCCCTGACGACGCCTCCGCGGCCCGGGGTCGATGCGCTCGTCGACCGTCTGGAGCGGCTGGCGGTGCAGGAGTACGAGAGGGGCGGGATCACGGCCACAACGAAGGATGCCGTGGACCGTGCCCTCGAAGGCCTTGGCAAGACCCCGCTTCGGCGCCGAGAGTGGTGAAGCGCAGCGTTCAGGCGAGATGCAGCGCCGCTCGAACGCAGCGGGGCTCTCTTCGCGGCCTACTACCGCCGTACGAGGCGCGGACCTTACGAGGCGCGGATCTTCCAAGGGCGATCTGTCGGGTCCGTCGCCGTGAGCCGGAGTTCCGCCGAACGCGCGTGCGCTTCCAGTCCCTCCAGTCGGGCGAGCGCGGCGCTGTCCCGCAGCAGGTCCTCGTAGGCGTCGTCCGCGCACGACAGCGACAGCCACGTCGGCCGGCGCAGGAACGAGAACACCGAGAGTCCCGAGTCGAACGCCGCGGCGCCCGATGTGGGAAGGGTGTGGTTCGGTCCCGCTCCGTAGTCGCTGGCCGCCTCGGGCGTGGCCGCCCCTAGGAAGAGCGATCCGTAGCGGTGGAGGCGGGGAGCCAGCGACTCGGCTAGTTCGCCGTGCAGGTGCAGGTGCTCCGGCGCCACGGCGTCGGAGATGGCGGCGGCCTCGTCGCGGCTGGACGCGAGGAGGGCGCCGCCGGCCGCCAGGGCGCGGCGCGCGATCGGCGCGGTCGGTAGCGCGGCCAACTGCCGCTCGGCCTCGTCGCGGACGGCCTCGACGGTCGCTTCGTCGAAGGCGCACAACAGCGGGACGGCGTCGGGGTCGTGCTCGGCCTGGGCGAGCAGATCGGCCGCGACGCGGGACGGTGCCGCATCCGGCGAGGCGACGACGAGCAGCTCGGAAGGGCCGGCGATGGTGTCGAGGCCGACCCGGCCGTAGAGGAGACGCTTGGCTGCGGTGACAAACCGGTTGCCCGGCCCCACGATCTTCTCGCAGCGGGAGACGCCGCCGACGCCGAAGGCGAGCGCGCCGATCGCCTGCGCGCCGCCGGTGGCGAGCAGGCCGTCCGCGCCGCCGATGAACGCCGCGGCCTGGACCGCCGCCGTCGGGCGCGGCGATGCGGCCCACAGCCCGCCCACGCCCGCCACCCTCGCGGGGATGGTGGTCATGAGCACCGAGGACGGGAGCGGGAAGCGGCCTCCGGGCGCGTAACATCCGGCCGTCTCGACGGGTACGAGGCGATGCCCGCCGCGTCCGCCCGCGATCGGCGTCTCGAGGTCGGTCGCGGATGCCCGCTGGGCCTCCGCGAAGGCGCGGATCCGGTCTGCCGCGCGGCGCAGCAGCGCACGGTCGCCGGGGGGGAGCGCCTCCGTAGCGCGCCCGAGAGCCGAGCGGTCGAGGAGCAGGTCGTCGTCCGGCTCAAGGTCGCCGAGCCGCTCGGCATGTTCGCGCAGCGCCGGCTCTCCGCGCCGCTCGACATCGTCGAGGATCGTCCCCGCGACCTCGAGGGTCGCCGGATCGAGGGCCGGCGAGCGCACCGCCCGCACCGCCTCCTCGACGCCGATCGGCGGCAGGATCCCGCCCGCCGGAGCGGCGGCGGGTGCCCGAGCCGTCCGACCGGTCGGCCCTCCCGGCGGACTCGGAACCCGCCGGCGCACCTTGAGGGCGCGCCGTTCAAGTTCATGACGTACGTCTTCGAGGGAGCCGCCGGCCTTCACGAGCCGCGTGAGGGCGAAGTAATGCAGGTCCGCGAACTCCGCCACCGCGTCCGCCTTCGATCCTGCTTCCGCCAGTTCCCGCGCCTCCTCGACGAGCTTCCCCCGCAACAGCTCCGGATCCCCGGCGAGCCGCGTGGTCAACGAGCCCGGCTGCGGGTCGGCGAGTCGCGCGCGGACGCGCGTCTCGAGGCCGGACAGGCCCATGCCGGACGAGGATGTCGGTTTCGCCGACATCCGGGACGGCGCGGCGTCGAAACAGGTCCGGGCGCCCGTGTGACAGAAGCCGGTCCCGTGCTGCCGCACCGTGAAGCGCAGCGTGTCGCGGTCACAGTCCACGGCCACGCGGACGAGCTCCTGCGTGGCGCCGGACGTCTCGCCTTTCCTCCACAGCCCCCGCGAGCGGCTCTGATAGACGCCGCGCCGTTCCCCGACGGCCGCGCGCAGGCTCTCCGCGCTCGACCACGCGAGCCCGAGCGCCCGGCCGGCCGTGTCCTCGACCAGCGTCGCCCACAACCCGTCGGCCCGGTCGGACCTCAGCGGAGCCGAGATGGCGTCGGCCAGATCCATGCGCCCGCTGTAGATCGCCATCCCCACCTGCGCGTCCGCACCCATACGGTCCAGTGCCGCAATCTCCGAAACCGCGCGGACGCCACCCGCCACCGTCACCCTTGCGGATCCCGCGGCTTCGACGAGGGCGGCGACGCGATCCAGCGGGATCCCGCCCAGCGTGCCCTCGACCTCTACGAAGGTGATCAGATAGCCGTCCACAAGACCGTCGAGTTCCTCCAGCCGCCCGATGACGTCGCGCCCCGTCCCGCGCCGCCAACCTTCGACGACGACCTCGCCATCGCGTGCGTCGAGCGCCGCGATGACGCGTTCCGGGGGGAGTCCGCCCAGGATCTCCGGATGCGCCGCCGTGCCCAGGATCACCCGCCGCGCCCCCGCGTCGAGCCAGTCGAGCGCCGCCTCGCGGGAGCGAATGCCGCCGCCTACCCGACACGCCGCGAGCGGGAGCAGCTCCCGGATGAGGGCGGCGTTGTCTCCGCGCCCGAGCGCCGCGTCGAGGTCGATGATCGCGACTTCCCCCGCGACGGCGAACCTCTCGGCCAGCGGCCGTGGGTCGCCGGCATCGATTTCAAGCGTGGAGCCCTGCCGGAGCTGGACGGCCCGGCCACCCATCAGGTCGATGGATGGGATGATCATCGGCGTACCGCGACCCCGAGCTGCTGCAGCCGATCCTTGAGTCTGCCGATCGACCAGTCGCCCTGATGGAAGATCGATGCCGCGAGGACCGCGTCGGCTCCGGCCTCGATCGCCGCGCACATGTGACCCGCATGGGCTCCCCCGCCGGAAGCCACGATCGGCACCGGCACGGCCTCGCGGATCGTTTCGATCAGCGCCAGATCGTAACCGCTCCGCGTACCGTCGCGGTCGAAGCTCGTGAGGAGGATCTCACCCGCGCCGAGTTCCGCCGCGCGGCGACTCCAATCCGCGGCGTCGAGACCCGCGAGTCGCTTACCCGAGTGCGTCAAGACCCCGAAGCCGCTTGGACACGCCTCGTCCGACACCGCGCCGGCGTCCAGCGCCAGGACGGCGCACTGGGCCCCGAACCGGGTCGCGATCTCCGACAGGAGTTCCGGCCGCTCGACCGCCGCGGTGTTCACGGCGACCCGGTCCGCCCCCGCCTCCAGCAGCGCGCCCGCGTCTTCCGCCGTCCGCACGCCGCCGCCGACCGTCAGCGGAATCGAGATCTCGTCGCGCACCCGGCCCACCGTTTCGAACCGGGCCACTCTCCCCTCCGCCGTGGCCGAGACATCGAGGATCACGATTTCGTCCGCCCCCTCGCGCTCGTAGCGCCGAGCGAGCCGGGCGGGGTCGCCCTGGTCCTCGAGGTTGTCGAAGCGGACGCCCTTCACGACCCTGCCGTCCCTCACGTCCAGGCACGGAATAACCCGAACGTTCAGCATGCCGCCACGAGCGTGGACCGTGGCGCGCGCCGTTCGAACGCGGCTGCCGCGCCCGGCGATTGTTCGAGCCAGCGCTTCAAAAGACCCGCGCCGACCTTCCCCGACAACTCCGGGTGGAACTGGCAGGCGAGGACTCCGCCGCGCTCCAGCCCCGCCACGAAGCGGCTCCCGTGCCGCCCCATCGCGGCGGTCCAGCCCGCGGGACCGGCCTCAAGCCCGTAGGAGTTGGCGAAGTAGACGACGGACGACCTCAGGAACGTGGCCCCGGCCGGAGCTGCGACGCGGTTCCAGCCCAACTGGGGAAGACGGCGGCTCTCCGCCAGCCGGACCACGCGGCCCGGTACGCACCCAAGCCCGGCGGTGTCCGGAGCTTCCTCGCTCTCCTCGCACAGGAGTTGAAGTCCGAGACAGATGGCGAGCGTCGGCCGCCCCTCCTCGACGCGCCGGCGGACGGCCGCCCCCCATCCACGCCGGCGAAGCTCCGCCATGCCCCCGGCGAACGACCCCACGCCCGGGAGGACGACGTAGGCGGCGCTCGAAATGCCGGCTGCGGAGTCCAGCAGCCGCGGGGTTTTCCCCAACCGCCGGAAAGCGGCCGCCACCGCCTCGAGGTTTGCCACGCCCGTCGGAACGATCCCCACATCGTCCGGGCCCGTTGCCACCCGCGCGGCGCTCATCGAGACACCCCCTCGAGTGCCCCGGCCGCCGAGTCCTCCTCCACGTCCGCGGCGGGCAACTCGCTTGCTCCGAGAACCCCCTTCGTACTCGGGACTCCCGCGGCTGAGCGCTCCGCCACCGCCTCGGCGAGGGCGAGACCGAACGCCTTGAAGCCGGCCTCCGCGCGATGGTGGTCGTTCTCGCCGCGGATGACATCCAGGTGAAGCGTCATGCCTCCCGCCGTCGCCAGCGAGGCGAAGAAATGAGTGAGGTTCTCCGTTGCGACGGTCCCCAGCATCTCGCGCCGGAGGCCGAGATCCACCTTGGCGAAGGGGCGCCCGGAGAGGTCCACGACCGCCCGGGCAAGCGCCTCATCGAGGGGCGCGTAGGCGTGCCCGAAGCGGCGAATCCCCCGCCGGTCCCCGAGCGCGTCGCGGATGACCGACCCGACGACGAGTCCGCAGTCTTCCACCGTGTGGTGATCGTCGATGTCGATGTCGCCCCGAGCGCGCAGATCCAGCGTCATGCCGCCGTGAAAGACGGCGGCGCCGAGCATGTGATCGAGAAACGCCAGCCCCGTATCGACGCGACTGCGTCCCCGGCTGTCCAGCTCCAGCCGAGCTTCGATGCGGGTCTCGAGCGTCCGCCGGGACCGTTCTCCCACCCGCCCGGTGGCGGGACGACTCTCTCCGGAGTTCGCGTTCATGGAATCTCCTTCACGAGATGTGTCCAAACGTCGTGTCGAGCACGCGGAGGAGGTGGCAGAACGTCGCCTCGTCCCCCGGAAGCGTGATCCGGACCAGGTCCGGCAGGTTCGGATAGCGTCGGATCGCGATGCCCCGTTGCCGAACGCCGCGGTACAGGGCGGCGGCCCGGTCGGTGGAGGCGAGCACGAAGTTCGCCTGCGACTCGAAGGGCTCCGCCCCCGACGCGCGCAGTGCCGAGACGAGCCTCTCGCGCTCGCGGCGCACGGCGGCGACGTACGTCGAGGTGACCGGGTCTCCCAACGCCAGCGCCTGTTCCGCCAACCAGATGGAGGGGGCCGAGAGAGGGAAGGGCGCCCCGCCGGCCCGGAGGTCCGCGACCGCCGCGCGCGGACCCAGTACGAAACCCACGCGAAGCCCGGCGAGACCCCAGGCCTTGGACAGCGTCCGTACGACGAGGACGTTGTCGCGCCGCAGCAGTTCCGGTGTCGGATCGCGGTCGGCGAACTCGACGTAAGCGAGATCCGCGAGCAACACCGCGTCGTCCGGCAGCCGGTCGGAGATCTCCAACAGCCGGCGGGCCGGGGCGACTTGGCCGCTGGGGTTGTGTGGCGACACGACGGCGACGAGTCCCGTCCGCTCGCTCAGCAGGTCGAGCGTGCGCGCGAGAGGCGCCGGATCGTCAAGCGTGCGGATGGCCCGGACGCGACCGCCCGCGAGCGACGCGAAGGCCGGGATCATCTCAAACGTGGGATTCACGGTGATCAGTTCCCGTCCCCCGGTGAGATAGCGGCGACACACGCGGTCGATCGCGTCATCCGCTCCCGCCGTGGCCAGGACGCGACCGGCGTCCAAGTCCCAGGCGGCGCCGAACGACTCCTCCAGACCGGCCGCCTCCGGATACCGCGCCAGGGCGCTTTCCGGTACGCGCGAGAGGAGACGGACGAGTTCCGGCGCCGGAAACAGGCGCTCGTTGTGATCGAGCCGAAGCCGTTCGCCGGGCGGTGCGGCCACCGTCAGCCCGCTCATGCGACGATCTGTCCCGGCGTCGTCACGACGAGATCCGTACCACCGCGCGCCTTCACCCGCGGGATCAGGCCCGGCAGAGCCTCGCGCAGCACGGCGACCCGGATGGCGTAGCCCTCTTCGCCGTGCAGACGCGACACCGTCGGTTTGCGCATGCAGGGGAGCACGGCCACCAGATCATCCAGCCGCAAGGCGTCCACGTTGACTTCAAGCATGACCCGCTGCCGGGCTTCCACGACCGACTTCAGCACCACGACCAGGTCCTCGATACGCTCGCGGTGCCGCGGATCCTCGAGCGCCCGCGGGTTCGCGTAGAGGCGCGTCGATGAGGTCATGAGTTCGTCGACGACCTCGAGCCCGTTGGCGTCGAGCGTCGCACCCGTCGCGCTGTTGTCGACGATCACGTCGGCGTCCTCCGGCGGGAACACCTCCGTCGCGCCGTACGACCGCACGAGCGTCGCGTCGAGTCCCCGATCATCGATCCAGCGCGAGGAGAGCCGCGCGTATTCGGACGCCACCGTGAGGCGGCGGCCGGCGGCGCGCAGTCCCGCCCGGGCGAGTTGCGCGGGGGCGGCGGCCACGACGCGCACCGGGTCGAGTCCCGTGTCAAGAAGCTCGACCAACGATCCGTTCAGTTCCGCCACCCAGTCGGCCCCCGCGAATCCCAGGTCGCGAGATCCCGCATGCAGCATCTCCACGACGTTCTGCGGCTTGAGCAACTTGGCGCCGAGGCCCGGGATCGAGATGACCGGGCGGTAGCGGCGTTCCCCGAGATCCACGCGCACGCCGGCGGCGGTCAGCAGTTCGAGTACGCCGGACTGCATCCGCCCCTTGGGCAGAGCGAGTCTTGTCGTTTCGTGGGTCATGTCCTGGGCTCGGTAGGCCGACGCCGGGGGGGGGCCGCAACAAAAAAGCCGGCCCACCCCGGGCCGGCATCGATCGTTCGCAACCTCTGTCCTGGATACGGCTAGACGATCACCGGCCTCCGCGCACGCGGTGGTAATAGTGGTGGCCAAAATACGGATGGGTGTTCGTCATGGCGCGGAGGATCGCATCGCGCCGTTAGCTTGTCAAGCCGGCGACCCGGCGGGGGTCCCGCGGCGTTGACCGGCCCCGTCCCAGGAGCGCCACCACCTCAACCCCGGGGAAACCATGATCGGACCTCCGGCCGCCAGCCTCCGACCCCCGACGCCGACGCGGAGCCGCGAGACGCGGGCCCGCGTCGCCCCTTGGATCGAACGCACGCCGGTGAGACGCTGGATTCCCGATCGCGGCGTCGCTTCGCTGCCCGCGGGAGTCGAGCTTTTTCTCAAGTTGGAACTCTTCCAGCGCACCGGTTCCTACAAGGTTCGGGGCGCCCTGAACAACGTCCTCGGCGCGGACGCGGAGACGCTGCGGCGAGGCGTTACGGCCGTGAGCGCCGGGAACCATGCCATTTCCGTGGCTTACGCGGCCCGAGCCGCCGGCACGACCGCCAAGGTCGTCATGCTTTCGTCCGCGAACCCGGCCCGCGTCGCGCGCTGCCGGAACTTCGGGGCCGAAATCGAGTTCGCGGAGGACGGGGCGGGCGGTTTTTCACGCATGGAGGAGATCGCCCGGCAAGAGGGTCGGCTCGGGATCCATCCGTTCGAGGGGGAGGCGACCGTTCTCGGCACTTCGACCGTGGGTCTCGAGGTCACGGAACAACTCCCCGACCTGGATGCGCTCGTCGTCCCCATCGGCGGCGGAGGTCTCATCTCCGGCACGTCGAGCATCGTCAAGCAGCTTGTGCCCGCGTGCGCGGTCTACGGGGTGGAACCCGTCGGCGCCGACTCGATGCGACGCAGTCTCGATGCGGGCGAGCCGGTGGTGCTCGATCGCATCGATACGATCGCCGACAGCCTCGGCGCCCCCCACGCGGCGCCGTACAGCTTCGGACTCGTGCAGCGCTACGTGGACGATGTCGTGCTCGTCGATGACGACGCGATCCGCGCCGCCCTGAAGGCGTTGTTCCTGGACGCGAAGCTGGTCGCCGAACCCGCGTCCGCCGCTCCCCTCGCTGCCGTGTGCGGTCCCCTCCGGGAGCGGCTGGAAGGCCGTCGCGTGGGCCTCATCCTCTCCGGCTCGAACATCGACCTGGACACCTTCGGCGCGCACATGCGAGCTGCCGGGTGATACGGGAACCTTTTTCCGACCCGGAGCGTCCTAGCCCATGTGAAAGGCAAGAGAGGCGGGAGAAGAATCCGGCGATGGCTGGGGATCCTGGCCGGCGTCGTCGTGGCGGGTTGGCTCGCGTATCTCAGCTTCGAGACGAAGGTTGCGCGGGACTTCGAAGCGATCGACGCCGTCTCCCCGACCCGCGTCGTCGCTCGACCGCTGGTCCTGCGTCCGGGCGACCGCGTGGAACCCCGGCAGGTCGCGAACCATCTGACGCGCGTCGGTTATCGGTCCGTCTCGAAACGCACGCCCGAGCGCGGAGAGTTCGCGTGGCGCGGTGGAGAACTGAGACTCGGTCGGCGGGCGTTGCGCCTGGGAGGCTACACGGATCCCGGCGGCACCGTGCGCGTCCGCTTCCGAGGAACCTCCGGCGCGGGTCGCATAACGTCGATTCGGAACGCGGACGGGCAGAGCCTCGCCACGCTCATCCTGGATCCCGAGGTCATCGGGGCCGTGCCCGGCGAGCGCGGCCGGGACCGCATCCCGGTAAGGCTCGAAGAAGTACCCGCCCACCTGATCGACGCTCTCCTGACCGTGGAGGATCGCCGCTTCTACGAACACGGTGCGCTGGATCCCCGCCGCATCGCGGGCGCCGTGCTCTCGAACCTGCGCCAGGGGCGGCTCGCTGAAGGCGGCAGCACGATCACCCAACAACTCGCGCGCACCCTCTTCCTCTCGACTGATCGCACGCTGGTGCGAAAGGTTCGCGAGGCGGCCATCGCCGTGGCTCTGGAGAGGCGGTTCTCCAAGCGGCGCCTCCTCGAAGCGTATGTGAACCACATCTACCTCGGCCAGGATCGGGGCGTGGCGATTCACGGCTTCGGTCGAGCGGCACCGTTCTTCTTCGACCGAGATGTCTCGGAACTGACGCTGGGACAGTCCGCCATGCTCGTGGGAATCATCCGAGGGCCCAACATGTATGCGCCGCACCGGCACCCGGAGCGCGCCCGGGCCCGGCGGGACATGGTGCTGCGGCAGATGCACGCGCTCGGACACATCGACGCGAACCGGCTAAGGGCCGAGTTTGAAACGAGTCCGACCCTCCGCTCGCCGCGGGAGCGTAGCGCCGAAGCCCGCTGGTATCTGGACTACCTGCGGAGAGAACTAGGGTCCGGAGAACGGCCGCTGAGTTTGGACGGCGCGGGTTTGACGGTCGTGTCGTCTCTGGACCCGCAGGTACAGCGGGCGGCGGAGCGGGCCGTGTCGGACGGAATCCAACGGCTCGAGCGCATCCGTCCCCGCCTCGCGAAGCAGACGGGGCCTCTGCAGGCGGCGCTCGTGGCCCTCGATCCGCGCAGCGGCGATATCCTGGCGATGGTCGGCGGACGGTCATACGGCACGTCGCAGTTCAACCGCGCCGCGGACGCGCTGCGTCAGCCGGGGAGTGCGTTCAAGCCGATTGTGGCGCTGGCCGCGTTGGATCCGCGAGCTGACGTCCCCTTCACCCTGGCCTCCACGCTCCGAGATGAGCCGCTGGCGCTCGAGACGCCGGCAGGAATGTGGCGACCCTCCAACGCGGATCGCGAGTTCTTGGGGCCCGTCAGGCTACGCGACGCGCTGGAGGGGTCGCGCAACGTGCCGTTCGCCCGTCTGGGACTCGCCGTGGGCCCCGAACGGATCGTGGAGACCGCGCGGCGGCTGGGCGTCGAGAGCCCCCTGGCACCCTATCCGAGTCTCGCGCTCGGTGCCTCGGAGGTCACGCTCCTCGAGCTGACGGCGGCCTACGCGGTGCTGGCGGCGGAGGGGAGACGGGCGCCTCCGCGCGCCGTGCGGGCCGTTCTGGGTCGGGAGGGCGAGGCCATCCGGCCGGCCGAGCTTCGCCGCGAGACCGTCGTCAGCCCGGCGGAGGCGTACGTCGTGACCTCCGCCCTGCGCGGAGTGGTGGAGCGCGGCACGGGGATCGGCGTGCGCGCGGCCGGGTACAGGGGGCCCATCGCGGCGAAGTCCGGGACCACGAACGGCTCGCGTGATGCTTGGTTCGTAGGTTACACGCCGGAGGTGGCCGTCGGCGTCTGGGTCGGCTTCGATGACGGGACGCGTCTGGGCTTGTCCGGGTCGGGGGCCGCCCAGCCGATCTTCACGGATTTCCTCATCCGAGTCCTCGGACCCGACGGCGGAAGCGACTTCCGCTTTCCCGAAGGCGTGGAATGGGTCGAGGTCGAGCCCCGAACGGGTCTGCGCGCCGGGTGGGGATGTCGGGGCCAGCCCGAACTCTTCCTCGCCGGCACGGCGCCCGAGGCTTCTTGCGGCTACCCGCTCCGAGGGTGGCGATACGGAAGGCCGTTGCGTACGTCGCCGCGGCGGTGAGCCGGCCCCGGGGGGCGGCCCGGGACGCGCTCAGTCGTGCTGGTGGTCGCGGCGCCCCTGATGAAACACGACGTGAAGCAGCGACCCCGCGACGAAGGCCTGGTAGAGTTCGATGGCCGCGTGCCCATCCGGGAGGATCTCCGTACCCGCCGCGAACCCGATCGTCGTCGCCACGAGGATCGCTCCGACTCCCGCCATGGCGACGGCCACGCCGTGCCGAGGCTCGAGCAGCCACCAGACCAGTAGCCCGACGGCGACCCGATGCAGGATGACGGCGAAGGTGAACGGAGCACTCGCCGTGGCCGGCATCAGCGCCCCGCCCTCCAGCAGCGCGTGCACCGCCATCGAGAACACGCCCAGGAGGATGGCGAGGTTGTCCGTATGCCGCGCCATCGAACGGGAGATCCTCTCTACGAGATAGAGGACGCCTCCTCCCAGCAGAACCGCGATGAGGGGTGCGATCCGGCGCTCCGTCCAGGCGTGTGGGAGTACCTGAACGGCGACCAGCACGGGAAGGGCCACGAGGACGACCGTGTCGATGGCACGCATCGTGTTCGGGCGGCCGTGCAGCCAGACGTAGAGCAGGACGCCGGCAACCGGCGCCAGCAGCGCAGCTATGAACGGAGTCATTCAGAACCGGTCGAAGCTCTTGGTGCCGCGTTTCGCGACGGAGATGGGGGAACAGTCTCCGCGGCCGGAGCGAGTCAGCGGCTCTCGTAGACCGACATGTTGCCTGCGGCGTCGAACTGGATCACGTCGTACGGGTCGACGCGGTCCCCGAACTCCATCCCCGGGGACCCCAACGGCATCCCGGGCACCGCGAGCCCGCTCGCGGAGGGCTTCTCGGCGAGGAACCGGGCGATGACCTCGGCGGGGATGTGGCCCTCGAACACGTAGTCGCCCACGAGCGCCGTGTGGCACGATTGCAACTGAAGCGGCAGGCCGGCGTCGACCTTCACCTCGATCATGCGATCGGTGTCCTCGACCTCGAGTTCGAACCCGGCCGCGCGCATGTGGTCCACCCAGAGGGCGCAGCAACCGCAGGTCGGAGACTTGTAGACCTTGATGGTCGGGGTCTCGGCGATGGTCGCGGCCAACGTCGCGTCGACCATCGGCGCCGAGGGGCTCGTTGCCGTCGAGGAAGTCGTTGCCGTAGAGGGGGTCGCCGTCGCCGTGCGTCCGCTCTCCCCGGCGGCTTCCGGCGCGCACGCGTGGACGAGCAGCGCCAGCCCGAGCGAGGCCACTCCGGCCCCCATCCTTCTGCACGTTCCGTCGAACATCTTCACTCCCGGTTCGATTCCCACCGCTCCATCCCCCAAGTTACTGACGAGCGGGCCACACCGATACCATTATGCGGCGCATCAACCGCGTATCATCCACGAGAGGCACGATGGAGAACCTTGGCTTCGATCTGAGTTCGCTGGACCTCGCGGAGTTGTGGGCGGCGGTCGTCGCCTTCCTGGCTCCGCGCTGGCTGCCCAGCCTCATCGTGGTTGGAGTCGCCGTCATCGTGTACCTCCTCGCGAGGGCGGTGCTGGGCCGCGCCCAGAGGCAGTGGGTGACCCGAACCGCGACGCAACTCGACGATCTGGCCGTGCGGCTGGTGCGCCAGGCGTTGCTGCTGTCGAGCGGAGCGTGGGCGGTCTGGCGCCTGCTGGACATCTGGGCCCTGCCCACGGTGGCCCAATGGGTCTATGCGATTTGGATCGGCGTCCTCTTCTTCCCGTTGAGCCGGTTCGTCGGCGACGCCTTGACCGCGCTCGAGACCGAGGTCGTCTCCCGCACCTCCACGCCGCTCGACAAGACGGCGCTCCCGATGGTGAACAAGGCGATCCGCTTCGTGATCATCGCGCTTGGCGTCGTCGTCGCGCTCGCGGAACTCGGCATCAACATCGCCCCTCTCCTCGCCGGTGCCGGCGTCATGGGTCTCGCCCTCTCGCTCGCCGCCAAGGACACGCTCTCGAACGTGATCGCGGGCGTGCTCCTCATCGTCGATCGCCCCTTCCAGGTCGGGGACCGGATCGAACTGTGGACGACACCCAACGAGACGGGTTCCTGGGGCGACGTGATCGAGATCGGGCTCCGCGCCACGAAGATCCGCAATCCCGACAATCTCGTCGTCGTCGTCCCGAACAATCAGATCATGCAGCGCGACATCATCAACTACACGATGTCCGGCCAGGACATCCGGCTTCGAATCCCCTTCTCGGTTGCGTACGAATCGGACATCGAGCGGGCGAAGTCGCTGTTGGTGGACATCGCCCTGGGCGTCGAGGGGATCAAGTCCGATCCCGCGCCGATCGTCATCGCCCGGAGCTTCGGCCCGTCGGAGGTGAACCTCGAATTGCGCGTCTGGATTCTGGAGGCGCGGGCGAGACGGCGCATCGCGGACGACATCAGCGAGATGGCGCTCCCCGCCTTCGAGGAAGCCGGAGTGGAGATCCCCTATCCGAAGCGAGAACTCTACATCCGGTCCGCGGATGCCCCGCGCGCTGAGGGGGTCTGAATTGCCACGCGCCGGGTCGCCGCGACGCCCGCCGCTCCTCGCGGTCTGCGCGATCTTGACGGGCGCGCTCGACCCCGCTGGAGTGGTGGGTGCGGGCCAGGACGCGTTCATCACGCCTCAGTCGGAGTTGTTCACCAATGTGACCGTGATCGACGGCCGCGGCGGGCCGCCCAGACCTTCGTCGGCCGTCCTCGTGTGGGGCGGCCGGATTCGAGACATCGGCGCCCAGGGCTCGGTGGCCGCCCCGGAGGGAACCGTCGTCGTGGACCTCTCGGGCTCCTACCTCATCCCCGGGTTCATCGATGCGCACGCCTCGCCCCAAACCACGGAGGAATTGCGCGCGCTGCTCGCCGCCGGGATCACCGGAGTGCGCGACGGAGCCACCTCGCCGGCCGCCTTCGAGCAGCGGGGCCGCGGAGGCTTTGGCGAAGATCCCGTTCCCGCGGTCTACGTCGGCGGACCCATCCTCGATGCCGGGAGCGCGCCGCGCGGCGTGGCTCTGGAATCGGAAACCGCCGCCGTCGCGGAGGTGGAGCGGCAGGCCGCGGATGGGGCGGGCTTCGTCTCCGTCGCTTCCGGTGTGCCTCCGTCCTGGCTGGTCGGGATCGCGCGAGCCGCGCGCCGCGCGGAGGTGCCCCTGTGGGCCGACCGCCGCGATGGCGGGTGGCTGCTGGCCCTCCGTGCCGGCTCCACCGTCGCGAGTCCACTGATCTCCGGCGACTCCGAGCTGCTTCCGGAGAGCGCGCGCGCATCCCTCGAGGCGCTTGCGGAGGCGGGGCAGGTCCCGATCCAGATCGCTTGGCTGGAGCGGCTGGAGCCGCAGGGGCCCGATGTCGACCGCGCCGTCACCGCGCTCCTTTCGAATGACTCGGCCCTCCTGCCGTTGCTCGCCAGCGCGTCCGCCTCTCGCGATTGTCCAGCCGACGCCGCCACGTGCGCGCCGCTGTCAAACGACGAGCGGAGCGCGCTTCAGGCGATCTGGCCCAAGGCCGAGGCGCTCGTCCAGACCTTCCACGGCCACGGGGTCCGCCTGCTCGTGGGATCCGATGCTCCGCGGACGACTCCGTGGGGAGAGGGCTTCCACAGTGAGATGCGGTTGCTCGTGGAGGCCGGCATCCCCCCTCTCGAAGTCCTCGGCATGGCGACGAGGAACGGCGCCATCGCGCTCGGCCAACTGCACGAGCGGGGGACGATCGAGATCGGGAAGCGCGCCGACTTCCTCGTCCTGGAGGCGAACCCCGCCGCGGACATCCGGAACGCGCGCCGCATCTCGTTCGTCGTCATCGACGGGGATGCGTGGGCCTTCGACCGGGAGGGGCACTGGAGGCGCGTCCGCTTCAACTGACGGGACGCCCGTCCGGCTCATCCGGCGCGGTAACGGTACGCGTCGCGGCGTCGCGTGAGGTCCTCAATGACCCCGGCCTTGAAGCCATCGGCGCCGTGTGCCCGCGTGAGTCGGTCGCGGTATCGCGGAATGTCCAGCACTTCGGCTCCCAACCAGACGCTCCGGAAGGGTCGCGGAAAGCGTTCTCCGGGGGCTTGAATGTGATGAAGCCCGCCGCTGTAGCCTATGAACAGCCGGCCATCCGGTATCACCTCCAGGATGTCCGCGATCCCCCCCCGGATCGTCATCGGGTTTCCCTGAAGATCCAGCCCCGTGCGACGCATCATCCGCCCCTCCGGCAAGATGATGAGCACGGCCTCCGGATCCCGGACCTGCCGGAGCACCTCCTCCCACGTGTCATCCTTCTCGCGCGTCACCGGCACCACGTGTTTGGCGATGAGCAGGAAGAGCCGCCCCAGTACGGGTCGAGCCGCGGTCTTGTCCGCGATCGGCACGACACCGTGCGTCGCGAGTTGCCAGAGTACGCGGCTGGGCACCGCGGCGAGGAAGACGGGTTCGAAGAGACTCGTGTGGTTGAGCAGGGCGAGCACGCGCAGGCGCGCCCAAGGATCGTCGGCTTCGCGGAGCCACTCCAGCCGGACCCGGCAGAAGACCTTCCCCGCAACCTTGATCGAGAAGAGAAGAAGAAAGACGATATAGATGCGCATCTCGCGCAGTGTGCCTCCGGAATCGTCGGGTGGTCAAGAGTTGCGGCGCCTCGGCCCGGCCGAGACGAAAGGTGGCATTGGCCCGGGCCCTGCCCCATCTTCGGGCGCCCGGCGGTACGCGACCGGCGCCACACGGCGCCCGTATTCAGGAGTTTCGTTCCATGAAAGCTCGATCGTTGTTCCTCGCGGCCCTTTGCATCGGTCTCCTCTCCACCCCCGTCTTCGCGCAGCGTGACTTCTCGGCCGTCGAGATCGAAGCGACGCACGTCGCCGGCAGCGTTTGGATGCTGGTTGGGAGCGGTGGCAACATCGGCGTGTCCTCGGGTCCCGACGGCGTCGTGATGGTGGACGACCAGTTCGCGCCGCTGGCGGACAAGATCCGTGCCGCGCTTCGGGAAGTGGGGCAATCGGAGGAGGCCGCGGAGCCGCAGTTCCTCATCAACACGCATTTCCACGGCGACCACACGGGCGGCAACGTCGAGTTCGGGGACGCCTCCACGATCGTCGCGCACACCAACGTGCGCACGCGGCTGGCCGCGGGTGGATCTCCCGACGTGGCCCTGCCCGTCGTCACCTTCGACGACGCCGTCTCCATCCACTTCAACGGCGAGGAGATCCGGGCGTTCCACATCCCGCACGGACACACGGACGGCGACGCGCTCATCTACTTCACCGGCTCGAACGTCCTCCACATGGGCGACGATTTCTTCTCCGGCCGCTTCCCCTTCGTCGACATCGACAACGGCGGGAGCGTGGAGGGACTCGCGAACGGGATCGCGCAAGTGCTGGACAACGTGCCGGACGACATCAGCATCATCCCCGGACACGGCCCGCTCTCCTCCGTGGACGACCTGCGGACGTATTACCGCATGATCACCGAGACGATCGCGATGGTTCGCGGCAAGATCGATGAGGGGCTGAGCAGCGAGCAGGTTCAAGGCGAGGGCGTCGCCGAGGAGTGGGCGGACTGGGGGGCCGGGTTCATCTCGGCGGAACGCTGGCTCGACACCGTGCACCGCAGTCTTTCCGGCGCCGCGGGCGGCGAGGATGTCGAACACGGCCACGGCCACGGCCACCACTAGCCACGGGCTGCTGGGTGAGCGACGCCCGGGTGAGCGACGACCGGTGAGCGAGGAGCGACGACCGGTGAGCGAGGAGCGACGACCGGTGAGCGACGCCCGGTGAGCGAGGACGGAAGCCGCTCGGCCGAGGGCCGCGGCTGGGTCGCGGACGGCTACAACGCGGGGTACGCCGAGGGGCTGGTCGAACGGACGCTCCGCGACCAGGGTGTGATCCCACCCCCGCTGGCGGGTTGGGACCCATCGGCGGAAGCGGTCATCGAGGTGCCGCTTGCGCCCACGCCCGCCGAGGCGCCGCCCGCCCGCACGCCCGCCGAGGCGGAGGTGGTGGCGACGGAGGACCTGCGGCTCGCCGCGATCGCCGGGGCCCTCGTCGAGGCGTACCGCGCGTACGGACACTTGGGGGCGCGCATCGACCCGCTCGGCTCCGAGCCTCCGAGGCACCCGCTCCTGCAACCCGAATACCACGGCATCCGCCACGACGAACTCGCGCGCGTGCCCGCCTCCGCCGTCTGGCTCAAGCACCTGGGCGACAACGCCGCCGAAGTCGTCAACCGCCTCGAGGAGATCTACTGCGGCCCGATCGGCTACGAACTCGACCAGATGGAGAACCCGACCCAGCGCGACTGGCTCGTGGACTACATCGAGTCGCACCGCCACCGGCTGCTCATGAGCCGCGTGCGCGCGAAGGCGTGCCTCGAGTGGCTGACCCGCGTGGAGGGGCTGGAGAGCTTCCTGCACCGCACCTACCTCGGGAAGAAGCGGTTCTCCGTCGAGGGACTCGACATGCTGGTGCCCATGATGCGGGGGATCATCGGGAGCGCGGGCCGGCGCGGGGCGCGGCAAGTGTTCGTGGGAATGGCGCACCGCGGACGCCTGAACGTGCTGGCGCACGTCATGGGACTGTCCTACGAGTCGATCGTGGCCGAGTTCGAGGAGCAGGCCGCGCGCGGCATCATGACCGCGCTCCCGGAGCACGGATCCGGCGACGTCAAGTACCACGTGGGCGGCAGATCCCAAGTCGCGGAGGACGAGGTCGAGCTGGACGTGCGGCTCGCACCCAACCCGAGCCACCTCGAGCACGTGAACCCCGTCGTCCTCGGCATGGCCCGGGCCGCGCGCTTCACCGGCGAAGCCTCCGACTCGTCGGCCATCCTCCCCATCCTCATCCACGGCGACGCCTCCTTCGCGGGGCAGGGCGTCGTGGCGGAGACGCTGAACCTGTGTCGGCTGCGGGCCTACGAGACGGGCGGCACGCTTCACATCATCACGAACAACCAGCTCGGCTTCACCACCCTGCCCGGCGACAGCCGCTCGACGCGGTATGCGAGCGACCTCGCGCTCGGTTTCCGGCTACCGGTCGTGCATGTGAACGCGGACGACCCCGAGGCGTGCATGGCCGCGGTGCGGCTCGCCGTCGACTACCGGTTCGAGTTCGGAGAGGACTTGGTCATCGACCTCGTGGGCTACCGGCGCTACGGGCACAACGAAGGGGATGAACCCTCGTACACCCAGCCCATGATGTACGAGCGGATCGCCTCGCACCCGCGGGTGCGCGCGCGGTTTGCGGCCGTCGTCGTCGAGCGGGGGCTTCTCTCCCGCGACGAGGTCGACGCCATGGCGGCGGATGTGGACGCGGAACTCGAGGCGGCCAGGGGGGCGATCGCCGCGCACAAGGAAGCGGACGCACAGACGGGGGTGGCGCCGGACCCGAAACGGCTAATGGACCCCGCGGAACCGCCGCGGCCGACCGGCCTTCCGGAGGCGAGGCTGCGCGAACTCAACGAGGCGATCCACTGTTGGCCCGACGATTTCGAGCCCTTCCACAAGCTCGGACGGCAGTTGAAACGGCGTCGCGCGGCGTTGGACGGGGGGATCGACTGGGGGCATGCCGAGTCGCTCGCGCTGGCGGGCCTCCTCACGGAGGGCGTCCCGGTGCGGCTCACCGGCGAGGACACCGAACGCGGCACGTTCAGCCACCGCCACCTCGTGCTGCACGACGCCGGGGACGGCCGTCCGCACACGCCCATGGCGCACCTCGAAGAGGGACAGGCCGCGTTCCGGATCGCGAACAGCCCGCTGTCCGAGGTCGCCACTCTCGGCTTCGAGTACGGCTTCTCCACGATCGCGGCCAACGCGCTCGTCATGTGGGAGGCGCAGTTCGGCGACTTCGCCAACGTGGGGCAGGCGATCATCGACCAGTTCATCGTCTCGGGGCGCTCTAAGTGGGGTCTGGAGTCGCGGCTCGTCCTGCTCCTTCCGCACGGCTACGAGGGGCAGGGACCGGAACACTCGAGCGCCCGGCTGGAGCGTTTCCTGCAGCTCGCGGCGGAAGGCAACATCCGCATCGTGAACTGCACGACGCCCGCTCAGTACTTCCACGCACTGCGCTGGCAGGCGCTGCGCGCAACCTGCCGTCCCCTGATCGTGATGACGCCGAAGAGCCTGCTGCGCCACCCGCGCGCCCGCTCGACGATCGGCGATCTCACCGGCGGCGGCTTCCGCCCCGTGCTCCCCGACCCCGACTTCCGGGCCGATCCGTCAAGCGTGGGCCGGGTCATCGTGTGCAGCGGGAAGGTCTACTTCGATCTCCTCGCTGAGGCCTCCCCCGCGCACGAGATTCCGATCCTGCGCGTCGAGCAGCCCTATTCCTTCCCGGCCGTGGAACTCGGAGCGGCCCTTGCGCCGTATCCTGAGACGGCGGAAGTCTGTTGGGTCCAGGAGGAACCGGAGAACATGGGGGCATGGACGTTCATGCGACCGCACATGCGAGAACTCATCGGCCGCGAGCCGGTCTACATCGGCCGCCCCGAACGTGCCAGCCCGGCCGAGGGCTACTTCGGCAAACACGTCCGCCGCCAACGGCACTTGCTCCGCGCGGCCCTGAGGTTAGACTGAACACGCGTTCCCTGCCCGCACCCCGTAGCCGGAGAGTGACATGCTTGGCTCCCAGCCCTTTCCGACGCTGGACCACCTCAGAGAGAGGTGCCAAATTGAAGACCGGGGCCACGACCGTGGCAACGACGGCGAACCTCCGGCGACCCAGTCGGGTCTCGATCCGGTCGAGACGGAGATCTTCGGGCACTGCAATAGCTATTACTCGGAACTACTGGACGAGTACCGGCGGAAGCAATTGGCATTCGATGAGGTCCGTAAAGGCAGCCGCGTCACGCCGAGCCAGCTTGATGCGGACGTGGACCAAGCCTGTACCGAGATCCGGAATACCTACGGCAGGCACCGAGAAGACCTTCGCACCCAAGCGAAGGAGGCGAGAGGCGCGATCGAGGAGTTGAACCGCTTCAAAGAGGAAAACGAGATCTCCCGCCCACCGGAGATTCCGGACAGCACCAAGCTTTCGTGGGGCATTCTCGGCGTCATCGTGCTGTTGGAAACGCTGATCAACGGGTTTTTCTTCGGAGAGCAGCTTCCAGGGGGAACCTTCGCCGGAGTTAGCCAAGCCGTGCTCATCAGCCTCGGTAACGTGCTGGTGATCGGTCTGCTTGGGAAACTGCTGATCGGGCGGATTGTACATCGTCTCTCGCTGCACAGATTCGCCGGCTGGGTCGGCTTGCTCGCCGCCGTTGTGCCCCTCGCGCTCGCCTTCAACCTCGGCGTGGCCCACTATCGCGACGCGCTCCCCGAGGATTATCCCGGTTACGAGGCGGAATGCTACCGGATCGACGACGACGGCGTGAGTGGTCCCACCGAGGCCGATCAGGAGGCCTTGTGCCTGCTCCGCACTTCTACCTTTCTTCTGTCCGGCTTCAAGTCCTACCTGCTTCTTCTTGTAGGGTTGGCCATGTGCGTGGTCGCCATTTGGGATTGGACCTTCCACATGAACGATCCCTATCCGGGGTACGGCAAGAGAGAGCGAGAGCGCCGGAAGAAGGAGAATTGGCTCGATGTGGCGAAGGATGACGCTACGGCCGAGTTGGAGGCCGTGCATCGAGACAGCGTTGCGCACCAGAACGCGGCTTTCGAAGATCCGGTAGCGCGCCGTCAGCGCCTGATCGCCGCGTATAGGGATGTCTGTACCTTCGCGGACCAAGTCCGCAACCGGCGAGACGATCTTGAGGTGAGCTGTACCGGGGCGATCCAGTTGTATCGCGGGGCCAACATCGCGGCGAGGCCGGAGGAATTCAGAACGGCGACTCCGGATCATTGGGAGGAACCTTGGACGGCACCTTGGGATGTTCCGGAACGGCCGCCGAAGCCCGACTGGGGGACGGCGGCGGACGCCGAAGAGGCGAAGGAGAGCGCCACGCAAGCCAAGCGCGCGCGGACCGCCCGTCTCGATGCATGCCACAAGGAGATGATGACCGACATGAGGCGCACCACCAAGCTCCATGGCTAAACCGAGAGGCAGGTCCAAGCGGGAGGAGATGGCTCGGCAGAATCGGATCGCATACATTTTGTTCGGCTTGCTCGTTGTCGTCGCGGCGATCTTTGCGTCGCAGATCCTGAACGGCGAGCCAGCACTCGATGGGGAAGGCTGCCCCGTGCACCGAAACTATCCGACTCAGGCTGCGGTCCTCCTCGACCCTTCCGATCCTCTGAATACGCCTCAGAGTTTCGTCGCGCGCCGGATCGTGGGCGCAGTGGACCGCAACGCGCCGGCGATGACCGAAGTCAAAACGTTCTCCGTCGCGCAGGCCGGCCGCCAGGACACGATACCGCACCATCGCATGTGTAAACCTGTGCACTTCGACAGTATCCCACCGATCCGACGGTGGACGGTGAATCGCCGCATGATGGAGGAGGCGTATGACAAATACCAAGAGACGTTTCGCCAGAGCTTGAGCGGGGTGCTCCAGCAACCCGGCGATACCGTATCGCCGATCCTCGAGGCGATCCAGACCTCCGTGCTCAGCGCCTTTCCTCCCCGCGATGCAGAGACGCCGCGGTGGCTAGTGGTTGTGTCCGATATGGCGCAGAACTCCGATTGCTGGACGGTTTACGGCAACCCAGCGAACACGAGCTTTCTCGACCTCTCGCGACGGCCGTGTTTCCGTTCTCTCCGTGTGAATCTGAGCAACGTGCGCGTGACCATCTACCAGCTTGCTCGCCGTGGCCGCACCGGTCGCATTCAGCGGCGGAACCTGAGACAGTTCTGGGACGATTACTTCCTCGACATGGGTGCTGATACCCCGAACTGGGTGGACGTCGAAGGATGAAGAGCGAGGCAGAACGGCTGGCCGAGGGCCGACACGATCACCGCAGGACTTGGATGGCGTCGCTGATCGCGGGGGGCATCACGATTGCGGTGTGCCACTTTCTGAACAGCGGCCCTTGGTGGCCGGCCAGCATTCTCTCCGTGACGATGCTGCTTCATGGCATTGCCGCTCACAGAAACCGACATGTGTCTGCCGACACCAAGGGAGACGGCATCTACTATTTGGGCTTTCTCTTCACATTCGGCGCCATGCTCTCCGCTTTGCTTGGTCTGGTGCCTACCGAGAACGACAACGTCGGCATCATTCGCAACTTTGGCGTCGCATTGACCACGACGATCTTAGGACTTGCGGGACGTGTGTGGTTCGCGATGTCGAAGGAAGCGTCTGGCGATGAGGCCAAAACAGAAATCGATCTGTTAGTGAATGAAATCGGCAAGATCAGGACCCAGGTGGGATCCCTACGCCAGCAACTGGAGGCGCATGTAGATCTCCTCACTGGGTTCGCCGGGGGTTTTCAGGAGGCCACGCGGTCGATCATCGCGACGTTCAAGCAAACGACAGACGATGCAGCGGGGGTTGCCGACGATCTGACGGAGGTGGCCGGACGAACACGGGAATTAGCTTCTAATGCGACATCCGATATGGAAGTCGGTACGACCGCCATGGCGGACGCTTCTAGGCGCGTCACGGATTCCTTTGCGCAGCTTTCGGGGGCGCTGGACAGGTTCGGAGGCGGGTTTCCGGATGTCGGTGCCAACGCTAGGAAGGCGGTCCGAGCGTTGAGTGAAGTCGTCGAGGCTACACAGTCGATGGCCCGAGACATGCGTCGCGGGGCGGCGGAGGCAGAGGAGGGAGTCAGGCATATCGCGACCACCGGCCCGTTGATAGCCGGACTTCAGGCAGAAATCGAACGTGCCACGGTATCCCTCCGGGAAGCGATCAACGGACTCACGAGGCACCTCTCCGTCCTCGGCAACGACGCGACGGGAGCGGGTGTGACGCTACAGTTGCTGTCGACCGTTGGCGAGGACATCCGCAGTACTGCGGAGCTAGCCGCGGGGTTGAAAAACGAAGTACACCTGCTAAGTGTGGCTACGATCGAGGCCAGAAAGTCACTGACTGCGGTTTCCACTGCGGGACGCGGGATGGCCGACCGGCTTGACGGGGACTTGTCCTCACTGCTGCGTGGTGTCGGGGTCGACGGTCGATCGAATCACGGTACCAAAGGAGCCATTTCCATGCTGGGAAGGTTCTTCCGCCGCCGCCCTCGACACTCCTAAGGCGGAACCATGCTGCCGGCTGAACAAACGCATTATCGACGAGGACTCGCACTCGGTATGACGCTGGCGGAGCTGTTCAGCGTCATTGTCTTCATCCTGCTCTTGATGGCCGCGTTCTTCCTGACCGTGGCTAGGGCCGGACAAAATGAGGCCGAGGCGGAACGAGATAAAGCTCTTGTGGATCTTGAGATCATACGCGCTCTGGTTGCCGAAAGCGGAAGCGAGTCGTTTGCCGACGCGGATGTTTGGATCGCCCAAACGCTTCGTCTTCGCGAGGATACGCTGCGATTAAGGCGTGAGTTGGATTCCGCTCGGCGGCGCGAGGAGCTGGCGATGGAGCAACTGAGCGCCGTTCGCCGTAGCGCAAACCCGAACGGCAGCGCTGGGGACTCGGACGATGAACGCGACTTGGGCAGGGAGGTAGCCGAGCTGCGGGTGGAACACGCTGCGGTGAGCGCCGAACGTGACGCGGCTCAAGAGCGGGCCGACGAGGCCGAAGCGCGGGCCCGTGAAAACAAGGCAACAATTGAGAACGAGCGCAGGCTGTCCGATGCCGCACGTCAGCTGATGGGTCGTGACGGGCGGCTGTCGCCCCAGGAGGCCGATTCGATCATGGAGGGTGCGGCACGTGTAGGGGTTCTGCAGGACAGTCTCCGGGCTGCGCGCCGCGCCGTGGCCGAACGATTGGGTGAACTTCGCGAACTGCGACGCGAGTATTCGGGAGGCACGACCATAGATTCGCTGCGCCAGGAACTACGCCGCTGGAATGCGGACGTGAGCTTGCTCAACGACCTCCGAGAAAACGTCGCCTCGGCTGAGCGGGGTCGGGAGCGAGCGGAACGAGATCGAGATCAGGCGATCGAGCGGGCCGAGTACCGGGAGCAGGAGATCGAGCGACTGAAAGCTGGTGGGGGCATCGATCCGCCTCCGTGTTGGTCCACAGACGGGCGCCCCGAATACATCTTCCGAGTGACACTCACCGATGTAGGTTTTCGAATGACTACGGTTGCCACCCCACAGCGGTGGGCACAAGATCCCGACGCGAGGGCCGTCGCAGGGGCGGTTGAAGAGGACTCCGAGCTCACCTCGACCGATTTCGCGAGGGTGGCCCTCCCGTTGTATCGTCTGGGGGCGAGCAGTACCGAAACTTGGGGTGCCCGAGGATGCCGGTACTACGTAGAAGTCAAGGACAATACGGGAACGGACAAGGATGTATACAAGAATCGAATGCAGCTGCTCGAAAGGTATTTCTTCTATCGCCGCGTTGACTGATTCGTCGTATTCCACTCTACTTCATAGGCGATGTCGCCGCGGAGATCGCGTTTCCCCAAGGCGATCAAGCTTTCATCTCGGGTCCTCCAGCTGGAGTTGCCAGAGTTTCGGGCGCGATGGCGACGACGTCCCAGTTCGGCCGCCTGCCCGCCGACAGCGCGACGCAGACAACGTCGCCCTCGGCGGCGGCGCGGGGGAGCCGGGAGCGAGGCACGTTCTAGTCGGGGACATCCGTCACGTTTTGCATCAGCACGGCCGCGTAGCCCTTCGAGGCGGTCGATGACGTAGCTATAATAGATCCTTTCTGGGCCGCTCACCTTCCCTGGCGGTCGGTGGGTTCGGAGGCAATGACCTCGTAGCGGCTGTCTGGATATCCGAGGACCGTGACGGTGCCGTGGCGGTCCGATACACGTCGGCGAACGCGCCGTACAGCTCCAACGCCTCGGGATGCGGGTGGCCGTATACGTTACCGTCGCCAACGGAGATCACCACCACCTCCGGGCGTGCCACCTCTAGGTACTCCAAGGTGACGCCGTTGCGGCTCCCATGGTGTGGCGCCTTAAGGAGCGTGATGTCGGGTACGGCATCCTTCCGCAGCAGCCACGTCAGCTGCTCGACCTCGGAGTCGCCGCTGAAAAAGGCCGCAAACGAGCCGAGACGCAGGATGAGGCCGATGGACCGGTTGTTCTGGTCGTCGGCCGCGATCCAAGGAGCGGTATCGGCAGGAGCATCTGGTAGGGAATCAGTCGCAGTTTCCACAGCGAGCTCGGCGATGGCCGAACTTGGCGGAAAGGGGGCGGCGGAGAGCACTTCGAGCGTGGCATCGCCAAGCGTGATCGTGCGGGAGTCGGCGTTCAGGTACTTGATCTCCGGCCTCGGTTGGAGCGCCTCCAACAACCGCCGGTAGATTATGGACGTGTGCGGGATGCCGTTGTCCATGTAGAAGCGGATCGGGAAGGCCTCTAGGACGGCCGTCATGCCGCCGATGTGGTCGGCATGGGCGTGGCTCGCGACGAGGAGGTCGATCGCCGTGACTCCCCGCTCCCGGAGTGCGGCCGTCGGGGAAGGCAAGCCCGCGTCCAAGAGGGCCGTCTGACCCGCCGGTGCCTGGATGAGCACCGCGTCGGCCTGCCCGACATCTAGGAACGTGATCCGGACGGGTGTCCCGGCGACGGTCGCTGTTCCGAGTTCGGCATCAGCCCCCGCTTCCTGAGCGGCAAAACCGGCATCGCACGCGAGCGTGAACCCAAGCGTGGCCCCGAGCACCAAAACGGTCGTCAGCTGGCCCATGCGGGCGCGAAATACAAGCCGACGAACTCCCCGTGCGAATGCTACGGGCGTTGTGCGAACGACCGGCCGCGCCCGCCGCGTTCCAGACCCGGTAAGGGGAAAGCCAACGATAGCCATACCGACTTTCACGGCAGCGACATCGGCCCTCCGGCCCGCTCCGCGACTCGCAGCCGCGAGACCCGAAGCTCGTTCCGTACCGCAGGCGACCCAATGGGCTATCGACTTCGGCAGCACCCGTCGTCCGGTCCATTACGGCCGTCCGCACGCCGCGCGTTCGGCTCGGCCCGCCGCGTCGGCGGGCACGAGCCGAACGCTCAGTTCCTCGGCCAGTGAGATGTCCTCGGGCGTCATGAACGCCCGCAGATGCTGTCTGCGTTGGTAAGCCCCTTCGTGTCCCTGTTCTGCGGCCAAATGCAGCCACGCATAGGCGTAATCCGGTCGGCCGACAGCTCCGTTCAGGATGTAGTCGGTGGCGAGGGAGAATTGCGCGTCCGCGTAGCCCCGCTCGGCGGCAGTTCGCATCCATCGCACAGCCTCGGCCGTATTGCCGTACGCGCCGCGGTAGAGAGAGCTCACGTTGTATTGCGCGACGGAGTCGCCCTGTTCCGCCGCCGCCAGGGACCACTCCAAGGCCTCTGCGTCGCTCTGAAGCACGCCAAAGCCCAAAGCATACGCTTGGCCGAGGTGGTTCTGTGCCCCCGCATGGCCCTGCTGCGCTGCGGCCCGGAACCAGCGCACGGCTTGGGCGTCGTCCTGCGCGACGCCGTCCCCGTTGAGGTACCGTAGACCGAGCGCGTTCCGGGCCCCGGGGTGTCCTTGGCGCGCCGCCGCTTTGAGCCGGATCACGGCACCCAAGACGCTTGTCGGGACGCCCCGGCCGCCGGCATATGCGAGCGCGAGGTTGTACTGGCCGTCCCCATGCCCTTGGTTCGCGGCGGCCTTGAACCATCTCACCGCCATCTCCGTGCTCCGCGCCACGCCGTAACCGTGTACGTGCATGAGGCCGAGCACGCTTTGAATGTCGGCGTCGCCCGCCTCCGCCTCTGCGGCGATTCGCCCCAGCGCCGCTCGGTCGCCTTGCCCAGCGGCCGCACATAGCCAATACGCCGCTGCTTCCTTGTCCTCCGGTACTCCCCCGCCATCTAGGTACAGGAGGCCAAGGCTCCGCTGGGCACCGGCGTGACCCCGCTCAGCGGCCGTCCGCAGCCAAGCCACGGCTTCTCCGTCGCCGTCTCGCGCTCTCGCGTGCAACGTCTCGTGAATCGGTGGCGGTGACCGATCGCACGCGCCGGCGACCGCGACGGTCCACAGCGCTGCGGCCGCGACGCGGCGTCGCGATGTGACTCCCCTCACTCGCAACTCACGAACCTCCCCTCCGCCAGGCTTGGCGAAACTCGAAAGGCGACCCCCTTCCCCGACCGGATCCTGCCGGCCACCGAGCGCCGTAGCCGACCAGCGGCGGGGCGTGTCGACCAAGAAGGCGTTTAGTAGCGGCAGGCCACGGAATCGGCGGGGAACAGGAGGTCGCCGGCCTCCAGCTTCCGCACGATTTCGTCGTGCACGGCTTCCAGATGCAGGAACCGGTCGGGGTACGACGGGTGCGTTGCGTTGCTGCGGCGCGGGATCCCGTCGGGGTTCTCTGCCGCCATGCGACGCCACAAGCCGGCCACGCCGTGCGTGTCGATGCCTGCCCGGGCGAGGTAGTACATGCCGACGTAATCGGCCTCGCACTCTTGGTCTTGACTGAACTTGCCAAGCGGCTTAACTCCGCCCGCCGCCTCCTCCACCGCATCGCGCACGTAGCCGCGCATTTCGTCGAGCTTGGTTCGCTCGATCATCTGATCAAGGTGGCGCATCGTGTTGTGCGCCATCTCGTGGGCGATGACGAACTGCAGCCACCGGTCCGATTCAATAAAGCGCATCAGGCCCGTGTTCACCGTGATCGTGCGCCCCCAGGCGGCGGCGTTGATCTCGCCGCTCGACGACAGTTCCAAGGGGAAATCACACGCGGGCTCCGGGGTGATCTCCAGTGGCACATCGGCTTCGCCTCGCCGCACGAGCACCGACCGGCCCGCCATTCCAAACCTGAGGCGGCGGAAAATCTCGTCGAGGCCCGCCCCGGCGGGCGAGACCCTCCTCCCGTCCAATGCAACGATCGCGTCGCCGGGCCTGAGGCCAGCCCGCTCGGCGGCGCCGCCCCGGGTGACGCCGATGACGGTGGGTTGCCGCAGCACGCCGAACAGCTTGCTGTACGCGTCGCGCTCCGCAGCATCCTCGTACTCATCCAGCGACGCGTACCGAAATCCGTAATGCGGCACTTCGTCGCCGCACAACGCCGTCCCGTGCCGCAGTAGCGGCAGGGCGGCATCTTCCAGCCGCTGCATGCGGCCCTCGCGGGTCACGGCGGCCTCCGCCCGAAAGTCCTGCTCGATGGCGACCGGATCTGCGGCTGGGCTGGGGTTCGGCGAAAGATCCGACGGCATGGTGGACGGCTTGGCGCAGGCAAACAGAGCTGCTACCAGCAGGAGGAAGCTGCGCCGCGGGACCAGCGAGTCTCTCATGAACCCCTTCTTTCCGCCGGGCCTCACCGAGGCCGCTTCAGTTCCAAGGACTTGACGATCCGCATGAGCGGCGCGCTGGCGAACGAGACCGGAACGGCCGCGTACCGGCGCATCAACCGCTCCGGTCATGGCAAGATCGTAGTACGAATCCGCGACCGGTCGCAATACGACGGGCGATCAACATCATGCACACGCTCGAGGCGCACTCCGGCGAAGACATCGCGGACGTCACCATCGCCACGCCAAGCGGCTGCTGGCGTGCCGACCCCGGCTTGAAGCGCCCGCCGTTTGATAGCACCTTGATAGGAATGTGGAGGTTTGTGGGAGCAAGGTGCCGGTTTCGGGCCGGATGCCGAACGGAACCTCCAACGGGAGTCTTCGCAGATGGGGCTGGACGTGATCATCGGACTCGCCACAATACTCGTGGCCATCGTCGGCGTGGGCGCGACGTTGTACAAGCTCACGCGAAAGCTTGGCAACGATATCAAGGGCGTGCGCGACGAGCTTCGGGCCGACATGACCGGTTTTCGCGATGAGCTTCGGGGCGACATCGCGGGCGTACGCGACGAGCTTCGGGCCGACATGACGGGTTTTCGCGACGAACTTCGGGGCGAGGTCGCGGGTGTGCGCGACAAACTTCGGGCCGACGTCGCGGGTCTTCGGGAAGGAATGACGAGCCTTCGCGACGAGCTTCGGGCCGACATCGCGGGCGTGCGCGACGAACTTCGGGGCGACATCGCGGGCGTGCGCGACGAACTTCGGGCCGACGTCGCGGGTCTTCGGGAAGGAATGACGAGCCTTCGCGACGAGCTTCGGGGTGACATCAAGGATTGTCGCGTTGAGCTTCGTGGCGAGATCGCCGGTGTACGAATCGAACTCGGCGACCGGATCGACGCGGTCGCGGCGGAGCTGACCAAGACCCGCCTCGCCGTGGCCAGGCTCGAGGGACATGTGCTGGGAGTCCCGCTGCCCGACACCGCCAGCGACGCCGCCTGACCGGCACTCCGTTCCTCACGGCTCGGCGGGCATGAGTAACGGGATGACCCGCCGCCCGCGCTGCCGGTAGATGCGGAAGTCGGAATCGAGCGTCATGACCGACGCGTGCTCCCGTGACTCGACGATCCTCACGAGGCACGCGTCGGCAAACGCCATCGGAACGTCCGCATAGCGTCGCATCAACCGGCCTACGGCCAGCGTATCGGCGGTCAAATCGAAGAGCGGTGCAACGCGCAGGACGCCCTGCCCGACGAGTTGCACGGGCAAGCTTGGGTCGGCACCGAGGCGGCGGAGGATGTACGAAGTCTCGGACAGGACCGCGTCGCAGGTAATCAGCGGCGCCTTCAGAGTATCGAACTGACGTCGCGCCCAAGCGTGACGTGCCTCGCCGCGGTCGAACAGGGCGACGAGGGGGCCTGTGTCAACGACGACGGTCGGCGGCAACGTAATCGGCGTCGATGAGCGCGGCCTCTTCGAACAAGAGCCGGTCCGTCGCCGCATCGGAACGACCGCTATCGAAGCACCCGGTGAGATCCCCGGCAAGTTCGAGGCAACTCGGCGGCTCCGAGACCGATTCGCGACCGAGTGCTTCCCCAAGAATCTCGCGCACCAAGGCGGAGCGGCTGACGTTGCGTCGCCGAGCCTCTCTGGTAAGCGCCGCATCCATGGCGGCCGGGAGCTTCACGGAGAGCAGCTTCATGCGCGGATCGTATTACGATCTGCAACAGATCGCAATACCACAGGGAGAGCACCCGATCCTCGGGCGCAAAACTCGTCGAATTGCAGGGGCGAGCCTGGAAGCGCGGGGTCAGCGGATCCGGGTCTGGATCGTGCGCTTCATGTCCGAGAGTTCGGAGACCACCTTCTGGTGGAGGACGCCGAGCGCTTGGCTGTTGCCACCCTCCTCGGAGTTCGAAAGCTCCTCGAGGCGCGTCTTTGCCCCGTCGTATTTGCGCTCCAGCCGGTCGATCATGGCCATGATCTGAACCTTTCGGCCGGCGCGGGCCTCGCGGAGCTTCACCCTTAGCTCCTCGGCCCCCTCACGGTACTTCTCGACCGTCGCGGTCGTTCGCTGCAGCAGCTGCTCGTAGTTGTCGGAAAGCTCCATCCAAACCGCCTCGGTCAAGAACTTCGCGGCACGAGGCCACGCCACGTCGGCATGGTCCACGCCGTCACATCATACGGCCAACGTTGAAAGTAGACGCCGGAGGCCGGTCGGGGCACCCCTCTCGTCCGTCGGGCGGGAATCGGCGGTCGCCTACGGGCCGCGCCCGGGACTGCCCAGCGCGATCGTCTCGCGCATCGGAACCTTCGGGAAGGTCGTCGCAAAGGTGCCGTACGCGAGGGCGAACAGGCCCACGAAACCAACCGAGATCATCGCTTCCGGCACGCCGAGCGGCAGCCCTTCCCCGTGCCAGATCGACGGCGCCACCATGTTCCAGCGCTCGACCCAGAAGCCGATAAGGATCAGCAGACCCACGAACGCCAGCCAGCGCGAACTCATCTTCGGACTCCGCCCCAGGAGGAAGGGGAACGGGAGGGCGAAGATGAGCACCATCTGGAGCCAGAACATGCGTCCGAAGCCGCCGGTCGAACGCGGCATGAAGAAGTTCGTCTCGCGCGGGATATTGCCGTACCAGATCACGAGATACTGGGCGAACCAGAGGTAGGTCCAGAACGCCACGAAGGCGAAAGTCAGCTTGCCGAGATCGTGGAAATCGTACTTCCCCCACAGCCGGATCCCGTCGGCCCGTCCGTTGTAGCGGTGGGCCATGATCGCGACGAGCGCGAGCATGCCGAGCCAACCGCCGATGAAGTAGTACGGCCCCCACACCATGCTCATGAAGCCCGGCGTCAGCGACATCCCGAAGTCGAACGCCAGGAGCGAGAAGATGACGGCCCAACTCAGGATCAGCACGGCGGACAGCCGCCCGATGCGGCTCCGGCAGCGCTCGACCTCCACCTCGTCTCCGCGCCAGCCTCGCGCGAATAGCGAAACGACCGTTTTTCGCCAGCCCCGGCTCTCGGCGGCGACCAGCGGCGCGTCGGCGCGGATCGAGTAGAAGAGCCACGCGAAGCCGAGCAGATAGAGCACCGCGAGCAGAACCCCGTTCCGCAGGAATACGCCCTCGAGCGTCAGCCAGTCGAAGTTCAGGTGTTCCGTCTCCACGGGTCCGAGCCACGGGAAGACGTGTTCGGCGCCCAGCCGGAGCGCGAAGAAGAGGGCGAATGAGATGGGAAGGAAGGCGCCCGCCGCCTCGGCCAGCCGGCGGAAACTCTTGCCCCAGTGCCCCTTCGCGACTTGGAGAACGGCCCCGAAGACGACCCCCGCCATCGAGATCGCCGTCCAGAAGAGGAAGTTCGACCACACGCTCATCCAGGCGCGCTGCGCGTCACCGCCGACCGTAGTCGCAAATCCCACGGCCCCGATCGCGACCGCCGCCAGCCATACGGCAAGCCATGCCATCGGAATACGGCCGCTGATCGTCTTCAGCGCCTCTCCCGTGGCGAGCGTCGGACGGTCGCCGCCGCCGCTCACGGGGCTCCTCCCGTCCCGGGCGTCTCGTTCCCCTCGGACTCCGCCGCCGCCGCTTCCGCCGCTTCCGCTTCCGCCGCTTCCGCTTCCGCCGCTTCCTCGGCCAGCGCCTCGGCCTGCAGTTGCCGCACGTACGCGACCAGATACCAGCGATCCATGGCCGGGATGCGCCGGTAGGGCGGCATCAGCCCGCGCCCGTTCGCGATCATGCCCCAGATGTAACCGTCCGTGTATCCGCGCGTGAGTTCGCCGCGGATGTTGAGGAGCGGGATGTCCGGAATCCGGTTCTGTCCCACTACGGAGCCGTCGCCCGTCCCCGTCACGCCGTGGCACGGGGTGCAGAACTGGCTGTACAGCTCCGCCCCCCGCTCCAAGTCGGCCTCCGTGCCGGAGATCGGGCTGACCAGCATGGAGTCGGCCGCCATCAAGTCGTACGTGCGCTCGCCGTCGATCGGCATTGTGCCGGGCACCGGCAGCGGCGCCCGCTCCTCGAAGGTCTCGACCGAGGGCTGCCACGACATCGTGTTGAAGAACGGCGTCCGCTGCTCCAGATGCTTGATCTGGTCGTCGCAGCCGCCCAGCGCGAGGGCGGCGAGGAGCACGGTGGCCGCGGCCCGGGCGGTCATCCCTGCACCTCCACTTCCACCGCGGCGGTCTCCCGCACCAGTGCCTCGGCCGTGGCGCGCCCCTCGCCGTTGGCCGGGACGAAGATGCCCCAGCGGTCGACCGAAAAGGAGGTCCGATACGCCAGGTCGAGGTTGATCACGGGCCGCTTCGTGTGCACGAGCAGCGCCACCAACCCGAAGATTCCGGTGAGCAGCACCGTGAGTTCGAACATGAACACGACGAACGGAGGCAGCGACACGAGCGGCTTGCCCTGCGTGACGAGCGGGTAGGCCAGCGACGTGCCCGCCGTGAGCAGCACCCCGAGCGTACACCCGGTGATCGCGCCCGTCAGCGCCCACACGCGCACCGGCGAGGAATGAATGTCCATCGCCTCCTCGATCTCCGGCGACGGAATCGGCGAGAAGACCTCGATGTCGCGGTGCCCCGCCTCCCGCAGCCGCGCGATCGCGTCGAGCGTGCCGTGCAGCGAGTCGTACTGCCCGAGGATGCCGCTACTCATGGTCATCCCCGTTGCCGCCGTGTGAGTGCTCGTGCGCGAGATGTTCCTTCACTTCGGCGATCGAGATCACCGGCAGGCTGCGCGAGAAGAGCAGGAACCAGAAAAAGAACCAGCAGAAGCTGCCGACGAGAATCGACATCTCCACCCAACTCGGCGTGTACAGGCCCCATCCGCCCGGCTCGTACTCGTGGGCGAGCGATGTGACGATGATGACGAAGCGCTCGTACCACATCCCGATGTTGACGAAGATCGTGAGCGCGAACAGAGCCGGCAGGCTGGTGCGGACCTTCTTGAACCACAGCGCCTGCGGCACGATCACGTTGCAGAACACCATGACCCAGAAGGGAAGCGCGTAGGCCCCCAGCGCCCGCCAGCGGAAACTCTCGATCTCGATCGGGTCCGCCGAGTAGTAGGCGAGGAAGAACTCCGTCCCGTACGAGAAGCCGACGATCAGCGACGTGAGGAGCACCAGCTTCGCCATGTTCTCGAAGTGGTTCTCCGTGATGTACGCTTCGAGCCCGAACGCCCACCGCAGCGGGATCATGATCGTGATCACGAGGGCGACCCCGCTGAAGATCGCCCCGGCCACGAAGTACGGAGCGAAGATCGTCGAGTGCCACCCCGGCACGATCGAGAGGGCGAAGTCCCACGAAACCACGGAGTGCACCGACAGCACCAGCGGCGTCGCGATCCCCGCCATGTAGAGGTAGATCCGACGGTAGTGCCGCCACTCGCTCACCGTCCCCTGCCACCCGAGCGAGAACGCGCCGTAGATCTTGTACATCCAGCCCTTGGCCCGGTCGCGCAGGATCGCGAAATCGGGGATGAGGCCGGTATACCAGAACAGCGCGGAGATCGTGAGGTAGGTCGACACCGCGAACACGTCCATCACGAGCGGAGACCGGAAGTCCGGCCAGATCTGCCGCTGCGACGGGTACGGCATGAGGTAGTAGAAGTACCAGACGCGACCCAGGTGGATGAGGGGGAAGAGCCCCGCCGTCATCACCGCGAAGATCGTCATCGCCTCTGCGGTGCGGTTGATCGTCGTGCGCCAGCCGGAACGGAAGAGGTAGAGGATCGCCGAAATCAGCGTCCCGGAGTGGGCGATCCCGACCCAGAAGACGAAGGTCGTGATGTAGACGCCCCAGAACACCGGGTGCGTGATGCCCGCGACGCCGATGCCGGCCCCGATCTGGTAGAACCAGGCCCCGAACATGAGGGCGAGACCCGCGCCCGCGACCCCGAGCACGAGAAAGAAGCGCTTCTCGGGCATCGCGATGGGCCGCGTGATGTCGCGGTTCGCGTCTGCCAGCGTCGGGGGGGCGGGCACGTTCGCCTCCGCGGTCGCCATCAGTGCGCCTCTTCGCCTTCCCCGGCCGCGGCCGGTTCGCCGTGTCCGCCGGCCGCCATGTGCCGGTGCGTGACGTCTTCGAGGTAGGTGATCGCGGGACGCACTCCGAGTTCTCCGAACGCGTGGTAGCCGCGGGCACTCTTGGCCTTGAGGGAGACCTCGCTCTCGGGATCCTTGAGGTTGCCAAAGGTGATCGCGTTCGTCGGACAACTGGACTGGCAGGCGGTCATCACCTCGCCGTCCATTACCGTCCGCCCCTCCTCCTTGGCGTCGATCTTGGCCTTGTTGATCCGGTGCACGCACATCGTGCACTTCTCCATCACCCCTACTTCGCGAACGGTGATGTCCGGGTTGAGCTGGAGATTCAGCGGCCAGGCGAAGGCCCCCCCGTCGCCGCGGCCTCGCGCGTCGTGGTTGAACCAGTTGAAGCGCCGGACCTTGTAGGGGCAGTTGTTGGCGCAATACCGCGTGCCGACGCAGCGGTTGTAGACCTGAACGTTCAGCCCCTCGGGGCTGTGGTACGTCGCGTAGACCGGACACACGGGCTCGCAGGGCGCGTCGCCGCAGTGCTGGCAGAGCATCGGCTGCTGCACGGTCTGGAACCCGCCGTCGTCCGTCTCCTCCTCGAAGCGGTGGATCCGCATCCACGACATCTCCCGCCCCAGCGCGGCCTGATCCTCGCCCACGGTGGGGATGTTGTTCTCCGAGTAGCAGGAGGTCACGCAGGCGCCGCAGCCCGTACAGGCGTTGAGGTCGATGACCATGCCCCAGCGGTACGGGCTGTTCGGATCGGAGTCCCAAGCGGCCTCGACCATCTCGATGAGGTCGATCTCGTGTTCCTCGATCTCGTGCAGCGCGTCCTCCACGTTCATGGCGTGGACGATTTCGCGGCCGAGGTCGTCGGTGGAGCCCTGCGTGACGACGAGCCGGGCCGTCTCCCCGGTGGCCGTGACGGTGACCTCCGTTCCGGCGTACGCCAGTGCGCCGGAGCCTGAGTCCGCGTTCGGCGCGAGGAGGTCGAGCGGGTTCACGCCGCGGCTCCGCGCGTACCGGCCGTATTCCGTGTGCCCCTGTCCGAGCGGGATCGCCACCGTATCGGGACGGATGCCGCGGTAGACGTAGACCGGCGCCTCGATGGCGCCTCGGTCGGACTCGACGCGGACGAGATCGCCGCGTTCAACGCCGAGTTCGTCCGCCATGTCGGGGTGCATCTCCACCCATGAGTTCCACACGACCTTGGTGATCGCGTCGGGTTGCTCCTGCATCCAGGAGCGGTTCGCGCCCCGGCCATCGTAGAACTGGGCCGTCGAGTAGACGACGAGTTGCGTCCGGGAGGGTGGCCGCGGGAGCGCGAAGCCGCCGACGGCGTCGCCCATGGGAGCCTCGTCCCCACCGTCCCCACCGGTCCCCGCACCATCGTCGCCCGCCCATGCCGCCGCCGAGGCGCCGCCGCGCCGGAGCGCGTCGAGCCATGCGTCGTGGCCGCCGAGCCGCTCGGTCCAGGCGTTCCGCAGCACGGTCGCGTAGTCCGTCCCGCCGAACCCGCCGCTCTGTCCCGCCGCGTTGGCGACGTCGAGCAGCAGATCCTCGCGCTGGCGCGTGTCGAACACCGGGTGCATGAGGGGCTGTCCGAGCGCCATCGCGCCGCCCGCCAGTTCGGCGTCGCACCACGACTCGAGCGCGTGGTGGCACGGGAGCACCCAGCCGCAGGCCGCCGCCGTCTCGTCGAGGTGTGGGGTGATCGCGACGGTGTTCGCCACGTTGGCCAGCGCCTCGCGGAAGCCGGCGGCGGCGGGGAGCGCGTAGGCGGGATTGCACCCGGATACGATGAGCGTCCGCAGCTGGCCGGCCCGCATGCGCCCGATCAACGCCTGCACGTCCGCGAAGCTTGCCGTCGTACCCTCGGGTGCGCCGTCTCCTGGAAAGACCGAGCGGCCTACCGCGCCCAATACCTCGTTGAGCGCCGCAACCGCCTGGTGCGCCTGCCGGGCATCGGCTCCCTGCGACTCGAGCCCGGGCGGGATCGCGACCGCGTTCTCCGCAGCGGCAAGTTCCTCACCGAGCGCCCGGATCGCCTCGGCGGAAACCCCCGCGGCGTCCGCCACGGACTCCGGCGTCACGCCGGACATTCCGGCCGGAAGCGCGACACCCCTCGCAGCCGCAACGACGCTGGCGACCGCCAGCGCCACGGTGCCTTCGGTCCCGGCCCGCGCTTCGATCCATTCGTCGGCGTTGGCACCCGTCAGCGAAAGGCGGGGTCCGACGAATGTGAACTTGGCGTGGTGGTGGGCCTCGATGTCCCGCGCCGCCGCGAAACCCGCCGACATCTGCGTCGGGGAGAGCCACGTGCCGAGGAAGTCGGCCCCGAAGCAGGTGATCCGATCAGCCGACGAAAGATCGAACCGCGGCGTGCCGGTGCCGCCGCTCACGTCCGCGGTTCCGGTCGCCAACGCGTGGTTCGAGAACGGCTCCCACGCGATGTGTTCGACCCCCATCACGCGGGCCCAGTCGGCGATGAAGCGGCCCGTCGTGCCCGTGACCCGGCCCGTCAGGAGCACCCCGCCGCCGACGCGAACCGCATCCGTGAGCGCGGCCGTCGCATCCTCCCAACTCGTGAACCGGAAGGGAGGGGCCCCTTCCTCCTCCGCCGGATTCCGCTGGAGCGGCTGACTCACGCGATCGGGATCGTAAAGGTCCTGCAGCGTCGAGTGCGTGAGCGACGAAAGGCCGCTCGTACCTCCCCCGAACCGATCGTTGGGGCTCAGGCCGAGGACGCGGCCGTCCCGCACCTGCGCATGGACGGCGACCGGCTCCGGCCCCGCGTCCGGCAGCAGCGTCGCGTACGTCTCCGAAACGCCCGGCGTGATCCCCTCTTCCTCGACGAGGCGGGGGATGAGCTTGTCCCCGAAGTCCGGCGGGCCGCACGCCGCCAGCGTCGCGGCACCAGCCCCGGAAGTCCCCAGCACCTTCAGGAAGCGGCGGCGGGAAGTGCCCGTCCCGTTCGCTGCGGCGCCGTCGGGGGCGCCGGCTTCGGAGACGGCGCCCCCCGAGCAGCTTCCGCCGCAGCCGCAGCCGTCGTTTAGTAGTGACATGCCGCGCAATCCGTGGGAGCCCGGGTCCGGCCGTAGTCCGTGTCGATGTCTCTCGGGTAGAACCCCTCCGGTTGACGGGGCGCCGGCGCCCGAGGCGGCGGGTTGTCCCGCGCCAACGTGTGGTCGGTCGCGAGATCGCCCTCGGAGGGAGCCTGCCGGTGACACTCAAGGCACCAGCCCATCGTGAGCGGCGCCCACTGGTAGACCCGGTCCATCTCCTCGACCGGGCCGTGGCAGTCCTGGCACTCGAGGTTCCGCACGTGGGCCTTGTGACTGAACTGCACGAACTCCGGCAGCTTGTACACCCACTCCCATTCGATGGGCTCGCCTCGCGATTCGTACCCTCGCAACTCCTCAACCGGAGGCAGCCCCGTGCCGGCGATGCGGTGGCACCCCATGCAGACATCGAGCGATGGAACGACGCCCGACACCGACCGCTCCGTCCCCACATGGCAGTACATGCAGTCGATCTGGAGGTCCGTGACGTGGAAGCGGTGGTTGAACGGGATGGGCTGCTCGGGTCCGCGACTCGCGTTCTCGTGATCGTAGATCGCGCGCCACTGGGCGGGCATCGTCGCGAGACCCTGCTCGTCGGCGTACTGGGCGGACGCGGCGGCCGTCTCGCCCTCGCCCTGCGGATCCGCGTTTTCCTGCCCGTGAAGGAAGGAGGACGGATCGAGGCTCGCGGCCGCGAGCTCGAGTTCGCCGGTGGAAGGGCGGTACAGCGCCAAGGCGGTGGCGCCGAGGGCCGCAGCGATGACGCCCGCGGCCGCGCGAGAGCTTATCTTCATCCGCCTCTCTGAGGGGGAATCGACGATGTGGGTCGCCCGCCCGCCTCCGCCGTCGGAGGCGCGGGTCGCGAACAAGGTAAAGCCCGTTCCGGTGGATGCAACCTTCGTCGGGGACCGTCGATCCGGTGCCCGTGGAGGTTGACCGATCCAGGTCGTCCCCTTAGCATGTGTCGTCCGAGCGGGCTCCCACCCGGGGTCCGCTCGTCGTGTCTTCGGGGGGGCCTTAGCTCAGATGGCTAGAGCGCTACGTTGACATCGTAGAGGTCACTGGTTCGAGTCCAGTAGGCCCCATCGAACCGCCGCTGCAGGGGGCTGTAGCTCAGTCTGGTTAGAGTGCCGGTCTGTCACACCGGAGGTCGCGGGTTCAAATCCCGTCAGCCCCGTTCCGAAGGGAGCACCGAGCGAGGGGCCGTAGCTCAGTTTGGGAGAGCGCTTGAATCGCACTCAAGAGGTCGCGGGTTCAAATCCCGCCGGCTCCACTTCCGTCGCGTCGACTCGCGGCAGCCCCGGCGAGACTCCCGCCAAGGGCGGCACGGGGTAGCGGCCGGCGGCTCGCCACCGTAGCTCAGGGGTAGAGCACCGCATTCGTAATGCGGCGGTCGTCGGTTCAAATCCGACCGGTGGCTCTGGCGGGACCCCCCGGCCCCGCGGAGGCAGGCTGGAGGGAGCAGGACACGCGGGTGTAGCTCAGTCGGTAGAGCGCAACCTTGCCAAGGTTGAGGTCGCCGGTTCGAATCCGGTCACCCGCTTTTCGTCGCCGGCTCGCCGACCGCTTCGGCGAGCCCGGCGCCGCGCCTCGCGCGCGACCTCCACACCACCCTCGGGGCGTGGCTCAGTCCGGTAGAGCGCTGCGTTCGGGACGCAGAGGTCCCCGGTTCAAATCCGGGCGCCCCGATTCGGAAGCCTGGTCATGTTGGCCGGGCGTACTGTTCCGCCCGCCCGGTCCGCCAGGCCGCCCCCCGGATTACGCGGGCCGCCGGAGGCGGTCGTAGCGAACTCCGGGCGCCCCGATTCGGAAGCCTGGTCATGTTGGCCGGGCGTACTGTTCCGCCGCCTCGTCAGCTTCGAGCGAAGTGCGCCTTCCGTGCGTAGCGCCTCGCTCGCCGCACGAACTGCGCACCGTTCACGCTCCCAATCCTCGTACTCTGCCGTCCAAGGGCGTTGGCGGGATTGCCCCTGAACATGCCAAGCAACGTCATCCCGCGATCAAAGCCGTCCGACGCAATCAGTGACCCGAGAGGGATGGCCGGTGGTGTTGACAAAACGCACACAATGTGTGATCCCGTCCCCGGCGTTGACGGCGAAATGATGACCGCGCGTCAGGCGGCTCGCAGCACGTTCAAGAAGACCCGTCGCGTCAACCTCAGGGTCACGGAACGCGACTTCGATCTTGCCCACGCCCGGGCGCGCGAGGAGGGGATCCCGTACCAGACCCTGCTGTCGAGCGTGATCCACAAGTACCTGTCCGGCCGTCTGATCGAACAGAGATAGCGCTAGTAGCGGTAGTGGTCCGGCTTGAAGGGACCGTCCTTCGGCACGCCGATGTACTCTGCCTGCGCCTCCGTCAGCTCCGTCAGCCGCGCCCCCAAGTGATCGAGGTGTAGCCGCGCGACCTTCTCGTCGAGATGCTTCGGAAGCATGTAGACCTGCCGCTCGTAGGCCCGGTGGTTCCGCGCGAGTTCGATCTGCGCCAGCACCTGATTCGTGAAGCTCGCGCTCATCACGAAGCTCGGGTGTCCCGTCGCGTTCCCCAGGTTGAGCAGCCGCCCCTCGGACAGGATCAGCACCGAGCGGCCGTCCTCGAACACGAACTCATCGTACCGCGGCTTGATCGGGTTCCGGACCACGCCGTGCCGCTTGAGCCCGGCCATGTCGATCTCGTTGTCGAAGTGGCCGATGTTGCCGACGATCGCCTTGTCCTTCATGCGCGCCATGTGCTCGAAGGTGACCACGTCCCGGTTGCCGGTGGCCGTGATGAAGATGTCCGCCGTTTCCACAACATCCTCGAGCGTGCGCACGGGGAAGCCCTCCATCGCGGCCTGCAGGGCGCAGATCGGATCGACCTCCGTCACGACGACGTGCGCCCCCTGCCCCTTGAGCGCCTGCGCGCACCCCTTCCCGACCTCGCCGTACCCGCACACGACGGCCGTCTTGCCCGAGATCATGACGTCGGAGGCGCGGTTGAGTCCATCGATGACCGAATGACGGCACCCGTAGATGTTGTCGAACTTGGACTTCGTCACCGAGTCGTTGACGTTGATGGCGGGGAAGAGAAGCGTCCCCGCCTTCGCCATCTCGTACAGGCGGTGTACGCCGGTCGTCGTCTCCTCCGACACGCCTTGAATGCCGGGCGCGGTGCGAGCCCACCGTCCCGGATCCTTCGCCGCGATCCGGCGCAGCGTCTCGAGGATCACGCCCCACTCCTCCGGTTCCGTCTCCGGATCGAACGCCGGAATGCTCCCCGCCCGTTCGAATTCGAGGCCGCGGTGGACGAGGAGCGTCGCGTCGCCCCCGTCGTCGACGATGAGGTCGGGTCCCGAGCCGTCCGGCCACAGGAGCGCCTGCTCCGTGCACCACCAGTATTCCTCGAGCGTCTCCCCCTTCCACGCGAAGACCGGAATGCCGCGCGGCTCGTCGGGCGTCCCGTCTGGGCCCACGGCGACGGCCGCGGCAGCGTGATCCTGGGTCGAGAAGATGTTGCAGGAGACCCAGCGCACGTCCGCCCCCAGATCGGCCAGCGTCTCGATGAGGACGGCCGTCTGCACGGTCATATGCAGCGAACCCATGACCTTCCGGCCCGCCAGCGGCTGCGCGTCCCGGTATTCCGTCCGCACCGACATCAGCCCCGGCATCTCGTGCTCGGCGAGGCGGATCTCCTTGCGGCCCCATTCCGCCAGACTCGGATCCGCCACCTTGAATGCGGGGCGGCCCGCAGCCGTCCCAGGAGCGGTCTCGGCCACGTCGTGAAGTACGGCGCCTTCCATGGTCTATCTCCTTCGGTGTTCAGGCAGCTCTCGGTTGCTCAGGCGCCTCTCGGTGTTCAGGCACCTCTTGGTGTTCAGGCAGCCTTCCCGGCGGTGGCCGCGAAGAGCGCCGGCCCGGAAGCCTCCGGCTCGGGGGCGAGCGGAATGTGACGATACGCTTCGAGGCCGGCGAGACGCGTCCAGTCCCGCATCTGATCTTCCGTGAACCCGAGCCACAGGTGGCCCATGGTTTCGCGGTACTGCTCCCTCTCGTGCGCCCGCATGTCGAGAACGACGAGCCTCCCGCCCGGAGCCAGGGCCCGCGCGGCCTCCGCCAGGACTCGGTGGGGTTCCACGGTGAAGTGGAGAACGAGCATCAGCACGGCGAGGTCGAGTTCCCCGTCGTCGACTGGGAGCGACTCCAGTTCCCCCTCTCGAACATCGACATTGTCGCGCTCGCCCAGCCGAACGGCGGCCGCGGCCAACATCTCCGGCGACCGGTCGACCGCGATGACCCGCCTCACGAAGGGCGCGACTAGGTTCGCGAGCGTCCCGGTGCCCGTGCCGAGGTCTCCGACGACCCACTCCGGATCGAGCAGACCGAACAGCGCCGCGAACCGCGCGTCCGTCCCGTACAGATCATCCCGCACGGCATCCCATTCCGCCGCCGACTCCGAGAAGAAGGCAACGGCGCGCTCTCGCCGTTCGGCCAGCACGCTCCGCGCCCGCTCCGCGTCGTCCACGATCCAGCGGGCGCCCGCGAGCGTCCCGACCGTGACCTGCCACAACTCCCGGGCCGCGGGGTCGAGCGCGCTCTCCATGCGGTAGAACCGGGTCTTTCCCTCCTGTCGCCGGCGCACCCAGCCGTCGTCGGCGAGCACCCGGAGGTGCCGCGAAGCCGTGGACTGCGGCAGTTGCAGCACGCTGACCAGTTCCGACACGGTGAACTCGTTCCGATCCAGCAGAGTGAGAATCCGGAGTCGGCTCTCGTCCCCGAGAGAGTCGAAGCGGGAGAGCAGATCCCGCGTCGGAGCGGTGCCGGCCCCCGTCATCGTATCCACAAATCCAAATATATGGATGTGATAACGTGAACGCCAGAAACCTATACCGCCGGCGAACGCAAAGCATGGATCCCGATGCCCCTCAGGTGATCCGGCAGGTGAGCGCCCACGCGCTTGACCGGATCGCGGGATGGGCTAGCTTCACCGTCCACATCGGGGCGTGGCGCAGCCCGGTAGCGCGCCTGAATGGGGTTCAGGAGGTCGCGAGTTCGAATCTCGCCGCCCCGATTTCTTCACATCGCAGCACATGGGTTTCGTTGTCCTTCTCCGGAGTCGGGACCATGGCCTCACGATCGGTTGTCGCGACGGTCGCTTTTCTCTCCCTCCTCTCCCGGCCGGGTCCGGCAACCGCGCAGGAAGCTCCCGCGCCGCTCGCCATCGTCGGGGCGACGATCATCGATGGACACGGCGGTGCCCCCATCGTCGATGGGACGATCGTCATCGAGGGTGGTCGGATCGCCGCCGCGGGTCCGAGGGGCGGCGTCTCCCTCCCTGCGGGCGTCGAGGTCATCGATGGAAGGGGCAAGTTCGTCACGCCGGGCTTCGTGGACACCAACGTCCACATGTCGCTCGCCTTCGGCCGCGGCGCGCGGGTGGAGGAGCACGCGGCCTACTGGGCGCACCACGAGCAGCTCATCCTCCAAGGGCTCCAGCTCCACCTCAAGCACGGCGTGACGACCGTGAGGGACAGCTACGGCGTCCTGCGTCCGATGCAGCGGGTCAAGGACAAGATCGACTCCGGCGAGACGGTCGGCCCGCGCACCTATCTCGCCGGCAACATCGTGGGTTGGGGCGGCCCCGCCTCCGAGACGTTCGCCGGCCTCCCCGAGTCGGAGATCAGCTTCTTCGCCGAGCGGATGAACGATGAGATCACGCTCGGAAGCGGCGAGGAAATGATGCATATGACGCCCGACGAGCTGCGGGTCGCGATCAACGCCTACCTCGATCACGGGCCGGACTTCATCAAATACGGCGCCACACACCACTTCAACTATCCGGCGGGGATCTCGTTCTCGCCGCGCGCCCAGCGGGTGATCGTGGAGGAGACGCACAAGCGCGGCCTCGTGGTCGAGACGCATGCCACGAGCCTTGAGGGCCTTCGCCTCTCCATCCTCGCCGGCATCGACCTCATCCAGCACCCGGACAACGTCGGGAACCGCACGATCACCGATGAACTCGTCGACATGATCGTGGAGCGCGGGATCGTGTGCTCGATGCTCGTCAACCAGTTCACCGGCCCGAGCTGGCAGTTCCACATCCGCAACATGGAGCGCGCGCGCGAGGCACTCGCCGAAGCCGATGCCCGGGAGCGCCGGCGGCGCATCCCCCCGACGAGCGCCGAGATCCGACGCCGCGTGCAGGACACCGGCCTTCCGCAGCCGGGGTCCGTGATGGAGGGACGGTGGACAACGAAGCGCACGAACGCGAAGAAGCTGATCGAGGCGGGCTGCATCGTCACCGTCGGCACGGACAACACGCTGTTCGGTCGCGGCGGCGTGGCGGCGGACTTCCTGCGCGAGGAACCCGAGAACATGGAGCACCAGTTGCCCGGCCTAGGGACGATCTTCGCGATCGAGGGACTGGTTGAGCTTGGGATGACGCCCTTGGAGGCGATCACCGCGGCCACCAAAAACGGCGCCATCGCGAGCAAGGCGCTCGACGAGTACGGTACGCTGGAGGCGGGGAAGGCGGCCGACATCGTCGTCCTCGACGCGGATCCGCTCGACGATATCGCGAACATCCGCCGCCTCTCGATGGTCATCAAGGGCGGCCGGATCGTCGACGCCGAGGCGCTCCCCACGAACCCGATCGCCCTCGACTGGGCCGCCCAAACGCCGAGCCGGTAGTACCGCCGGGTCCGGAGCTGGCCAATCGGACGCGACGCCTCGGATCCGGGGTGTTCAGTTGTGGTTTTGGCCGGCGTCGGGGCAGCAGCGTCGGGGCAGCAGCGTCGGGGCAGCAGCGTCAGGGCAGCAGTGGCAGCGTCAGGTGGGAGGCGCGAGGCGCCTCGTGGTACACCGTGTTGTTCGCCACCCGCCACCTCCGGTCGCGCGGATTCCCCGTGTTCCGGTTGATGTCGAAGTTGGGGAAGCTGCTGCTGTAGACGTCGACCCGGATGCGGTGTCCCGCCTTGAAGCGGTTCGCCGAGGGTTCGAGCGGGAACCGGAGGCGGTAGACCTCTCCCTCCTCCATGAGCACCGGCTGCTCGAAACCGTCGCGGTAGCGGGCGCGGAGGATCCCCTCGGAGACCGGGAAGGCGTAACCGCTCGGATAGTCCGGGCTCGTCGGGTGGACATCGAGCAGCTTCACGTAGAAGTCCGTGTCCGGCGCGTCGGATGAAATGAAGAGAACCGCCGTGATGTCTCCGGCAATCGTCAGGTCGTCGGGGAGCGGGTCGGTCTGGAACACAAGAACGTCCGGGCGGGACGCGATCGGCATGCCCGGGATCCCGTGGCCCGGCAACGTCTCCATCTCGATCTGATCGCGCGGGCCCATCCCCTGGAATCCGAACTCGAGCGCGGGCCCGTACGCCACGATGCAGCGGCCATTGCTCGAGACCGTATCCCGCGGGTCGTACGTGTAGGTCGTTGAAGATTCTCGGGCGGTGGGCGCCTCGGGGGCGAGCGCGCCTCCCTCGTGGAGATGGAATGCGGTGGGCCGAGCCGCAACCGGAGGCCAGCTCTCCTCGTAGCGCCACTCGCCGCCTTGGTTGATGCTGCCGTTCTCGGCCTTCCGGCCGTCCCCCCCGCCCATGATGAAGTACTTCGCGTGCGCCCACACGTCGGCGCTCTCGTCGCCCTTTAGCCAGCGGTCGAACCAGCGCAGCTCGAGGTTCAGGTAGTCGTCGTAGGTGACGATCCGGGCACCCGCGGTCCCGAAGTTCACCTCCCCGATCGACGACGCGAAGTTGTTGTGCGTCCACGGGCCGATGAGGATGTGCTGGTTCTCCCGCCCCATGCGCACCATCGCCTGGTAGCCGTCGCTGATCGTGCGAGGATACCAGTCGAACCAGCCCACGACCCACAGGATCGGCATGTCCGGGAACGACTCGAAGTGCTCGTCCATGCCCAGACCCCGTTGCCGCCAGAAGTCGCCGTAGTCGTAGTTGTTGAAATAGAGCTGGTGTGCCGCCTCCTCGTAGGTGGGCGCAAGGCTGAGGGGCGTCTCCCCGCGGCGCCACGGGATGCGCGACGCCCAGTCGAGGAACTTCTGGCCCGTGCGCATCTCGTCGATGGCTTCGGTGATCTGCGCATTCGCCCGCGCCTCGTTCCCGTTCGACGCGACCGACAGGATCCACTGTAGGAGTCCCAGGTGGAGCGCCCCGCCGCCCTTCATGCTGTAGGTGTAGGCGTTCGTCGGTCCCTGATACGGGATCATCGTCTTGAGGCTGGGCGGGTTCAGCGTCGCGGTCTCGAACTGGACCCACGCTTGGTACGAGACGCCGTACGTGCCCACCTGGCCGTCGCAGGAGGGGTGCCGCGCGACCCATTCGACCGTGTCGTAGCCGTCCTCCGGCTCTTGAACGAACGGGAAGAAATCCCCCGGTGAGTTGAACCTCCCGCGGCAGTCTTGGACGACGGAGACATACCCGTTCCGCGCAAAGAACATCGCGTGCTCGATCGAGATCGGGCGCATCTTGTCGTATGGAGTCCGCGCGAGGACGGCGGGGAGCCGTTCCTCCAGCGGGAGGCCGTCCTCCGCCGGCAGATAGAAATCCGTCATGAGTTCGAGGCCGTCGCGCATGGGGACCGGCACGTCCTTCACGATGACGACGTCCCCATCGTTCTCTGCCGAGCGCCCGCCCGCCGACGCTTCGGCGCTTGCGGCCAGCCTCTCCGGCTCGAACGCGGCGCCGAGTCCGGCCATCCCCGCTCCCGCCAGCCCGGCTCGAACGAACGATCTGCGGTCCATGTGGCCTCCTCCGGTGGGAGTGAGAGAGGGCGATCCGCGACATCGCCCCGCAATTCCCAACCTACGCACGGCAACCGCAACGTCCAGACGCGGTGGGGCGGCGGCGCACCCGGTCGCGGCCGGCGGTGCCTTGTCACGGGAAACGCCCGCGTCGAACGTTGGAGGCGCGATGACGGGCAACCAGTTCCACCTCGGAATAGATGTGGGCGGCACCTTCACGGACGCGGTGCTGATCTGTGAGGAGACGGGGCGCATCGATACGGCGAAAGTTCCTTCCACGCCCGCGGATCCCTCCATCGGGTTCATGGCGGCGGTGGAGCGTGTCCTCGAGGGGAGGGCGGTCGATCCCGGTACCATCTCGCGCCTGGTCCACGGCACGACTGTCGCCACCAACTCGCTCATCGAGGGGAAAACGCCGAAGACGGCCTTCGTGACCACCGAGGGCTTCGGAGACATGCTCGAAATCGCCCGCCAGGTGAGGCCTTCCCTCTACGACGTCCACTTCGAGAAGTCCCGCCCGCTCGTCCCGCGCGACCTGTGCTACGAGGTTCCGGAGCGGCTGGACGCGGAGGGTGGCGTGCTCAAGCCCCTCGATGAGGACGCCGTCCGGGAGATCGCCGCGGCGCTGCGGGCGCGAGCTGTCCGGTCCGTCGCCGTATGTCTCCTGCACGGCTACGCGAACCCGGTCCACGAGGCACGCGTGGCGGAGATCCTGCGGGAAGAGGACTCCGACCTCCTCATCTCGCTCTCATCCACCGTCTGCCCGGAGTTCCGGGAGTATTTCCGGGCCAGCACGTGCGTGATCAACGCCTGCATCGTCCCGGTGGTGGCTCGGTATCTCGCCGGAATCGAGGCGGGGCTGAAGCGGGCCGGTCTCCAAGCGGAGCTTCTCGTCATGCAGTCGAACGGCGGGGTGCTGACCGCGGCACAGGCGGCCAGCAAGCCGGTGTTCATGGTCGAGTCGGGTCCGGCGGCCGGCGTCGTCTCCGCCAACTTTATCGCGGGCCAACTCGGCCACACAGACCTGATTTCGTTTGACATGGGAGGAACGACGGCCAAGGCCGGCGCGGTCCTCGACGGCCGACCGCGAGTCACGAAGGAATACGAGGTTGGCGCCCAGGCCCAGCCAGGGCAGGGGATGACACGCGCCTCCGGCTACCCGATCCGCACGCCGGTCATCGACCTCGTGGAAGTAGGGGCCGGTGGGGGAAGCCGCGCCTGGGTGGACCCCGGAGGGGGGCTTCGCGTGGGCCCCCGGAGCGCGGGCGCCGACCCGGGACCCATCTGCTACGGACGGGGCGGGACCGAGCCCACGATCACGGACGCCAACCTCGTGCTCGGTCGGCTCAACCCCGACTACTTTCTGGGCGGCGAGATGGAACTCGACGTGGACGCGGCTACGGCGGGGATCCGTGAGCGCTGCGCCGAACCGCTCGGGCTGGCCCCGATCGAGGCGGCGAACGGGATCATCGAGATCGCGAACGCGACGATGGTCAACGCACTGCGGCTTGTGACCGTGCGCCGGGGCAACGACCCGCGGGAGTTGACCATGGTCGCCTTCGGCGGGGCCGGGCCGCTGCACGCGAACCGGCTGTGCATGGAGATGCAGATTCCGGTCCTTGTGATCCCGCCGAGTCCCGGGACGGCGTCCGCCCTGGGCCTCCTCGTCACGGACCTCCGGCACGAGTTCTCGCGCACGCGCGTCACGGCCGCCGGTGCCGCGGACCCCGGGCAAATCCGGTCGCTCTTCGAAGTGATGGAGAATGAGGGTCGGCGTACGCTCCGGCGCGAGGGAGTGGCCGCGGCGGACATGGCGTTCCGGCGCGGGATCGAAATGCGGTACGCCGGGCAGTCGTCGGAAGTGCCCGTCGCGTTGCCCCGTGAAGGAGCGGACGATGGGACGGACGCCCGCGCGCTTGTCGGCGCGGTGTGCCGCTTCCACGGAGAGCACGAGAGGATCTACGGACGCGGATACCCCGAGGAACCGGTCGAACTCGTGAACTTCACCGTCACGGCGATCGGCCGGATCGCTCGGCCTCGGCTCTCGAAGATCGGCGCGAACGGAGAGGGCGTCTCGGACGCTCTGCGGGGGACGAGACGGGTGTTCTTCGCCGACGCCGCCGGCTTCGTCGAGACCGCGATCTATGATCGGGCGCGGCTGCGGGCGGGCCACCATGTCGCGGGCCCCGCGATCATCGAAGAGGTCGACTCCACGACTCTCCTCCACGAAGGATATCGCGCCGGAGTGGACGAGTCCGGGAACCTCCTGATCTCCCCGGGACGCGCCCCGTGAGCGGGCGAGACCGACTCCCCGCCGATCGCGCGACTGCGGATCGTCCCGATCCGGCCCGGATGGATCGGATCGCGCTCCCGCGCCTCAACCCGTGGCTCGCACTGCTCCTCCTCGTGCTCCTGGGCTTCGGCTACATCGGGCTCTGGGGCTGGCTGCTGGGGGGATAGCCGGGGATGGAGGGGATAGAGGAGATCCGGCTTTCGTGGTGGCTCATCGGGGTCTACCTCGCCCTCATGCTGGGCGTCGGCGCGTGGTTCCGGCGGCGGGTGCGCTCCGCCGAGGACATGGCGGTGGCGGGGCGCCATTCCGGCGTGTGGCTCATCGCGTTTTCGGTCGCCGCCACCTGGATCAACGGGACCACCCTGATTGGGATTTCGGCGCTCGGCGCGGACTTCGGCCTCGACGCGTACTGGAGCGGCGGCTCCTTCATGCTGGGGACGATCTGGATCGCGTACTTCATCATCCCGCGCCTCTGGGAGACAGGCGTCATCACGATCCCGGAACTGTTCGGCTGCTGCTTCGGTCCGCGCCACCGGATCGTCTCTCTACTTCTCGTCATCCTGCGGGACATGGGGGTGACGGCGGGGACGATCGGCGCGCTGACGCTCGTCACCACGGCGGTCCTCGGCATCTCGGTGGCCGAGTCGCTCGTCCTGTGGGTTGGCGTCACATCCGTCTATGTGTTCTTGGGCGGCATGTGGGCGGTGATGGCCACGGACGCGATCCAGTTCTTCATCATCTTGGCTGGTTCGATCGCGGTGCTGGCGGCGGGGCTGGCCGCGGCTGGAGGACTCGGCGAGCTGAGCGCGAGCCTCGATCCGGTGCTGATCGACATCTTCGGGCGGGCGGGCGTCACGCAGGTGCTGGCGTGGGTCGTCATCGGCCTCGCGATCACGGGCGCCTACCAGGGGCTCATCCAACGGGGCTTCGCGGCGAAGAGCGCGGATGTGGCGCGGCGGGGGTTCCTGTACGGCGGGGTCATCGCTTCGATCTGGTACATGACGCCGCCCCTCATCGGGATCGTCGCCCGAACGATCCACGGCCCCGGCCTCGCGGCGGAGGACGCCTTCGTCACACTCGCCTTCGGGGCGGCGGGGAACGAACTCGCGAGCCTCGTCGTCGTGTGCGTGCTCGCGGCGAGCATGTCGACGCTTTCCAGCACGATCAACACGATCGCCTCCAACTTCACGCTGGACCTGTACACCCGCTTCATCGACCCCACGGCGAGCGCGGTCCGACAGCTGCGGGCGTATCGTCTGAACGTCCTCCTCGTGGGGGCGCTCGCGGCGGTCCTCTACCTGGCGCTGCCGCTCCTCATCGAACTGTTCTGGATCGGGGGACGGATCATGGGAGCCTCGGTCGCTCCCGCGCTCGTCGGACTCGTCCTCTTCCCCTCGCTCCGGCAGGCGCCGCGGACGGTGATGGCGGCCATGCTCATCGGTGCCTCCGTGCAGGCCGCGTGGCAGACGTTCGGCGCGATCCGCGAAGTGGGGGCCGTCGTCATCATCTGGGAGCTGGATCCGATCCTGATCGGACTGCCGCTTACGATCCTGATTCTGTGGATCGGCGCACGCCTCGAGACTCGAACGGATTGCTGAATGCCGCAGCCTGAAAGCCGGACCGTGACTACCGCGAGTGCCGTGAGTGCCATGGATCCGGTTCTCTTCGAGGTCATACGGAACGCGCTCGTCGAGGCGACGGAGGAGATGTCGGTCACGCTTCAGCGGACGGCCTATTCGACCAACATCAAGACGCGGCTCGACTATTCGTGCGCCTTCGTGGACGCGGAGGGGCGGATGATCGCGCAGGCGTTCTGCCAGCCGGCCCACCTCGTGACGATCGGGCGGCTCGTCCCGCGGGCGGTGGCCGAATACGCGGACGAACACCGTGGCGCGACCCTCGGCCCCGGCGACGCGCTGCTGGTCAACGATCCGCACCGGCAGGCGAGCCATCTCAACGACGTCTTCCTCATCTCTCCCTTCTTCCACGACGGCGACTTGGTCGGCTACGTGGCGAACTGCTGCCATCACGTCGACGTGGGAGGCGGGGCGCCGGCGAGCATCGGGGCGTTCCGCGAGATCTACCAGGAGGGGATCATCCTCCCCGTCGTGAAGCTCTTCGACGACGGCGATTTGGTGGACGACGTTCTGAAGCTCATGCTCGCCAACGTGCGCGCCAAGAAGGAGGTGGCGGGCGACCTGCGCGCGCAGCACGCGGCGAACGAGATCGGGCTGCGTCGGCTTTCGACGCTGTGGGAACGCTACGGCACGGAGATGCTGGGTTCCTACATGGATCGCATGATCGAGTACAGCGAGCGGCGGCTGCGCGCGGAGTTGGCGGAGCTTCCGCGGGGAGAGTTCGCGGCGGAGGGCTGTCTCGACGACGACGGGATCACCGGGGAGCCGGTCCGGCTGAAGGTCCGGATCCGGTTCGACGGTTCGACGGCGCGCTTCGACTTCACTGGGACCGACGCACAGCGCGCGGCGCCGATGAACTGCAACCTGACGCAGTGCTTCACGGCCTGCGTATACGTGCTCAAGTGCCTCGTCGACCCGGACATCCCGTTGAACGAAGGGTTCTACCGTCCCATCGAGGTGATCGCGCCGGAGGGGTCCGCGGTGAACGTCCGGCCCCCGGCCGGAGTCGTCGGCGGGTGGGAAGTCGCGATGCGGCTGTGCGACATCATGTTCCGCGCGCTCGCCGATCCCCTGCCGAAACGCGTTCCCGCGGGGACGAAGGGGATGATCTGCCACGTGGGCTTCGGCGGCGAGGATCCGGCGACGGGGGAGTACTACTGCTTCCTCGAAACGCTCGCGGGCGGGTACGGCGGGCGGCACGACGCCGACGGTCCGGACGCGGTCCAGACCCACATCCAGAACACGCAGAACGCGCCGGTCGAGGAGACCGAACTCAACTATCCGGTGCGGATCCACGAGTACAGCTTGGTTCCCGACTCCGAGGGGGCGGGCCGGTGGCGGGGTGGCTTGGCGCTGTGCCGCGAGTACGAGTTCGTGGGTCACGAGCCGATGTTCACGACACTGGCGGACCGTGCGCGGTTCCCGGCCCGCGGTCTGTACGGGGGAGACGCCGGGAAGGTCGCGAGCTACATGCTGATTTCGGGCGGCGCGGCGCGCGATCTGGGCTCGAAGGCGACGGTGCAGCTCACGGCGGGGGATCGCGTGCGGATCGAGACCGCGGGTGGGGGCGGGTTCGGGCCGGCGCGCGAACGGGATCCGGAGGCGGTGCTGCGGGACGTGCGGGAAGGCAAGGTCTCCCGGGCCCGGGCGCGCGAGGCCTATGGCGTGGCCATCGAGCCGGGGGAGTGGGCAGTCGACCTCGCGGAGACGGGCAGGTTGCGCCGGTCAGCGGGACGATGACTGCGGGAGCGAAGACCGCCGATGCCGTGGTCATCGGTGGCGGGATCATGGGCGCCAGCGTCGCGCACTTTCTCGCCAAGAGAGGGTTCGGACGCGTCGTGCTGCTCGAGAAGGGACGCCTGGCGAGCGTAAGCACGGGACATTCCGCCGCGATCGTCCGCACGTACTACTCGAACCCGATCACGCTCGAACTCGCGAAGCGGGCCCTTCACATGTTCGAAAACGACCGGGAGCTGCTCGGTGGCGACTGCGGGTTCCGCCCCATCGGCTTCCTCCTCTTGATCGGCGAGCGCCTGCGCGCCGCCGGGGAGCACATCCTCGAGTCGGAGCGACGGTACGGGCTCCGCGTCGAACGCCTCACCGTGGAGGATGTCGCCGATCTGGCGCCTCCGCTCTCCTCGGACGGCGTGTCCCATGGCATCCTTGAGCCCCGCTCGGGCTACGCCGATCCGATCCGCACGACGAAGAACCTCGTGGCGGCGGCTCGCCCGTGGGGACTCGAGCCCCGCGTCGGCGTGGCCGCCACGGGTGTCCGGCTTCATGGGGACCGGGTGGTCGCGGTGGAGACTGCGGACGGGACGATCGCGACAAACGTCGTCGTGAACGCCGCGGGCCCGTGGGCAGGTCGGGTAGGCTTGTGGCTCGGCCTCGGGTACTCGCTCCGCTGGAGCCGAGAGAGCGACCTGTTCGTGGAGAGGCCGGCCGACGTCGGCGCTCTCCCGGTGGTCTCCGATCCGGGTCTGCGAGTCTACCTGCGGCCCTACGGCGAAGACCGGATCGTCGCCGGGTTGGGGGCGCCCAAGGATATCGAGCCGGTGGATCCGGACGACTGCGATCCGACCCTCGATCCAGGAATGCGCGAACGCATCGAGCGCCCGCTCTTCCAGAGGATCCCGGCGCTCGCCCGCGCGCGGCACCTGGGCGGCTACGCCTCGCTCTACACGATCACGGACGACTGGCATCCCATCGTAGGGCCGGAGCCCGGCCTCGATGGCTACTACGCCTGCTTCGGCGGCAGCGGCCACGGGTTCAAGCTGGGACCGCCGATCGGCGAGGCGCTCGCCGACATCATCTGCGGCGAGACGCCGGAGATCGACCTCACACCCTTCCGCCCAAGCCGCTTCATCGACGGAGAGCCGCTCACCTCCGCATGGGGCGATGGCAACCGCGGCTGAACCGTTGATTCCCCCTTGACGAAACCGCGTATCTTGGATGCGAAGCAGTGATCTCGACCTCAACTCCGATGCGCCGTTGCGGTGACAAGATCCTCACTGCGGCGTCGCTTCGAGAATGCGGGGTGCCGCAGCCCGAGGCAAGGGTCGCGTTCACCGAGGAATCCGCGCTCGAGGCGATTGAGGAACTGGGCTACCCCGTGGTCCTCAAGCCCGCGGTCGGCTCCTGGGGCCGCCTGCTGTCGAGGATCAACGACCGGCACGCGGCGGAGACGGTCCTCGAACACAAGGCGATCCTGGGCAGCTATCATCACTCGATCTTCTTCATGCAGAAGTACGTCGAGAAGGGGGGGCGCGACATCCGCGCGTTCGTCGTCGGCGAGGATTGCGTGGCGGCCATCCACCGGTCGTCCGAGCATTGGATCACGAACACGGCCCGCGGCGGAACGGCCTCGAACTGTCCCGTGACGAGCGAGATCGGGGAGCTGTGCCTGCGGGCGGCGGAGGCCGTGGGCGGGGGCGTGGTGGCCGTGGATCTGTTCGAGAGCGACGGCGGACTGCTCGTGAACGAAGTGAACTACACGATGGAGTTCAGGAACAGCATCGACGTCACCGGCGTGAACATTCCGGAGAGGATCGTGTCGTACCTGGTCTCGCCGGACCGTCTTTCGGACCGATGATCGGGGCGTCGATCGCGGGCGGATCCGGCTACGCCGGGGGCGAGCTGCTGAGGCTCCTGCTCGGCCATCCCGACGTCGAGGTGCGGCAGATCACATCGGAGCGCTTCGCGGGACGGTTCGCGCACCGGGTTCACCCCAACCTGCGCGGCGTCACGCGACTGCGCTTCTGCGCGCTCGCTGAGCTTTCCGAGTGCGACGTGCTCTTCCTCTGTCTCCCGCACGGGGAGTCGTCCCGCCGTATCGACGAGTTTCGGTCCCTGGCAGGGCGGATTGTCGATCTGGGGGCGGATTTCCGGCTTCGGGACGGCGCGGACTATGAACGCTTCTACGGCCGTCCGCACCCCCGGCCGGAGCTTCTGGAGTCCTTCGTGTACGGGATCGCCGAACTGAACCGCGAAGCGCTGGCGCGCGCCGACCTCGTCGCGTGCGCGGGTTGCAACGCGACGGCCTCCATCCTCGGGCTGCTTCCTCTCTATCGGGCCGGAGTCGCGGACTCGGCCGTGATCGAGGTGAAGGTGGGATCGAGCGAGGCCGGCAACCGCGCCAGCGAGGGCAGCCACCACCCGGAGCGCAGCGGCGCGATGCGGTCGTATCGGCCGACCGGCCACCGCCACGCGGCCGAGATCCGGACGGTCCTCGGCGGCGATGTCCATTTCTCCGCGACGGCGGTCGAGATGGTGCGTGGCGTCCTCGCCACCTGTCACGTATTCCTGAACCGGGAGCTGGACGAGAAGGCTTTGTGGAAGATCTACCGAGGCGCGTACGCCGACGAACCGTTCGTGCGCATCGTCAAGGAGCGGAGCGGCATCCACCGCTACCCCGACCCCAACCTCCTGGCGGGCGCGAACCACTGCGACGTGGGGTTCGAGCGCGACCCGCTCTCGAACCGGGTGGTGGTACTGAGCGCGATCGACAATCTCATGAAGGGAGCGGCGGGACAGGCGGTGCAGGCGCTCAACGTGATGCACGGGTTGCCGGAGTCGCGGGGGCTCGAGTTCCCCGGGCTGCACCCGGCCTGACCGCGACCCCCGGAGCGGAATCCATCGTGTGCCGCATCCTCTGCGTCCGGAGCGACGAGCCCTTCGACATGGAGCCGCACGTCGCCGCCTTCGCGCGGCTCGCCCGGGAAAGCCGCGAGTATCAGGGCGACGGGTGGGGGTGCGCCTGGATCGACGCAGGCGGGTGGCGGCTCTACCGCAACATCGCGCCGGTGTGGGAGGACGCCGCGGCGCCGTCCGGACGCACAATGCTTCTGCTCGCCCATGCGAGGAGCGCGTATCGCGGCGAAGGGATACGGGTCGAGAACAACATGCCGTTCTTCGACGGCGAGCGCATGTTCATCTTCAACGGGGAGCTGCACGGAGTGCGGATCAAGGAGCGGGGACGGATCGGCGCGGAGAAGGTGTTCAACTTCGTCAAGCGCTTCGGCGACGGAGACATGGGCCGGGCGCTGGAGCGGGGACTGGATGCGATGGAGAAGCGCACCCGCTACGTGCGGGCGATGAATCTGATCGTCGCCGACGCGTCGCGTCGGGTCCACTTCGCGACCCGCTTCAGCGAGGATCCGGACTACTTCCGGCTGCATGCCGCCCAGGGAGACGGCGTGCGGATTCTGTGCTCGGCGCCTTATCCGGATTCGGACGGGCCGCAGGCGTGGACGCCGGTCGCGAACGGCACGATCGGGACGTTCTGACGGATGCCGGGACGATTGCCGGCACCACCGTCGCGCGAGTCCGACGGATTGCTGCTCGTCAAGATCGGCGGCGGGGAATCCATCAATCTGGACGGGATCGCCCGCGACTTGGCGGGCTTGTCCGGTTCGTTCATCATCGTGCACGGCGCGAACGCGCTACGCGATTCCCTGGCCCGACGGCTCGGGGTCGAGAAACGCGTCCTCACGTCGGTGTCCGGATACGAGAGCGTGCACTCCGACCGCGACCTGATCGACGTCATGCTCATGGCGTACGCCGGTTTGCGCAACAAGCGCATCGTCGAACTTCTGCAGGGGCACGGCGTGAACGCGGTCGGGCTCACCGGGCTCGACGGCGCGCTCGTGCGCGGCCGTCGCAACAGGGGCATCCGGGTGAGGGAGGGCGGCAAGACGCTGATCAGGCGGGACCTGTCCGGGAAGCCGGTAGAGGTGAACCGCAAGCTGCTCGGGTTGCTCCTCGGGGATGGGTTCGCGCCCGTGGTAACCGTGCCCCTGATCGACGAGCACAACGTGGCAATCAACTCGGAGAACGATGACGTCGTGGCCCTGCTCAGCGCCGAGTTGCGGGCGGATTGCGTGATCCAGTTGATCGGGGCGCCCGGCTTCCTCGAGGATCCCGACGATCCGGCGTCGGTGGTCGCGCGTCTCTCGCGCGCAGAGCTTGCGCGTCGCGAGGGAGAGGTCACGGGGCGCATGAAGCGGAAGCTGCTCGCCCTGCGGCGACTCGCGGAATCCGGCACGACGCGCGTTGTGATCGCGGACGGGCGCGTAGATCGGCCGGTCACCGAGGCGCTGGCCGGACGGGGCACGATCATCGGATGAACGCGCGGGAGACGGAACGGGCGTACGCGCTCGAGGTCTTCCCCAAGCGGGACATCGCGGTCGTGCGGGGCGACGGCGCGTGCGTCTGGGACGACCAGGGTCGCCGCTACATCGATTGCGTGGGCGGAATCGGCGTGGCGAGCATCGGCCACGCCAACGCGGCCGTCGCCGAGGCGGTGGCGGAGCAGGCGCGCGTGCTCGTGTCCTGTCCGGGGATCTTCTACAACGACGTCCGGGCGCGGTTACTGGCCGAACTCGTTTCGATCGCTCCGCCCGGGCTCACGCGCGCCTTCCTTTGCAATTCCGGGGCGGAGGCGGTGGAGGCGGCGATCAAGTTCGCGCGGCTCGCGACCGGACGGGCGGGGGTCGTGTCCGCGATGCGCGGCTTCCATGGGCGGACGCTGGGAGCGTTGAGCGCGACGCACAAGAAGGAATACCGGGAGCCGTTCCGGCCGCTCGTGCCGGGGTTCTCGTTCGTGCCCTTCAATCACATCGAGAAGCTGCGCGCGGCCGTGGGCGAGGACACGGCGGCGGTGATCGTCGAGCCGGTGCAGGGAGAGGGGGGCGTGCGGCCGGCCGATCCCGACTATCTGCAGGCGGCGCGCCGCATCTGCGACGAGGCCGGTGCGGTCCTCGTGTTCGACGAGATCCAGACGGGCTTCTGCCGCACCGGCCGCATGTTCGCCTGCGATCGCTACGGCGTTGTGCCGGACGTGCTCTGCCTCGCGAAGGCGATCGCGGGCGGCGTGCCGCTGGGGGCGGTCTTGGCGCCTGAACGGCTGCAGCCGCCGCCCGGCCGGCACGGCACGACCTTCGGCGGCAACCCGCTCGCCTGCGCCGCCGCCCTGGCCGCGATCCGCTTCATGCGGGACGAGCGGCTAGACGAGCGGCTAGACGAGCGGGCCGAGGCGCTGGGCGCCCGCTTCAGCGAGCGCTTCGACCGGCACCGGCCGGCCCGCGTGCGCGCCGTGCGGCAGGTCGGGCTCATGATAGGCGTCGAACTCCGCGAGCGCTGCCGCCCCTACCTTCAACCGCTCGCGGAACGGGGCGTCCTCGCCCTCCCGGCCGGGACCACGGTCATCCGGCTGCTGCCGCCGCTCGTGATCACCGAAGCGCAGATCGACGAGGTGGCCGACACCGTCGCTGAAGTGCTGGACGACTGACGCTCCCGGCCGGCTCCCTTATCCCGCCGGGGTCAGGCGGAGGGTCGCCGAGACGCGGCCGTCTCCCTCGGTGAACTCGACCTCGATGACGCCGGTGCCGCGATCCGAGACCAGCGCGGCGCCCCGCATGACCGACGACGACACCGGGGTGCCGAAGAACACGACGTCATAGGTGCGGCCCGCCGTGCCTTCCACGGAGAGACTCCACCCATCCGCGTCGGCGCTGAAGTTCAGAATCCGGAGGCCGCCGCTCGTCCGGCCGGGCTCGAGGTCGTTCCGCGGCGGCGCCACCGCGAGCCCGCCTTCCCACGTCACGACGATCTCTGCCCGATTGCCGGCCGGCGTACCGTCCCCGACGGCGACTTCGACGCTTCCGTCGGGCGACAACTCCGCATCGCCCCCGTTTACCCGGAACGTTGCGTTGCGCGCACCGGCCGGGATGTCGGGGACGAAGTCGAACGTAAGCGACGGGCCGCGGGCGCTCAGCGTAGTCCGTCGTTCCCCGCCCGCCGCCGTCCACTGCTGTCGGATCTCCACGTCCGCGGTCGTTCCCCCGGCCCGGAGCCGCCTCACCGTCACCGCGGGCCAGTCCGGCGGGAGTTGCGGAGCGAGTCGGGCCCTTCCCAGCGGTGCATCGGGTTCCCAGCCTATCACGCCGCGCAGCAACGGGGTCACCAGCGCCGACGTCGCGAAGAACTGGTGCGGGACGGTCTGGTCGAGGGGCTGGTAGAAGGTGCCGGACAGCAACTCCGGGTGTCGCCCCAGGCTCCAGTCAAACGTCATCTGCTTTACGGCGTCCATGAGATGGAATCCGGACCACGGACGCCTATACTCGTACTGGCCCCACGACACGTACGCGGTCACGAAGGGCCACACCGTGCCCATGTTGTATTGGAGCGGGTGATACAGTTCGCTCTCCGTCGAGAGCATGTGCGCGCCCCAATCCGACGAGATTCGGTCGCTTGCGAGGTGCGTCAGGGTCGATCGCGCACGCACATCGTCGAGCAGGCCGAAGGCGGCCGCCGCGGCGGGCCACACGGTCAGGTTGTCGTTGGTGCCGCCATCCGCGAGGATCCCGAACGCATGGTGTCCCGCGTCCTCGAGCCAGTACGCGTCATTCAGGCTCGCACTCGCGCGGGGAGCCAGATCCGTGGCCCGTTCCGCAATTTCGGCATCGTCCATCCGCTCGGCAAGCGCCCGGGTCCCCTCGAGGGCCGCGACCCAAATCCCCGCCAGGTAGATATCCTGATGGAGGGCGGCACCGAGGCCGCCGACCTCGACGGCAGCCAGCCCGCCCACCGTGTTCTCGAGGAGGCCGTCCCCGTCCGTTTCGGCGCTGAGGCACCATTCCCACGCACGCCGGTAGGCCGGCCACAGTTCCCGCAGCAGTTCGTCGTCGCCGCTCGCCCGCCAGTACTCGTAGAGGGCGACCATCCAGTAGGGCGTCGTGTCGGCGTGGTAGTAGGCGTACGGGTACACATCGAACCACGGGATGCGCGCGGCCGCCTGCGAGATCTCGTGCGTGATCTTGCCGTCCTCGCGCTGGTATCTCGCAAGAAAGGCGAGTTCCACCGCCACCAGTTCCCACTGGCCGAGCGCATCCATGGCGAAGGTCGTCTGTGCCGCGTCACCGCCGAAGAACCACCCGAAGCCGGGCCGGGTCCCGTTGCCCGAAAGTCCCCAGCCCGCCACGAACCCGCACCCGAGGTCGGGATTGCAGACGCGCTGCTCCTCCAGGTTGATCTTCGCCCATTCGAGGGCGAGGTCGAGCCGAGGGTCCGGCGACTCGATGGAGGCGGTGGAGGCGAGCACCGAGTCGGCCCACGCCCGCTTCGCGTCATAGAGCGAGCGCGCCTCGGAGATCAGCCGTTCGTAGCTTGCGAACACCTCCTCGCGCGGCGCGGTGCCGCCCGCTACCGCGATCGGGATGAATTCCCGCCGCGCGCGTTCCGGGTCGACCGGGATCACCATGGTGCGCGGCGCCTCGCCTAGTTGATGAGCCGGGTGTTCCACGGAGTTCACGGCCCACGGAGAGCCGACGACGGCGTTCGTTTCCTGCAGGCTCTCGGAGAGCACGAAGACGCGCCGGACCGCGTCCCAGTAGGCGTACTGCCCCCCGATGGATCCCGGCCACATATGGTTCAGCACGGGTTCGAACTCCGCGACGATCTCGAGCGGCTCCGGGCTGTCCACCTCGAGCAGGACGAGGAGCCCCGGGACTTCCGCGGGCGAGAGGATGTGCTGGCGCACCTGGAAGGCCGCGTGGCTGTGGGTGATCGTCGCGAGTTCGGGCCGCACCCGCACCGTGCGCGCGACCTCGCTTCCCGGAATCGGCGTTCCGTAGGTCGGCGTGGAGAAGCCGAGCCGGAAACCGTTCGCGACCTTGAGGGGATGGACCCATAGTTCCGCTTCGCCCGTCTCGACGCCGAGCCACGCCGACCGGGGCCCCGTCACGCCCAGATATTCGCCGGGGCGCACGGGTCCGGCGAGTTCGATCGGCGAGGACGCGATCTCGAAGCGCGGAACGCCGACGCCGGTCTGGCCGGAGCCGTTCGCCGGCAGGCCAGCCGCCAGCGCGGTGAAGAGCATGAGAAGCGAGACGCGCGGCGTATCGTCGAGAGTCATCGCCCGTATTCTAGTTGACGCACCGGCGGGCCGAAACCAAGTTCGCTCCCATGGCTACGTACGACGATGCGCTGCCGCCGTTTCCCGAAGGCTGGTACTTCATCGGAAAACGCGAGTCCATCGAGCGTGCGAAGCTCATCGAGAAGACGTGGATGGGCGAAGAGATCGTCGCGTGGGCCGACGACGCGGGCCGCGTCTGCGTGGCGGACGCCTTCTGTCCCCACTTGGGCTCGCACATGGGACCGACCACGGGCGGCCTGGTGCGCGACGGCTGCCTCGTCTGTCCCTTCCACGGCTTCGAGTTCGATACGACCGGCCAGTGCGTGGCCACGCCCAATGCCCCGCCCCCGAAGGCCGCGAGGCTAGAGCTCTACGAGACCCGGGAAATCCTCGGCATGATCTTTGCTTGGTGGGGGAGCGGCGGCCGGGCGCCTCAGTGGCACCTGCCGGATGAACCTCCCACCGGCGCGGAGTGGACCGGATTGCGCTCCACGGCCCTGCGGTTCCGCGGCCACCCCCAGGAAACGACGGAAAACTCCGTGGACGTGGAACACCTGGAGCACACACACGGGTACCACGACGTGGAGCCGACCGACTTCTCGGTCGACGGCGCCTACCTGAAGAGCTGCTTCGACTTCAAGGCGGTTCGCCGGACCCTGGGTCTGGTGGACATTCATTCCGAGGTCTCGGTCATCACGCACGTCCACGGACTCGGCTATTCCTTCGTCGAGATTCACGAGAAACTGGTCGGCATCAAGTCGCGCATGTGGGTGCTCGCAACGCCCGTTGACGGCGAATTCGTGGAGTTGACGATGGTCAATCAGGTGCGGGAGGTCCGCAAACCGGGGCGGTTCATCTCGGGTCTGGGCTTCCTGCCCGTGCCGCTGCGCCACCGGCTGCTGAATGTCTTCATCCTCCGGGAGGAGAGGCGGTTCGTCCTGCAGGACATCGTGATATGGGAGAGGAAGCGCTTCCGGTCGCCCCCCCGGCTATGCCGGACCGACGGCCCCATCGGGAAATACCGCCGACACTGCCGACAGTTCTATCCGGACCCGGCGCTGGCCCCTCGAAGCCCGGACCGCAACGGCGACTAGCAGCCCGTGGCTGCTAGGGTTTGCGGGCCAGGAAACAATACAGGGGCGTGAAGATGCCCGTCTTGCCGCCCGCGACGTAAGCGTCCGCGGTTCGATCTAGGAGTCGAACCACCTCCGCCGAGCCGTTCGGAAAGAGCCGCAGTACCTCGGCCAACTTCGACCCCGCGATGAATGCCTTGCGGCCCCAGGGAAGCCTGCGCACCGCGTTCCCCAGCGTCCCGTGTCGACTCTCCATGGGCTGATACCAGGGCGTGGAGAGTCCTTCCCGGACGTCCCAATCGCTCCCCTCGATGATCTGGAATCCCGCCCCTTCAAGGGCACGATTCACTTCCTCGAACGTGGCGATGTCGTGCAGCGCGATACCGCGCATGAGGTCCCGCTTGATGGCCCGGTGCCGGCCGTCCCGCGGATCGAACCGGTCCGTCAGGCACATTTCCTGACCCCAGAACAGGGTGCCCGGCTTCAGTACGCGGAAGATCTCCGCGAACGCGCGTTGCTTGTCCTCCGCATGGCACGTCGACTCGATCGCGTAACCCCCGTCGAAGGTGTCGGCCTCGATGGCGCTCATGTCCGCGAAGCTGCACTTCCTGAAATCGGTCATGTGCTCCAGCCCGGCCTCGGCGTTCAACTTCTTCGCCTCCGCCAGCTGGATCTCATTGATGTTGATTCCCACGACCCTGACGCCCGCCTCGCGGACGACTCGGCGCATGGGGCCGCCGATTCCACAACCGACGTCGACCACCTTCATGCCCCGTTTCAGCTCCAACTTGGAGATCATCGCCTGCTGGTGTCGGACCTTGGACTCCTCCAAGCTTTCGTTGGGCGTGAGGGGCGCAAAATGCAGGGATTCACCCCAGCCGTACACCATGAAGCCGTTGCAAATCTCGTAGTAGTCCCTGACCGTTTCCACGTGGTCGTAGGTGCCCGTGCCCGCAGCCTCCGATGCCGCCCGGTCAAGCCAGCCGTCAAAGTGCCGGACTCGACGCGCGACGCCCGATCCCGGGTGCGCATCTCTCAGCGCTTTCGACAGTTTGCCCAGTCGCATGTCGGGGGGGCTCAGGCGGGCAGCTCCCGCCTCTGCTCGACGATGCGGAATCTCACCTTCCTGCTCGGCTTCAGCGACGGAACCGGATTGAAGCGGAGCTTCCGAGCGTACTTCGCCGGCGACACCTCAATGGTGAAATAGTGCGCCAGCATCAGCAGGTTGGCCGCTAGGTGCATCTCCATCCAGCGTGTGCCGAGACATTTGTGCGTACCCAGACCATACGGGGCGAACCCCAGGCTGTGATGCTCACGACGCGACGGCAGGAAGCGGTCGATGTCGAACTTGTAGGGTTCGGGAAAGACGTCGCTCATGTAGTGGGTGGCGGTCATGGCGATGTGGATCCGTTCCCCCAGGGGCAGCTCGTAGTTCGCGACCGTGCAGGTATTCATCACGTTCCGAACGGACATGGACACGATCGGGTACATGCGCATGCACTCCATGAGGAAGCGATGCGTCACGTCAAGGTTGGCGGGGGTGAAGTCCTCTCTCTCCGGGTCACCGTTGGCAAACAGGGCATCCGCTTCGGCGCGGATCCTGTCGTAGAGCGCCGGCTGCGACGCCATGGCGTAGACCACGAGGCTGAACGTATCGCCGAGGTACACGCTGGCAATCAGAGCCGCGGAAAAAGCGAAGAGCAGGTTGGACTCCGGGAGAAACTGCGGGTCGCTGGCGTGCAGGCTGAGGTAGTCGTCCACCAAGTTCCGCGGGCTGTCGACGCGTTGGGCGGGAGTATGGACCCTCAAGATCCGCTTCATCAGCGTGTCCAGGACCGCCGCCCGACGTCTCATACCCGGGGTATGCAGCGTGAACTTGGGCAGGATCCTGGCGATGTGGACGCTGAGGGCCCGTTCTTTGTAGACCATCAGGTCGTCCATGAGATCCTGCGTGTCGACGCCGATGAACAGCGGCGACAGCTGGGCGTTCACCATTGCCCGGCTCATGGACGTGGCGCGGTACGAATTCCCGACCGTCAGGGTCGACATGTACGCGCGCCCCCTGGTGTAGAGGTCGTCCAGCTGCCCTGCCAGCCGCGTGCGGGAATAGGCCGGCGACAGGAACTTGCGAAGCCGGAAGTGGTCGGCCCCGTCCAGGGCGGGCAGGACGCCGGCCGCGCCGTAGACTTTCTCGAAGTCGGCGAAGTAATCCCTGGTTCTCAGGTACATTCGCCCGCGCTTTTGCATCCATTCATTGGTCTCGAGTCCGGCCAAGAAGACCATGCGCTCCGAGAAGGGAGGGCGGATCTCGAACACCGGGCCGTATTCCTCCGCGAGGTTCCCGAAGAGCGCGTTCAGGTTGCCGTCCCGAACGTGCGGGTTGCGCAGCAGCTTGGTCAGCGAAACCGTCGGAATCGTCTTGGCGAGAGCAGTATGTCTGCGGATCGGGCCAACGAGAGTCTCGGAGACCGCAGCGGCGATGGATCGGCCGATCAGGTCCAGCTGGCAGATGAACTTGATGCGCTCTTCCGCCGCTTCATCAAGTTCGAAGATCAAGCGAAAGACGTCGCAGGTGTTGACGAGGCACACGATGACGACGTCTCTCGGTTCGGGAACCTCGTCGGTGAAGATGACGTTGCCGATGCGCGCCTTGATGAACTGGTCGGTCGCGTCTTCCTCGAACATCCCGTACTGCTGCCGATGCATGACCGGGGGAGCCAGCGTCCAGAATTCGCCTTCATGGTGTTGGAGGATCTCCCGTTCAACCAGGCGGTCCAGAGTCAGGTCGACGATCGCCTCCGCGCGGGGGGTGAGCCGCTCGATCCAGTACCGGGCGGTGTGCTGGTCCGGTTCGTCCGCGATCTCCTTTAGAATGGGATCCAGGACGGGATCGCCCGTATCGGCCCGGTCCACCACGTACAAGGATGTCAAGTCCGAATCGAGCCGCGACTGGAAGGAGAGTTCCGCCAGCACTCCGCCGACGACAGCGCAGTTCAGCTGCCAGCCGGGTACCTGATGGAAGTAGCCTCCCCTCTCATCGAGAAGCATCAGGATGAGTTCGTCAACGAGGCTCAGGGATTCGACCTTCAGACTCTCCACCGTCATTTGTCGGTTCTCACCTTCCCACGGTCGGCGTGCACTACGCGGCGCTCGGAATGGAAGAACGCCGCGACGGCATCAAGCGCAGATGTAACGTGCATAGCGCCGGAACAACGATCATAAGTATGGCCGTGATGAAGAGAATGCCGCAACCGAGCGACGCGGCAAACGGTATCAGAAACTGGGCTTGGATTGCGCGCTCCAGGATCAGGGGTGTGAAGCCGAGGAACGTCGTCAGGGAAGTGAGCATGATCGGACGAAACCGCCCTTTTGCCCCCTCCATGATCGCGGTTCTCGGTGGGGCGCCTTCCCGGAGTTTCTGGTCGATGAAGTCGATCATGACCAGGGAATCGTTCACCACGACCCCGCTCAGACCGAAGATCCCCATGAAGGATACGGCGCTCAGGGCTACTCCCAGGATCCAGTGGCCCAGGATCACGCCGATGAATCCGAACGGGATGACGGCCATGATGATGAACGGCTTGGTATATGAACGGAGGGGAATGGCGAGGAGCGCAAAAATCATGATCAGAGCGACCGCGAAGCCGCGGTACAGCGCGCCGATGGACTCCAGCTGCTGCTGCTGCTCGCCCCCGAACGTGTATGTCAGGCCCGGGTACGCCGCGACCAGATCCGCGAGGATGGAGTTTTCCAAGATCTCGTTGGCTTCGTCGTCGGAGATCGCCGAGGCGTCCACATCGGCGGTGACGGTGACGACGCGCTGGCCATCCCTGCGCCGGAGGGCCGACGGCGACACGCCCGGGCTCATCGAGGCCACGCTGATGATCGGCACCTCGTCCCCGCCCGGCGTACGGAGCACGTAGCCTTCGATATCGGTAATCGAGTTCCGCTCTTCCTCGGGCAGCCGAACATAAACTCGTACCTCTTCCCGGCCGCGCTGCACCCGGACGGCTTCCGCGCCGAAGAACGCGGCCCTCGCCTGTCCGGCCAACTCCTGCACGGTGAGACCGAGGGTCCGCGCTTCGGGCCGCAACTCGAGTTGAACCTCCGGGATGCCCGGGGCGTGATCCGACCGTATGTCGTAGACGCCGCTCACGCCGCGGAGTCCGTCGACCACCGAAGTCGCGATCCGGGCGAGGCGTTCCGGGTCCGGATGGGACAGTACGGC
>JAAXHJ010000067.1 GCA_012270965.1 Candidatus Palauibacter poriticola
GTGCCGCGTCGTACAGACGAAGCCGGTGATCCGGTCCCCGTCCACGACGAGCGCCCCGTCCCCTGGCCGGTGGGCGACATCACGAGCGGTGGGCCGGTGGGCGACGCCACGAGCGGTCCCGGTGCCCCCGTCGCCCGCAGGGTCGTCGACCCGGAGTCCCACGAGCTTTAGCCGCCCGGACTGCCCCTCGCAGTGGCGCAGGGCCGCGGCGCCCACCTTGCCGGAGGCCGTGTCCTCGCGGTCCCAGAGCCAGCCCATGCCGATGTCGATGAGGGTGACGCGCTGCTCGGACTCCGTCCCGATGATCACGTGTCCCTTCTCGGCCCGCAGACAGTTCTGCGCTTCGAGCCCGAACGGGCGGATGCCGTACTCCGAGCCGGCCTCCCACAACAGATGCCACACGTACCGGGCGTAGCTCGCGCGCACGTGCAGTTCATAGGACAGCTCACCCACGAACCCGAGTCGCAGGCACCGCGCGGCGACTCCGCTTCCCACCTCGATCTCGCGACAGCCGAGGTACGGGAACGCCTCGTCCGACAGATCCGCGCCCGTGATCTTCCCCAGCACCCGCCGCGCATTCGGTCCCGCCACGTTGATGGAGGCGAGGGCGTCGGTGAGGTTCACGAGGTTGTAGTCCCACCCGTCGTACCGCGTGTGGAAACGGAGCCACTCTACCGTGACGCCCGCCCGGTTCGAGCTCGTCGTGAAGTAGAACTCGTCCTTACCCGTCCGCACGACGATGCCGTCGTCGATGATGTTGCCCGTGTCGTTGCACATCGCCGAATACGTGCAGTGGCCGGACCGGGTTCGCGTCATGTCGGAGATGTAGACGCGCTGGAGCGCGCGCAGGGCGTCGGGGCCCCAGATCCGGAACTTCCCCAGCGGCGAACTGTCGAGGAGTCCGACGTTCCGCCTCACGTTGCGGATCTCCTCGAGACACTGCCGGTCCGCGCTGAAGTAGCGCGCCCGCAGCCAAGGCCCCGCCCGGCGGAACACCGCGCCCCGCGAGGCTTGGTCCTCGTGGAGCGGGGTCCGCTTGTGGATGTCGTGGTTCGGACCCGCGAGCGTCGCGAGGGAGGGAGGGATGACCGGCGGGCGCACCGTGGTCGCGGGGAAGCTGCCGGCTGGCCGCCCCGCGATCTCGGCCATCGCCATGGCGAGGTTCTGGCCGGGCACCCGGTACTGCCCGGGGCCGAGGCCGAAGTTCCCGAAGCGCTTCGCGAGTTCGGGCACGTCGAAGCCGTAGGCGGCGCTCTGGGCCGCGTTCTTCCACGTACCGTCCTCGTCGAAATCGAGGAACGCCTTGCGGCCGGGGGCGAGGCGCCGTCCGGCGGCCGGTCCGCGAACGATCGAGGAGCCCCGGGCGGGCCCCGGCAGGTCGGTCAGCCGCGCGCGCTCCCGAGTTAGCGGGCTCCCAACGCTCGCGCCACACGCCGCGGCGGCCTGGAGCCCCGCGATGCGCCCGGAACATGTGAGAGCCTCGAGATCGGTGAGCCGCAGCACGCCGCCCGCGGCGAACACGTCGGGCGGGAGGCGCTCAAGCTCGAAGGTCCGGGTGCGCTCGCCGTGGCGGAACCGCGCGCCGGCGCACGAGAGGACTCCGATGTCCGGTTGCCGCCCCGCGCTCGCCACCAGCAGGTCGCCCGCCACGCGCAGCGGGTCGCCCGCCGCACCGCTCCCCGCCCGGACCGCCAGTTCGACGCCCCGCACCCGCCCCCGCCCGCGCACGCGGGTCGCGGCCCAGCCGGGCCGGAAGTCGATTCCCGCCGCCGACAAGGCGTCCACCAGTTCCGGGTCGTGCCCCTCGCGCCGGGCGTCGGCGACGACGCGCACTTCCACTCCGAGCGCGGCCAGATCCACCGCCGCCTCGATCCCGAGGTCGTCGGCCACGCTGAACGCGGCGGCCGCACCCGGCCGAACGCCGTACGTCCGCGCGAGCCGGATCGCCGTGTCGGCCTGCATCACGCCCGGACGATCATTGTGTTCGAACACGAGCGGCCGCTCGATCGAGCCCGTCGCAGCCACGATCGCCCGCGCGCGGCACTCCCAGTGCCATTCCCGCCGCTCCCCGTCGAGCGGCGCGCCGGGTCCGGCGAGCTGGAAGCCCGTGAGCAGGTTCTCCCCCCAGATTCCCGTCGCCGGCGCGTGCCGGAACACGCGCACGGACTCCATGCGCCCAAGCCGGTCGGCGAGGGCGGACACCTCGCCGGCAAGCGGACGGCCGTCCCGCACACGCCAGTCGAGATGTCCCCCCAGCCACGGTCGGCGCTCGAACAGGCATACGCGGAGACCGAGCCGACCGGCCTCGAGCGCCGCGGACATCCCGGCCGGACCGCCGCCCACGACCGCCACGTCCGCGTGCAGGTAGCGCTCCGCTGCTTCCACCGCGCCCGCCCGGTCCGGCTCGGCCGACTCCACCGCGCCCGGCCGGTCCGCCGCGTCCGGCCGCAACACGCCCAGGCCGGCCAACCCGCGCATCCGTTCCTGGAAGAACCGCGCGGCCCACGCGGGGCGGTGCAAAAGCCGGTAGTAGAAGCCGGCCGGCATGAACCTGTCCAGCCGGTCCAGGAAACCGAGCGCGTCAAATCGCGGGTCGCCGCGCACGTTCTGCGCGCCGACCGCCATCCCCTCGCGCAGCGGCGTCGTTCCCGCCGACTGGTTCGGAACGCCGTCGATCGAGACGAGCTGGCTCGACCCTTCTCCCTCCAGGTCGTAGAGCCCCCGGGGCCGGTGATACTCAAAGCTTCGGCCAAGGGTGCGGACTCCCGCCCCCCAGAGCGCGGATGCGACCGTATCCCCCTCGAACCCCTCCAGCGCGCGCCCGCACCAGCGGAAGCCGAGCGGCCGCGAGCGGTCGATCCGCTCCGTCGAAGAGGGAGGCAGCCGGCTCACGACGAATCTCCCCCGCTCGCCTCGTTCCCGCTCGTCTCGGCGCCGCCGGGCCGCGCTTCCCGGTTCGTGGCCGGGTCGCGCCACGTCGAGAACCAGACGCCGCAGCCGGCTCCGTGATACCACCACTCCTCGCGCGGATCCGGACGGTTCATGCGGAACTGCGCCCAGCGAAAATGCGCCTCCGCCGCGGCCCCGGGATCCGCTCTCTCCGCGGCATCCCCCTCGGCCGGTCTCGGCCCCCGCTCCGGTCCTCCGTACGTGAACTCATACACGTCGCGCTTCCCGCACACCGGGCAAGTCAAGCGGAACGTCACGGCGCCGGCAGCACAGTCGCGTCCACCGTCAGTCCCACTGTCCGTACTTCATGGCAACGGCCGTCTCGCCCATGTAGCGGTTCTCGAGGAAACGGCTCAGCGCGAAGGGCTTGAGAATCTCCGGCGCCTCTCCGCGCGCCATGAACTCGGCCATGTACTTTCCGGCCACCGGCCCGGACTTGAACCCAAAATATCCCCACCCCGCGTCCAGGTAGAGTCCGTCGTGGGCGAAGTTGCCGTCGAGGATGGGCGCCATGTCCGGCGTCATGTCCGCCAGCCCCGCCCAGACTCTCAGGAAACGCACGCCCCTCAGGCACGGCATGAAGTCGGTCAGCGCCTCCGCCTGGTGCTTGAAGTAGCGCGCCGTGACGTCCGTCGTGTAGTTGACCTGCGGGTCCATGTGCGCGCCCGTCGCGATCTCCCCCTTCAGCGTCTGGTTCGCGTAGACATCGTACGCGCCCGAACTCACGACGTGGTGCAGGAACGGCTTGAGCGGTTGCGTGACCATCGCTTGAATCGTGAGCGGGTTCAGCGGCAGCTCGATGTCGAGCATCGCCGCGACGGCGGGCGCGTACCCTCCCGCCATGATCCCGAGCTTCCGGCATCCGATCCGCCCCGCGTTCGTCCGCACGCCCGTCACTCGCCCGCCCTCCGTGTCAATCCCCCGGACCTCGACGCCCTGATGGATGGCGGCCCCGTGCAGGTTGGCGCCGCGGGCCAGTCCCCACACCACCGCGTCGTGGCGCACGACGCCGCCCGGCGGGTGGTACATCCCCGCTTGGATCGGGTGCGCGGGCCGATCCGACACATCCAACGCCGGGACCAGTTCCCCGCACTGCCGCGCGTCGAGCAGTTCCAACCTTACGCCGCAGAACCCGGCCGTGTTGATCGAAAGCCGGAACGCGGCGACTGCGGCTTCGCTGTGCGCGAGGTTGAGGTTGCCGCAGTTGTGGAACATGAGGTTGAAGTCGAGTTCGTCCGTGAGGATGGGCCACAGCTTCAGGCCCTCGTCATAGAGCGGGACGTTCTCCTGCGTGCGCTGGTTCGCCCTCACGATCGCGGTATTCCGCCCGGATCCGCCGAAGCCGATATACTGGCTCTCGAGCACGGCGACATCTTGGACGCCGTGGTCCTTGGCGAGATAATAGGCCGTGGCGAGCCCGTGGATGCCGCCCCCGATGATCACCACGTCGTAGTGGCGACGGAGGGGCCTCTCCTCCCACAGGCGGCCCGGCCGTAAGACCCCCGCTCCAAGCGCGGACCTCAGTCGCCCCAGCGGTCTAACCGGCCGTGGCGAACGCCCCGATGCGTTCGAGCGCCGCCGTATCACGCCCGAAACTCTCCGCTCCGACGCGGGTTTCGCCACGGCCTGTCAGGGTTCACGGAACGCGAGTCGATGGGACTGGGGCGTCAGCCGATGACCGAGTAGGACGAGTCGGGATTCATCGTCCGGAGCCGGCTGAAGAACCCGATATCGCAGTCCCGCCTCGTATACTTCATGTGGAACCGTACCGGATCGGCGTCATGGTCGCGCCCGCCCTCGACCTGTTCGATGAGTTCGGCCATGAGTTGGCCCGCGACGGGCGCGTTCTTGAACTGGTTCCCCGATGTCCCCACCGCCATGTAGAAGCCGGGCAGGTCCGACTTGTCATAGATGGGAATCCAGTCGTCCGACACGTCGTAGAGGTCGACGAGTCCCTGCCGCGCCTCCGGCACGGGGAGTCCCCTCACCCGCTGCGCCTCGCGAAGAACCTGCGTTCTCCATTGATAACTGAACGTATTGTCATAGTCGTCCGGATCCTCCACCCACTCCAGATCATCGCAGGGCGGATCTTCCGACCCGATGAGAATGTGGTTGCCGACTTCGGGCCGCGAATAGCACCCGATATCGCTGTCCGAGATCAGCATCCCGACGACGTTATAATCCACGCCCTCGGGCGCCGGGACATGACAGACCTCCTGCTTCAGGGCGCGCGTCTTGATGTTCATCCCATCCTCGACGCCCGCCATGCGGTTGATGACGAAGGAATGAGGACCGCCCACGTTCACCACGACGGGCGCCCGCATCTCGGACCCGTCGCTGAGGCGCACGCCGGCCGCTCTCCCGCCGTCCCGGAGGATCTCCGTCACCTCCGCGTTGAAGCGGAACTCGCCGCCCCGAGCCTCGCAGCCGAGCTGGACGTTGTGGCAGCACAGTTGCGGGTCGTTGATGTACCCGGACTCCGGGATGTAGAGGGCTCCCGCCACGTCGCCCCCCTTCGGCCGGCCGAACCCCGGGTCCTCCTCCGTGACGGGGGGCCCGAACCGCCGCGTGTCGAGGACGGAGAGCTTCTCCCTCATGCCCGCCGCGTCGAGGTCCTCGTAGGCGACGTGCAGCTCGTCCAGACTCTCCCTCACCCGCCGCAGGTAGTGGTTCTTCTCCGTCTTCGTAACGAGGCAGCCGGTGTTGACATAGCGGGCGAGCCCGGAAGGGTCCGGCACGCCGACGTACTTCCCCCAGTCGAGCCAGTAGAAGTAGGACTCGCGCGCCATGGCCACGCCGTCCGGCGTCGAATAGTGAAGACGGATGATGGCGCAGGTGTTCGAGGTCGAGCCGTACCCCGCAGCCGGGAGTTTATCGACGTTGAGCGTCCGGAACCCGCGCTTGGCCAACTCGAAGCCGGTGCAGACGCCGATGACGCCGGCCCCGATGATGATCGCGTCGTAGTCGTTGGACACCGCGGCCCTCACCCGCCGATGCGCTCGTACACGGCGTGCGAGACGCGCTCGTTCCCGTTCGCGTCCGTGCTCCGGTACTCGTTGTCGATCCGGTTTCCGTCCTCGGACAGGACGTTGATAATGACTTGCGTGACGCGGCCGTCCCGCCGGCTCGTGATCCGGTTCGTGAACTCATCGACGACCTCCACCGCCGTCTCGACGCCGTCCCGTCCCATCACGGGCCGGAATTTGCCATCGAACATCGTGTCGTAACTCCACTTCGACTCGCCGCCGCGGGCGTTCGTGGACTCGACGGTGATCCTCATCCCGCCGTCGCCGCGCGGCTCGTACGTCATGATGTTGATCGCCGGGCGCGGCGCGTCGGAGCGCAGCTTCCACACCCCGAAGCGCGGGTTGTCCCCGCGGGCGGACCCTCCGGCCGAGGCCAGGCCGGGATTCGCCGCCGACCCCGAGCCGGCGTCCCCCGGGTTGAACAGGAAGTAGTCGTAGATGGCGCGGGAGATTTGGGCGATCGTGGCCTCGCGCGCCGGGACGGGCCGGTCGGAGTCTTTCACGAACACCACCGTGATCACGTGCCCGGCCCCGTCCGGAAGGTAGATGTATCCGACGTCGTTGGTGGTCCCGCCGATCGTTCCCGTCTTGTGGCCGACCGGCGTCCCGGGGGGCAGCACGCCCTTGATGCGGCCGGTGCCGGTCTGGACGCGCAGCATGATGTCCTTGAAGACCTCCGTGCTCATCGAGCCCAGCGCCTGCCCCGCCCAGGTCATGGCCAGGAGGTGCGCCATCGCGCGGGGCGTGGACGTGTCGCGGGGATCCGTGGCGAACGTTGCGCGCGCCGCCTCCCGATCGGTGGGGGAAACGTTGCCCGCGAGGTCGCGGAACTCCGACAGCGAAATGCGGCCATCCGCGGGAGTCTCGACGCCGGAATAATCCCCGATCAGCGACGATGTCGGCCGGTCCACGCTCAGGCCGTCGACGCGCAGTTCCGCCATGCGCGCGTTCACGGCGTCGGGTCCGCCGGCTGCGGTGAGAGTGAGATCCGTCGCGCTGTTGTCGGAGATGAGGAGCATCAGCTCGAGCAGGTTTCGGAGGGAGAGCGCCACTCCGGGGTCGTCGAACAAATTCGAGATCGTGCCGCTGCCGGGATGAATGTCGGCGGGTTCGAGTTCGACCATGTCCGCAAGCGAGATCTCGCCGCGGTCGACCCGGGACAGGAGCTGCACCGCGATCGGAACCTTGTAGGTGGACGCCATGGGAAAGCGCTCGTCCTCGTTGAACCACACCGCGCGACCCGTTTCGATGTGAACCGCCCCGACGCCCACCGCGCCCCCGCTGTTGGGTGCCAGGCGCTCGATCTCCGCCAGCAGACGCCCGAGGCCGGCGTCCCCCGCGGGCGTGACGGACTGCGCCGCGAGGGGGGCGGCGACACACAGTCCGACCGCCAGAGTCGCGACGGTCAAGGCCGCCGTGGCCAAGGTCGCCGTGGCCAAGGTCGCCGTCGTCAAGGTCGCGGAAGGCGCAGCTCGACTTCCTGCGGAGCGAGTTGAGGCGGCGGCCGCCCGCCTCGTGGCGGCCAACCCGGTGAAGTGATGTCGTGTCCGAACGCGCATCGATCATGCTCCCTGTTCGTTCTGGCTGGCAGTCCGTGGCGAAACCCCGCTGCGTTCGAGCGGCGCTGCGTCCCGCCCACGGACTGCTGGGCTCTCCTTTGTGCCGGTACGGTAGCCGTTGTGCAACTCGCGGACGAGGCCATCCGAGCCGGGTCGCCCCGGCAGGCCCGCCGGTGGCATACTCCGCGATTCACGCAGGTGGGAGGGAGGACGATGTCGGGCAATCGGAACAAGGCTGCCGCGAGACGTTCCCGCGGGAACGCGGCGAGGACTGGCGCGATTTCACCCCAGGGCGCCGCGAAGGCGGAGCCGGCCGGGAACGTGGAGTCGGTCGGGAGCCGGGGGCCGGCCGCGAACGGCGGCGCGCTGACCCGTGAGGAGCGCCGAGTCGCGGACGCCGTGGACCCGCGGCGACTCCTCGCGCTGCTTGCCGATCTCGTCGTGATCGAGAGCGTCGCGAACCGCGAGACGCCGGCTCAGGAACGCGTGGCCAAGGAGATGCGGGCCATCGGTCTCGAGACCGATGTGTGGGACATCGACTTCGAGCGGCTGCGCCGACACCCCGCCTACACCGCCGACGTGGACCGCCGCGAGGGTTTGGGAGTCGTCGGAACCGTGGGGCGGGGAGAGGGCCGCACGCTGATCCTCAACGGCCACATCGATGTCGTACCCGCGGGGGAGATCGAGCGCTGGACGCACCCGCCCTTCGAACTCACGGAGCGCGGCGGGCGTCTGTTCGGGCGCGGGGTGGTGGACATGAAGGGGCAACTGTGCAGCGTGTTGGCGGCCGCGCGGGCGCTACGCGATGCGGGGATCGAGGTGGCCGGCGCTCTCCAGATCCAGAGCGTGATCGGCGAGGAGGATGGAGGCTCCGGGATGCTGGCCACGATCGAGCGCGGCCATACGGGGGACGGCGCGATCATCGTCGAGCCGACCGAGTTCGTCATCGGGCCCGCGCAGGCCGGCGCGCTCAGCTTCCGGCTCACCGTTCCCGGTCTGGCCGCGCACGGGGCGATGCGGGAGGAAGGGGTGGATCCGGTTGAGAAGTTCATCCCGATCTTCCAGCGACTCCGAGTTCTCGAAACGGAGCGCAACCGCGACGTGGCCGACCCGCTCTTCCGCGGGGAAGCGCTGCCGTACGCCCTGACCATGGGGCGGCTCCGGGCCGGGATCTGGCCCTCGACGGTGGCGGAGAGCCTCGTCGTCGAGGGCCGCTACGGCATCGCGCCCGGGGAGGACGTTGCCGGCGCGCGCCGTGCGCTGGAGGACGCCGTGGCCGAGGCCGCCGCCGGTGACGCCTGGCTGCGCGACCACCCGCCCACCGTCGAGTGGGCCGGGGCGCAGTTCGCGGCCGCCCGCACGGACGCGCGCGACCCCGTGGTCGGCACCCTGGCCGGCGCCGTGCGTTCACTCGGCGGCACGGAACCTCGCGTCGGGGGCGTGCGCTACGGCGCGGACATGCGGCTCCTCGTCAACCAGGGCCACGTGCCCACGGTGCTCTTCGGCCCCGGCGACGTCCGGGAGGCCCATCGCCCCGACGAGAGCATCCGCGCCGGCGCCCTCGTCGAACTGGCCCGCATCCTCGCCGTCACCGCGATCCGCTTCTGCGGAACCCGGCGCTGACCAGCAGCGCCCCGGTCTGCTACCCCGCCCCCGCCGGAGCCGAGGGGCCCAGGACCGGCACCCCTGTGGGCTCGAAGTGTCGAACATTGCGCGTGACGACCGTAAGCCCGCGCTCCAGAGCCGAGGCGGCGATCAAGAGATCCGCATCCGGGCGGCCCAGGGTTTGGGAGAGGCGTCCCCGGCGCCTGGCCGTAGGACGATCCACGGGTAGGATACGGTCCCCGTACAGTCTGATGATGTCGTCGAGTCACCTTCCCAGCGCGTCGGTGAAATCCGGATTGCGGCGCCGCTGTTTCTCGATTCCCCGTTCGATCTCGCCGATGGAGACCACGCTGAGGTACAGGTCGACCGTACGCCGGCTCGCCTCCCACCGGATGATCGAACGACTGCGTTCGCGCTGACGGAGTGCCGAGAGAACGTCGGTGTCGACCAGAAACATTCATGTGTGTACGGTGGAGTACGTCATGGGCATTGCACGAGGAGCCGACATGTCACGGACACACTCCATCATGAAGAAGCTTGGCGCCGCTCGAACGCGCGCGTTCGCCGGACCGGCATGGTCCCTCACCCTGACCTTCGCGCTCGCCGCCGCCGGTACTCCGCTCGGGGCGCAGACCTTCCAAGTCGAGGAAACCACGATCGCGCAGGTCCACGCCGCTTTCCAGTCGGGCGACCTCACCTGCGAGGGTCTGGTCGAGAGCTACTTGGCCCGCATCGATGCCTACGACAAACAGGGACCGCGGTTCAACGCGATCGCCGTCGTCAACCCGCGAGCCCTCGAAGAGGCCCGAACCCTCGACGCCGCCTTCGCGTCCGGCGGCCTCACGGGACCGCTGCACTGCATCCCGGTCCTCCTCAAGGACCAAGTCGAGACTCGCGACATGCCGACGACCTACGGGTCGGCGCTCTTCGAGGGCTACGTGTCGGAGCGCGACGGGACCATCGTCACGCGAATGAGGGAGGCGGGCGCTCTCATCATCGCCAAGACGAACATGGGGGAGTTCGCCTCGCGCTACGTCGGGTCGGGGTTCGGGATCATCCGCAACGCCTACGACCCGCGGCGGAACCCGAGCGGCTCCTCCGGCGGCACCGGATCCGGCGTGGCGGCGAACCTCGGTCTGATCGGCATCGGCGAGGACACGGGCGGTTCCATCCGCGGACCGGCGGCCGTGGCCTCGCTCGTCGGCCTACGTCCCACGCTTCCGCTGGTGAGCCGTTTCGGGATGATGCCGGCCAACCCCACCACCGACACGATGGGTCCGATGACCCGCACCGTGATGGACGCGGCCATCCTCCTCGACGTCATCTCCGGCTACGACCCCAACGACCCGGTGACGGCGTACTCCGTGGGACAGGTTCCGGACTCCTACGCGGCCGGACTCGAAGCGGGGGCGCTGGCGGGCGCCCGGATCGGCGTCATCCGCGAGCCGATGGATCGTTCGGTGGACACGACGTCGGAGGGATTCCGCCAGGTACGCGCCCAAATGGAGGCGGCGATCCGCGCGCTCCGCGACCTGGGGGCCGAGGTATTCGACGTCGCCATCCCCGGAATCGAGCAGGTAAGCGCCGTCTTCCGCGCCAACTCCTACGAGACCGAGGAGGTGACCGACGCCTACCTCGCCGAACTCCGCGACCCGCCGTACCGCTCGCTCGCTTCGATCCTCCTCTCCGGCCGGGTCAACCCGTGGCGGGCCGCCGGCATGGCCGATCTCCTGGGAAAGACGACCCGCGACTTGGGCTATCTCGAGTACCTGCTCGCGCGTGACCACGTCCGTGAGGATGTCATCGCGACAATGGCCGAACACGACCTCGACGCCTTCGTCTACGCCACCTTCGATCACCCGCCGGCCCCCATCGCGGACGATGTGGAGACGAACTCCGCCCCGGACGACCGCTACGCCCTCGGCGACAACCGCTCGCTGAGCCCGCTGACGGGCTTTCCGGCGCTGACGGTGCCCGCGGGATTCACGGACGACGGCCTCCCGGTGGGACTGGAGTTTTTGGGCCGCCCGTTCACGGAAGCGATGCTCCTCGGCTTCGGCTACGCCTACGAGCAGGCGACGAACCACCGCCGCCCCCCTCCCGCGGCCCCGCCCCTCGGTGGTTGACCGGGCGCGGGCGAGTCGAGAGGGCAAGTCTCTCGGACAGTGGTTGCGTGAAGCTACCGATGAGAGGATGGCCGCCACCCGTCCACGCAAGTTCACCTTGAGGAACTTAGCGAGTTCGACGCGGCGTGCGATGCGCGGCGGTCCGCCGTCCCTGCACCCGACTGGCCCGAGGTGAAAGCGAGTGATTTCTGAGTCCAGACTCTCCGGGATCGAGACCACGTGATCTTCGTAGACGCGACCGTCTTCACGTATCACGTCGGTCGCCAGCGTCCGCTACGTCGGGACGCGCGAGTTCACCGCTCCATCGTTGGCGCGCCATGACCATCTCGTCACTTCTGCGGAAGTAGTTCCAGGAACTGCTCAACTTCCCCGGGGTCGCATGCGCGCGGGCTCCGTCTGACCGGCGGGCCGGAAAACGATGGGCGCCTGCGGTGCCAAAAAGATCGCACTCGCGGGCCGCGCGGTCACGGCCCCCGCGCCTCTCGAGCGAATCGCAACCGGCGGGGGGGGTTGGGTGCGGGCCGGCGTGACGGGCAGCCGTGCCAGTGTGTGGACCGGTCGGGGCTCAACCCTCCCCGTAGAACCGGGCGACGGCCCCGCGTCCGGGCAAGCTCGGCGCGGGGCGGGCGGGCATCGGGCGCTCTACCACCGTCCCGCGACCTGCACGGCCGACACGTTCGCGCCGGAGGCCACGAGGTTTCGGGCCATGCCGACCCGTGCGGAGTGTCCGAGAATCCGTCGCCGGGCTAAACGGATCGGCGGTCACGGGGAAAAGGGGGGTTGCGGAACCGGAGATGCGCGGAGCATTGTTGTCTCCGGAAGGGGTGGAAGACCGGCGGTGGATGCAAACCCGAACCGGGAAGGCGGTCGAACGAATGCGGACTCGCACGGTTGGAATAGCTGTGCTGGTGTTGTGCGGCGTGTTGCTCGCGGCGTGTGCGGAACGGCTCGCCGTCGCGCCGGAGCCGGAGGTGAGTGCGCGGGCCGGATGGCTGGGTGACAACTTTGAGGCCATGCATCCGCCGACGTATATCGAACGCGAGCAGTTGCTCGCTCGGCTGGACGCTCCGGGCGGCGAGGAGTGGGCGGTGTCGCAGGGCTTCCGCAGGGAGTGGTTGCCGAAGTGGCGGCGGTGGCTCTCCTGGCACCTGACTTCGGAGATTCTCCCGCCGAACCGGGCGGATCCGGAGGTTCGGGCTCGATTGCTGGCCCGGCTGAACGCTCCGGGCGGTGAGGAGTGGGCGGTATCGGATGGCCTCCCCGCCGATCAAGTTGAAATGTATCGGCGGTATCTGTCCGCGCCGGAGCCGCCCCCCCTCAAGCCTCTCCCAATGGAACCGGCCGAAGCGGAGGCGGTGTTCGGAAGGCCTCCGTGGAGCGAGCCTCCGCCTGCGGATCGTTGCGAGCCCGGGCTCGTTGTGTGGCGTATCGAACCGGCACTTGATCACGTCCTCGAAACGCAGGGGAGCAAAACGGCCTTTTGGCTTAGAGCCAACGCATGGCAACAACCGACGACCCGTATGGATCAACGGGTGATGTTGGGAATGGACATCATCGCCTTGGATATCGACACTAAAGACCTATTCTGTACGCGGGCCGTGGCTGGAGCGGCCGTGAACCAGAAGTGGCCCCGACCAGAGGAGGACGAAACTCGCTGTGGTAGTGTAAATAGTGGGCATTGGGGGTGGACCGACACCGATTCGTGGTACGGAGAACTTGGAGGCCGGCGTTGTGTTGACCTTCCCGGCCTCCCGGTCGGCCCGGGAGGGTGTCCTCCCGGCGGCGATTGCGGCGACGGAACGGAGAACGTCGGCTCGAACGATGATGATGAGGGCTTTGACGACGATGACGACGAAGAGGAGGAGGAATGTTGGACGGTCATAACCAAACCCGATGGAACAACGGAGCTTACTCGGTGCGATGGGTAAGACAAGGGGGGGCATAATGTCACAGAAGAGCATCGCATCTGTTCTGGGAGTGTCGGTATTCGCCGGGATCGCGACGGGTTGCATGGACGGCACCGGATTGCTTGTTTCCGATGGTCGGGGCGCGCACGAGGCTCGCGCGCCCGCTTCAAGTCAAGCGGTGGAGATCCTGCCGAATCATTACGTTGTCCATAAGCACGAAATGGGGCGAGTGGGTGATGCTCAATACATGTTGGGTACTGGTCCCTACCCTCGTGTGGGCGGGGCGATGCTCAACGGCCCGGACCCGGACTGTGCGATATCGTACGACGACTTGGCCGACGAGGAAAAGCTGAAGGCCTACAACGCATGCGTGACGGACTTGCACAACAGCCCGGATTGCGCGGTGGTGGTGCAGGAGAACATCAAAGCGGCCCGCATGCACCATGCGCACTGTCTAGCCTAGCCTAGCCGCCGGGGCCTATCCCCGGCGGTAGTAGTCGGCGACGGCCCCGCGTCCGGGGTGCGGCCGGGGCGGTGGGGATCGTGTGGCTCACGCGGGCGATCCTGCGGTGGAGCCCCCGGAAGGTCCGGTCGACCCCCGGCGCGGCGGGGAGGCCGTCGAGGAGGTCGGCGGGAGCCTACGCCCGGGAGCGCTCCCAAACCCCGGCGTAGGCCCGACGGGTGAATGGCGCGGGCGAATCGGGGCCGATGCATTCGACGTCGCGATCCCCGGGATCGAGCATGTCGGCACCGTCTTCGGCGCCAACTCCTACGAGACCCACGAGGTCACCGACGCCTACCTCGCCGAACTCCGCGACCCGCCGTACCGCTCGCTCGCTTCGATCCTCCTCTCCGGCCGGGTCAACCCGTGGCGGGCCGCCGGCATGGCCGATCTCCTGGGAAAGACGACCCGCGACTTGGGCTATCTCGAGTACCTGCTCGCGCGTGACCAGGTCCGTGCGGACGTCATCGCGACGATGGCCGAACACGATCTCGACGCCTTCGTCTACGCCACCTTCGATCACCCGCCGGCCCCCATCGCGGACGATGTGGAGACGAACCCCGCCCCGAACGACCGCTACGCCCTCGGCGACAACCGCTCGCTGAGCCCGCTGACGGGCTTTTCGGCGCTGACGGTGCCCGCGGGATTCACGGACGACGGCCTCCCGGTGGGACTGGAGTTTTTGGGCCGCCCGTTCACGGAAGCGATGCTCCTCGGCTTCGGCTACGCCTACGAGCAGGCGACGAACCACCGCCGCCCGCCGTCCACCGCGCCGCCGCTCGGTGGTTGACCGGATCGACATGCATCATCATTTTGTGCATGTGTCATAATATTGCACACTGCAAGAGGGGTCATGTCGAGGATTCACTTCGTCGTCAAGGAAAGCGCCAAGGTCCGCTACCAGGCCCAGGCGGAGCGTGAGAAGAAGTCGCTCGGGCAGTGGCTGCGCGAAGCCGCCGACGAGAAACTTGAGGCCGCGCGTCCACGCCTGTTCACCGTCGAGGAACTCAAGGCGTTCGCCGCCAAGTGCGACGCGCGCCATCCCCCTGGCGCCAAGGAACCGGACTGGCCCGAGATCAAGAAGATGCTCGTGGAGACCCGGTTTCCGGATCCCGGCGTATGATCTTCGTCGACGCCAACGTCTTCATGTATTTCATCGGTGGCGACCACACCCTAAGAAGAACGGAGGCCCGGGCGTTCTTCTATCAATCGCAGCAACGAGATCGACGCCTCGTGACCTCGGCGGAAGTCCTGCAGGAACTCCTCCATACCTACGTTCGCAGAGGTGATCGGGCCTCCATTGAGGTAGCCTTCGAACTTGTGGAGACCACCGTGGCGGAAGTTTGGCCCGTCGAGAGAGAAGATGTCGAGCGCGCCCGGTATCTCTCTACGCCCCACCCGGAACTGCAGGCCCGCGATCTTGTCCACCTTGCCTGCTGCATCCGGCGGCAGCCCGACGACCTGATGACCTTCGACCGGGCGCTGGCCGCCGCCTGGCGCTCCCGATCTTCGCGCGGAAACCCTTAGCCCGTGCCCGCCGAGTTCGGCGCGTCCACCATCCCTCCGGCACCTCCGAGCCCTGTCTGGCCCGTGCCTGCGGGGATAGCGTATCCGGCGAGGTCTCCGCACAAACCGGTCGGCGAGCCAAGAAGGAGAGCAGCGAGATGAGGGATTCATCCGGGCAACACCCGTCGTGCGCGCAACTGGTGCTCGTTTGGGGCGTCTTGATGGCGGTTCCCGGCCTCCTTCCTTCGGAGATGGCCGAGGTTCGGGCCCAGGAGGTCGATCCGTCGCTCGTGGCGGAGGTCGTGGCCGGCCTCCCGTTGCGCGAGATCGGCCCCGCGGTCATGGGTGGCAGGATCGCGGACGTTGCCGTGCATCCGCACCGAAGCAGCACCTGGTACATCGGGGTCGGCTCGGGCGGGGTGTGGAAGACGACGAACGCGGGCGTGACGTGGGATCCCATCTTCGAGGACCAGCCCGTGTACTCGATCGGCGACCTCGCGATCGATCCCAACCACCCGGACGTGGTTTGGGTGGGAACGGGGGAGAACGTGAGCGGGCGCCACGTCGGCTGGGGGGACGGCATCTACCGCAGCCGGAACGGCGGGGAGACGTGGGAGAACGTCGGCCTCCGGGATTCGCAGCACATCGGGAAGATCCTCATCGATCCTCGCGACAGCGACGTCATCTTGGTGGCCGCCGAGGGGTCGCTCTGGGCCGCGGGCGGCGACCGGGGCGTGTACAAGTCCACCGACAGCGGCGAATCATGGCGGCTGGTGCTCGAGATCGATGAGAACACCGGCGTCACCGACATCGAGTTTGCGCCCGGCAACCCGGACATGGTCTACGCGGCGGCGTACGAGCGTCGCCGCAAGATCTGGGGGCACCTCGCCGGCGGACCCAACTCCGGCATCTACAAGTCGACCGACGGCGGCGAGAATTGGCGCCGGATCACGGCCGGACTCCCGAGCGGAGACGTGGGAAAGATCGGTCTCGCCGTCACGCCCGCGAACCCCGAGGTCGTGTACGCGACCATGGAGGCGAACGACGAGGAGCGCGGTTTCTACCGGTCCCTCGACCAAGGGGAGAGTTGGGAGCGGCGGAACTCTTACATCTCCGGCGGCACGGGCCCGCACTACTACCAGGAGATCGAGGCCTCGCCGCACGACGCGGACGTCGTGTACCAGATGGACGTCTTTATTCAGGTCACGCGGGATGGCGGCGCGACCTTCGGCAACCTCGAGACGGGGCGCGAGAAGCACAGCGACAACCACGCGCTGTGGATCGACCCGGAGGACGCGCGGCACCTGATCGTCGGCACGGACGCCGGGCTGTACGAGAGCTTCGATGACGGGCGCACGTTCCGGCACTTCCCGAACCTGCCGATCTCGCAGTTCTACAAGCTGACGCTCGACAACGCGGAGCCGTTCTACCACGTGCTCGGCGGTGCGCAGGACCTCGGCACCCTGTGGGGCCCCGCGCGCACCACGAACATCGAGGGCGTGCGGAACCGCGACTGGTACGTGCCCATGGGAGCGGACGGGTATGCGGTCCAGATCGACCCGCGGGATCCCGACATCCTCTACCTGCAGACGCAGCAGGGGAACCTCTACCGCTACGACCGGGAGAGCGAGGAAGCGCTCGACATCCAGGCGCAGCCCGAGCCCGGCGACCCGCCCGAACGCTGGAACTGGGACGCGCCGGTCCTCATCAGCCCCCACGACCCCGACCGCATCTACCACGGCTCGCAGCGCCTGTGGGCGAGCGACGACCGCGGCAACTCGTGGACGGCGATAAGCGACGACCTGACGACGAACGTGAACCGCTACGAGCTGGAGTTCATGGGCCGCGTATGGAGCGTTGACGATCTCATCGACAATGGTGCCATGTCCAAGTACGCGACCCTCACCGGCATCTCCGAGTCGCCGGTGACGGCGGGCGTGATCTACACGGGGAGCGATGACGGACTCATCCACGCGACGGAGGACGGTGGGGCGAACTGGCGGCTCGCGGGCGCTCTCCCCGGCGTGCCCGAACGGGCGTTCATCAACGACGTGGAGGCGTCGCAGTTCGACGCGACGACGGTTTTCGCCGTGGCGGACAACCACAAGGAGGGCGACTTCCGCCCGCTCGTGTTCGAAAGCAACGACGGGGGCCGCACGTGGCGGTCGATCGCGGGAGACCTGCCCGATGGGACGATTCTGTGGGCGATCGAGCAGGACCACCTGAATCCGAGCCTTCTGTTTCTGGGGGCGGAGTTCGGGATGTACGCGAGCGTGAACGGCGGCGTGAACTGGCACATGCTGCCCGGTCCCACCATCCCGCACCGGGATCTGGAGATCCAGCGTCGCGACAGCGACGTGGTCGGCGCGACCTTCGGCCGCGGCTTCTACGTGCTGGATGATTACACCCCGTTGCGCGAACTGGCCGGCGGCGCGATCACGGCGGCGGCCGCCGCGGAGGGAGGGGGGCTGTTCCCGATTCGCGATGCGTGGTGGTACATCCCCTCGGTTCCCATGCAGGCCCGCGGCAAGCCGACGCTGGGGTCGGACGACTACACGGCGCCGAACCCGGCCTTCGGGGCCGCGCTGACGTACTACCTGCCGGAGACGCTGACGACGGCCGCGGAGCTGCGGCGCGCCGCCGAGGCGGAGGTGCGAGCGGCCGGGGGAGATGTGCCGTTCCCCGGCTACGACATCCTGAACGAGGAGTCGACGGAGAGCGGACCCCGGGCGTTGATTGCGGTCGCCGACGCGGACGGGCGGACCGTGCGCTGGATCGCCGGTCCCGCCGGCAAGGGGCTGCACCGCGTGAGCTGGGATCTGCGGGCCCCGCCGCCCGATCCGGTCGACCTCACGGTCCCGGGCTTCACGCCGCCGTGGGTGGGACCGCCCCAAGGGCCCCTCGCCGCTCCCGGGGACTACTCCGCGCAGCTCGTCGTCGTCGCGGCGGACGGCGCGCGGGAGGTCGGGATGCCCCAAACCTTCACCGTCAAGGCGGTGCCCACGGCCGAGGCGGGCACGGACTTCGGGATCGTGGTCGCCTTCCAGACCGAGGCCTCGGAACTGAGACGCCGCATCGCCTCGGCGGGCGAGGAGGTGGGCCGCGCCCGCGATCGGTTGCGCCACATGCGGGGTGCGCTCTTGGAGGCGCCGAACGCCCCGCTGGAACTGTTCGGGGGTCTCGATGCGCTCGGCGCGAGCCTCCAGGACTTCTCGATCCGTCTCTTCGGCGACCCCGCCCGGCAGCGCCTCAACGAGTCCACCGCACCCTCGATCTCGAACCGCGTGGGACGGGTGATCGGCGGCCATTGGGACACCCGCCAGCTGCCGACGGCGACACATCGCCGCAACCTGGAGATCGCCGAGATGGATTTTGGCGCGTGGCTGTTGGATTTCCGAAACTTTATGGACGGTGCCTTCGCCGGCGCCGAAAACGCGCTGGAAGCAGCCGGAGCCCCGTGGACCCCCGGCCGCCGCCTCCCCGGCGACTAACGGTGGGGCTGAGAGAACCGAGTCCCGAAAACGGAACCGCTAGCTCCGACGGACGGCCCCGTCTCGGAGCGGTCGCCTTCGCGCTCGCGGCCATTTCCTGGGCCTGCGTCGGCGGGAACACGCGCCCGACTCCGGAGCCCGGGCCATCGCAGGAGCTGCTGGCCACACGGATCCGCACGATCATGACCGGCGAGGCTCGGCCCGAACAACAGGAAGCCTTGCAGGGGATTGCGGCGATCGAGCCAGCTGAGGTGAGCTCGGATCTAAGGGCCGCGATGGCGGAAGCCCTCGCGTACGCGACCATGCGCGGCGGCACGGAGTTCGAGGGCGTGAGACTAACGCTCGAGCATCTTCTGGCGCCCCTCTATTCGACGAGCGAGTTGGCGATGGCACTCTCCGGCATCCCATCGCGTCGGGGGCCCACCGGCGAAGAAACAACCGCCGCCCTTCTGGCGGCGCGACTACCGGCCTCGGATGTGAGCGACTCGCTGCATGCGGCCATGAACCATGCCGTGTCCGCCATATCGGGAGAAAGGTACTCGTACGCGTTGCCCGACCGGGTGCTGGTGGGGACCCTCGCGGAACTGTTCACGGAAGAGGAACTGGCCCGGGTTATCGGCTCCATCGAGACCGTTCCTCTGACTTCCGAGCAGATCGCGGCCATCCGCGTAGCGTTCCGGCGCTGGGGCCATCCCGCCGAGGATCGGGTTCGGGACCTCCCCGGCGATGCGCTGCGGTCGGCGATGATGGGCGCGGCGGTACGCCTCAACGAGATCCACAACAACGAGGAGTCGGAGATCCAGCGACTCGAGGCTGCCGGCGACAGGGCGGGCCAGGAGGCGATCCGGCGGCAACGGCATGGGAGGGGTTGGAGTCGGGGACCGACCCGCGCCGCCGAACTGTCGCAGGTGTTCCGCACCATCGGCGATCCAGCGGCTCTGCCCGTCCTCGCAGGCGCCCGAAGACACAGCCGGGCGGATCTTGTCCCATTCGGCGAAGCGGCGGTTGCGCCTGCGGTGGCCGCCATCCGGAGCCCGTCGGCGCACCGCGCCCAGATGCGGTTTCTTCTTGCCGATCTGGCTAGGATCGCCTCAACCCCGCTTGCCGCCGAGAACAGGAGAGTCCTCGGCACGGTCGCCCGCGGCTTCCTGAGCGGCGAGACGTTGGCGCGAAAGGGGATGTCGGCCGGGCAGGGCTTCATCATCGAGGCCGCCGCCGACCTCGCGCTTGCCTTGGACGACCCATCTCTCGCGGCAATGGTGGACCGGCTGGCCGCCGACCCCGAGGAACTGGTTGGCATCGGAGTGGTGCCCCGAAGCGCGGATGAGTCGGCTTGGCGGTTACGCGAACGAATCGCCTGGTCGCCGGTCGTCCGGTCCCCCGAGCAACTGATCGCGATATTGCGCGCGATTCCTTCCAGTCCCCGTCCCACCCTCTCGCAAAGGGAAGCGGCGGAGCAACTGGAACGGATGCCCACAGAAGAGATCGACCACGAACTCCGTTCGGCGATGATCGACGCGTGGACGCACACGAGAATCCCCTCCGTGGAAGGGCGCTGGTACCATGTGCGCACGCCGCTGACAAACGCGCTCGTGGCCGGGTACGCGCCGGCCGATGTCGCGCGGCACATGCGTGCGCTCATCGAGGGGGAGGGCGGTCCCGATCAGGACTTGGCGATCAAGGCCGTCCGCCGGTGGCGGGATGAGACGCCGGAAGAGGCGCGGGTGGCGCTGATCGAGGCGTTGGAGCACCTGAACGGCGAGGCTCGGGAGACGGGCCGGCCGGCGTACCGCACTCGCCACTATTCGCTGGCCGATGCCGTGAATCGTCTGGACGATCCAAGGGGAGTGCCCGCCCGAATTCGTGCCGGGACGGGCCTCACGTGCGGTGGGACGACGCCGGCTCTCCTCGAAGTGTCGGTCGAGGAGATGGCTCGGGCGGTCATCGAAGACGGGGTGCCTGGCTGGCTCGTCGCCGACGGCCTGCGGGAGTTGGGCTACATCAGCGCGGGCGGAGGGCTTCGCTGGCGGCCGGAACGGATTCGCGCATTGATCCTCGATACCGCGATCCTCTTCCTGGACGGTAAGCAGCCAACCCTGTCCTCGTCGGTATCCGCGGAGGATCGGATCTCCATCCTTGAGGCGGCGCTCTACCTGGCGGTGGCCACGGGCGACGAGCGTCTTTCCGATCGAGTGAATGATCTCGCTACCGACGCGGCTGCGGTGGAGGCACTGGGTCCGGATCCGGCCGAGGCGTCCGACGTGAGCGCCTACGCCCGCGAACTACTTGCCGCACGACCCCTCCTGGGCCTCTCGGACTGCTGATCGCGACCGTGGAACCGGCGGACCTTCGGGTTCCACCTGGCAACCGCCTGCCCCGCGCGGCCGGATAGTCCGGGACCGCGACCCTGCCTCGTCAGTGGCCGATGGCGAGGCCGTCCTTGCGGGGATCCGAGGCTCCGGCCCAGCCGCGCTCCAGCTTCATGACGAGCTGACCGCCGCCGAACGAGGCGCTCTCCCAGTCCACGAGTTCGTGGCCGAGCGCGCTCATGCCGGCTTCGAGTCCATCCGTGAGCCTCTCGACCGCCACGCGGAGCCCGCCCATGTGGCGGAAGCGGGCCGCGTCGATCGCCTGCTGCGGGTCCATCCCGAACTCGATCATGTTGAGCACGACCTGCGCGTGCCCCTGCGGCTGCATCGATCCGCCCATGACTCCGAACGCCATCAGCGGCTCTCCGTCCCGCGTCACGAACCCCGGGATGAGCGTGTGGAAGGGCCGCTTGCCGGGCGCGACTTGGTTCGGGTGCCCGTCCTCGAGCGTGAAGCCGGCGCCCCGGTTCTGCAGCACGAAGCCCGTCCCCGGGACGACGACGCCCGAACCGAACGAGCCATAGATGGAGTGGATGAAGGAGACCATGTTTCCGTACCGGTCGGCGACCGACAGGTAGATCGTCTCCGTGGCGGTCGCGAACTCGCCGGGCTCGACCCGCTCGGCGGCCACTGCCGGGTTGATGAGCGCCCGCCTCGATGCGAGATAGTCGGGGTCGAGGAGCTGTTTCGGGTCGATCTCCATGTGATCGGCGTCCCCGACATGCCGGGCCAGGTCCGCGAAAGCCACCTTCTTGGCCTCGATCAGGTGGTGGAGATACTCGGGCGAGTTATGCCCCATCCCCGCCAAGTCGAACGGTTCGAGCATCCCCAGCATCTGCAGGGCGGCGACTCCCTGGCCGGCGGGCGGCAACTCCCAGATCCTCCACCCCTTGTAGTCCATCGACAGCGGCTCCACCCAGCGCACCTCCATCGCCGCCATGTCCTCCGGCGTCAGGTAGCCACCGAGTTCCGCGAGTCCCTCGGCCACCCGCGTACCCAGTTCGCCGCCGTACATGGCGACCGGGCCTTCCGCCGCGATCGTGCGCAGGGAGCGCGCGAAGTCGGGGTTCCGAAACCACTCGCCCGCTTCGGGCGCCCGCTCGCCGTCGATCAGGTAGGTCGCCGCGGCCCCCGGATCCGCTTGGAGCTTGCGCAACTGCCCCCGCCACTGGCCCGCAATGATCGGGGTGACGGGGAAGCCCTCCTCCGCCAGGGCGATGGCCGGCGCCACGAGTTCGGCGAGCGGGCGGCTCCCGTACTCTTCGTTGAGGGCGCCCCAGCCCGCGATCGCCCCGGGCACGGTCACCGCCCCCGGCCCCGAGCCCGGCACGCGGTCGTAGCCGTCCGCCCGGATCCGTTCCGGCGTCATGTGGGCCCCCGCGCGGCCGGTCGCGTCCAAGCCGACGAGACGGCCCTCCTCCGCGGACCAGAAGAGCGCGAACAGATCGCCGCCCAGCCCCGTCATGTGCGGCTCGACGAGCGAGAGCACGGACGAGGCCGCGATCGCCGCATCAAAGGCGTTGCCTCCGTCGCGCAGCACGCCGAGCGCGACGCTCGACGCCATCGGCTGACTCGTCGCGACCATTCCGTTCGGCGCGTAGACGGTGGATCGCCCGGCCATGGACCCCGGAGCGTTCATCGCGGCCTCCTGACTTGGCGAGTTCCTCAGGCTCTCCGCATCCGCCGCGCCGCAGGCGGCGGTAACGGGGAGAACGGCGAGGACGAGAGTCGCGGCAACGTCGCGCATGCACATCATTCGGCTGATCCCCGTAAGCGTTGACGGTGGCCCCGAAGCCGGGCACCGCAGGCACACTACGGTCTCCATGCGGCCATGGCATCCCAGCGCGGGTGGCGCGTGATGTTCACCGGCTCCGATCCGTCCGCGCCCATCGCGTAGATCTCGGAGTTCCCGTCCCGCTTGGTCGAGAACAGCACGTACTCGCCGTCCGGCGACCAGCGGGGCAGTTCGTCCACACCGGCGCGTCCCGACAGGTTGGTCTGGCCGCTGCCATCCGCCCCCATCACGTAGATTTCGGCGTCGCCGATGTCCCGGTAGGACGTGAAGACGATCCGCGATCCATCCGGCGACCAGGAGGGGGAACGCGCGCCGCCCTCGGCGGGGAGCCGCGCGAGCCCCGTCCCATCGGCCCGCATCGTCCACAGCGAGAACCGCCGGCCCCCGCCGCGATCCGAGGCAAAGACGATCCGGCTGCCGTCGGGCGACCAGTCGGGATCGACGTCGAAGGACGATGGGCTCCTCGTGAGGTTGACGGGATTCAATCCATCCACGTCGATCATCCAGACCTCCGGATCCCCCGTACGCTCGGAGACGAAGACCACGCGCTTCCCGTCCGGCGACAGGCGCCCTGAACGGTCGTTGGCCGAGTCCCGCGTCACCGGCCTCGCGTTCGATCCGTCCGCGTCCATCAGGAAGATGTCGGGGTTCCCGTCGCGCCAACTCGTGAACACGATCCGCGCACCGTCCGGCGTCCAACTGGGCTCAAGATTCGTCTCCCCTTCCAACGTCAGTGGCCGCTGTCCCGTTCCGTCGGAGTTCGCCACCCAGATGCGCATGAATCTCTCGCGGATCGCGGTGAAGACGATTTCGCCCGCCGCGGGCGGTTCGGGACCCGCGGCGTCCCCACAGCCGAGCGCCGCCGGCGATGCAAGCATCACGCAAAGGAGCCGGCACGGCGCCTTCCAAGCGTTCATGGCGTCCGTCCTCCGGGACTCGGGAGATCTCGCGTGGTCCAGTTCCTTCGTTGCGTCCCGCCGTGGCGCGGACGAGCTTGCGCCACAGCCGTTCGGATCGACCACGGAGTCAAAGATGAGACAACTTACGCGCTCGCACCAAACCCTCGTGCCCGCTGCGTCCCTTTTCCTCGCCCCGTTTCTCGCTCTCGGTTGTGGAGCACCGGCAGACGATGCGGGAGCTGCGGCGGGTGGGGAGCCTTACATGGACGAGGCCGAACTCGAACGGCGTGCGCGCGAGATCCACGAAAGCGTGCTCACGATCGACACGCACGACGACATCCCCTTCAACTTCGCCACTCCGGAGGTGGATCCGCTCAACGCCGACCGCCAGGCGAATCTCGAGAAGATGCGGGCCGGCGGGCTCGATGTCGGCTTCTTCATCGTTTACGTGGGACAGACCGAGCGCACGCCGGAGAACTACGAGGCGGCGAAGCAGGGCGCGATCACGAAGTTCGAGGCGATCCACCGCATGGCGAACGAGATGTACCCGGAGCGGATCGGGCTCGCCCACACCGCGGCCGACGCGGAGCGGATCCATGCCGAGGGCCGGCTCGTGGCCGCGATCGGGATCGAGAACGGGTACGTGATCGGGACGGACCTCTCCCTCCTCGAGCGGTACCACGAACTCGGTGCCCGCTACATCACGCTGGCTCACAACGGGAACAACGACATCGCCGATTCGGCCCAACCCAACTTCGCGTTCGGCGACACGCCGGAGGAGAACGGGGGAATCAGCGATTTTGGCGAACAGGCGATCGCCGAGATGAACCGGCTCGGGATCATGGTCGACGTCTCCCATGTCTCGAAGGCGGCCAGCCTCGAGGCGATGCAACTCTCCGAGGCTCCGGTCATCGCGTCGCACTCCGGCGCCCACGCGGTGAACGCCCATCCCCGCAACATGGACGACGAGCAGCTGCACGCCCTGCGCGAGAACGGCGGCGTGATCCAGACCGTCGCCCTGGGGGCCTTCGTAAAATCGCCTCCGGAGAAGCAGCAGGCGGAGGTTGCCGCGCTCCGGGAGTTGATCGGTTTCACGAGCTTCTCGCAGATGACGGACGAACAGCGCGTCGCCTTCCGCGAGGGGATGGCCGAGATCCGGTCGCGGTATCCGGCCGTGAACGTGGCGGATTTTGTCGACCACATCGACCACGCCGTCAACCTGATCGGAATCGACCACGTCGGAATCAGCTCGGACTTCGACGGCGGCGGCGGGATCGAGGGGTGGAGCGATGCCTCGGAGACCCTCAACGTCACGCTCGAACTCGTGCGCCGCGGCTATTCCGAGGACGAGATCCGACAGCTCTGGGGCGGAAACACCCTCCGCATCTGGCGCGCCGCCGAAGAGGTCGCCGCGGATCTACGGCGGGCCGGGAGCTGATCCTCGGCATGCGAGAACCATATGCGCGGGTCCGCCGACCGCTGACCGCCGGTCCGGGTGTCTTGGGCGCGCTCGTCGCGGCGGCGCTCACGACCGCGGCCTGCAGCGAATCGCCGCGGGAGCCCGCCGGTGCCGACGCTCCCTTCCGGGTCGGCGCGACGATCGACGTGGGGGCGGCCCCGCACGGGATCCGGTTCAGTCCGGACGGGGATACGGCCTGGGTGGCGTTGAGCGGCGAAGGCCGGATCGCGGTCGTGGATCTCTCCGAGTCCGCCGTCTTGGCGCGCTGGGACGCCGGGGACGCGCCGCTCGACCTCGCCCGAGTCGAAGGCGGCTGGCTGGTGAGCCAATTCCGGGATTCGACGCTCATACTGCTCGACGACGAGGGCCGGATCGTCCCCGGTGCCGTGTGGGGCGTCGGGGAGGGGCCGTCGCTGTTCACGCCCGGGACGGTGCGCGGAGAGACTTGGATCACGACCGAGTTCTCGGACCGGCTGTGGACGGTGGACACGCGCGAGGGCGCGCCGCAGGCGTTCCACGCCACCGGCGATCGTCCCTATCCCGCGGACGTGATGTGGGATGGATCCCACGCCTTCGTCCCCAACTTGGACGCGGGGTCGGTCTCCGTCATCGACCTTCTGAACGGCGAACTGGATGCCACGGTCGAAGCGTGTCCCGGCCCGCCGGGGGGCGCGCTCACGCCCGACCAGGTCACGTACATCGTCGCCTGCGGCGGATCCGACGAGGTGGCCTTCATCAACACCGCCTCCTTCGCGATTACGGGCCGGATCTCGGGGGGCATCGGCCCCCGGCCGTTCTCGGTTGCGGTGCCCGGCGATGGTCGCCACGCGCTGGTCAACAACGCGGGCGGGAACACCGTCTCCGTCGTCGACCTCGAGTCCCGCGCCGTCGTGCAGCGGCTGGAGGTCGGTGAGCAGCCCATCGTCCTCCGCGCGCACCCGGACGGCGAGCGCGTGTTCGTGGCGAACGAGATCTCGGGTACCCTGGTCGAACTGGCGCCGGCCCCGGCAGGGCCGGATTCACCCGCACCCTCCGGGGAGGAGGCGACGCTGAACGAGGTCGTCGTGCTCGGGATGATCCACTCGGGCCACGAGTCCAGCGCGACGTTCAGTCTGGAGGTCGTGCGAGATCTGGTGCGGGAGATCGATCCGGACTACTGGCTGACGGAGATCCCACCCAACCGCTGGGACCGGGCGTGGGCCGAGTTCGAAGCCACCGGGGCGGTCGAGGAGCCCCGGGTTCGCCGCTTCCCCGAGTACATGGAGGGACTCTTTCCCCTCTCCCGCGAATTGGACTTCGAGGTCATTCCGACGGCGGGGTGGACCGAGCCGATGTCGGACTTTCGGGCAGCGTATCTGGACGCCTATTCCCGGGACCCGGAGCGGGCCGAGGGCTGGGCGGAATACCGCGCGGCGGCCGACGCTTCAGCCGAGGCGCTCGCCGCGGCCGCGGCGGACGACCCGCGCTGGATCCACACCGATGCCTACGACGAAGCCTACGACATCCGCATGAGTGCGTACGCCCGCCTGTTCGACGCGGAACTGGGCCCCGGAGGGTGGGAGGCGATCAACGCCTCCCACTGGGCCTACATCGAAGACGGGCTGGACCGGCATCGAGGCGAGGGGGTCCGTTTCCTCCTCACCTACGGAGCGGGGCACAAGGGGCCCTTCCTGCGTGAACTCCGGAGGCGCGACGACATCGTGCTCTTGGACGTGGGGCCGTTCCTCGACCGAGTGGCCGCCGCCCGCTAGCGCTAGCCGTGCGGTCGCCGCAATCGGCTGGAGCGGTACTCCCTAATCCCCGAGCAGGTCGAGGATGGCGGACTTCGAGATCAGCTCCGAGAAGACGTGCGGCTCGCCGCGCGGCCGGTAGAGCACGTAGAAGGGGATGCCGTAGCGGCCGAAGTCGGCGAGGTAGCGGCTGATCGAGTCGTCGCGCCGCGTCCAGTCGGCCCGCATCGCGATGACGCCGTGCTGCTCGAACGCCCCCGCGATCTCCTCGGTCTCCAGGAAGAGCGTTTCGTTGACCTTGCAGGTGAAGCACCAGTCCGCCGTCACGTCGACGAACACGTAGGTGCCCGCGGCCGCAAGTTCCTCGGCCCGCGCGCGATCAAAGGGTTGCCACGCGATCAAGCGGTCCTCCGGCGCGACGCCGATCGTCGAGGGACCCGCTTCGGACCGCCCCCCGGCCACGGTGGAGACGGCCACGACGGTCAGCCCCGCCGCGGCGACCCCGGCGAGGCGGCGCGCCGGCCGACCGCGTGCCGACCGGCCGGAGAACCACACCGCGAGGGCCACGGCCAGCAGCCCGATCTCGAAAAAAGCCACGCGCGGTGCCGACACCAAGCCCGACATGACGAAGAGTAGCCACACGAGCGTCGCCGCGAGCAGGAAGCCCATCACGACGCGGAAGGTCGCCATCCACGGCCCCGGCCGCGGCAGCACGCGCCCCGCCGCCGGGAACGCCGCCAGGAGCAGGTATGGAGAGGCCATGCCGGTACCGATCGCCCCGAACATCGCGGCCGTCGTGCCGGAGTCCTGCGTGAGCGCGAAGCCGAGCGCGGTCCCCAGGAAGGGGGCGGAGCAGGGCGTCGCCATCAGCGTGGCGAAGAAGCCGGTCGCCAAGTGGCCCGCGAGCCCCTCGGATGGACTCGACGAGCCCACCTTCGCAAGCCTCCCCGGGAGATGGATCTCGAACAGCCCCCACATGTTGAGCGTGAAAAGAAGGATCACGACCGCGAGCGCCCCGACGAACACCGGCTCCTGGAACTGGATCCCCCAGCCCACCGCCACGCCGGCCGCGCGCGCCCCGATCGCCGCCCCCGCCAGCAGCAGGAAGGAGAGGATGATGCCGGCCGCCGTGGCCAGCCCCCCCGCCGTGACGGCGCGCCGGCCCCCCTCGGCGCTCTTCACCAGCCCGAACACCTTCAGCGACAGCACGGGAAGCACGCACGGCATCGCGTTCAGAATCAGCCCGCCCACGAACCCCAGGAGGACGAACCAGAGCAAGCCCCGTCCGGAGCCCCCGGCCTGAGTGCCCGGGCTGACCGTTGCGGCTGGTGCCGCCGCGAAGAACTCGGGGTTCGCGCCTTCACCTCCGGCGGCGATCGTCAGTCCCACCGTCGCCGGCGTCGTCACCGGCGCGAGACACATTTTGTCGTCGCACGCCTGGTAGGTGACGTTCGTCCGAATCGGGTACGTGCCGGCAGCCGCTCCCGGCGGCGTCGGCAGCGCGGTCCGGATGAAGATCTCGCCCTCGTACACGGAGATGGCGGTGGGCGCAAACTCGAAGCGCTTCATCTCGCCCGGGGGATAGCGAGGCGTCTCCGGCACCGGCCAGTCGGGCGGCGCCTCGATGTCGATCTCCGTCGCGATCAGGTAGTCGTAGGTCGGCTCGTAGCTGTTCGTGTGCCAGCCGTCCTCGATCGTGAGGCGCACCGCGAGTTGCGCGGCCTCGCCGGCCAAGTAGGCGGTGCGGTCGAGGGCGACGGCGAGGTCCCCCTTCTCGAGATCCAGCGCCCCCTGCGGGGGGAGCTGCGCCACCCCCGGGCCCGGGAGGAGGAATCCCGCGACCGCCGCCAGCAGCGCGGCGCGCGCCGGGCACATTCCGCCTCCGTATGTTCTGCCTCTCGAACCGACCGCCATTCGTCCCGATCCCCTGAACTCGCGCTTCCGGACCACCCGGCGAAAAAACTTCCGACAAACCCGGCAGCAAATTAGCCTTCCGGCCCCCGCGTCAAAACACCCGCCCCGCCCATCGCGATTGACGCCAGCGAATGCGGCGGACCACTCTTGAAGGAAGGAGAAGCGTCCCGCGACACCGGAACCGGAGGCCGACATGAAGCGCTGGGGTCTGCTGCTGCTGAGAGTGAGCACGGGGTGGCTGCTGGTGATGTGGGGGATCGACAAGTTCGTGAACGTGGAGCACGGCCAGCGCGTGGCCGAGAGCTTCTATCTCGGGATCGGTTCGCAGGCGGTCGTCCAGAACGTGTTCGGCGGTCTGGAGATCCTCCTCGGCCTGCTCGTGGTGTTGGGCCTGTGGAGGAAGCGGGCGTACCCGGTGGCGTTCGCCGTCCTCTTCATCACGGCCCTCGCCGTGTGGAAGTCGATCCTCGATCCGTGGGGCTGGGTCCTCGACGGATCGCAGGTCCTCTTCTATCCCTCGATCATCATTTTGGCCGGGGCCATGGTCCTCTGGGGCACGATGGACGAGGACGAGCTGACGCTCGACGCCCGCATGGGCTGAGATCGGTCGAGGGTCGGCTGAAGCTCGATCGGGGGGTCGGCTGGAGGTCCGTCGAGGAGTCGGCCCGCGCACGGGCACCGGCATGATCCCCGTTGCTGAAGGGTCGGTCGAAGGTAAGCCGAGGGTTAGCCGTGCTCCGGCTCGGGCCGCCGGACCCGTCCGAGGCGCCACACTCCCACGCCGACCAAGATGGCCACGAGCGGCAGGCCGGCCGTTCCCGTGAGGACGATGAGAGAGGCCATCGCGAACGCGCCGCCGGCGGCGATGAACCCCGTGAGGAGCCAGCCGCCCAGCACGACGAGGATGCCCGTCACGCGCTGGCCGGCGTCCGTCGCGCTCCACGTCCGGTCGCCCAGTGAGGCACCCATCGCGGCCATGAAGGTGATGTAGGTCGTCGACAGAGGCAGCCGGTTGGCCGTGCCGATGGAGATGAGCAACGCAGCGACCGTAAGATTCACGCTCGCGCGCAGCAAGTCGTAGGGAGGATCCGAGGGATCGAGCGGTGGCGGTGCCGTGCGGCCCTCGACCCGCGCCCGGACGCCGCTCGGCGTCAGACGCCGCGCCACGCGCAGGCCGGCGTGGCCCATCGTCGCGACGGCCGATCCGAGCAGGCTTGTCCGAAAGCGCTGCCGCGTGTGGGCTTGCGCGGCAAGCCGGATCTCCGTGTCCGTCACGCTCCGGGCCTTGCGGGACCGGATGAGCGCGGCGGTCATGATGACACCGGCCAGCAGCAGCGCCCACGGCGGCGTCGCGACCCGGCCGGAAAGGTCGATGCCGTCAACGAGCACCGCTTGGAAGGCGGCGACGGAGGGGCCGATGAAATTGACGAGGTCGTTCCCGGCGAAGGCCATGGACAGCGCCCCCGTTCCCGTGAGCACGATGGCCGCGATCACCTTCGTGGGACGGCGTCTGAACACGACTGCGAGCCCGCCGGACAATACGAAGACGCCCGCGAGGATCAGGCCGATCCGGTCGCGAAGCACCGACATCGTCTCCTCGCCGAGGAGCGCCGCGCCCTGGAGACCCTTGTACACCACGAAATACGTCATCGCCGCGAACGAGGCGCCGGTCCAGAGCCAGCCCCAGCGCCGAAAGCTCGTTTCGAGGTCGAATCCGTACAGGACTCGCACGAGGAACATCACGACGGCCGCACTCAGAAACGCGGTGATCACGGAGAGGAAGATGGCCGAGTAGATGCCGAGTACGGGTCCGGTGTTGATCACGTCCAGCGCGCCGCCCAGACCCCCCGCGCCCGTCCAGAAGGCGACCGCGATCGAGGCGCCCACGAGTTCCGACACGATCGACACGGTCGTGCTGGTCGGAAGCCCGAAGGTGTTGAAGAGGTCCAAGAGAAGGACGTCCGCCGCCATGACCCCGAGGTAGAGCGCGAGAATCGAGGTCAGGATCACCGTCCCCTGATCGTTGACGAAGAAGCTGGGGTCGAACACGCCCCGGCGGGCCACTTCCATGAGTCCGCTCGACGTGAAGGCGCCGAGGAGGATCCCGACCGTGGCGATGGTCATGATCACGCGCCGCCGGGCCACGCGAGACCCGAACGCCGAGTTGAGGAAGTTCACCGCATCGTTCGCGACCCCGACCCAGAGATCGAAGGTGGCAAGCCCGAGGATCAGAAGGAGGGCGGTGGTTTCGAATAAACTCATCGATGTCGAGGTCCTGTCGGCGCTGACGTAACAGGGGATCAACGCCTGGCTGGGGCTGGTCTGGATCCGAAACGCCACCATGGCGACGTCACGCGGGCGGCACCTCTCAGCGCCAACCCTAGGGCCTTTCGGCGGGCGGGCAAGCGCCGTGACCAGACTGTTACGTCAGCGGCCCTCGGCCTCGCCTTCACTCAGGCGATCCGCCGGCTCCGGCGGCTCCCCGCCGCTTCGCTTCAGAAGCCATCGCGCCGTCTGGATGTGGGCTTCCCCCGACCGCTCGCCCAAATACTCGGCCGTTCGCATGGCCGCGATCTTCTCCGCCGCAGCGGCGGCCATCCCTTGAAGAGACTCCTGCGGCGCAGCGACCATGCGCTGCGTGGGAGCCCGGAATATACTCTCGTATTCGACCACGAGCGTCATCCCGGTACGATGAACTTGACGGACGATGAAGGAGGAGCGGATGCGGGTTCCCCCATTCCTGATGGAGCGGTGGCAGTCGACGTTCGAACACCGCGTGGATTACAACATATCCGAGAGCGGCGTGCATCCGCTCACCCTCTCGGAACTCCTGGACCTCATCGGCTTGGATCCGGCGGACGTTCACCTGGAGTACGGCCAGAGCGACGGTTCCGATCCGCTCAAGGCCGTGATCGCGGATCTGTACGCGGGGGCGGTTCCCAAGAACATCATTGCCACGACGGGCGGGGCCGAGGCGAACTACGTGGTCCTCTGGCGCCTCGTCTCCGCGGGAGATCGCGTGGTGGCGCTGGAGCCGACCTACGGCCAGACGCCGGGACTCGCGCGCGGGTTCGGCGCGGATGTCGTCTCGTGGCCGTTGAGGGAGGATCTCGGCTGGCAGCCCGAGCCGGGAAGCGCAGCCGACATCATCACGCCTGGGACGCGTCTCGTCATCGTCACCAACCCCAACAATCCGACGGGATCCGTCCTCACCGGCACCGCGATGGATGAGATCGTCGAGGCGGCGGAGGCGGCCGGGGCTTGGATTCTGGCGGACGAGGTCTATATCGGGGCGGAGGTCGAGGGTCCGGAGACGCCGAGCTTCTGGGGCCGCTACGACCGGGTGATCGTGACGGGCTCGCTTTCGAAGGCCTACGCGCTTCCGGGGCTCCGGCTCGGCTGGATCACCGCGCCGGCCCACATGCACGAAGAGTTGTGGAGCCGGAAGGACTACACGACGATCACGCCGGCCACGCTCTCGGACATCGCGGCGCGCCGCGTCCTGAGCGCCGATGTGCGCCCCCGCGTCCTCGAGAGGACCCGCGCCATCATCCGCGCCAACCTCTCCCGCGTCACCCGCTGGCTCGACGACCGCGCGGACCTGTTTTCGTACTGGGCGCCGGATGCCGGCGCGATCTGCTACGTGCGCTACGGTCTCGACATCAACTCGACCGAACTGGCGGAGCGACTGCGGGCCGAGAAGGGCGTCCTCCTCGTGCCGGGAGACCATTTTGGCATGGATCGATACCTGCGGATCGGCTTCGGAAACCCGGCCGCGGAACTCGACGAGGCGCTCGACCGGGTGGCGGCCCTTCTCGAGGAGGCCTGCGTCGCCGTGGCGTGAGGGTCGTACGGTGTCCGCGACGGTCGAGGTTGAGGTCAAGCTGACGGGAAGCCCCGGGGAGTTGTCCTCGGCTTTCGACGACTTGGGCGGGACGCGGCCGGTTCGTCGGCGACTCCTGACGGTCTACTACGACACCCCGGAGGGCCACCTCCGGCGCCGCGGTTGCGCCATCAGAATCCGGGGTCGGCGCGGCTCCCGGGAACTGACCCTGAAGAGGGACGAGGGGGATGGGCTGACCCGCGGCGAATGGACTTCAACCCTGCCGCCCGCGACCCGGGACGATGGAGTGCCGAGGCTCGAGGGGGCGCCGAAGCTCGATCAACTCCCTCCCGAGGCCCCCGTCGACGATCTCGGGATCGCGGAGGCCGATGCGCTGAACCCCACCTTCCTCACGGACATCGAGCGCACGAAGAAGGAGATCCGGACAGGCGACGCCTTGGTCGAGGTGTCGCTGGACGCGGGACGGATCTTGGCCGGAGAACGTAAGGCGCGGGTAGCCGAACTGGAGTTGGAGCTGCTGAGCGGACCGGTGGGAGACATGCTGGCGGGTGCGCGCGCGCTCCTAAAGAAGCGTCGCCTCGCGGTCGGGACGCGCTCCAAGGCGGCGAGAGGCACCGACCTGCTGCTCGGCACCTCGCCGCCCGCGGTCCGGGCGACCCGAGTGAAACTCGATGCGGGGGATTCGATCGACGGTGCGCTCGCGAAGGTCGTCCGCGCGACGTCCAGCCAGGTGACCGGGAATCTCGCTCCGGTTCTGGAGGCCGGCGATCCCGAAGGCATCCATCAACTGCGGGTCTCCCTGCGGCGGCTGCGCTCGGCGCTGCTCTTCCTCAAGCCCCATCTCGGATCTCGCGCCGGCGCTCTGAACCGCGAGGCCCGGCGAGCGCTCAAGCGGTTGGGGCCGGCGCGCGACCTCGATGTCTTTCTGCTCGAGACGCTGCCTCCCGTGATCTACGCGAACCCGGGAGCCTCCTCGTTGCTGCGGCTTCGCGACGCCGCTCGGGAACGGCGGGACGCGGCCCGTGCATCGGCCCGAAGGTTGATCTTGGGCCGGCGGTTCAACCGGTTCGTCCTCGATCTGCTGTGGGTGGCGGAGGGCGGCGGACTCGTCGCGCGGGACGCCGGCGAGCCCCTCTCCACGACTGCGGAACGCAGGCTGAACGGGAGATACCGGAGCCTCATAAAGGTAGGGAGCGGCTTCGCTCACCTGAGCGAGCCGGAGCGCCACCGGGTCCGCATCGCCGTCAAGAAGCTCCGCTACGTCTGCGATTACTCGCGGAGCCTCTTCCCGGGGCCGGCGGTACGCGTCTATCTGGCCTGCCTCTCGACCCTGCAGGACGATCTCGGCCGCCTCAGCGACGCGTCCGTCGCCCGCGGGATCTCGCGAGAGCTGGCCGCGACCGATCCGTCCGCGGTCGAGGGAGCGTCGCGGGTCGGCGACTGGTACGATCGGTGGGCCCACGCGGCCGAGCCCGGATTGATCGAATCGTGGCGGAGCTTCGTCGCGGCGAAACCGTTCTGGTAGCCTTTCCCCGGCAGGCCGTGACGGAACCCCGCGTCAGCGCCACTCGAACGCAGCGGGATTCCCGCTGCGGCCCGCTCCCCTCACGAGGCCATGCGCGGCCCCAGCGAACGGCGATGGTTCCGGACGCCGCGCGCGAAGAGGAGCAGGGTGAACAGGAGCGCGGCCCCGCCGATCAGGAGCCGCACCGGATTGTCCGAAACTCGGTTTCCGGGATTGTCGAGCAGGGCGTCGAAGAGGGTGGGCGGATCGTACAGGATCCCGCCCTTGCCCACGCGGGAAACCGTCTGCGTAAGCGAAACGTCCAGCCGCGGGTCGCTCTCGAGAATGAGGAAATCCCCCAGCTTGCCCGGCTCCAGCGTGCCCCGCGAATCTTCGAGCCCCAAGTGGTGGGCCGCTTCGCGGGTGGCGGCGTAGAGGGCGTCCTCCGCCGTCAACCCGGCCGCGACGAGGGCGTCCATCTCCTCGTGCAGCGCCAGCCCGGGAGCGAGCGCGCCGTTCGTGGCGGTGGAGACGGATCCTCCGGCGGCGTGGAACTCCCGCACGAACTCGCGGAGCACCTCCAGCGCCGCGCTCAACTGGTCCGCCTCGGCGGGCGTTCGGTCGGGAAGGAGCCGGTCCTGAATGCGGGCCGTGACCATCGCGTACTCGACGAGGCGGTTCATCCCGTGCGGCAGTCTGTAGGGCTCCGCCCAACGCTCCTGCTCTAGGAGGCGCGGCGCGAACGCGACGCCCCGAGCCCCCATCGCACGGGCGGAGTCTAGCAGCGCCTCGCGGTCGGCGAGCGTGGCTCGCGATCGCGCACGGAACTGAACGTCTCGCGTCTCGCGGCCGAGCGGCCCGCTCAGGTCGAGTGGCCCGCTCGCGTCGGGTGGCCCGCTCGCGTCGGGTGACCCGCCTGCGCCGGGTGGGATGGTGGCGGCGAGCGCCTGGCCGAAGAGCCCGAGCGGGTACGGCGGCTCCTCGACGGGGGTCGCCGGCCGCGGGGCGGGAATCCGCGCGTCATCGCTGCCCGTCGGCGGCAGCGGCTCCCCCTCGGGCCCCTCCGGGATCTCCGGGACGGCCGCCGTCGTGACGCCGAGCAGAAAGGCCAGGTAGGCGACCTGCTCGTTGCTCGGCACCTCCGCGGCCTCCCTCACATCGATCAGCCCCGGGACCACCCAGAAGCCATCGGCGTCGAGCACCTCCACGCCCGTCGGCGCGGGGCAGTCGGCCCGCCCCCCCACGCACGTCACGAGGCCGTCGGCCACGACGAGGCGCCCGCTCGACCACACGGCCCCCGTGCCGTCGATGATGTTCCCGTTGTCGACCACGATCGACCCGGGCCCGCCGCATGCCGCGAGGCCGGCCAGAAGAGCCGCCACCGCCGCCGGATAGCGTTTCGTTTCCGTCATGACGTCTCTGTTCCGTTCAGGATCTCCATCGCCTCTCTGTGGAGTTCCGGCGCGGCCGCCACCGTCGACGCGCCGCCGATCGGATCGTCCCCTTCCCACGTTGTGATCACGCCGCCCGCGCCCCGGATCACCGGGACGAGCGCCGCAATGTCCCACGGATGCATGACCGGATCGAGCATGATGTCGGCTCGTCCGGTCGCGACCAAGAGATATCCGTAACAGTCGCCCCAGCCGCGGTACAGCGCCGTTCTCGACCACAGCGCCTCGAACCCGGCGAGGTTCCGATGCCGGCCGACCGCCCCCGGATCCGTCGTCAGGAGCGTCGCCTCCGACAGCGAGCGGTCTTCGCGCACGCTTACCGACTTCCCGTTGAAGGTCGTCCCCGACCGGGTGCCGATGGCCAACTCGCGCGTGATCGGTTGATGGATCACCCCCAGAATCGGCTCCCCGTCGCGCAGCAGCCCGATGAGCGTTCCGAACAGGGGGACTCCGGCGACGAAGGAGATCGTCCCGTCGATCGGATCCAGCACCCACACGTACTCGGCGTCGTCGTTGTGCGGGCCGAACTCCTCCCCGACGATGCCATGGTCGGGAAAGCGCTCCACAATCCGCTCGCGCAGGAGCGTCTCGGCGTAGCGGTCCGCCACGGTGACGGGCGACCTGTCCGCCTTGGATTCCACGGCCAGGTCCGGGTGGCGGAACATGCCCGCGATCGCCCGGCCCGACTCCTCGGCCAGCTCCGCGGCGAATTCTCTCAGCGAATCGGGGTCCAACCTCTCCTCCGGTTTCGGCATTCGAGTTTGAGCGCGATCCGGCCCATAGGATAGTTTGCCGGACATGCTCAGGCTTCACCCGTACGAATACCACATGCCGCGCGCGCTCGACGAGGCGCTGTCGTTGCTCGCCGCCCATGGCGACGACGCGATGCCCATTGCGGGCGGGACCGACCTCGTGCCCAACATGAAGCATGGGCTGTTCACGCCCAGCCACCTCGTCGCGCTGAGCCGGGTGCCGGAAATGCGCGGCATCGCCTCCACCGCCGAAGAGATCCGCATCGGGGCGGCCGAGACGCTGGCTTCGGTCGCGACCCACCCGGAAGTGCTCGCGCGGATCCCCAGTCTGGCGCGCGCCGCCCAACTCGTGTCGGGTCCGCAGTTGCGGCGGGTCGGCACCATCGGCGGCAACATCTGTCTCGACACCCGGTGCGCGTACTACAACCAGACGAGGTTCTGGCGGAAGGCGCTCGGCTACTGCCTGAAGAAGGACGGCGACCTCTGCCACGTCGTGAAGGGCGGCACTCGCTGCGTCGCGGCGCACTCGGCGGATACGCCGCCCGTGCTAGCGGTGCTCGATGCGGCCCTCGAAGTCGCGGGCGAGGACGGGGCGCGCGACGTGCCGGTAAGGCGATTCTTCACCTCGGACGGGATCTGGAACCGGTCCATCGGGAGGAACGAACTGGTCGTCGCGATCCGCATTCCGCAGCCGCCTCCGGGTACGCAGGTCGCGTTTCAGAAACTCCGGCCCCGCGCGGCCATCGATTTTCCGCTGGCCAACCTGGCGGTGCGCGTCGGACGCGACGAGAGTGGCCGCGTATCCGATTTGCGCCTCGTCGTCTCCGCGATGGGTTCGTACCCCCGCCAGGTGGGGAAGGTCGGGGACGCCGCCGTGGGGAACCGCCTCGGGCCCGGCGTGATCGAGGCGGTGGCCGAGCAGGCGTTCCGCCAGTGTCACCCGCTCTCCAACATCACGACCGACCCGGAATGGCGCCGCGCCATGATCCCCGTCTTGGTCCGCCGCGCCCTCAACGAGATCGCCGCCGCCTGAAGCTCCGTCCGCTCCGTAGGCGAAGACGTGGGCTCAGTAGGCGAAGACGTCGGCGAGCGGAACGTAGGCCTCTCCGGCGAAGGCGAGCACGTCGTCGATACCGAACAGGATCTCATCGAGGGCCGCGAGTTCGGAGTGAGTGAATCCCCGTCCCGCGGCGTCGATGAATACGGGTGCCTCAACCGTGCCCTCCACGAGAGCCTCCACCCGTCCCGCCTGGCGGATCTCTCCCTCCTGCGCCCCGTTCACGACGGCGAGATCGACGAGCGTCCGCCCGCCCGCGCCATCGATGTCCATGCGGAAGAGGAGATCCGCGCGCGCCCCGTCCGCCGAAAGCTCGCCGCCGACCCGCAGCCGTACGTCGGTGGCCTCGGCCGATAGCACGCGGTGCGTCGACGTGACATGCGTCATGCGGGCCGCGTCATCGAACTCCAGCAACTCGTCAAGTTCGAAATCGAAGCGCCCGTGCTGGTCTTCCACGAAACCCTCGGCGAGCAGGCTCACCGACACGCCGTTCGCGTAGGATGCGAAGGCACCGTCCACAAGGTAGTCCGCGACGCGCCGGGTACCGCCTCCGCTCGTATCGAAGGCCCGCACGCGCAACCGCGCGGACACCGCGTCGCTCTCGTCCATGAGATCCACGAATCCGAACGGCTGCGGCGGTAGCGCGGGAAGACCGGACGAAAGGTCCACCACGTACAGTTCGAATCGGACCCCGTTTTCCGGACCGCCGTCGCCGTGCTCGACATACGCGTCGATGGACGCATCGAAGATGAACTCCTTGCCGAGCACGTTGATCGGGAAGAGCGGGACCTTCGCGCCCCGTGCCCGCCGCGCGTGGACGTTCGCCACCGCCCGTTCGAGCGAACGCGGCTCGAGGGCGCGGAGGAGAGCGACCCGGTCGGACGAGCCGCGGAGCTGCGAGTGGACCGCTCGAGTCGCCCGGGGTTCGGACAGCCCGAGCACCTCGGCGATCGTCCGGACCTGCGCCACGATCGCGTTGTCCGCCGCGAACCGGAGTGAGTAGATGGAGTTCGCCGCCAACTCGGGATCGAAGGGAGGATCGGGCAGCGGCCGTCCGACGATGCCCCGTTCCTCCGCGCAACCCGCGGCCGCCAGTACGAGCAGCCCCACCGCTAGGGCACGACATCTTCCCGCCACTGCGATCCCTCCCCTCATGGTTGAAGCGACTGGACAGGAGAGAGACGAGACAGGCGCGAAGCGCGTCACGACGGGCGGGGACGGCGGGTCATGGCCGGAGGGAGACGGCGGGTCCCTCCGGCGGGCGGGGGACGGCTGGTCACGGTCCCCACCGCGCGCATACTTTGCCGAAAGCGTTGAAGGATTCAGTCTTCGCCACGATGGCCCCCGGCCTGGGGCTCTTGATTTCGAGGAGGTACGATGCACGCCTTGCCCGACCTGCCGTACGCCCCCGACGCGCTCGAACCGACGATCGACGCGCGCACGATGGAGATCCACCACCGCAAGCATCACCAGGTGTACGTGAACATGCTGAACGGTGCCCTCGAAGGTCACGACGACCTCGCGGGCCTCTCGTTGGAGGCCCTCCTCCGCGGCATCGCCGACGTGCCCGAGTCGATCCGCGGGGCGGTGCGGAACCACGGCGGCGGACACGCGAACCACTCGATGTTCTGGACGTCGATGTCACCGGATGGGGGCGGGAGTCCGTCCGGCGACCTCGCGGCCGCCATCGACCACGCCTGCGGCTCCTTCGACGACTTCAAGGCGGCGTTCCAGCTGGCGGGGCTCACCCGCTTCGGCAGCGGATGGGCGTGGCTCGTAGCCGGGGTCGGCGGCGAACTCTCCGTCTACTCCACCGCGAACCAGGACAGCCCGCTGATGCAGGGAGACACGCCGCTCCTGGGCGTGGATGTGTGGGAGCACGCGTACTACCTGAACTACCAGAACCGCCGGGCGGACTACCTCGCCGCGTTCTGGGATGTCGTGGACTGGGCCGCCGTGGCCGCCCGCTACGCCGCCGCCACCGGGTAACCGCCGCGAATCAGACGCCGCCGGACGCCGGAGTCAGTCGCCGAGGCCGACCCCGAGTTCAGTCGCCGGGGCCGACTCGCGAGCCAGTCGCCGCAGGCCGACCCGCGAGTCCGTCGCCGGGGCCGACTCGCGAGTCAATCGCCGCAGGCCGACCCGCGAGTCAGTCGCCGAGGCTGACCCCGAGCGCTTGGGCGGTCATCACGATGTCGCCGTCCACGGGCACGACCTTGGGTCGGGCGAGCGCCTCGGCGAGCGGGATCGCCCGCACGTGCGGCGGATCGAGTGCGACCATCGTCCCGAAGCGGCCGCGGGCCACGCACCGCGCGGCGGCCGCGCCGAAGCGCAGCGAGATGACGCGGTCGTAGGAGGTTGGCGTGCCGCCGCGCTGCAGGTGGCCCAGCGTTAGCGAGCGCGTCTCCTTCCCGGTGCGCCGGGCGATCTCGCGGGCCACCAAGTCGCCCAGCCCGCCCAGCCGCTCTTGGTCGTCCGCGCCGCCGTGGACGGTCTTCGTCACCATCTCACCTCCGGCCGGCGTTGCGCCCTCCGCCACGCAGACGATGCTGAAGTCGCGGCCCGCAGCCTCACGCTCCCGAATCTTGTCGCAGACTCGTTCGATGTCGAAGGGAATCTCGGGGATGAGGATGACGTCGGCCGAGCCTGCCAGCCCGCCGTAGAGCGCGATCCATCCGGCGTGTCGTCCCATGACTTCCACCACCATGACGCGCCGGTGGCTCTCCGCCGTGGAGTGCAGCTTCCCGATCGCGTCGGTCGCCGTCTCGACCGCCGTGAGAAACCCGAACGTCAGGCTGGTTCCGCAAAGGTCGTTGTCGATCGTCTTCGGTACGCCGACCACTGGAAGTCCCCGCTTCGACAGCCGGTGCGCGAGATGGAGGCTGCCGTCCCCCCCGATCGCGATCAACGCGTCGATGCCATGCCGCCGGAAGCTCTCGATGACTTCGCCGGACCGGTCGCGCTCCTCGATCGAACCGTCGGGCAGGCGCACCGGCCACGCGAACGGGTCGGAGCGGTTGGTCGTCCCCAGAATCGTCCCGCCGCGGTGCGTGATCCCCCGCACGTCATCGCTCCCCAGCGGGATCACCCGCCCGGGATCATCCGAGAGCAGCCCCCCGTAGCCGTGCTCGATGCCCATCACGCTCCAGCCGCGGTGGAGGGCGCTCAACACGATGGCCCGGATCACCGCGTTCAGCCCCGGCGCGTCGCCTCCGCCGGTGTTAATCGCAATCTTCCGGATCTTTCCCGCTCCGCCCCCGAGCGGCGCGGTCGCCGCGGAACCGTCGTCGCCGGGTATCGCCTTGCTCTCGGTCATGGACCGATTATCGATGTCCCGGCAGCGCGTGGCAAAGCCCCCCGCGCGTGGTAGAACCCCGACGACGAAGGCGTAGCGGGGTTGACGCTACGCCCGCGGGTCGGCACCCTCGCTCCCCATGTCGCCGCGCCGCCCGCTGGAAACGATCCTGTTCGACCTCGACGGTACTCTCGTGGATTCGACCGACCTCATCGCCGAGTCCTGGCGCCACACGATGAGGACCCACTTCGAGGATCCCCCGCCGGACGAGGTGTGGTTGAGGACGCTCGGCCAGCCGCTGCGGACCCAGCTCGGCTATCTCGTGGATTCGGCCGAGGAGGTGCAGGCCATGGTCGCCACCTACCTCGACCACAACCTCCGGGAACACGAACGGCTCATCCGTTCGTTTCCGGGCGTCCGCGAGACGGTCGGACGGTTACGCGAGCGGGGGGTGCGTCTCGGCGTGGTCACGAGCAAGGCGAGTGCCGGAACGGCCCGAAGCTTGGCGGCCTGCGGGCTGGATCAAGCGCTGTTCGACGTGATCGTCACGTCCGATGAGCCCGTGCCGCACAAGCCCGACCCGGCCCCCATCCGCTTGGCGTTGGAGCGGCTGGAAGCCGCCGCCGAGACGGCCGCCTACGTGGGGGACTCGGTGTGGGACATGCGAGCGGGGCACGCGGCCGGCGTGACCACGGTTGCGGCGCTCTGGGGCCCGTTCTCAGAGCGGGAACTGGTGATCGAACGCCCCCACATCATGCTCGACGCGATCGAGGACATCGTCGGATACGCGGCCGGTTAGCGCAGCGCAGCAGCTAGCCCGAAGCCTCCCGCCCGTTCTCCGAAAAGGCGAGCGCCCCTCCCTCGAGCGAGCCGTTGACCAGCGCTGCGGCGAGCGCCTCGTCGAGCGTCTCCACCAAGTGGAATGCAAGCTGCTCGCAGACGTGATCCGGAAGATCCTCCAGATCGCCCTCGTTGACCGCCGGGAGAATGATCTCGTTGATCCCCGCGCGGGCGGCGCCGAGCACCTTCTCCTTCACGCCGCCGATCGGGAGCACGCGTCCGGACAGCGTGATCTCGCCCGTCATCGCGACGTCGTGCCGCACGGGGTGGTCGCCCAGGGCACTCACGAGCGCCACCGCCATGGCGATGCCCGCCGACGGTCCTTCCTTGGGGATGGCCCCGGCCGGGACGTGAATGTGAACCTCGTGATCCCGCAGCCGTTCCTCCGTGAGAGCGAGCCCGTTCGCATGGCTGCGCGCAAAGGTGAGGGCGGCCTGCGCGCTCTCCTTCATGACATCGCCGAGCTGCCCCGTGAGGACGAGCCCCTCCCTGCCCCTCAAGACCCTCGTCTCGACGAGCATGATGTCGCCGCCCACCGGCGTGTAGAACATGCCCGTAGCCACGCCGACCGTGTCCTCCTCCATCTTTTCGGCGGCATGCACCTTCGGTCGGCCCAGCAGTTCACGCAGGTCGTCCGCGCTCACCGCCGCCTCGGGTGATCCCGTCGCGATCTTCCGTGCGGACTTCCGGCACACGGACCCGAGTTCGCGTTCGAGCTGCCGCACGCCGGCCTCGCGCGTGTAGCGCGTGATGATCGCGCGAATCGCGCCCTCATCGACCTCGAGCTGCTCCGGAAGGAGGCCGTTCCGTCGCTTCTGCCGGGGCAGGAGGAAGCGGCGCGCGATCTCGAGCTTCTCGGCTTCCGTGTAGCCGCGGAACTCGATCGACTCCATCCGGTCGCGCAGGGGTCCGGGGATCTGCTCAAAGACGTTTGCCGTGGCGATGAAGAGCACCTGCGAGAGATCGAAGGGCACTCCGAGGTAGTGGTCCACGAACGACTCGTTCTGCGCCGGATCCAGCACCTCCATCAGCGCGGCCGACGGGTCGCCTTGGAAAGACACCCCCAGCTTGTCGATCTCATCCAGGAGGAAGACGGGGTTCTTCGTTCCCGCCCGCTTCAGCCCCTCGATGATGCGGCCAACCATCGCGCCCACGTAGGTGCGGCGATGTCCCCGAATGTCCGCCTCGTCGCGAGCCCCGCCCAGCGACACGCGGACGTACTTGCGGCCCATGGCGTCGGCGATGGAACGGGCGATGGAGGTCTTGCCCACGCCCGGCGGTCCCACGAAGAGCAGCGTCTCCCCCGCGCGGTCGTCTTCGTATCCCGGTACCTCGTCGGTCCCGGCCTCGTCGGTCCCGGCCGCGTCGGATTCCTCCCCATCGCGGGCCTCAGAGGCATCGGGAGCATCGGGGGCATCCGAAGCCTCGGAGGCCGTCGCCTCCGCCTCCGCCGCCTCATCCGTCTCGGCCGCCGCGCCGTCGTCGTCCTCGGATTCGCGAGCCTCCCGCAACCTCGCCTCTTCCTGAAGCTTGCGAACCGCGAGGAAGTCGAGCACCCGGTCCTTGACGTCGCGAAGTCCGTAGTGGTCGCGTTCCAGGATCCCTTCGGCGCGGGCGATGTCGAGTTGTTCCTCGGTCGTCTCGGACCAGGGGAGGTCCGCGACGATCTCCAAGTACGTTCGCACGACCTGCGCTTCGGCGGACTCGCGCGGGATGCGTTCGAGACGCCGCAGCTCGCGGTCGACTTCTTGGCGCGCCTCCTCGGGCAACTCAAGCGCCTCGATGCGTTCGCGGAGATCGTTCGTCTCCTGGAAGTCGATGTCCTCGCCCAGCTCCTTCTGGATCGCCTTCATCTGCTCGCGGAGGAAGATCTCGCGTTGCCGCTCCCCCAACTCCTCCTGGACCTGCTCGCGGATCTCCTCCTGCGCCTCGAGCAGACCGATCTGCTTCTGCAGATGCACGAGAAGCGAGCGCAGCCGCGCCTCTACGGAGAGCGTCTCGAGGAGTTCCTGCTTCTGCTCCACCTCGAGTTCGGTGTAGAAGGCAACGAGATCAGCTAGTTCGCCCGGCGTCGACACCCCGCCCAGGAGGTGATCGACGATTTCCTTCGGGACGCCGCGCAGGCGGCTGACGTCCGCGGCTCTCTCGTGGACCTCCTTGTAGAGAGCCGCGAAGGCCCGCTCGTCGGGGTCGAGCGGATCCATGTCGTCCATGCCGCGCGCGACGACCTCGAGGTATCCGTCGCGCTCGGCGTATTCGAGGGCGGCGGCACGAGTGTCGCCCTGAATGACCATCTGGATGCCGCCGGGCACCTTCTGCATCTGCGCGATTCGGCACACGGTCCCGATGCGGTACAGGTGCTCCGGGTCCGGCCGCTCGATCTCGGCATCGAGCTGGGCGACCGCGAAGAGCAGCTTGTCCCCCGCGATCGCCCGGTCGATGGCCTTCATGGTCTTGTCCCGGCCCGCGGCGATCGGCGCGGCCACGGCGGGGAATACGACCGTACCCCGGAGGGGAAGTACCGGCAACCGCAAGCGCTTGGAATCGGTTCGGCGCCGGGATCCCGTCCCTTCGGTGCCCTCCACCTCGGCGCCCTTCCCCTCGGCGACCTTCATCTCGTTTTCCTTGCTCATGCTCGCGTAGCTTCTATGTCCTCGCGCGACGCACGCGCGTCCGTCGGATTCGCGTCTGCCGGAATTCGCGTCTGCCGGTGCAGGTTTCGGGCCCGTCGGTTTCGCTCCGCCGCACCCCACATCGGCCGATGTGGCGCACCAACGCTTCTAGAGGTCTGCCGAAGCGGGCGGTGTGCGTCAAGACGGCAGCCGGCGCGCGGGCTCCGCAGCTGGCGGCCCTTGCTCGGCAAACCGGGGGCGCTGGCTCGGCAAACCGGGGGCGCTGGCTCGGCAAACCGGGGGCGCTGGCTCGGCAGCCGGCGGCGGTTGTTTGGCAGCCGCACGGGACTTCGCCATCTTTAGGGCATGGCGAAACAGACGCTGAGTTCGGGCGGCCGCAAGGCGTCGGCCGCGGAGGAACGATACTACCGGCGCGGGCTGGGTCTGAAGAAGGAGATCCAGCCGGTGATCGATTTCGAGTACGGGAGCGACATCGTATCCCTCATCCGCGAACGGGGGAACGAACTGCGCGTGGACCGCCTGCACCTCCGTCTCGCGAAGAGTTCGGGGTTCTGCTACGGCGTCGACCGGGCGGTGGATTACGCGTACGAGTCGCGCCGGAAGTTTCCCGACCGGCGGATCTTCCTCGTGGGCGAGATCATCCACAACCCGCACGTCAACGGCCGTCTCCGGGAGATGGAAATCGAGTCCATCTACCCCTCGGCGGAGGGCGAGTTCGACTTCACTCGGGTCGATCCCGAGGACGTCGTCATCATCCCGGCCTTCGGCGTGACCTTGCACGACTTCCGGACGCTGCGGGCGCTCGGCTGCATCCTCATCGATACGACGTGCGGGTCGGTGCTCAACGTATGGAAGCGGGTGGAGTCGTACGCTCGCGATGGGTTCACGTCGGTCATCCACGGCAAGTACCGTCACGAGGAGACGCGCGCCACGAGTTCCCAGGTGAGGAAGTACGAGGGGGGGAAGTTCCTCATCGTGCGGGACATGGCGCAGGCGGAGGCGGTCTGTGCGTACATCCGCGGGGACGGGGACCGCGCCGCTTTCGTGGAGGCGTTCGAACCGTCCATGTCGGAGGGGTTCGATCCGGACCGGGACCTCGGCAGGATCGGCGTCGCGAACCAGACGACGATGCTCGCCTCCGAATCGCTCGACATCGCCGCCCGGCTGGGCGAAGCGGTCTTAGATCGCTGGGGCCAGGAGCAGGTTGCGGAGCGGTTCCGGAGTTTCGATACGATCTGCTCGGCCACGCAGAAGCGCCAGGATGCCGTCAAGGAGATGATGCGGGATCCGCCCGATGTCATGGTCGTGATCGGCGGCTACAACTCCTCGAACACCGTACAGTTGGCGCACCTCTGTTCGCTGCACGCGACGACGTATCACATCGAGGACGCCGCCTGTATCGATACCGTGAGGGGCCGCATCAGTCACAAGCGGATCGGCGGCGACGAGATCCTGACCACGAACGATTGGCTTCCGGCGGGCGACGTGACGATCGGCATCACGGCCGGCGCGTCGACCCCGAACTCGAAGCTCGGCGAGGCCGTGGAGCGGATCGTCCGCGGTGCCGGTTACGACCCCTCCGGTCTCCTGCGCCACTGACACCGCCGCACTCAAGACCGCACACGCTCGGCCCATGATCTGCGCGCACCCGCCTCATGCTCGTTTCTCACAGAACAAGACTCGGCCTGCCTTTCCTCCGGCGTCAGGCTACTCTCGTCGTTCGACCCGTTTCGGAGGAGGAGGAACCATGCAGCCGAACCGTCGGAGGGCGCTAGGGATCTTGCTCGTGATTGGGCTAGCTGCGGCGTGTGCCGACCGCTCGGGGCCCGTCTCGGACCCGGAGCCAATACTGCCGACGCTAGCGGAAGTGTCTCCACACCCCGATCGACCGGGCCGCGGCAGGTTTCGTCCTACCGGTCCGAACGCGGACGAGATCCGTCAGAAGCTCCGTGAGATCGTGGAGGGTCCCGGCGGTGTGGAGTGGGCGGTAGACAATGGTATGCGACCGGATCGGGTGGCCGATTACCGGCGCTACTTGGCGGATCCGGAATCGGAGTGCTGGACCATGCAACTCAATCGCGATCGCACGTTTCAGATTGTCTCATGTGTACCTAAGCACAGGAGGTAGGAACTTCATGTCGAGGAAGATGATGGTTTGTCGTGCTCGGTGCCGCGCTGTTCGGGTGTTCGGAAGCGCAAGCGCCGATGGAAATCACGGATTCACCGGAGGCCAAGATCACGGCCATTGAAATCGAGACTCGTCGCCCGGGACAATACGTTATCGTCAAGGGTCCCTACGCGTCGTCGACGCCGTACGAGATGGGAACCGGCCCCTTTGCCAACATGCACGCCGTGCCGCTGCCCGGCGTTTTCGCAGATGGACCCGACCCCGAGTGCTCCATCGCTGAAGGTGACGTTGATGACGACGAGGCGTTCAGTGCTTGGAACAAATGTGTTCAGGCTCTCATGGACGACGATAGCTGTGGTACCGTGATATTGGAGTACATCAAGGCGGCGAAGACGTACCACGCACACTGCTTGGAGTAGAGGCCGCCGGGCACCGGCGCAAGGTTTGATCTGAACGGCTGTACGCGCACGGTATTCGCTTGACACACGACCCCGCCTAGGCCACCCCATCCGATGGCACTGATTCGATGTCCGCCCCTTCACGCGGCATGCGATCACGCGTCACGTTGGGGGAGCCGGTCGAGGGCATTATCCGGGGTGTCGACGGCGATCCAACCAATTCACTGCGCCAACTGACACGCATGGCGGGTCGGGCCGACAGCAGCTTCACGCCGTGAAGTTCCGCTGCGGTTCGATCGAGGGTGGAGAGGCTGTCGGCGCGGGATCCGCAGCGGCTAGGATCATCCGATCCGCGAACTCGGCGCCTCCCATGCGATAGTCGCTTGCGGACCTCGCGACGTCGTCTGCCGATTCGACCACAAGCCCCCCCGTCACCACGAGCTGTTCTAGGACTGCTGAGATTTCGCCCCGCCCAAGACCGTCGGCTCTCTCCAGCACCCAGACGAGTTTGAGGATGACTTCCCTCCGCACATAGCCCGGCTGGTCGGGCGAGAGCGTTCCCAGCAGGGAGCGGGCAACCTCGGCCTGTCCGGCATCGTCGCGCACGAGGTAGCGCACCAAGCCGTTCGGGTCGAGTGCGATCATCCGTCGCGGGCCGCCTCGCCAACGCATTGGGCAGCGTCGCCTGCCCCTTCTTCGTGAGTGTGGATTCGATCATGGTCTACGCCTTCCGCTCAGCCGCACCCGAGAGCGGCGCGGAAGCGGTCGCGCAGGAGCGGTCCCTCCCGTGGCGGGAACGAGTCCGGCCCATCCGTGAGAGAGACCTTGGCGACGCACAGCGCGGGCCCGGCCGCCTCGAACAGCGCATGGGCGAGCGCCTCGACGGCCGGGCGTCCCCGCAGCGGGCGCGCCCCCTCTCCCTGCGGCAGGAGTTCGGAGTCGACCGTGAAGGCCGAAGCGATCCCCGCGCCCCGGGCCATCGCGGCGATATCCGTCGATTCTCCGCTCAGTCCCGCCTGGCGTCCCGTCTCTCCGAACGCCTCGTTGTCGAGCACGAGGATCGCGAGATTCCGCGGCGCCTGGGCGGCGATCGTCGCCAGGCTTCCGATGCCCATCAACGCTTCCGCATCGCCGGTGATCACGAGTACTCGACGGCGGGGCTGCGCGAGCGCGACGCCGAGTCCGAGCATGGCCGCGCCGCCCATCCCGCCCCACAGGTAGAAGTTGAGCGGGGAGTCGCCGGCGGCATGACAGTCCCACGACGGCGAGCCGAGTCCGGCGATGATGGCGGCGTCCTCCCGATGGCGCAGCAGCTCCGCGACGAGTGCTCGACGATCCAGTCCGCCACGCGGCATCAGGGGTGGCCCCCCGGACGCGACTCCCGGCCGCCGGACGACCCCTGCCCGGGAGCCGGCCCGTGCCCACGGGAAGGTGCGTGCTCCTCCGCGAACGACTTGACCCCGATGATCCGCTGGCTAACGAGAACGGCGACCGGGCCTCCGGTGCCGCACGCGCAGGCCTCCCGCGCCCAGGCCAGGGCCTCCGCGCAGACCGGCCCGACATCGGCCGCGGTCTCGGGGCGCAACACGCGCACGCCGAGCGCCCCCAGCACATCGGGAACCGCGCGCCCGACCGGCACCTGCCACGGATTCCGCTCCTCCGCCTCTCCGCGCATGGAGACGAGGAGAAGACACGGGATGCGGCACACGTTCGGGAGCCCGAGCATGTTCACGACGTTGCCGACGCCGCTGGATTGCATCGCGACGACCGCGAGTTCACCTCCCAGCCACGTACCGCAGGCGAGGGCGATCCCCTCCTCCTCGGTCGTGAGCGTGATGAGGCGAACGCCGGGGTCGGACTCGCAAAGCTGGAGGAACCGCCCGAGCCCGCCGTCCGGAACGGTCGCGACATGACGAACGCCCCGGCTTCGGAGTGCCTCAAACGCGTCCTCGCTCCAGTCGGGGCGCGCGTCTCCGGATGGGTTGGTGCCCTCCATGGCCGCAATATGCTCCCCGACTCCGGCCGGTGCCATCGCGGCGGCCGTCGGCAACTCTTACCGTCCGTCTCCAGCGTCGATACCCCGCGCCGCGGGAGGGGCCCACGGCTGGCTTACTGTCGGCCGGGTCCCGTTCAAGGCGCGGCGCGGGGGAAGGGGCTTGGCTTGAAGACCGAATCGGGAAAGGGGGGGCGGACGCGTGTTCGCGGGCCATGACCACGGCTACGACGAGATCCGCGATGGGGTGCGGGGTCTGTGCGAGCGCTTTCCGGGGGAGTACTGGCGGGACCGGGACCGCGAGAGCGCGTACCCGACGGCGTTCATAGAGGCGCTGACCGAGGCGGGATATCTCGCGGCGCTCATCCCCGAGGAATACGGAGGCGCCGGACTCGACCTCAAGGCGGCGTGCGTCATCCTCGAGATGATCCAGCGCACCGGGTGCAACGGAGCCGCCTGTCACGCCCAAATGTACATCATGGGCACTCTGCTCCGGCATGGCGGCGAGGCGCAGAAGCGGCGGTATCTGCCCCGGGTTGCGGCGGGAGAGTTGCGTTTGCAGGCCTTCGGCGTGAGTGAGCCGACCTGCGGCACGGACACGACCCGAATCGCGACAACGGCCGAACGGAACGGCGACGAGTACGTGATCCACGGACAGAAGACTTGGATCTCCCGCTCGGAACACTCCGATCTCATGCTCCTGCTCGCGCGCACGACGCCTCGCGAGGAGAGCGCGAAACCCACGGCGGGGATGTCCGTCTTCCTCGTGGATCTGCGGAACGAAGTCGGCGAGTCCGTCACGATCCGGCCCATCGAGACGATGATCAACCACTCCACGACCGAGGTGTTTTTCGACGGATTGCGGGTGCCCGCGGCGAACCTCGTCGGTGATGAGGGGGAGGGGTTCCGCTACATCCTCGATGGACTGAACGCCGAGCGCGTACTCATCGCGGCCGAGTGCGTGGGGGACGCGCGGTTCTTCGTGGAGCGTGCCGCGGAATACGCAAGGGGTCGCGAGGTGTTCGGACGCCCCATCGGACAGAACCAGGGCATCCAGTTTCCCATCGCCGAAGCCCACATGAAGACGGAAGCGGCGGCGCTCATGGTCGAACGGGCGGCTTCACTGTTCGACGACGGGGCGCCGTGCGGCGCCGAGGCGAACATGGCCAAGTACCTCGCATCGGACGCCTCGTGGGCCGCGGCCGACATGTGCATGCAGACATACGGGGGCTTCGCCTTCTCCACCGAGTACGGCATCGAACGCAAGTTTCGCGAGACGCGGCTGTACCAGATCGCGCCGATCTCCACGAATCTGATTTTGTCCCACGTGGCGACCCATGTCCTGGGTCTCCCGAAGTCCTTCTGAAACGGCGAGGACCGGCGATGGAAGGCGGGGCGGGCGGCGTCGGGCGCACCGAGGAGGTTGTGGATCGGGCCTCGGCGACGCTCGCGAGCGCCATGCTGGCCACGCTGGACCGGGACTCGCGGGCGCTGGGCGACGGCGACCCTCTCCCGCCGCTCTTTCACTGGATGTACTGTCGGGAATTGGCGCCGGGCCGTCAGCTCGACATCGACGGCCACCAGAAACGCGGCGACTTCCTGCCGGCACTGCCGTTCTCCCGCCGGATGTGGGCCGGCGGACGGATCGCCTTCGAAGGGAGCCTGCGGATCGGAGAGCGCATCCGACGCCGCTCGACCGTCCGCTCGGTCACGCCCAAGAAGGGGCGCAGCGGGCCGCTGGTGCTCGTCGCGGTCGAGCACCGGATCTCGGGCAACGACGGCGAGATCGTCGAAGAACAGGACTTGGTCTTCCTCGAGCGGCCTACGGAACCGCTGGTGCTGCCGGACGTTTCGGCCCCCGAGGACGAGATGGAGTGGTCGGAGTCCGTGACGCCGAACGCCGCCGTGCTGTTCAGGTTTTCCGCGCTCACCTTCAACGCGCACCGCATCCACTACGACCGGGACTACGCGTGTGATGTCGAGATGTATCCCGATCTCGTCGTGCACGGGCCGCTTACGGCGCTGCTCCTCGCGGATCTCGCGACCCGGCGCTCCGGGCGGGCCCTGCGAACACTGACCTTCCGGGCCCGCCGACCCATGTTCGTCGATCGGGCGATCACCCTTCAGGGAAGGCCGTCGGGGGACGGCGTCGATCTGAGGGCGCTCGACGAAACGGGCGCCGTCGCGATGTCCGCCCGCGCCGGGCTGGCCTGACGAGCGGACGCCGACCGGATGCCGAACGTCCGGCAGCCCGGCCGTCCGGAAAAGTGCTCGCGGGGCGTGTCCGCCGGGCTCGCGTCGGCCCGGTTCCGGGCGCTCCGGTGCCGTTGCGGCTCGCGGTCGAGGACCGTGCTCTCGACCCCGTTCGAGCGGCGCGGGCATGTCGCGTCGCCGTGACGGTCCGGAAGTTCCAGGACGGGCTCTTCCCGCGAGGCGGAAGCGCCGGCGGCACTGGCCCGCGATCCGGCGGACGCTCCTGCGGATGGCCGGCCCCGATGCGGAGCTCGGCGAACAACTCCCTCACCTTGCGGTGCCCGTGGGTCGAGTAGTTGTTCAGGATGATGTTGATCCGCAGGTTCCTCGGCACCTCCCCCGCCGCCTTGCGGAGGAGCCGGAGAAGCTCTTGGTGGGGGTGCCTCCGGTAGGTCTCGGAGACCACCCCGCCCGAGGCCACGTCCATTGCCACGGAGAGCGACGTGGTGCCGTGGCGCTTGTAGTCGTGCGTCATCGTCCCGCAGCGCCCCTTCTTCAGCGCAGCCCCGGCTGCGTCCGGTCGAGCGCCCAGACCGAGCTCTTCTCGTCGAAGCTGAACACGACGGCGTTGTCCGGCGGGTCAAGGTACAGCGCCACCGCCCGCGCCGGGCTGGCCTGAACGAGCAGAAGCCGACCGGATGCCGGACCCTTCCGGAAGCGCAGCGGTCCGGAAGCCCGGCCGTCCCGGAGCTACGCCTGGAGGGCGTGGCTTAGGACGAGGATCCCGCACCCCAGCGCGAGCGTGCCGGCGGTTCGCCAAAGTCCGGTGCCCAGCCGAAGCCCCATCTCGATCCGCTTGAGTCCGATTTTGGGGAACAGCGCTTGGAAGGTGCCCTTGAGGAGCGCAGCCCAGCCGTAGACCGTCGCGATCGTCGGGACGCCGCCCCAAATGTTGTGGAACGCGACGATGAAGGAGCCGACGCCGACGCCGATGAGGCCGACGATCAAGCTGGCCGCCGTCCCCTTCGACTGGAGATGCTCTAGGAACGCCCTCCAATCCGCCGGCCGCAGGAGGGTTGACGCTCCGAGAACGATGAGGTTGATCGACACGAACACTTCCACCGCCCGAGTGAGGTCTTCCATCGGTTTCCTCCCTTCTCAGCTACGGGCCATGCTCGACCGCTTCCGGCCGCCACTTCCTTTACCATACCGCTTTACCTTTCATATCTTGGCCAGCGCCGCCACCGCGCGTTCGTTGTCCTCGAGCGTGTTGTAGAAGTGAGGAGAGAAGCGAACGAGGGACCCGCGATGGTCGACAATCACGTCGCGCGCGGCCAACTGACGCACGGTGCCCGCCGCGTCGCCGTCATGCTCGACGAGGACGAGGGCGGATCGCGCCTCGGGATCGGAGGCTTGGTGCAGCTTGTAGCCGAGGTCCGACAACCTATCCCGCAAGTCGTTGGCCAAAAGCCGGTTCCGGTGTTGGATGGCGGGGATCCCGTACTCGAGAACGATGGACAGCCCTCCCGCGGCCGTGTACGCGACGCCGGCGGCGGGGGTCCCCAGTTCAAAGCGTCTGGCGTCCGCCCGGGGGGTCGCAGCGCGAATGTCGAAAAGAAACTGGTTTTCAACGCCGAACCACGAGAGCGTGACCGGATCGAGGCGCACCGACGGGCTCACGTGGAGGTAGGCCATGCCCGGTCCGCCGCAGAGCCATTTGAGGGCCCCGCCGACGAGGAAATCCACCCCCAGTGCTCCCGCATCGATCACCAATTGTCCATTTGATTGATACGCGTCCAACAGAATGAACGCCCCGGCGTCGTGCGCGATACGGGTGAGTTCGGCCGCGTCCTGCGTGTTGCCGCTCGTAAAGAAGACGTGCGATGTCGCGAGTAGCGCGGTGCGTTCGTCCACGGCGGCGCGGATCGATTCGAGAGGCACGTGAATCCCGTCGTGACTCGGCACGATCTCCACCTCGAGACCGTTCGCCCGCTGCGAAAGGAAATGATGGCCGACCGTGGGGAAGTCGAGTTCGGTGAGTACGACCTTGGTGCGGTCCGTGCCCCGGACGCTGGCCGCGATGGCCCCCCAAACGACGGCCACGGCCGCCGAAACGCTCGACATGAGGGCGATCGTGTCGGCGTCGGCCTCGATCGTGTTCCCGAATTGAGTCCGGACTTCCTCGAGCTTGGCGACCCAGATCTCATACCAGGCGCCCGCGCCCATCTCGTGCCACAGATCCTCGAAGCGCCGGCGTTCCTCGACGGAGCGGAGCGAGAGCGCGCCTAGGGAGTTGGAGTTGAGATATGTCTTGCGGGAGAGGATCGGGAACTGGCTCCTGATCTCGGCGAAGCGATCGTCGAGTGGCAGTGCCGACTCCGCGATTCGCGCCGGTGACGCGGGGTTCCGCCACGGCCTGCTGGCCGATCCGAGCTCGGCCGGGGTAGCCGGTCCAAGTTCGGCCGGGCTGGCAGATTCAGGCTCGGCCGGAATATCCTGTTTGGCCATGGATGATCCGTCGCACTCGGCCCCGGAGACCGGGCCGCTTCTCGATTTCGAGGCAGGCCGGACGCTCGAACGGCGCGACCGCAAGCACGCCGGTCCCGGCGGCGAACCGGACTGCCCCCGGTGCGAGACCCGCATGGTGCGCCGCGTCGAGCAACACCGGGCGCCCCGCTCCGACGATTCGCCGTTCCGGGTCCGACTCGCGTGCCCGTCGGCCGGCTGCGGCGCGTGGACATCCTACAATTGGTAGGAGAGGTCGAGCCCCGACAACCCGGACGCTACCACTCCATCTCGGGCAGCACCTCCCCTTGGAGCCGGAACATCTCATCGATGGTGTGCACCGCGGTGCGGTAGGAATCCGTCGTCGGATCGAGCAGCAGCGCCTGGAGCAGCGTTCCCCGGGAGCCGTCGGCGAAGGCCTCAACGAGGAGGCGGTTGATCGACGTCTGGGTTCTGAGCAGTCCCAGGATCCCCTCCGGCAGGCGCGCCATCGTCGAGGGCCGGAGGCCGCTCGCGTCGGCGCGGGCCGGCACTTCCACCACGGCGTCCTCCGGCAGGCCCGGCACGTATCCGTCGTTCGGCACGTTCACCGCGTCGAGGTAGGTGTCGACCCCGCACAGGACTCCCTCGAGCAGCGGCACCGCCAGCTCCCCGGACGGGGCGAGATCCGCGGTGTCCGGTCGCTCGTCCCGCACCCGGGGGAGCGGGGACTCGGGGAACACCGGCACATCGGTCGGATTCTCGCCGAGGTTGTAGAGCCAGGTGGGGGTCTCTCCCGTTTCCCACGGGGCTCCGCGCACGGGGTCGTAGAAGAACTGGAGGAGACTGCTGCCGAGGAACTCCCGCGCCCAGCCCAGATACTCGCCGATGTGGTTCGCCCCGGGGCTGGGATACAGGCCAAAGACCCGAAACAGGATCCGGCTCAGCGCGATCTCGTCCCAGTCGTGGAGCCAGTGCGCCTCCCCCTCGCGGCGCCGCAGCCTCGGGTAGAGATCCTCGCCGGTCTCGCGGTCGCGTACGGATTCGAACCAAGTGAAGTGGTTGAGCCCGCTCGCCCGGGCGTCGAGCCGCTCCACTGGCAACTCCAGGAGGCGCGCCATCTGTTCCATCCCGTGGAAGACGCCGTGGCAGAGCCCGACGACGCGCACCGACGAGAGCCGGCTCTGGGCTTCGCACAGCTTCGTGAGCGGGTTCGTGTAGTTGACGAGCCACGCCTCGGGGCAGCGGACCTCCATCGCCCGCGCCAACTCGACCGCCGGACCCATGTTGCGAAGGGCGTGGAAGAGGCCTCCCGGCCCTCCGTTTTCTCCGTAGATCTGGGAGGAGCCGAACATGCGCGGGACGTGGAAGTCCTGCGCCCAGTGGAAGTAGCGCTTGATTTCGATGGAGAGGATCACCGCGCGGGCACCCGGCAGCGCCGCTTCGAGATCCGTCGTTGCGGACACGGCGACGCGCCGGCCCAGCCGCTCCGCGACCGTCTCCGCGTATGCCCGACTGCGGGGCAGTCCCGAGGGGTCGATGTCGACCAGCACCAGACTCAAGTCCCGATCACAGAGGGGATCGCTGAGGAGCAGGTCACGGATCGAGGCGGGGCCGAACTCGCGGCTGCCGGCCCCCACGAGGACGATCCTGAGGTCGTCGTTCACGGCGAAATCCCGGAGTCCGCGGGGGGTGTGTCGGCGTGCGCGATGCGGACGGTGATCGCGCCGGCGGCCAGCGACACGGCGAGCAGGAGCGCGCCCACGCCGGCTCGGCCGGTGAGCATGTGCCCGATGCCCAAGAGGCTGGCGTAGACGAAAAGCGCGCCGAGGAGGAAGCCCGGCCACATGCGGCTCGCCGGCGGATCGGCGGAGCGGACGCCGGTGCGCGCGGCCACATGGTCCCACCAGCCGCCCGGATGCACCCGCCGGTGGAAGCGGTCCAGCACTTCGTCCGACTCGGGCCGGGTGGCGAGCGCGACGGCGAGCCAGAGCGCAGTGCATGCGACGAGGATGACCACCCCCCGAATGAGATCCATCTCCGGCGCGTAGAATCCGTCGGCGGCCCGGATCGCCGCGGCGGGCAGGACGGGCTCGAGCACGCCAATCAAGACGCGCCCGTTTGCCAGAAGCACCGAACCGGCCATGGCGGTGATCTCCGCCCACGCGTTCACCCGCCACCAATACCAACGTAGGAGCCAGACGAGCGCGACCCCCGCCGTGAGTTCGATGATGTAGATCCACCCTCCCCGGATCGAGTCCATCTGCCAGGCCACGCCCGCGGCGACGACCGCGAGCAGCACGACCGTGATCCGCGACGCCGCGACGTAATGCCGCTCGGAGCGGTCCCTCCTCAGAAAGCGGCGGTAGACATCGTTGACCATGTACGACGCCCCCCAGCACAGGTGCGTGTCCATCGTGCTCATGAACGCGGCCAGGAAGGTGGCGACCATCAGCCCCCTGAGCCCGGCCGGCATGAGTTCCCGGATCATCATCGGGTAGGCGAGTTCGGGGTCGGCGGCGAGCGCCGGGTCCATGGCCGCCGGCGGGAAGACGAGGAGCGACCCGAGTCCCACCACGATCCAGGGCCACGTCAGGAGCACGGTGCCCGCGAAGGCAAACCACAGCGAAGCCTTCACGGCCTGCCGCTCGTCCCGCGTCGCGAACAGACGCTGGGCCACGTAGCCATCGCCCTGCCCGCTCCTCAGCCAAAGGATGCCGATGAGGCAAAGGAAGGAGACGACTTCGAGTGAGGACGCGGTCGCGCTGGACGGCACGAGATCGAGGACACCGGGCGGCGCCTCCGGCACGTCGCGCACGGCGTCGGCCATCGCCGCCGGACCGCCGAAACGCGTGAGCACGATCCCCGCCAGCGTCATCGCCCCGAGCATGCCGGCGACGAACTGGAGGAGGTCGGTCACGACGACGCCCCAGAGTCCCGATGCGACCGTGTAGGCCAGCGCGAGTCCGACGCAGACGGCCAGCGTCACGGCGGGATCCCAGCCAAGCAGCACGCGGCTGAACTTCACCATCGCAAGCATGACCCAACCCATCACGACAGCGTTCTTGAGGAGGCCTTGGTAGACCGCCGAAAAGCAGCGCAGCGCCCGAGCCGGGGCGCCGCCGTAGCGGATCTCGATGACCTCGGCATCGGTGAGGATGCCCGCCCGCCGCCACAGACGCGCGTAGAAGAAGGTCAGCATGAGGATCCCCGCCGCCTCGTACCACCAGAGCCAGTTGCCGTACACGCCCTGCCGGCGCACGAGAGCGGCCGTCGCGAGCGGGGCGTCCGTTGCGAACCAAGTGGCGGCGATAGAGGTGCCCGCGAGCCACCAGGGAAGCGAGCGGCCGGCGATGAAGTAGTCCTCGACGCTGCCGCCCGCCCGCCTCGCGAAGCCGAACCCGATGGCGAGCACGATCACGCCGTAGACGCAGACGACGATCCAGTCGAGCGCGGTCAGCGCCACCCGTCAGCGGTCTCCATCCGGAGCGGGCGTCGCTGCCCCGCGAGGCGTGAGGAGGTTGGAGAGGATGCGGTAGGCGCCCGGCACTCCGTACGGCAACTGCCGGTGGAGGGCGAGCGCGAGATAGGTGTAGCGTCCCTCGCCCACGCGAGCGGTGAGCCAAACGCCCTCCTGCGCGGCTTGGCCGGTGTCGTGCGTCTCCACGAGCGGCGTGTAGGCCGGATCCCAGTCGGAGAAGAACTTGGAGCCGCGCTGCTCGATCCACCCGTCGAAGTCGGCTTCGGTGATGCGGTTGGGTGCGGCCAAGAAAGGGTGGTCGGGCCGGAGCAGGCGGACGGGCGCGTCCTCCTCCGACACTTCCTCCGCGCCGCGGGGGAGGGAAGCCGGATACGGCGCCATCGCCGACGGCACGTACTCCTGTGTCTGGTAGAGGAAGACGAGGTGCCCGCCGCGGCGGGCGTACTCCAAGAGACGCCGGTTGGTTTCGATGAGGTCTTCGCGCACGGCGTAGGCGCGCGTGCCCACGACGATTGCGTGGAACCCCGCCTCTTCGCCGGAATCCGCGCCAGCGACTGGATCCAGTTCCAGTTCCGTAAGGGCGGCCTCGTCCAGGAGTTCGACCGTGGCGCCGAGCGCCTCGATCGCGGCCGGGACTTCATCGCCGACCCCCATCACGTAGCCAACCCGGACGCCCTCCAACTGGGTGACGGGAACGGACCGAACCCGCATGCGGGCGGGGCGCCAAAGCCGCGCGAGCGGCAGGTCCCGGTGCTCGATGGTCCGGTATCCTCGGCGATAGTCCACTCCTCGCGCGCGGACCACGGCCGCGATCTCCGCTTCGCCTCGCCATCCGGCTGGAGGCGCGATGAGGAACGCCGCGTCCACGATCTCGCCCGAGCTGCGAAAGTCGTGCTCCACGATACGGGGTGTGCCGGGGGCCGTGGTCCACCCCTCCGGCAGTTCGAGACGAACGGCGGCCGAGAGGGGCGCCGCGTTGGCCGCCACCCGCGCCCGCACTTCCATCGCCGCCGCCGCGGCGGGTTCTCCGGACGAGCCGACGCTGCCGCCCGCACCGTCGTCGCCCCCACCGTTGACGGGCACGATGCCCACGCCCGGTTCCAAGGAAACGGAGAGTGCCGGCAGCGTCTCCACCCTCCGGGTCACGGCACCGTAGGGCAGACGCGCGACGGGAGCCGTCACCGGAACCGTGTGCACCATGACGTGGCCCCCCGTGGCGAGTTCGACCTCCGCCGCCAGCGCCGGCCGCCGCCACGGAAGGTGAAGGTCCGCCGAGTCGGATACTTGGTAGTGATTCTCCAACACGTCCCGGCGACCGAAGTACGGTGCAGCGGGCGTGGGGGGAACCCGGACCTCAAGCGCCTCGGTCAAGCCGTCCGGCCGAGGGGCGACGCGGTTCGACCGTGCCAGGATCTCGCCGCCGCGGCTCACGATCCGGGTCGCGACCCCGTCGCTCTCCGCGGACTCCGGCGGCTCGACCCGGAGGTGGATCGCGGCTGTCCGACCCGGCGCCAAGACGGCCTCGCCGCCACCGGCCGCGCCACCCACAAGCTCCGCGGACACCGTCGTCCCGCTCGCCGCCAGAATGGCTTGCTCGAACTGTCGTTCCTTCAGCGCGAGGTGAAACCGCGTCTCCGGAGCGTCCGGCAGCGCTGCGATCGCCGCCCGGATCCATCCCAGTCCACGGGCCAGGTCGGCAACGACGCGCTCCGGGTCGCGGAAGTCGAACGCCTCCGCCACGGAACCCAAGAGCCGGTCCAATTCGGCGAGGAGCGAATCCGCCTCGAGAGAGGCCGTCTCGTCCAGAAGCGCCGGGAGTCCTCTCAGCGTCGTGTCGAGTCCCGCGAAGAACGAACCCGCGACTCCCATCGTCGTCTCCGGCCCGTCGCCGTCGCCGTCGAGCTGCTCGTAGAAATAGCGGCCGCCTCCCGTCCGCACGCGTCCCGCCGTCTGGGAGCGCTGAAGGCCCAGCCCCCGGTTGGCCCAGCGCTGGTACGTATTGCCGAGCCAGGGGCTCATTCCCGTCGCATCCACCTCCACATCGTATGGCTCGTCGACGCGAACTCCCCCGCGGAAGGTGCGGAGAACCCGCCACGGCCGGAGTCCCTCTTCGGTGATGTGGCGCGGAAAGCGCGCCGGATCGGCCGCCGCCGCCACGGCTTCCGGCGTGAGCAGCCCCGCCGCATGGTGGTGGCCGTGCCCATCGCGCGGCGACCCGTGAAAGCGGCTCACGACGACGAGCGGCCGGTTGAGGCGGATGATGCGGACCATGTCCTCGAGCACCGCCTCTCGGTCCCAGCTGCGGAAGGCTTCGTCCACCGACTTCGAGTAGCCGTAGTCGACCGCCGTCGTGAAGTAGAGGTCGTCGAGACCGTAGTAGCGGCCGGAGAGGACGAGTTCGCGGGTCCGGATCAGCCCGAGGGCGTCGAAAAGTTCCGGGCCGATCGCGTTCGCACCGGCCTCGCCGCGGTTGAGGCTGAGGAGGGCGGTCCGGGCACCCCACCCCCGGCTGGCCAGCGTGAGCATGCCGGCGTGCTCGTCGTCGGGGTGGGCGGTGACGTGGAGCAGGCTGGCGGTCGTGGCGAGCTTCCGGACGCGGTGCCAGGCCCCCATGGCGCCGCGGTCCACGTCCAGCCGTTCCTCTCCCACCGGGCCCGGAAGGGCGAGGACGCGATCCGGCGCCTCGCCGGCGCGGGCCGATTGCGCCGCCGCCGCGCCGGCTCCCGCGAGGGCCGCCAGGGCCGCTACCGGAAGGCCGGCGCCGAGTCCGACTTGCTTGCGAGCGATCATGGATCATCCGGACAGGAGGGTCCCCGCTCGCATCGTGCCCGCGGGCGGAAGTCCCGGCAAGGAGGCCTTGCGGGCGAGCCCAACCCGCCGATACTCAACGGATCGTCCCCACGGCCGCCAACTCCCGGACCCGATGACAGATCCCGACATCCAGATCACGGTTGAGGGAACCCCGAACCCGAACGCGGCGAAGTTCGTGCTGGACCGCGACATCCCCGGCGAAGGGAGCCGAAGCTATTTCGATGCCGAGTCCGCCGCCGAGGACCCCCTGGCGGCGCGACTGTTCGAGGTGGACGGAGTCCGGGCCCTGCTCATCGTCGAGAACTTCATCACGGTGACCAAGACCACCGCGCTCGGTTGGCCGGATCTCCTCGACGAAATCGAGGAAGCCATCCTGAAGGCGCTGGGCACGCTCCGGTAACCCAGCCGTGCCGAAAGCTCTCTCCCCAGAGGGGCCCCTGCCGAAGAGGGGTCGCTGCCGAGCGTCTCACCGCCCCCGGCGCTGACGGGGGCTCTCGGCGCCGACGCGGGCTCTCGGCGCCGACGCGGGCGCTCGCCACCGACGCGGGCGCTCACCACGGCCAGCTGGTCCGCTCCCCTCGTTTCGGGGGAACGAGTGTGCTTGAAGAGCTTGCCCGCGCGCCCATATCGTCTTATGGCACAACGTGTTGATACCACATACATATCTGACCCGTAAGATAGTTTCCGGGCGACGGGCCCACCGGTGCCACGTCCATCTCCGCGGGAAGGAGGAACATGCTCACGCTGCGCTGCTTCGGCGAGGTTACGGCCTCGGACGCACGCGGAGCGACGATCCCGCTGCGGTCACGGAAGCACATGGGCCTCCTGCTGTATCTCGTTGCGCACCCCGGAACCGTTCACATGCGGGAGACGCTCGCCGATCTGCTCTGGGATAGTCGCGACAGGAAAGCGCGACACTCGCTCAGCCAGGCGCTATACGACATCCGGTCGTCCATGGGTCCGGTGATCACCGTGGACGTCAACACCGTTCGGCTCGTGCCGCAGCGGGTCGCATACGAACTCGATGCCTTCGAACGAGCGTTCCAAGCCAGGGACCACGAGACCGTCATCGATCTGTACCGGGGCGACTTCGCCCCCGACCTCCTCAGCCTAGGCGCCGACGAGTTTGAGCGCTGGCTGGACGGCGAACGGGAGCGCTGTCGCGTCCTGGTCGCCATGGCGCTCAGGAACGTGCAGGAGGCCGCGGAAGAGACCGGCGACTGGGACCGGACGTGCCTGGCCGCGCTCCGGCTCGTTAGGCAGAACGAGTTCGACGAACACGCGCACGGCACTCTCATGCGCGCATTATGCATGAAGGGCGACTACGCCTCCGCCCTTGCATACTACCGAGCGCTGGAGAAGTGCGGTTGGGTCGCCAGCGCCACGACGCTGACGGAAACGGCGGCGTGGGCCCGGGATCAGCTTGACGCCCCCACGCCCGTCGTCCGCGAGCGCTTCGAACCGCAGATGTCGGATCGAGGAGGAGAGTTCCGCCAACTGCGCGTTGCTCTCCGTTCGTCCCGCGCCGCGTCCGTACGGTTGGTCGTAGCCGGTGAGCGCGGTCTTGGGCGGGAAGATGTCGTGCGGAGCTTCGCCAGCCTCGTATACAGCGGTGGAGGGTTGGTGCAGTGGCTGCCGCCGGATCTTGCGGGGACGCGAGAGAAGCTGGCCTCGGAGTTGGGCCGATACCCTCGGAGGAACCGGCTCATCGTCATCAGAGCCGGTGTTCGGGACTGGGTCGCCGTGGATGAGGTCCTGAGGAGGGCGGATTTCTCGGGCGCGATGGTGGTCGGTTTCTCGAACCCGGAGGCGGCTCGACAGGCGGAAGCGGCGCGTCTGGTCGACTTCGTGATCCCCTTCGATCCACTCACCACAGAGGCGTGCGCGGCGTCGCTTCAGACCACCGAGAGGGGCTGCAGTCCCGCGCAGGCGATCGAGAGCGCGAGGCTCTCCGGCGGCAATCCGGGTCTGGCTCGGGCCATCCTCAGGGCGTGGATGCGTCACGGCTTCGGCCCCGCTACCGCCGGCGACCGAGAATCGGGCGGACGATTGGCCTACGAGCGGTCTGCCGAGGTTCGGTCGCTCGTCGACGATCAACTTGAGACCCTCTCGCTCTCCGAGGGACGACTGGCGACGACGCTGGCGCTGCTCACGCGGGCGGCGCGGGCCCACGCGGAGTTGATCGTGGCCCGACGCTCGAGTCGGAATGCCCTCGAGGGACTCCGGGCCAAGGGCTGGTTGCACTCGGAGACCGACCAATGGACGCTGAGCCGCCCCCTGGCCGGTGCCGTGCTTGCGTGGAATCTGTCGCCGGACGAGAGAACGAAGATACACCTGGCAGCGGCCGGAGTCCTTGAGAGCGCGGGTCTCGACGCGCGTGCGGCGGCCGCTTCCGAGTTCGCCGCGGCCGGGGCGTCCTCTCGCGCCTTCGGCCTAGCCTGCAAGGTGGCGAGGGTGGCTCTCCGGGAAGGCCGGTCGCCGATCGCGGGACGGGCGGCGGCGTTGGCGTTCGAGCATGCCACCGCGGGGGCCGAGCGCCTGCGCTCCGGCCTTCTCCTCTCGGAGGCCGAGTCTCAGCGGGGACGGTTTCGGCGGGCCATGGGCGTGCTGCACCAGATTGCCGCCGTCGCGGATACCGGGAACGATCTGAGCCGCGTCCAACTTGCGTTGGGGCGGGCGGCGGTCGCGGCGGGAGACCGACTCGCGATGGGCCTGCAACAGCGGAATCTGGCGGAGGCCCGCAGACACGCGACCGATCCGGCGCTCATCCGCGCGCTGACGGTGCAAATGGCCGTATTTGAGGCAACGGACACCGTGCCCGGCCGCGTGGGGAAGCCCGGTCTCGAGAGGGTCCGCACGCACCTCCGCGGGATCGTCCCGGAGGACGCGGACTACGCAGGGGTCTGGTGCGACGCGTTTCGGCTCCTCTTCCATCAGGTTGGAGGCCAAAGCGGTCTCACGGAGGCTCGCTTGGTTCTCGAAACCTACCGCCACGGGCTCGGCCGGCTCGGCTACGAAGGCCTCAGAATCGCCACCGCCGCGGAGTTCTGGGTGGCCATGCGAGGTGCCCGTCTTCATGACGCCCTCCAGTTGCTGGAAGACACCTCCGAGACCCTCAACGAGAACCGCCACGAGTCCGCGACCCTCAATAACCTTGGCGCGGTCCTGCTGGAACTCGGGAACTTCGAACGGGCGCTCGCTGCACTCGGCCGCTGCCGCAAGATGGACGACGCGCTCGAGAGTCCGCCCGAAGCGCGGGCCTACGCCCTGCTGAATCAGGCGCAGTGCGTCTTCTTCAAGGGGGACTACGCCCGTTGCCGAGTGTACATGGAGCAGTTGCTTCGGGTTCCCGGGAACACCGGTCAACATCCGTTCTGGGCACAGGCGTGGGCCCTCACCGGCCTCTTGGCGATAACCGACGACGATCAGCGCGAGGTAGAGGTTTGCCTCGAGTCGCTGGAGGATTGTTCCGATCAAGTGGGGGAGAACGACCTCTACCTGGTGACTTGGTTTCGTGCCGCGGCGATGGGGACTCGCGATCGGCGGAACACCATCGCGGTTCTCATCGAAGCGGCAGATCATACGGCCGAGATAGACCGGTTGAGCGCCGAGAAGCTGAGAGTGTTGGCCGGCACCTACTCCCCACCCAACCGACCCGGCGATCAACGGGAGGCCTGCGGCTTCCTGCGGTCCGCCGGCGCCTCCTGGTTCGTGCGCTTCGCACACAACTGGCTGCGCGCGTAGCGCGGGGCTTCCCGCCCGTGTCCGAATCGAAGTCCCTCGGACGTTGCTACTACGTACCTAGTTGACAGCGGCACGCGGCGCGTTGTACTCTCACTCGGGAAACGACGCGGCGCTCGGTCCGCCGACCGTCCGAATGGCGGCCGACCCCGCGCGGGTGACGCCGATGGTTCGGGACGAAAGGAAAACCGGTCTCGTGGAGATCAAGTTCACGACGCGGGAACTCGACCTCATGGCGGTGCTGTGGGAGAGGGGGGCCTCGACCGTCTCGGAGGTGCGGGAACGCCTCGGTGACGAGTTGGCTTACACCACGGTGCTCACGATCCTCCGAACGCTGGAGGAGAAGGGGTACGTGGGGCACACCCAGGAGGGGAAGGCCTACCGCTATCACACGCTCGTCGGGCGGGAATGCGCCGGCGCGAGCGCGGTGCGCCGACTGGTTCAGAAGATGTTCCAAGGATCGCCCGAACTGCTGCTCACCCACCTCGTCTCCGGTCGTGCGCTCTCGAAGGATGACCTCGAGAACCTGCGCGGCCTGGTAGACAAACGCCTCAGCTCGAAGGAGTAGGAAAATGGTCATCGCCTGGATCGGATACTGCCTGTTGATTTCGGGACTCCTCGCGCTGGCTGCCTTCGCCTCGGAGCGGGCGTTGGGTCACTTCGGGAAGCCCGTGCGCTGGGCGTGGTTCGCGGCGATCGCCGGGTCCGTCACGGTGCCCGTCGTCGCCTTCTTCGCTCCCGGGCTTCTTCCCGGCTTCGGAGTGTCATCCGCGGCGCCTGCGGTTGGGCTGGGCGAACCGGCGGTTGCAACCGCGGCGGCGGAGTTGCCCCCGGCGGGCGCGGCGGCCGGCGGCGGTTTCGATGCGGCGGCCGCGGGTGGTGTGGTGGGGTGGGGCTGGATGCTGCTGGTCGTTGCCATGGTGGGCTATCTCGGGCGGATCTACGGTCGGCTGCGGTCGGAAATGCGGACATGGAGGCCGGGCCGCCTGGCGGGATCGCCGGTCATGATCTCCGGCACGCGGGGACCGGCCGTGGTCGGGATCCGGCGCTCGTTCGTCGTGATGCCGAAGTGGATCCCCGAACTCGAGGACAGGCTGCTCCGCCTCGTCTGTCTCCACGAGCGGGAGCATCAGCGCGCCGGCGACCATCGGCTCTTCGCGGCGGCGGTCTTCGCGCTCGTGCTGATGCCTTGGAACCTGTTCGTTTGGTGGAAGGTGTCTCGGCTGCGGCTTGCGATCGAGTTTGATTGCGACCGTCGCGTGCTCGGGCGTGGAGAATCTCGGCGCGACTACGCGGATGCTCTCATCGCCGTGGGGAGCCGCGTCTCCGTGCCGCTGCCCGCCGCCGCCGCCTTCGCCGAGCGCAAGCCGGCCGTGGAACGGCGCCTGCGCCGCATGACCGAGCCGCCCGCCAGCATGCGTCTGCTCCGAACGCTGGGCGCTTCGGGGATGGCGATGGTCGCCGTCCTCTTCGTACTGGGCTGCCCCGGACCCGAGAGTTCCGTGAACGCGCCGGAACCGCCCGCCGCGACGCTGACTCCGCCCGCGGATGCCGTTGAATGGACGCCCCCGCCGACGCCGAGCGAGGAGGACATCGCGCGCGGTGACCGGCCCACCTTCATCGTGTACGACAGGCCTCCCGTGCTACAGAACGCGGCGGATGTGATGAGCGCACTCGAGGCAGCCTACCCGCAGGACCTCAAGGCGGCGGGAATCGGCGGGCGAGTGGAGCTCTGGCTGTACATTGACGAGTCGGGTGTCGTGCGGAATCAGGAGGTGAAGACGGGCAGCGGCAACGATGCGCTGGACCTCGCCGCCGCCGATGTAGGCGCGGCGATGCGCTTCGAGCCCGCGCTGAACCGTGACCAGCCGACCGACGTCTGGGTCTCGCAGTGGATCACCTTCGAAGTTCTGGGCGCTGCGGAGGAACCCGCCGTCCTAGGAATCTCCGTAACCGGTGAGGGCTCTCCCCTCATCATCGTCGACGGGATCATTCAAGCCCAAGACACGGACTTGGGAGACCTCCAGGCCCTCGACATCGATCACGTCGAGGTCATGAAGGGAGAGCGGGCCGTCGAGATGTACGGCGAGCGGGCCAAGAACGGCGTGGTCCAAATCACCACCAAGGCCGGCACCGCGGACACCTGACCTCGCGGCGGAAGATCGCGAAGACTTCATCGTGAGCGACGTCGCGCCACCTCCGGCCCGCGAGTTCACGGCCGGGGGAAGGCGGAATAGCATCGTGAGCGGACTCGTCGGCGCCGTGGCCGACCACGAGATCAAGACGAGCAGCGGCAACGAGGCGCTGGACCGTGTTGCCGCGGAGGTCGCCGAGCGGATGCGGTTCCGGCCCGCGAGGAACCTCGATGAGCCGACCGCCGTCTGGATCTCCAAGTGGGTGACATTCAACCTGATCTAGCAGCCCGTGGCGAAACCCCGCTGCGTTCGAGCGGCGCTGCATCACGCCTGAACGCTCCGCTCCGCGTTGCTCCTCGGTCAAATAGCGCTGCTATTCTCCCTCGTCCCTCCTTGTCAGGCGCGCGCTTCACCGCTCTCGGCGCTGACGCGGGGTTTCGCCACGGACTGCTCTAGCCGCACGCGAGCGGCGCGCGAAGTGCGGCGTCTACCGATGGACGGCTCCGTGGTCTATCCTCCCGGTCCGGGCCCCGGACCATTTCCTCCTCGAGGAGGCTTGCATGACGAAGACCCGGACGCGGGCCGGACGTAGACCGTCAGCCGTGACGATCCGTGCCGTGCTGTTTGCCGTGGCGCTGGCCGCGATCCCGGGCGTGGCGCCCGACCGAACGGCGGCTCAAGAGGCGATCGGGGTCGCTGGCGCCATCCTTGACGACGGGACGGGAGAACCGGTCGACGGTGCTACGGTTCGGTTGGCCGACTCAGCGGGTTCGGTCCGAGAAACGATCACCGGATCCGACGGTGTCTTCACCTTCGCTCGGGTTGAGCCAGGTGCCTACACGCTCGTCGTGCGGCGCCTCGGATACGAGATCCTCAGTACGCCGCTGGAGATCGGTGCGCAGGCGCCACCGCCGCTGGATCTACGCCTGCAGCCACAGGCGATCCCGCTGGATCCGCTCGAAGTTGGCGTCGAAGGGCGCCCGCCCCGTCTCGTGGAATCCGGCTTCTACGAGCGGATGGAAGAAGGCTGGGGCGTGTTCTTTGAACCCGAATGGATCGAGGCCAGCAAGGGTGGTTTCATACGCTTGGCGGATTACATGCAGATCCTCCAGAACCGCGCGCCCCTGTCCCGGTGTGGAAAGGTACCGGTGTACCTCGACCGGCGGCTGATCGGCTCGACTCCCGGATGGGGGACAAGCGCGTTGTATCCGGGAAGGATCTTCACTGCGCGGTTGGATCGCATGCCGCCGCTCATAGAAGAGATGTCCGTATCCGATCTCGGTGCCGCTGAGATCTACTACGCGGGAACGAAGATCCCAATGTTCGCCTGGACCGGTGCGACCATGAGCTGCGGAGCGATCATCCTGTGGTCCGACTGGACTGCGCGCCTACCGGAGATACCGAAGATCGAAGTGAAGCTGTGCGAGCTCGGGGGCCGCCCCGGAGAGGTGGCGCTCGATGGCCGCGTGGAGGACGAAATGACCGGGGTCAAGCTGCCCGCCGCGCAGGTGTTCGCGTCGTATGTGAATCCCGCGGATCCCGACGGCCTCGAGCGCGTGGAGACGGTCGTCCGCACCGACTCGCTCGGCCGGTATCGCGTGTGCGACCTGCCGGAGGGCACCGTCATGGAGCTGGTGCCGGAGTACGGCCCCCACGCGGGTGGGCCGACACTTGCCGTTGCCGCGGGGGACGGCGAGGAGGTGAGGCTGACACTGATGGTGACGGCTCCCGCTTCCATCACCGGACTCGTCCTTGACGAGGCGACGTCGGAACTGATCGAGGGCGCTCGAATTGTACTGGTCGATGCGGAGTTCGGTGCGGTGACGAACGCTGCGGGCCGGTTCTCTCTCGAGGATCTTCCGCCGGGATCCTACCGGATACGGGCAACCTGCCCCGGGTATACGGGTCCCGTGCTGGACGTTGAGCTTGCCGAGGGAGAAAGCTCGGCCGTGGCCCTCAAGCTCCGCCGGACGGGCATCGCGCCACGCGCGCGATGCTCCATCTGACCTAGACCTCCTTCTGCTTCCAGCGGCCGCGGCGGAAGATGGCGAGGCCGACGACGGCCGACAGCGAGTAGGCGATCGCGAACGACCAGAAGACGCCCGTCTCTCCCCATCCGACGCCGAAGGCGAGAGTGATCGCGACGGGAAGCTGGAAGAACCAAAACACGACGATGTTGATCCAGGTCGGCGTCGCCGTGTCGCCGGCTCCGTTGAAGGCCTGCATCGTCACCATGCCCCAAGCGTAGAAGATGTATCCGTAGCTGATGATCCGGAGGGCGCGCACGCCCACGTCCAGCGTCTCCGGGTCCGGGGCGAACGGCGCAAGAATCGGCTGGGGGAAGGCCACGAAGACCACCGTCACGATGGCCATGAACAGCATGTTCCAAGAACCGGTGAGGTAGACGGCCCGCTCGGCGCGGTCAGGCTTCTCCGCGCCGAGATTCTGGCCCACGAGCGTGGCGGCGGCGTTGGCGAGGCCCCAGGCGGGCAGGATGATGAAGATGACGACGCGGATCGCCATGGTGTAGCCCGCGAGGGCGGTCGTCCCGAATGCGGACAGTATCCGGATCGAGGCGAGGTAGCTCACTTGGGTCACGAGCATCTGTCCCACGCCGCCCACCGAGACGCGCGCGAGCCGCCGGATCACCGGGAAATGGACCCGCAGGTCGCCCGGCCGCACCCGGATGCGATCGCCGCGTGACAGGTGCCACAACTGGTACAGCGCCCCGATCCCGCGCCCGGTTGTCGTGGCCACGGCGGCGCCGGGGAGTCCGAGTTCGGGAAAGATCCAGAGGCCGAACACGAGGACCGGATCGAGCACGATGTTGATCCCGTTCGCCAGCCATACCGAACGCATGGCCATGGATGGATCGCCCGCTCCCCGGTAGATCGCGTTGTTCACGAAGAGGAGGATGATGACGACCATCCCGCCGAGCTGGATGCGGGCGAAGGTCGTCCCCGCGGCAACGACTTCGGGGGATCCTCCCATGATCCGGAGCAGCCACGGGGCCAGCATCGCCCCGGCAAGACCGAGCACCGCGGCGATGCAGACGCTGAGCACGATCGCCTGCACGGCCGCCGTCGCGGCCCCGCGCTCGTTCTTCTCTCCCGTCCGCCGCGCGACCATCGCGGTCGTCGCCATCGCGAGGCCCACCGCGATCGAGTAGATGACGGACAGCATCGCTTCCGTGAGGGCGATCGCGGCCAGGGCGCCGGCTCCGAGCCGGCTCACGACGGCCATGTCCACGAGGAAGAAGAGCGACTCTCCCGCCATCTCCAGCACCATCGGAATGGCGAGGAGCAGAACCCCGCGGTTCAGGCTTCCCGACGTGAAGTCATCGTGCGTTCCCCACAGCACGTTGCGGACGGCACGCCACAGGCGGCTCAGTAGGTCCAGATCGCGATCAGGTTGCAGTCGGTTAGGAGCATCCGGTTCGGTACCCGGTTCATGATCTCCGGCGGTGCCTCGCTGCACCTGTACGCCTCGATGCCCCGAACGGTGTCGAACTTCAGTTCGCCCAGGTTTCTCCGATTGAATCCGAGGCGGCTGGCGGGCCTTCCGTTGAGGATGATGAGCTGGTTCCGGCGGTATCGGATGGACAGTTCGCGCTTGAACTGAAACACCTGCCCGAGGTGGGTGAATTGGTCGATCTCCGAATAGGTCGCGAAGTAGCCCTCTTCGATGGACTGCCGGCGTTCGTAGAACCCCGACGTGAGCAGGAACGGGTCGCGGCCGGTCACCCTCACCTCGATCGGCGCGAGCGCGATCGCTCGGGTGTTGAGTTCGATGCGGAACTCCGCGCTCTGGTCGGTGAGGATGTTGATCTCGGTCTCGAGGGGAGCGTAAGAGATGTGCGCGACGCGCAGACCGTAGGTAAGCGGTGGCATGGAGCGGAAGGCCACGCGTCCGAGCGAATCCGTGACCCCGGAGACCGGTAGCGGCGAGAAGTCGATCTCCGCGCCCGCCACAGGTCGCCCATTCGCGGCGTCCACGACGGAGAAGACGACGAAGGCCGCGTCCCCCATATCCACCTCGAGGTTGACGAACTGCGACCGGTCGAGTTCGACCCTGCGCTCCTTCCCGCGCCGGGACCGGTAGTGCGGGCGCACCCGGATCTCCCGAAAAGCTTCGAGGCCGCAGGCTTGGTATCGCCCTCGCTCATCCGCTTCGACCCGCACATCCTGCGGCGTCGGCATCCCGCGTTCGGGCTCGTAGCGGATCAGGACTCCCGCCCCCGCCAACGGAACTCGGCTTTCGTCGTCCCGGATCGTGCCCTCGATGCCGACCTCGAGTTCCGCCTGTCCGAGCTGACGGCAGGTGCGGAGGATCCGTTCCTCCTCCTCTTCCTGTCCCGCTGCCGGGCACGGCGCGAGTGCGACCGCCGCCAGCGCCAAGAGCGGTGCGATCCTGCGGAGCGGCGGTGCGATGCCACGGAAGAGCGGCGCGATATCGCGGAGGGGTGGTACGCTACCGTGGATGGGTGTAAGGGCGGTGGGGTTCAACGACCGGCCTCGAGCAGCGCCCTGAGGAGCCCGTTCCCGGCCTCGCCGAGGTTGGTGGCGCCGCGATTGTAGTTGCGGCCGAGTGCTACGCCGTAGCCGCTCTCGGGTTCGAACACGAGGTACATGTTGTATCCGGCGACGGAACCGCCGTGGCCGACGAACCGCACGGTGCCGCCCTCGAGCGCGACGGGGCGAATCGAGAACCCGAGTCCGTACCCCGAGTCGGGATCCTCGGGCGTCTGGACCGTCATCACCTCCCGCCGGGTCCCCGGCTCCAGGAGTTCGTGTTCGGTCATGCCCATGACGGCGGCCGCGAACGTGGCGAGATCTCCGACGGTCGAGTAGACGCCGCCGTTCGGCACCTTGTAGCCGCGCCCCTCGTGTTCGAGCGCCGGGAAGTCGGCGTTCACGGCGTCGTCGGCTCCGTTCGCGAAGCCCACCGCGACCCGCCGCCACAGGCCGGGGCCCACGATGAAGGCTGAGGAGCGCATCCCGAGCGGTTCGAAGAGGCGATCCTCGACGAGATCCATGAAGGATGTCCCGCCGGCCCGCTGCAGGGCGTAACCGAGCACGCCGTACCCGATATTGGAGTACTGATACCGGGTTCCGGGCATCGTGTAGAACCGGGTATGGGGGATCGAGGCGAGGATCTTGTATCCCCAGTCCTCGATCGGCCCCGCCGCCGCCCCTTCGAGTTCGGGCTCCCGAATGAGGCCGGCGGTGTGGCTGGCCAATTGCCGGAAAGTGATCGGCGCCATGCCGGCCGGCGGGTCCCCGAAACCGGCGGCCTCGGGGAGGTGGTCCACGACGGCGTCATCGAGCGCGACCGTCCCCTCCTCCACCAAGTCCGCCATCAGGATCGCCGTCACCGACTTCGAGATCGATCCGGTCCGGTAGATCGTTCGCACCCCCGCGGGTACGCGGTTCGCCGGATCGGCCCAGCCGAAACCCTGCGCCCACAGCACCTGGTCTCCCTTGAAGACCGCCGCCGTGATCCCGCCGATGCGGTCCGCTTCGACATCCGCTGCGATCTGCCGCGAGAAGGCATCGATGACGTCCGCGTCCTGGCCCGCCGTGGCGGCAGGAAGGAGGAGGACGCCGAGCAGGAAGATGATCGTCGCGGGGTACGGGCGAGGCAGCGCGAAGGTGCGGGGCGGACGACGGTGGGCCGGCATGACGTTCTCCTTGCGTGGCCAGCGGGCGGCTGGAACCCCCCGCCGGACTCGAATCCGATGCAAGGTCGCAGCTTCGCGCCCGTATCGGAAGCCTTCAGGCTGGCGGGTCGAGCCCGACTCGCCTAGTGTCTCCGCGCCGACGCCAACGGTTTCACCCGAACGCACCGACCACGCGCAACGCATGTCGCTTCTGAAGAAACTGATCTTCCGGCTGGATGGGGCTGCGGACAGCGCCCGAACCCGGTTCAAGAGCGAGTCGGGGGCCACTTGGGAGGCTGAGTTTTCGATCTTCTCGGGCACGACGCAACAGTCGCCCCGGCTGCTCGTGATGTTCCGGAACCAGGACGACATCACGATTCCACAGCGCTACAACCAGGCGCCGCCGGGCATCTCCAAGGTGCCGAAGCAGGCCGTGGCCGAGATGAACGAGGCGGGACTCCGTGAACTGCTCTCGCGCTCGGTGAAGGTGTGAGCGGCGCGAAGGTGGATCCGAAGCGGGCCCTCTCCCGCACGTTCCTCGACGGAGGAATGGTCCGCTGGGAGGCCTATGTCTCGGGTGGCCAGCCGAATACGCCCCACGCGGCGCGCATCTACTTCGTGTGCCTCGAGGATCCCTTCGAGCCGCCGCGCTGGCTGTCGCACGCAAGCCGCAGCGTGGCGGAGGCGACGCGCGATCTGGCCGACATGAGCGACGCGGATCTTCTGGGGCTCCACTCCCGCTCCACGCCTCTGGAGTGACGCCCGGGTGGCCTAGTTTACGGTGACGACGTCGTATAGGCGCTCGCCGGGGGTTCCGTCCACGCCTTCGTAGCGATGCTCCACGAGGATCGACCAGGATCCGGGCTCTACGTTGTAGATGTTCGCCACGTAGGAGAGGGTCGAGGGCGTCAGGCTGTTGCAGCCCTGCCGCCCCGATACGACCGTGACGGCCAGTTCGAGGCCTCCGTCGACCTCCCGCAGATCCGGGGACAGGTAATCGCACCGCAACCGGCCCACGATCTGGCCCGAAACTCGCATGGATCCGGACCCCCCCGCGGCACGCGCGAACTCCGGCAGGGCGGACCCCTCGCTGACCACGGATGTGAGCATGTTCCCCACCTTCGGAGAGAGTCCGATCCCCAGATTCAGGCAGCCGGACAATCCGGAGAGGATGCAGACGACGCCGAGTGCGCGGCGCGCTTGCCGGTTTCCCAAGTGTTTCAAGATGAGACTCCGCGGCCGAAGAACCCTCGAAAGTGTGACAGCGTCCGGGAGGGTCTCGCAATACCGTCGCCCGCCACGATCCTCCGGCGTGCCCGCCGTGATCCCCCGGAGTGCCGGCCCGCGATTCCCGGCGTGCCCGCCGCAACCGCCCCGGCGTGCCCGCTGCGACGCCCGGGAGTGCCCGTTGCGATTCCTGGAGTGCCCGTCGAGAGTCCCCGCCGGCCGGTCGCGGCCCCGGCCCGCCGCGCGTCGTGTGTGCGGTACGCGCGTGCGTTACCTTCCACGCGTGGCTGGGCGACGTAGCGGCGGAGACCGCGGGATGCGAACACATCGAGAGGGTCGTTCGGAGACACAGGCTCGGAGAACGACCGTTCACCGGGCCGCAGCCCGTGCACTGGCGGCGGCCGCCGTCCTGACGTCGGCCGGGTTCCGTCTGGACGCGCAGAGCCCGCCCGTCGGCTCCTCGCGGAACATCGTGACGTGTCCGGCGGAGATGGATCCGTCGCTCACCGGTCTCGCGGGCGTTGTCCGCGATACGCTTCAGGGCATCGTCCTTCCGGGGGCCACGGTCTCCGCGACCTGGACCGAAGGCGAAGGACAGCGACGCACCGTCTCCGTGGAGGCGGACAACGAGGGCGTATACGTCCTCTGTGGCCTTCCGCCCTTGGAAGATCTCACGGTGAGCGCAGGCTTCCCGTCCTTCCGCACGGAGCCGGCGCGGGTGAGCATCGAACCCGGACCCCCCGCCGGGTGGGACATCCTCGTTGGCTTGGAGGAGGGTGCTCTCGCCAGCCTGCTGACGGTGCCCGGCCGAATCGTGGGCCGGGTGCTCGATCGGCGTTCCGGCCGTCCGGTCGAAGCGGCGAACGTCATTCTCTCGGATACGCTCTTGGCGGAGGACCGACAGAGAATGACCGATGGCAACGGCCGCTTCACGTTCACCGACCTCGAGCCGGGAATGTACCGCGTGACCGTGGATCATCTCACCTTCGATCCGCTGGATCAGTTGGTGCACCTCCCGAGCGACCGGACCGTGCAGGTGGATTTCGAACTCAGCGTGGACCCGATCCAACTCGCGCCGATCGTCGTCACGGCGCTGCGCGAGAAGCGGCTGGAGCTGCAGGGATTCTACGACCGGCGTGAACTGGGGGAGGCGATCGGCGCCGGGATCTTCTTCACGCGGGACGACATCGAGGACGCGGGCGCGATCCGCGTTACGCATTACTTGGGAAGGATTCCGGGAATCCGTACGGAATGCACCGGAGGGGCGAACAACAACTGCGTCATCCGCATGACGCGGGGCGCGCCCAGCCTGAGTAGTCGCGCCGAGCACGGGTGCAGGAACGCGAACGTCTACCTGGACGGTGTGCGCGTGATCCGCGACGGTGGGGGCGGCGAATCGATCGATAACTTCGTCTCGCCGTCCGACATTGCCGGGATCGAGGTCTACCGAGGTCCGAGCGAGTTGCCGGCGGAGTTCGGCGGATCCGTTGGGCGCTGCGGGGCCATCGTCATCTGGACGGGCCCGGCGCTGAGGCGGCGTTCGCCCTAAGCGGTGGTCGGACGGGGCGGCGTTACGGCGGGTGTCGTCGCGGCGGGTGTCGTCACGGCGGGTGTCGTCGCGGGCGGGGGTGCCGCGGCGAACGCATGCAGCGCGGTGGCCTTCGCGCGCACCGCGACGCGCGCACCGCGGTCGACGCAGAGTTCCTCCGCGGCGTCGAGGGTGACGAGGGCCACGAGTTCGACGGGACCGCGGAGCCGCAACCGCACGAGCCCGCCCATGTCGCGCCGTTCCTCCACGGTCGCCACAACCAGGTTGCGCGTACTCAGATCGGCCGGGGGGACGTCCGGGGGTCCGAGAACGAGGTCTTCCGGCCGGTAGGCGATCTTCACGGGCGTGCCCGCCGCGGCCTCGCCCAAGGCCACGAGCGAGACGCCGCCGATATCGGCCGTGACCATGCGTTCGTGCGCCCGCGTCACGACGCCGGAGATGGTGAACTCCGCCCCGGTGACGCGCGCGGTGTAGACATCCGCGGGATTCTCATAGATCTCCTTCGGCGTACCCGTCTGGACGAGCTTCCCGTCGCGGACCACGGCGACCCGGTCCGCGAGGTGGAAGGCCTCGCCCCGGTCGTGCGTGATGAGAAACACGCTCGTCGCCCGCTCCCGGGCGACCCGCTCGAGGTCGTGGCGGAGATCGAGCCGTGAATCGGTGTCGAGATTCGCCGTCGGCTCGTCGAGGAAGAGGATCTCCGGATCGAGAACCAACGCCCGCGCGAGCGCCACGCGCTGCGCCTCTCCTCCGGACAGCTGCGATATCGGAGCGCCCAGCAGGTGCGAGATTGCGAGCTGCTCGCACACGGCGCGCGCCCGCGCCCGGGACTCGGGGCGGGGAACGCCGCGCAGAGACAGGCCGAGCCCGACGTTGTACTCGACGGAATCGCTCCAGAAGTGAGGGCGTTGAAACACGACGGCGGACGCGGCCCGGAGCGCTCGCTCCGCCGGCCGCCCCGACCCGCCGCGGAAGGTGACCTCTCCGGCGTCGGGCTTCTCCAGCATCGCGAGAAGGCGCAGCAGGGTGGATTTTCCGGCCCCGTTCGGCCCGAACACCGCGAGCATCTCACCCTCCCGCAGTTCGATGCGGTTCACCTCGACGGCCGTCCTTCCGCCGTAGACCCGACGCAGGCCAACGCCCCCGAGGAGCGGTTCCGCCGCGGTGGTCACGCCGCCTGGCCCCGCCGAATCGTGCGCCGGCCGAGCATGAGGAGCGCCGCGTTCACGCCGAGAGCGATGAGCATGAGCACGATCCCCATGGCGATCGCGACGTCGAAGTTGCCCCGCCGCGTCTCCAGCACGATGGCGGTCGTCATCACCCGGGTTTCCCCGAGGATGTTGCCCCCCACCATCATCACCGCGCCCACCTCGCTGATGATGGCGCCGAAGCCCGCCGCCACCGCGGCCACGAGCGACGTCCGCACCTCCCTCAACTGCAGGATGATCGCCTGCCGCCGGCTCGCGCCGAGCGCCCGCGCCTGAAGCGAGATGTCCGGGGGGATGTTCTCCACCGCGGCCAGGCTCACCGCGGCGATGTACGGGCCGGCGAGAATCGCTTGGGCGCCGATCATGGCGGCGGGCGTGTAGAGCAGTTGCAGGTCGCCGAGCGGGCCGGCCCGTGACAGAACGAGGAAGACGCCGAGGCCGACCACGACGGGTGGAAAGGCGAGGCCCGCGTTGATCACCGCGACCACGGGTAGGCGAAGCCGGAATCGCGTCAGCCCGACCGCGACCCCGATGGGGAGTCCGATGACCATCGCCAGGAGGAGCGCCGATCCGCTGATCTGCAGAGAGCGGAGGATGACGTTCCAGACGTACAGGTCACCCGACGTGATGAGCCGGAGAGCCTCGAGCAGCGGATCCACGAGCCGAATCTGCGTCCGTCGGGGAGCCTCCTTCAAGCGCGGCCCCCTCGCCCGACGGCGCCGCATCGCCCACGGTCCACGGGGCGAAGAGGGCTTCGGCGCCGCCGCGCACCCGGAATTCCCCTATGGCGCGGCGTCCGTTTCCGGAGCGCAGCCAGTCCGCGAAGACCGCCGCGCGTTCCGGCCGGACCGCGGCGCGCGGCGCCAGCAGCGAATAGACGTTGCGCAGCGAGGGGTGCCCTTCGACGAGGGCCTCGAGGTCGAGCACGTTCGACAGCATCGCGAACGTCGCGCCATCCGTAAGGACGTAGGCGCCGCGTTCGCTGGCCACATGCAGCGTCGTGGCCTGTCCCTGCCCCGACTCCACATACCATGCGCCGCCACCGGCCACGCCCGCCTCGCGCCAGAACGCGATCTCGCGGTAGTGCGTGCCCGAGCTGTCGCCGCGCGAGACGAAGCCGTGCTCCCCCCGTGCGAGCGTCGCAAACGCCTCGGACGGGGAAGCCGATCCACGAATCCGCGCCGGATCCGAGGGTGGTCCGGCGATCACGTATCCGTTGACGAGGACGGGACTCCGCCGCGGCGCGTGACCCGCTTCCACGAAACGGGCCTCGGCTTCGGGCGCGTGCACGAGCAGGAGGTCCACGTCTCCCGTCCGACCGAGTTGCAGCGCTTCTCCGCTTCCGGCGATGACCGTGCGCACTCGAAACCCGGGGTGGTCCTCGTTGAAGCGGGCGATCAGGTGTTCGAGCAGCCCCGAATCGTAGGTGGACGTCGTGGCGCCGAGCGCGAATGTGTCCTGGCCCGTCCCGCACGCCCCGGCGCACACTCCGCCGGCGAGGGTGAAGAGGAGGGCGAAGGAGGTTCTCCGCGCGCTGCTGTCACGGCTGGCTAGCCGTGGCGTATCCACCGCAGCACCTGCGGCAGGTTGGCGCGCTGGCCCTTCATCAGAATCCCAACCCGGAAGATGCGGCCCGCGACCCACGCCGCCCCGAGGACGAAGACTCCCAGCAGAACCAGCGACACGAGCCACTGCCACACGGGGACCGAAGTGGCGAACAGCCGCGCCGGCATCACGAGCGGACTGAAGAACGGCACGAGGGAGAGGATGACGCCCCAACCGGCGTTCGGGCTCTGGATCACGCCCTGCGTCGCAATGAAGGGGAGGATGATCAGCAGTGTGATCGGGAGCATGACCTGCTGGGCATCGTGTTCGTTGCTGATCGTGGCGCCGGCGCCGGCGAACATGCCCGCGTAGAGCAGATAGCCGAAGATGAGGAAAAAGAGCATTAGCACGAGCGTGCCCCACGGCACCGGGATGCTCGCGATGTCGATCCCCGCCTCCGCCAGCGTGGATGCCCCGGCGGTGAGGCCGTACACCGCCGCGAGCGCGAAGACCAGGGCCCACACGGCCATCTGCGCGATACCCACCGCTCCGACGCCCACGATCTTGCCCAGCATCAGCTCCCACGGGCGCAGGGAGGAGACCATGATCTCGACGATGTCGGACTGCTTCTCCTCGAGGATCGCCCGCACGATCATCTGCCCGTAGATGAGCAGGATGAAGTAGAAGAAGAACGCGATGCCGAGGCTTAGCATCCGGTAGACGTCCTGGGAGCGCGCTTCCCCCGACTCCGTGACGTTGATGACCTCGAACGAGGTCCGCCGGAGCAGCGCGCCGGGATCGATGCTCTGCACGCCGACCGAACGCAGGCGGGCCCGGACCGATGCCCGCTGGAGCGCCCCACGGATCGAACTCTCGATCACGGACGGGACGTTGTCCCGCGCCAGCAGCGTCGTCTCCTCCCCCGGGTTTCCGGCCGGCGTCTCTCCCGGCATCTGCGCGGAGCGCCGGCCCGCGCTCCGCGGGATCATCAGCAGAAGATCGTAGGAGGAGTCGGAGAGCCGCGTCCGCGCCTCGCCGATCGACAATTCCTCCATTTCCGTGGCCCGCGCGGCGTCGAGGGATTCCGCGAGAAACTCCTCGATCAGGAGGTCACCGATGAGCCCGGCGGGGTCGGCGACCCCGATCACCCGGCGCTCCTCGCCCACATCCGTCGCCCCTCTCACGGCCAGGAAGGCGGAGAGGACGCCGAGCCCGACGATCAGCAGTGGGAGGCCCAGCGTGGAGAGGAGGAACCACTTGGACCTCACGCGCAGGATGAACTCCCGGCGGATCACGGCCGTGACTCTGGGCGTAAACGGATTCATGCCGCCGCCTCGTCGTCTTCGCTCTCGTCCTCGTGCGAGAGTCCGGCCTCCGTCGCCTTCTCAATGAAGATCTGGCGCAGCGAAGGCTCGATCAGTTCGAAACGCGAGATCAGGGCGCCGCTGTCCACCGCCCGCCGCAACAACGCCTGGGGGTCCGCCTCCTCCAACATGCGGACCTCCACGTAGCTGCCGTGCGCCGAGATGTCCTCGACGAGGTCCGGCGCGTCGAGGAAGCGGGGGTTCCCCTCGAAGGACAGCGCGATGTCGCGCCGCCCCGCCGCGGCCTTGATGTCGCGGACCCGGCCATCGAGCACCTTGGTCGCTCCCGCGATCATGCACACGCGCTCGCACAGGCGCTCGGCGTCCTCGATGAGGTGGGTCGAGAGCAGAATCGTGGCTCCGCCTCGCTGGCGTTCCCGCAGGAGTTGCTTGAACAGTTCGACGTTCAGCGGGTCGAGGCCGCTGAAGGGCTCGTCGAGCACCAGCAGGTCGGGTTCGTGAAGGATGACCCCGAGGAACTGGGCCTTCTGCGCCATCCCCTTCGAGAAGGTCTCCACCTTGTCGTCCGCCCGGTCGCCGAGACCCACCGCATCCAATCCGGCCCGCGCCCGCGCGAGCGCCTCCTTCCGCTTCAGCCCCTTGAGTTGGCCGAAGAAGGCGAGGTGGTCCGTGGCCGTCATCTTCTGGTACAGGCCTCGCTCCTCCGGCAGGTACCCGACGCGCGTGCGCATGGCCTCGACGTTGGGCGAACCGAAGACTTCAACGGAACCGGCGTCGGGTCCGATGATGTCGAGGATGATCCGGAGCGTCGTGGTCTTTCCGGCGCCGTTCGGGCCGATGAGCCCGTAGATCGATCCGTGCGGGATCTCCAAGTCGAGATCGCGGACCGCCGTCTTCTTGTCGAAGCGCTTCGTGACGCCCCGGAGGCGAATGGCCGGTGTATTCACGGCCCCGATCATACGCAGTGTACCCAGCCCTCGCCACGGAGATAGCTCCCAACAACTCCCGTTGCCGCCCCTTGCGCCGCCTGCCCATCGCCATCGCCTTCCTCCTTGCCGAAGGACACCGTGTCCCTCCAATTTAATCGACACTAGGGAAGGCTGCGGACGACTTTATCCACGGGCTGTTAAGGCGCGACGGCAAAACCCACATGGAGGTACGAGGGCACCTCGAAGAATTCGGCGGGCGGAATGCGGAGATGGTTGGTCGGACGGGCTGACGGGGCGCGGCCGCCGTGCGATATTTGATAGTGTCGGGGCGCTTTTGGCGCATGCGGGTTTGAGGCGGACGGAGACGGAGAGGAGGAGTCGCGGTGGCGAGGTCGCGGATGGTGGGACAGCGGAGCTTCGCGGACATGGCGGCCGATGGCCGTCGGCGGAGGCTGGAGGGCAGGGGGAAGCGTGGAAGGCATCCGGGGAGGATCGGGGAGCTGGTTCCGCGGGAGGACTTCCGGCCCGTGCTGGAGGCCGTGTGGCGGAAGCCGGAGAGGGAGCGGAAGTCTCCGGCGGGGCGCAAGCCGTGGGACGCCGTTCTGATGTTCAAGGCGTTGGTGCTGGGCTCGCCGTACAACCTGTCGGACGAGGCGCCGGAGGACGCGATTGCCGACCGGCTCACGTTCATGGCGTTTCTGGGCCTGGGGCTGGAGGACCGGACGCCGGACGCGGCCACGATATGGCTCTACCGGGACCGTTTGGCGAAGGCGGGGGTCGTCGAGCGGCTCTTCGAGATGTTCGACCGTCATCTGAGCGACCGGGGCTGCAGGGCCATGGGCGGACAGATCATCGACGCGTCGATCGTGCCGGTGCCGAGGCAGCGGAACACGAAGGCGGAGAACGCGGCGATCAAGGCCGGGGAGGTTCCGGGGAACTGGGCCGGGGAGTCTCCGAACCGGCTGGCGCAAAAGGACTTGGACGCCCGCTGGACGAAGAGGGGGAGCCGGAGCCACTACGGGTACAAGAACCACGTCTCCGCGGACCGGCGCCACAAGCTGGTGCGCCGCTACGCGGTGACCGGCGCGGCCACGCACGACAGCCGGGTGTTCGCGGAGCTGCCGGACCCGGACAACACGGCGGCGACCGTCCGGGCGGCCAAGGCGTACCGCTCCGAGGAAACCG
>JAAXHJ010000094.1 GCA_012270965.1 Candidatus Palauibacter poriticola
CCTTGCCCCTCGACCCCGCTTGGGAGGCGACATTGGAGGAGATCCGACTCACAGGCCCCGAAGGCGAGGTTCGCCAGGGCATTGACGAGAACCGGCCGATCACGGTCGTCACGGATCGCCGCACAGGTCGCGTCCGGGCGATTCTGCACGACGCGAACGGGCGGCTGCCCGACGCGCTGGCAGACCCCGCCATATTCGAGACATCCACGGCCCCGAACCTGCGCGGAGCGCTCAGGGGCGTTCGATAGCGGTGGCCCCAATGCCGACAAGTCGCTCGGCAGTGCCCACCCGTGGCGGCATGAAGTTGGCATGCTTTCCCCGGAGGCCACCGTGGCGCCCGACCACGGGCGTCGCGACGACGACCGGCACGACGGAGCGTCCGACGGTCGCCACGGGCTGTCAGGCGCCGTCCGTCGTCCCGGCGGGCAGAAGCTCGTACAGGACGAGGCTCTCCACGCCCGTCTCATCCCGGAACACGCCCAGCGCGCGGCCCTGTGCCACGTCCAGGAGCCGGACACCCCGCGGTGCCCGCACGTCCCCGAGCCAGATGCCGTCGGGAGCGAGAATCGAATAACCGGACACGCCGACGAGCTGCGCGCCAATGGTATGGTGGCCCAGCCACACCCGGCCCTCTCGATCCCCAAACAGCCGGGTGAAGAGGGGGAGGGGCTCGTCCTCTTGGAGCTCATACCGGGCAAGGGACCTCCGCACGAGTTCCTCGAACTCGGTCTCGGATTGGATATGCGGGTTTGCCGGACGGAGCCTGGTTCGCATCGAGGACGCGAACCGCTGCCAGTCCTCCTCGTCCGGATAGGCCGGAGACGAGCGCCAGCGCGCGATCTGGCGCACCGTCCCGTCCGGATTCCGCCACGTGACCTCCGGCCGGTCGGTGCGCGCGTACACGAACCTCCCCGCGGCGGCGGTTACCGTGCCGCCCGTCTCGAATGGGTTGAACGGGCCCTCGCGGGGCGAGCGGCGCACCCAGTCGTACGCCCCGACCGTATCCACGACGCCGGCGTCGATGTCGAAGCGGACCATGTGTCCCCGCAGCCAAGCTTCCGCGAACCCGGGCATGTAGGAACTACTCGCCATCAACGGGTGCCCGTCGGCGTCGATCCCGACTAAGCCCAGGCTTCTGTTGAGGAGACGCGTATCCACCTCCCGCACGACGGCGCCGCCGGCGAAGAAGGTGAGTCGCGCGTGCCCGCGGTCGTCCACCAGGAGCGTGTCTCCGCCGAGGGAGAACACGGCCGCGGGGCGGTCAAGTTCACCGGGACCGTCTCCGCGACCCGCGAGTAGCCCCCGGAAGGTTCCGTCCGGAGCGACCAGAACGAGTTCCGCGTTCAGGGCGTCGATTACCGCCGCGCTCCCTTCCGGGAGCAGGGTGCCCCGCCAGATGCTCCGGAACGGATAGTCTTCCGGCCCGGCCCCGTATTGGTACAGGGGCTGCGACGAGAAGACGAAGGGACCCGCGCGTTCCGGCGTCGTCCCGTATTCGACGAGGCGAATCCCGGCACTGTCCCGTACGGAGAGCGCGGAGTCCGGCACGGCATCCGGCGCGCATGCGGCCGCCGCGCAGTTCAGGATACAGGAGAGGGAATGGACGGCGGCGCGGAACTTCATGAGGCCTCCCTTCGCGAGCGGGGCACACTTCGATCTCACCTCTCAAGGACGCTGTGACGTGCTGGTGGGTTGCACGTTGCCTCCCGAGGGTCCTCCGAGCCGGCCTGCGGGAGGCGCACCGGACTACCACCGGACGATGGGCCGGCTCCGGACCGCGGGCACCCGTGGGTTCGCAACGGACGCTGGCGGGAGTTACCGGTGTCGCGCCAGTTTGGGGCAGGGAAGAGTCACACCAGCCAACGGGGGATGAGATGTCCGAGATGAATCGTCGCGGTTTCATCGGTCGTGGTCTAAGTCTGGGCGCGGCTGCGGCCGTCGCGGGATCCGTGCCCGCGCGGGCGTCGGCCAGCGGGACGGGCCCGTCGCTGCGGTCGAGCGGGCGCGCCATGACGCCGATGATGATCACGAGCCACACGAACGACACGGGGCGGCGCGCGGCCACGGCGGCGTGGCAGGTCCTGTCGGGCGGCGGTGCGGCGATGGACGCGGTCGAGCGCGGCGCGAACATCATCGAACTTGATCCCGACGGGACGGGCGTCGGCTGGGGCGGCCTCCCCAACGCCGACGGGGTCGTGCAGCTCGACGCCTCCGTGATGGACGGGGCCACGTACAACGCCGGCTCGGTGGCCGGGATCGAGGGCATCCGCACCCCGGCCTCGGTGGCCCGCCTCGTCATGGAGCGCACCGATCACGTGATGCTCATCGGCAAGTATGCCCAGGAGTTCGCGGTCGGCTTTGGGTTCGAGGTGCAAGATCTGATGACGCCGAAATCGCGCGAGGTCTGGCTCCGTTGGCGCGAGCGTCTTTCAGACACGGACGACTGGGGGCCCCCGGACCACCTGCGGCGTCCGCGTGACGGCTCCGGCGGCGAGGGTCGTGCGGACGCCGGCTTCGGCGAAGCGGCGATCCGGCGCGAGGCGCAGGAGTGGGCCGAACTCCTCGACCTCCCCGGCCGCAGCGGCCCGGACCGGGACTACGTTCTGGCCGAGGCGCTCATCCACCGCTACGGGACGACGAACGTGCTCGCGGTCGACGCGGAGGGGAACGTCTCCGGCATCACGACGACGAGCGGGCTCGCGTGGAAGGTTCCGGGCCGCGTGGGCGACTCGCCGATCATCGGCGCCGGCCTGTACGTGGACAACGACATCGGCGCCGCCGCCGTCACGGGGCGGGGCGAGGACGTGATCAAGTCCTGTGCCGGATACTACGTCGTCTCGCGGATGGGTGCGGGGCGCACGCCGCAGCAGGCGTGCGAGGATGCGGTCGCGATGATCCGGCACAAGTACCGGAACGTGAACCCCGAGTTCATCCCCTCCGAGAAGTTCGTCGCGATCAATAAGGCCGGGGACCACGGCTGCGCCTGGATGCCCTTCCGCGACGCCGCGCCGCGCATGACGGTGGCGAACGCGGACGGGATCCACACGTACGAGGGCGTGAGCGTCGCCGACTGACGAGACGCCCGGCCCGGACCCCGCGTCCGCCGTGTCCGAAGTGACCGCGATCGTCAGGGAAGCGGGCCTCGAGGATGTCGACCGCCTCGCGCCGCTGTTCGACGGGTATCGCCAGTTCTACCGGCAACCGGCGGATCTGGAGGGTGCCCGCCGCTTCCTGGCCGCGCGTCTCGGAGCCGGCGAGTCGCGCGTCTTCGTGGCGGAGACCGGGGACGGCTGGCCGCTGGGGTTCGTGCAGTTGTTCCCGTCCTTCTCCTCCGTCTCGATGAGACGGCTGTGGATCCTCAACGACCTCTTCGTCGCGCCGGACGCGCGCCGGTCCGGAGTCGCGCGCATCCTCATGGACCGCGCGCGGGAACTCGCGGTTGAAACCGGCGCCAAGGGCCTCATCCTAGAGACCGAGCCGCACAACGGGCCCGCCAAGCGACTGTACGAAGACTTGGGCTGGGCGCTCGACGGCACCGACCACTACGAGCTGCTCGTGTGAACCCCCGCGTGAACGCTCCGCCGAGCCCTCGGGTGAACACTCCTTTGAGGCACCGGGTGAACGGTCCGTTGCGCGCGGTGGCACCGGCGGTGGTGCTGCCCGCGCTGGCGGCCTTCGCATGCGCTGCGGGCTCCGCACCGCGATCTGCGGATGAGGGATCCGACCCAGCATTGCGGCTCTCGCTCTCCACGGGCGAGGGGTCGCCGCCGGCGGGCGCGCCCGTCGTGCTCGAACTGACCGGCACGAACGACGGCCAGGCGACACTCATCCTCGATTTCCCCGACGCGCAGCGCTACGACTTCGAGGTAATCTCGGAGGATGGGGCCGTCGTCTGGCGTTGGGCGGAGGGCAGGTTCTTCGCCCAGGTGCTGGGACGCGAGACGCTGGAGCCCGGCGCCTCGCTGCGCTGGAGCGCGAGCATCGAAGCCGGGCTGCCGGCCGGCGTCTACCGCGTCCTTGCCACACTCACCACGGTGGAGCCTCGCGCCGTCGAGGCCACGCTCACCGTCCTTCCCCGGAGTTAGGTTCATTGAACGACACGATGCGGGCCGGGCCCGCCGCGGACCCTGACGCGCTCGAACCCGATCTCCTGCGGGCCGTCTCCTTCGACGCGGGGTGGTCGCTGCTCGAACGCTTCTCGGGCCTCGTACGAGAGTCCGGGAGCGACGACGAGCACGTCGCGGCCGAGTACATCGCCGCCGAGCTGGAGCGGTTGGGCGTGCCGTTCGAGATGCACGAGCCCGACCTCTACCTCTCCCTCCCGCGCGAGTCCTCCGTCGAGTGGCGCGGCGGGTCGATCCGTGCCAAGCCGCCGTCCTTCGCGGTGCCGACGGCGGAGGGCGGGCTCGAGGGGGAACTCGTCTACGTTCCGGCCGCGGCCGCGACGGGGCCGCGAGACCTGTTCGCCAAACGGCTCGACGGCGACCTGCCCGACGTGGCCGGCAAGATCGTGCTCAGCGAGGGATACGCGATGCCGGGCATGGTTTCCGCCTTCGAGGCGGCGGAGGCGGTGGGACAGGTCTTCATCAATCCCGGACGGAACATCCACTGGGGGATCTGCACGCCGATCTGGGGTACGCCGACGACCGGGAATCTCCCCACGAAGCCCGGGACGCCCGTGGTCGCGGTCAACCACGCCGATGGAGAGCGGCTGAGGGAGGCCGTGGGCGACACCGTCCGGCTGGAGGTTCGGCTGGAGGAGGGCTGGTATCCGTGCAAGCTGCCCGTGGTGCACATCGCCGGCGCGACGGAGGAGTTCATGCTCGTGCATGGACACTACGACTCGTGGGGCGTCGGGATCGGCGACAACGCGGTCGGCGATGCGACGCTGCTCGAACTCGCCCGGATATTCCATGCGGAGGCCGGGCGGCTGCGGCGCTCGCTGCGCATCGCCTGGTGGCCGGCGCACTCGACGGGGCGCTACGGCGGCTCGACCTGGTATGCCGACACGCACGCGCTGGAACTTCGCCGGCGCTGCGTGGGCGCGATCAACATCGACTCGCCGGGCTGCTGGCACGCGACGGAGTATGACGACGTGATGTGGATGGCCGAGGCGGGGCCGCTGTGCGCGCGCGCGATCGCGGACGTGACGGGAAAGACCGCGAAACGGCTGCGGCCGCTGCGGGCCGGCGACTATTCCTTCAATCAGATCGGGCTCACCTCGTTCTACATGCTGCTCTCGAACATTCCGGCGGACGAGCGCGAGGCGCTCGGCTTCTATCCCACGGGCGGCTGCGGGGGCAACATCGCGTGGCACACCGAAGACGACGTCATGGCCGTCGCCGAACGGGAGAACCTCGAGCGCGACTTGGGCGTGTACGTCGCCTCGATCGCGCGGGTGCTCAACTCGCGCATCCTGCCGTACGACTTCCGCGAGACTGTCTCGGAGCTGGCGGGCTTCGTCGGCGGCTACGTGGAAGCGGCGGGGGATCTGCTCGACCTCGGTCCGGTTCGTGCCGAACTCGAAGCGCTGGGAGCCGCGCTGGACGACCTGTACTCCACGGTTGGCCGGGGTCGGCTGGATGTGGCGGCGGCCGCGGCCGTGAACGAACTGTTCCTCGAGTTGTCCCGCATCTTGGTGCCGATCGGCTACGCGGCGGGAGGGCCGTTCGATCACGATCCGGCCCTGCCCCGGACGCCGATCCCGCGGTTGGCCCGGGTGGCCGAGCTGCCGGGCCTCGCGGCGGCCGGCTCCGACGTGCTGCCCTTCCTCGTGAACGAAGTGCGTCGCGAGGCGAACCACGTGGCGAACGGGTTTCACGAGGCGGCCCGGGCGGTGGGACGCGTGCTGGCGCAGTTGACGGCCCCGGCGCCGGCGGGCTGACGACGGTGCGGCGCCCGAGGGGAGAAGCGGCGCGAGCCTCCGCGCCGGCGGTGCGCCCACTCTCGGCGGCGCTGGCGGGCCTATCTGCGGCCGCGCTGGCGGCCCTGCCCGCGGCGGTGCCGGCGGCGGCGCAGACGACCGACACGGTGTTCGTCCGGCTGGATGCCGACGGCGCGGCCCACGTGCGACAGCGTCTCCAGCCCGATGGCGGCGCGGTGCGGGCCTTCGCCCTCCGGATCGAGCACCAGGTGCTGTCGCTGGCGGAGACGGTCGGGGACGGCGGCCTCCCGCCCGTCGCCGGTGCGGCGCTGACGACGGTCGACGGGGCGTACCGCATCGACGCGGCCTCCGACGCGCCGGTCGTCGTGTCCTACACCGTCCGGAATCCGGTACGCGGACGGCTGGATCGGATCCCCCTCTTCGTCGCCGCCCGCGAAGCTGAGGAGACCGTCGTACGCGAGGTCACGGCGCCGTGGCTCATTCGCCTGGAGGGGGATCCGGACGTGCTCGCCGCGCTGGACCTGTCGACCAGCCTGCCGCGCTTCGTCCGGGTCGGCGATGAAGCCGTGACGGCCACCCTGTCGAGCGTGCCGGGGCTGCTCCGGCTGTCCCGCGGGGGCGCGCTCTCGTTCGCGCGCATCGCCGACCTCGCGGTCCTCGCGCTACTGCTGGCCGCCGCGATCTGGACGTGGCGGAACGCGCGAGTCGGCCGCGAAGGCGCCCGGGCCTCGCCATGACGATCATCCTGATCGCGGCGGGCTTCTTCGCCCTCGGCCTTACCGTGATCTTCCTCTTCCGGTTGAGCATCCGAGCCGACGACGAGTTGGACCGCCGCTGGGCCGCGGTCGTCGCGCTGCGCGCCGGGCGCGGCGTCCCGCCGTCCACGCCCGCCCCGCCGTCCACGCCGTCCACACCGGCCGCGGCGTCCACACCGGCCGCGCCGTCCACGCCCGCCGAGCCGCCCGGCCTCGCCGAAGCGCCCGAACTTGCCGAAGCGCCCGAACTCGCCGAAGCGCCCGAACCCGCCGAGCCGCGCGGACCCGGCGCGACGCCCGGACCCGCTGCGGAGTCCGAACGCGCGACGACGACCGAACCCGCCAAGCCGACATGAGCAGCGTTTTTTTCGTCGTGCTCGGGGTCTACGTGGCCATCATCATGGGCATCGCGATCTGGAGCTACTTCCGGACCGAGACCGAAGTCGATTTCCTCGCCGCCGGCCGCTCGATCGGTCCCATCGTCGGCGGGGCGGTCCTCGCCGCCACGCAGATCTCTGCCGGCACCTTCGTCGGGACCGCCGGCCGCCACTACCTGGCCGGCGTCTCCTGGGTCTTCCCGTGGCTCGGTCTGTGGACGGGGTGGCTCGTGTGCGCCTTCTTCGTCGCCCCCAAACTGCGGCGTCTCGGCGCGCTCACCGTCCCCGACTACATCTCCGCCCGCTACGGGAGCCCGAAGGCCGGCGCGCTCGCGGGCGTTCTCATCGTCGTGGCCTACACGATCTACCTCGTGGCGCAGTTCCAAGCGGGCGGCGAGATTGCTGAAGTCGTGTTCGGCATCCGCCCGCTCACCGCGATGCTCATCATCGTGGCCTCGACCGCGCTCTACACGCTACTCGGCGGGGTCCGCTCCAGCTCCTACATCGACTTTCTGCAGACGCTGATCATGGTGGGGGCGCTCATCGTGGCCGTCCCCGTCCTCCTCAACCAGGTTGGCGGCGTCAGCCCGCTCGCGGCAGTCGAGCGGTCGCTCGACTTCCTCGACACGCTCGACGACCGTCTCGTGGGCTGGTACTACTCGCCGCGCGAACTCCTTGCCTTCGCGATCGCGTTCGGACTCTCGATCGCGGCGGCGCCGTACGAACTCACCCGCTTCTACTCGATGCGGGACGAGCGCACGGTGCGGAAGGCGATCTTCGTGGCCATCGGCTTCCAGGTGGTGATCGCGACCAGCATCATGTCGATCGGCATGCTCATGCGGGTGCTCTTCCCGAACCTCCCCTCCCAGGACCAGGCGACCGCCACCATGGCGCTGCACGTGCTGCCCCCCGTGGTCGGCGCGCTGCTGCTGGTCGCCATGCTGTCGGCGATCATGTCGACCGTGAACTCGATCCTCCTCGTGACCGGAGCGGGCGTCGCCCACGACCTGTACGGCAAGTTCATCCGGCCCGACGCGAGCCAGAAACACCTCGTGAACGCGAACCGGGTGGCGATCGTCGTCCTCGCGATCATCCCCCTCTTCTTCGCACTGCAGAAGCTGGGGGACGTCCAGGGCATCGTTCTGGAACAGGCGAAGTTCATCGCTTCCTTCTTCTTCGTCCCCATCGTCATCGGTCTCAACTGGCGGCGGGGAACCGCGAAGGGCGCGATCGCCTCCATGATCGGGGGCTTCCTCGCCTGCCTTGTGTGGACGCTCTGGTTCCAAGAGCATTACTTCCCCCTGTACGGGATCGACTCCGTCGAACTGGGCGTCGGTGCAAGCCTCATTCTCTTCATCATGGTCTCGCTGATGACGAAACCGAATCCCGGCCAAACGCTGGAGCCGTTCTTCGGGGACAAGTGACCATGGACCGCAACCCCGCCCGCGGGTCCGCCAACCATAGGAGCCCGGGGCGAACCCCCGCGTCAGCGCCGAGAGCGGCGAGGCGCCGGGGGGCTTTCGCCACGGGCTCAAAGGGAGACTTCGAATGTCGGACGTACTGAACCGCCTCGTGGAGGAGTTGAACGCGGGCACCGTCCGGGTGGTGGATCTCACGGTCCCTCTCGGCCCCGATACCGTCGTCATCGATCTCCCTCCGATGTTCGCGCCGTCGAAGGGGATGACGATCGAGCGGATCTCGAGGTACGACGACGACGGACCGGCCTGGTACTGGAACAACCTCACCCTCGGCGAGCACACCGGGACGCACTTCGACGCCCCGATCCACTGGGTGACGGGGAGGGACGTACCCAACGGGACGACCGACACGATCCCGCCGCGGAAGTTCGTCGGCCCGGCATGCGTCATCGATGTGGAGGCGGAGGTGAGCGCGGATCCCGACTTTCTGCTCACGCCCGCCGGGCTCGAGGCGTGGGAGGCGGAGCACGGCCGCGTGCCCAGGGGCGCATGGGTCTTCCTGCGCACGGGATGGAGCCGGAGGGAAGGGAAGGAGGCGTTCCTCAACGTGTCTGAAGATGGCCCGCACTCGCCGGGCTTTCACCAAGAGACGTCGGCCCTGCTGGCTCAGGATCGCGCGGTGCTCGGGGTCGGCGTGGAGACGGTCGGCACCGACGCGGGCCAGGCGGGAGGGTTCGATCCGCCCTTCCCAAACCACGGGATCATGCACGGGGCGGGGAGGTTCGGTCTCGCGAGCCTGTGCAACCTCGACCGGTTGCCCTCGACGGGCGCGGTGGCGATCGCCGCTCCGCTCAAGATCGTGGATGGGAGCGGGAGCCCCCTGCGCGTGATCGCGCTGGCCCCGGCGTAGCGGGCGGGAGGGGGAGCGCGGGATGAACCGTACCGAGCGGCGGCGATCCGCCTACCGCAAGGTCCTGAGGGCGTTGGACGAGGCCATCTTCTGCTTGGAGCCGGAGCCCTCCGACGATCCGGAAGATCATGATGCGGAGCAGCAGGGGACCTTCCGCCTCGGAGAAGCGGGCGGGATCGCGTTTTGCGGCCACTTGGCGGGGACCGACTCCGGGGCCCTCTTCGACGATATCTCCGACGCCGCCGAGGCGGAGGATCTGGACCGGATCCGTCAGATCCGAAGCTTGGTCGAATCGAGGTTGCGATCGCGCGAAGACGCCGCTGCCGAAGCCTCGGAGGAGGCTCGGCTCGAGTGGGACGCGGGCTACCTGCAGTTCCTCGCCGTTCTGAACGAGTCGCGGCGGGCCCGGGCCGAGGGCGACGCTCACCGATACTGGATCATGGCGGGCTTCCTCGCCGGCCTCCTGCAGCGGGATGGGGGGCCGGGGCCACACGAGCACGGTTCCGTGCGAGACGCGGTCATCGGCGCTTGCAACGAGGGATGGGGCGAGGCCCTGTGGATGGAGTGGAAGGAGATCCGCGAAGAGTGGTTGGCCGGCGACTCGCCCGGAGCCCCGTCGGACCCGGACCTTCTCCTCAGGTGGCTCGGGCTGCGGCTGGCCGCCGCCGAATCGGTGGCCGGTTCGCTCGCTTCCGGCTCGTTCGGTGGGGAGCCCGATGATCGAGGCGTGATGGAGTCGGACGACGGGGCGCGCTTCCTGTGCTGCGAACGCTCGACCCGCCGTGCGCAGAACTTCGGTGCCAGAATCGCCCGCCGCGCCACCGACCAGGTTCCGCATCCCACCGGCCTACCGGTCGAGGTTGAATAGGGTACTTCGCGGAGGTACGATCGAAATGCAAAAGCGAATCGCCCTGCAACCCCAACCCACGTCGCGGTCACAAGGCGGTTTCGCTACACTCCGGCTATTGCTCGTCGGTCATGTGGGGCTGCCGTGCGCCTCGGCGCGGCGGGGTTGTTCGGGCCTCAGTCGCGTCCGGCGGTCTCCGGCAGCAGATCGTCCGCGTGACGTACCACGAGGACGCGCTGGATGTCGAGTTCGTCCCGCTCGATGTAGGCGAGCAGGCCGCCGGGCCCGAAGGCCCCCGGAATTCGCAGGCCGTCCGGCGCAATGGTGCCGAAGTAGCGTCCATCGGCACCGAGGATATCGATGGGGCCCGTGTCGCCCGGCAGGGCGGAGCGCTGGACCCAGAGACGATCGCTCCAGTCCACGGCGAGGCTCGTGATGACCGGCATCTCCGCCGGGAAGGCGAGCGCCCGGATCTGGTCCTCCCACATCATCCTCCGCATGGCTTCGCGCATGGCCTCCGAGTTCATGGGGTTTCCGCCCGCGCCCGCCGTCCCTCTGATGCTCAGGGTCATGATGCCGCCGCCACCCCCTCCGCCGCCGGCCTCGAGGTTCGCAAGACGACGTTCGCGTTCGGCCTGCTCGATCGCCGGCGTCACGACGACCGGCGGCACCGAGCGTTCGAGCGTCGACACGACGGTCCCGGACGGATCCAGCAGTTTGACGCGGTAGCCGATGGAGTCGGCGATGGCGACCCGTCCATCCCGCAGCACGGCCACTTGGAGCGGTAGAGGAAACGCCTCCCCGGCCTCCACTTGTATCTGAACGTTTCCCGCCTCCGCTTCATCGACGCGAGTCTCGGCCGGAAGGCCTGCCCAGGCCTCATAGAACAGGTCCCGGGTTCCATCGAGCCGGAAGCGGGTAATCGGGCGACGCTCCTCGCGCTCCATTACGCCTTCCGGGGAAAAACTCACACGGCTGGAGGCGGCGATGAGGCTGTGATCGGGCATCGCGCGCAGCGATCCGGAGGGCGTGGCCCCGTCTTGGTCGATCCGGAAGGTTTCGAGGAAGTCTCCCTCGCGGCTGAACAGCGCGACTCCCTGGTTCCCGAAATCGCGCACCCCGACGCGACCGTCGCGAAACATTATGAGGCTGGAGGGGCGACGTAGTTCGCCGGGCCCTTCGCCCTCGCTTGAAATCGTGCGGACGAACTCTCCCGCCGGATCGATGACGACGATGTGCCCCGCGCGGCTGTCGAGGATGAAGAGGTATCCGTCCGCGTCGAACGCGACCGACGCGATGCGGCCGAACATCTCCCACTGCTCGCCGTCGAGCACTCCCACGGCGTACAGCGTATCGACGGCGGGCGACAGCGCCACATTCGGGCTGTCGAGCCCCCGGGCGCCGGAACCGCCGTCCCCGCCGCAGGCCGCGGCGGACAGCAAGACCGGAACGAGTGTGGCGCGGGCGGCATGACGGGCCGAGTGGAGCGCCATGGCCTTCTCCTTCTGGTTAGTCCTCTTGGTTAGTCGTCGCCGGCGGTTTCCAGCAACGGGTTGCCCACGAGACGCACCACGCGGACGCGCTGGATGTCGAGTTCGTCCCGCTCGATGTAGGCGAGCAGGCCGCCGGGCCCGAACGCGTTGGGGATCCGGAGGCCATCCGGCGCAATCGTGCCGAAGTACCGGCCGTTGGCGGTCAGAATATCGGTCGGACCCGTCTCTCCCGGTAGGGCGGAGCGCTGGACCCAGATCCGGTCGCTCCAGTCCACGGCGAGGTTCGCAATGACCGGGATCTCGTCCGGGAACGAGAGGTTGCGGATCCGGTCGTCGATCATGCGGCGGATCACATCGGGATCCGGGGCGCTCGGGGCTCCGCCGCTCCGCCGGGATCCTACGGCCCCCGACAGGCGACCCATCATCGTGATCGCGTTCCCGCCCCCGCCCTCCGACTGAGCCGCGGCAAGCCGAAGCTCGCGCTCGGCCTCGCGGATCGCCTCGGTGACGGCGACCGGCGCCAAGGGCCGCTCCAGCGTGCTCGTCACGCGACCCGAAGCATCCAGCAGCTTGATGCGGTAGCCGACCGAATCCGCGACCGCGACCCGTCCATCGCGCAGCACGCCGACCGCAAGCGGGAGCGGGAAGGGTTCGGCTCCCGACATCACCATCCGAACGCCACCCGCGCGCACTTCCATCTCCTCGCCGGATGGCCGCGCCCAGGCCGCGTAGAACACGTCGTGGGTTCCATCGAGCCGGTATCGGCGAATCGGACGGCCTTCCGGCGCAGCGCCGTCTCCGCCGAGGAGGCGCGAGAGCGACCCGCCGACGAGTTCCGCCGAGAGGACCGCGCCGTCCGCCAGCGCGTGGATCGGAGCGCCGGGAGCCCCATCCGCCATACTGAACGCGGCCTCCCGGAGAAACTCGCCTTCCCGGCTGAAGAACCGGATGCCCCTCGTGAGGTCGTTCACGCCGATGCCGCCGTCGGCAAACACCGCCATGGCGATCGGCTGGTTGAGTTCGCCCGGCCCCTCGCCCTTGTTCGAAATCGTCCGCACGAACTCGCCGGACGCATCGACGACGACGATGTGGCCCGCGTCGTTGTCGAGGATGAACAGCGTGCCATCCTCATCGAAGGCGACCCCCCGTACGCTGCCGAACATCTCCCACGGGGCGCCGTCGAGCACTCCCACGGTGTACATCTCCTCCACAGTGGGCTCGAGCGGCATGTCGGGGCTGTCGAGCCCGCCGGCCACCGGCCCGCCTCCACCACCGCACCCGGCGGTTACGAGGAGGAGAGCGACCAGTCCCGGTCGGGCGTAAAAGCTGGCCGCACCGGCCGGGTGCCCTTGGGGCGGCAGGGAGCGGCGCTGAGGTTGCCCGATGGCCGTGGCGTCCGTCTTCGCTCCGGACATCGTGCTCATGACGCGGCGCTGAGGCGGCGGACGAGTGCCTGCAGTTCGGCCGCGGCCGCCCGCACCTCCTCCCGGAGTTCCTCGTGCCGCTCGTAGGCGTCCGCGCCGGGGGCTTGGTCGGCCCGCCCGGTCATGCCGGCCAGGTAGTTGAGCTGGCTCAGGAGCATGGGGCGCGGGTAGCTGCCCCCCGCGTCGTTCACGCGTGCGTCGAGTTCGTCCAGCTCCGCGGCGAGTTCGCTGAGCGTCTCGTTGCGGTCGCCGCCGACATCCGCGCGCGCCTCCGCGATGCGCTCGCGCAGGTCGCCGATGCCGTCCGCGACATCGCGCGCCTCCGCCTGCGTCTCCCGCACGGCGAGGTTGAAACGGTACTGCTCCTCGAGGTCGGCGACGGTCACCCCCTCCGCCGCCACCCGCGGGTCGATCCGCAGTTCGAGCCCGGTCTCGGCGGTCACGTCGCCCGCCGAGAGGCGCACCGTGTACTCGCCCGGCGGCATGATCGGCCCAAAGCGGCCCTCGCCCTGCGAGCGCAGATCCCAGCGCAGGCGGTGCATGCCCGGCGCCGACGAAACCCCGCGCGCGGGGCCGCCGCGCGGCGCCATGAGCTGCATCGCCGGTCCCCCAGCCCGGGCCGCGCCGCCGCCCCCGCCGCTGGTGTAGGAGCGGATCACCTCGCCGTCCGCGTCGAGGATCTCGATCCGCACCGTCTCGTCGGATCCGAGGTCCGGCGAGACCCAGTAGCTGATGTCCGCGCCCGCGCCGGGGTAGTCCGGCCGCGCCGTATTCGAGGCCCATTCGAAGCCCGTGTTCCGTCCTGGCCGCGTGCGGTACTGCGCCCGTCCCTCGAACAGGTGCGCCCCGCCTCCCTCCCCGACCGATCCGTCCGCGCCGATCTCGTGCAACGGCGTGATGTCGTCGAGCACCCAGAACCCCCGGCCCATCGTCGAGAGCGCGAGATCCTGGCGGTACACCTCGATGTCCGTCACGGGCGTCAACGGGAGGTCGAGCTGGAACGACTGCCACGTCGCCCCGTCGTCGAAGGAGACGAAAAGCCCGAACTCCGTCCCCGCGTACAGAAGGCCCGCGCGGTCCGGATCCTCGCGCACGACCCGCACCGGCACGTCGGCCGGTATCCCGTTCGTCCCATCGGTGAGGAGCGTCCACGTCTCCCCCGCGTCGCTCGTCCGGTAGACGTAGGGCCGGAAGTCGCCGAGCAGGAAGCGGTATCCGGCCACGTACACCTTGTCCGGATCGTGCCGGGAGATGTCGATCGAGTTGATGCGGCCCTCGGGCGGCATGTCCGCCGGCGTCACGGCCTCCCAGGACTCCGCGCCATCCAGCGTCACGTGCACCGGGCCATCGTTCGCCCCCACCCAGATCACGTCGGGGTCGTGCGGCGAGGCCTCGATCACGTAGAGCGTGGAATAGTGCTCCTCTCCCGTCGCGTCGCGCGTAATCGGCCCGCCCGACACCATCTGCCGGTTCGGGCGGAAGGCGGTCAGGTCGGGCGAGACCCTCTCCCACGTGCGGCCCCCGTCGCTGGTGCGGTGCACGTACTGCGAGCCGTGATAGACGAGGTTCGGGTCGTGCGGCGAGACCTCGATGGGCACGACGCGCTGGAAGCGGTAGGGAAGGTTGGCGGGGTTCGTGCCGTACATGTTCACCGCGCCGACGTAGTACTGCTGCTCCTGCCCGGTGCGCTGGTTATAGACGCCGAACCGCCCCTTGCAGTTCGCGTACACGACGTCGGGGTCGCCCGGCTTCGGCACGGCGGGACCCGTCTCGCACCCGCCCGGCGAGCGCCAGTACGCGTCGGGACCGCCGGGCGCGGAGAGCGAGGGCTGCCGGCTCGGCACGGCCACCGTGTACGCATCGTCCTGCTGCCCCGCGTAGAGCCAGTACGGGAAGCGGTCGTCCACATCGACCTGGTAGAGTTCCGCCGTGGGCTGATTGTTGACGGGCGACCACGTCCGCCCGCCATCCAGCGTCACAACCCCGCCTCCGTCGCTCCCGTGCACCATGATCCGCGGGTCGTCCGGATTGATCCACAGGTCGTGGTCGTCCCCGTGTACGTTCGGGATCGTCCGGAAGATCTCCCCCCCGTCCGTCGACTTCCAAGTGGACAGATTGAGGACATAGACGACGTTCCCGTCCGTCGGATCCGCGATCACGTTCGTGAAGTAGAAGGGACGGTGCATGAGCTGATTGCGCGGGTCGTCGTTGATCAGCTCCCACGTCTCGCCGGCGTCGTCCGAGCGGTACAGGCCCTCGATCGGCTCGGGCGCCTCCACGAGCGCGTAGACCCGGTCGGGCATGTCGGCCGAGACGGAGAAGTCGACCTTGCCGATGAGGCCGTCGGGGAGCCCCGCCGTGATCCGCCGCCACGTGTCGCCCCCGTCCGTCGTCTTCCAGATCCCGTCTTCCCCGCTCGCCCCGGAGATGATCGACCACGGACGCCGCTGCGCCCGCCACATCCCGGCGTAGATGACGTTGGGGTCCGCCGGATGAAACTCGAGATCCACCGCCCCGACGGAATCCGAGGTGAAGAGGATGCGCTCCCAGTCGAGACCTCCGTTCGACGAACGATAGACGCCCCGCGTCTCATTGTTGATGAACGGGTTGCCCATCGCGGCCGCATAGACGAGGTCGGGATTGTCGGGGTGGGCCTTCACGGATCCGATCTGGCCCGCGTTCTCGAGTCCGACATGGTCCCACGTTTCTCCCGCGTCCGTCGACTTATGGATGCCCTTGCCGATGATGATGTTCGAGCGGATGCCGTCCGAGCCCGTCCCCACATAGATGGTGTTCGGGTCCGAGTCGGCCACTTCGATATGGCCGATGGAGGGAGACCGAAAGTATCCGTCGGAGATATTCTCCCACGTCATCCCGTAGTTCGTCGTCTTCCACACGCCTCCGCCGGTCGCCCCCTGGTAGAAGGTGTGGGGATGGGAGCGGTGGCCCTCGACCGCCGTGACGCGCCCGCCGCGCGAGGGGCCGACGAAGCGGAAGGAGAGGCCGCCGAAGAGACTCGGGTCGACGGTGTCCGCGGCCGGGGCGGAGTTCCGGACGCCGGCCGGAAGTTCATCCCCGCCCGCGCCCTCCTGCGCGGCGAGGGGCCACGCTAGGGCGGCGACGGCGGCCAGCGGCCACGCGAGGGCGGCGACCGCGGCCCGGGGCGCGAGGGCGGCCAGCGGTGCGAGGGTGGCGACGGTGGCGACGGCGGCCAGACGTGCGGGGGCGGTTCGTGTTTCGGGAATCGGGGCGGGGAATCGCATGTCCACTCCTGAAGTTGTCGCTGAGTTATCGCGCCTTGACGAGCACTTCGCCGGCGAGCGCGTCCGTGAAGCGGCCCTCGTCGATCGCGAGCGTACCATTGACGAGGGAGTACTCGACCCCCTCGGCGAGACCGTGCGGGTCGTCGTAGTCGGCGGTGTCGCGGAAGCGCTCGAGGTCCACGACGACCACGTCGGCGGCCGCGCCGGGTTCGAGCACGCCGCGGCCTTCGATCCCGTACACCTGGGCCGGGAGCGCCGTCATGGCGTGAATCGCCTGTTCAAGCGTGGTGACGCCTTCCTCGAGGACGTACTTGCGGATCCGCCGCGGGAAGGCACCGAAGCCGCGCGGGTGCGGGTGTCCCTCGCCCGGCACCCAGAGCGAGCCGTCCGACGATGTCATCATCCAAGGCTGCGCCATGAAGCGCTCGATGTCCTCGTCGTTCATGTTGAAGGAGGTGAGACCGGTACCGCCGCCCCCGCCTTCGCGGGCCTCCGCGAGGAGGGCGAGTGCGGTTTCAATCGCGTCCATTCCGCGGTCGTCCGCCACGTCCTGCAGCGTCCGGCCCCCGTCTGGGCCGCCTTGGAGCATGAGCCGGTCCGCGCCGCCTCGGCGGTCGAGGTTCTCCCACATCTCCGGCACGAGCCGGGCGCGCTCGCCGGGATCCTCCATGCGCGCGTACAGGTCGCCGCCGTCGCCCGCGAGGGCCCAGCGCGGAACGAGGGCCCCGATGATGCTGGTGCCGGAGGCTCCGTAGGGGTACTGGTCCGCGTAGACCGCGAGACCCTCCGCCCGCGCCGCCTCGATGCGGCGGACGACCTCGGCGGACTCGCCCCAGACGCGCGGACCGAGCGCCTTGATGTGCGTGACGACGCCCGTGATGCCGGAACCGCGCGAGATCTCGATGACCTCGTCCACGGCGCCGAGCAGGCCGACCGAATAGTCGGACTCGTCGCGGATGTGGCTCTGGTACACGCCTCCGTACTCGGTGGCGATCTTCGCAAGTTCGACGACCTCGCCGGTGGGGGCGTACGACCCCGGCGAATAGTAGAGGCCCGAGGAAAGGCCGAAGGCGCCGCCGTCCATTCCATCACGGACGATCGTTTGCATGCGGCCGAGTTCCTCGGAGGTGGCCTCGCGCGCCTGCATTCCGAGTACCGCCCGGCGGACGCTGCCGTGCCCGATGAGTTGTCCGACGTTCACTCCCACGCCGGGGTCCCGAATCCGCGCGCGCTGGTCGGCGAGATCGACCGTACCGCCGCCGTCGGGGTTCGCGAATATCGTCGTGATCCCCTGCGCGAGAAGGGGGTGGGCCGTTCGCAGCTCGCCGCGCAGCAGCGCCGGCATGGCGTGGGAATGCGTGTCGATGAAGCCGGGGAAGACATGCAGGCCGTTCGCGTCGATGACCCGGTCGGCCGCAGCCGCGCCCAAGTCGCCCACGGCCGCGATCCGTCCGCCATCGATCGCCACATCGGCCGCCCGCGCCGGCACCCCGAAACCGTCAACCACCGTACCGCTCTGGATGATTAGGTCGTAGCCCTGCGCCACGACGGGACGGGCGGCGGCCATCCCGGCAACCAAGCCCGCCGCTGCGAGGAGGGTACCTGCGGCCCGCGGCGGGAGCCCGCGTCGGAGCGCCCGTCCGGCGTGGCGGCGCGGGGTCGGGGAAAGCATGTTGTCGTTCATGTGTTCGAATCTGTCGGCTCGCACGCGACCCGCACAAGAAAGCGGCGCCCGAAGCGGGCCCGCACGGAGAAGGTTCTCGCAGACACCCTTATCGGAGGCACTCATGCGCCGGTATCGTCTTCCGCTTTCGCTCCCGGCCGCGGCCGGCCTTCCGCCAGCCGGCCGCTCGCTCGCCCGCCTCTCACTCGCCGCATGCGTGGCCGCCGTCCTCCTCGCGGCCGGCTCTTCCCTCGCGAAGCCGCTCTCGCTGGAAGCGCAGGCGTTTGAGGACGCGCGCGGGAACATGTCCATCGCCCTCGCGGGCGACGCGATCATCTCCCGGAAGATGTCTCCCTACCGGGAGCCCGAGTTCCTCGCGCTGCGCGACATCATCCGGAACGCGACGACCGCGTTCGTAAACCTCGAGATCCTCTTCCACGACTACGAGGACGATGTGATCCCGGCGGCGGCGAGCGGCGGCACCTACATGCGGGCGGAGCCGGAAATCGCGCACGAACTCGCCTGGTTCGGCTTCGACATGGTAAGCCTGGCGAACAACCACACGATGGACTTCGGCGCCGGAGGGGCGCGCCGCACGGTGGAAGCGACCGAAGCGGCGGGACTCGCGGTGGCGGGCTACGGCGAGAACCTCGCGCAGGCGCGGGCCCCGGTCTACGTGGAATCGCCCGGGGGACGGGTCGCGCTGATCTCGATCGCCTCGACCTTCGACGACGCGATGCGGGCCGGCCACCAGCGGCCGGACATGCGCGGGCGCCCGGGGCTGAGCCCGATCCGCTACGAGCGGCACGCGACCGTGACCGCGGATCAGATGGCGGGTCTCCGCGACGCGCTCTCGGCGGCGGGGCGGGGCGGCGGCTCCGGCCCGAGGCTGAACTTCGGCGGCATCACGTTCACGGTGGGCGACAAGCCGGGCATGAAGACGGTGCCTCACGCCGGAGACCTTGCCGAGGTCGTGGAGGTCGTGAGGGAGGCGCAGCGCCAGGCGGAGTGGGTCATCGTCACGAGCCACTCGCACGAGGGAGGCGACCGCCGCGACGTGCCGGCCGACTTCCTCGTGGATGTCGCGCGGGCGGTCGTCGATGCGGGTGCGGACATGTTCGTGGGCCACGGCCCCCACATCCTGCGCGCGGTCGAGCTCTACCAAGGCAAGCCGATCTTCTACTCTCTGGCGAACTTCGCCATGCAGAACGAGACCGTGGAGTTGCAGCCGCAGGACAACTACGAGGCCCAGGGACTGGGGTACGAGGACCATCCGGGCATGTTCCAAGACGTGCGGATCGAGCGCATGGGTGCCGGCTCCTTCCCCGCTGGGAAGGGTTTCTGGGAGAGCGTCGTCCCGGTCGTCGAGTACGAGGGCGGGACGTTGAAGGAGATTAGGCTCCACCCGATCACCATGGGCTGGCAGTTGCCGCGGCCGGTGCGTGGACGCCCCATGCTCGCGGACGATGCGCTCGGGCAGGAGATCCTCGAGGGCTTGGCGAAGCTCTCCGCCGAGTTTGGGACGACGATGACGATCGAGGACGGCGTCGGCATGATCCGGCCCTGACCCGGGGCGTTTGCCGCTGCTGGCAGCCCGTGGCGAACCCCGCGTCGGCGCCGCTCGGAACGCGGCGGGGCTCTTGCCGCGGGCTGCTCCGTCCGCGCCGGGTCGTGTCGAATTGATGATGCCGTCACCCAAGTGACACGATTCGTGGCGGCGTCCCGGCGTCAGACGCGGACGGGCGAGATTTCCTTGCGCGGCGGGGGATAGGCGCGCGGGGACGGCCGCACGCCGGTGGCGGCAAACGACTCGGCCGCCTTGAGCGCCGCGAGGACGGGGTTGATGACGGGCACGCCGAGGCGCTGCGAGAGATTCCGGGCCACGTCCAGGAACCCCATCGTCATGCAGCCCAGCACGATCGTGTCGGCGCCCGCGCTCAGCGTTGCGTGCGCCTCAAGTTCGATCGTGTCGAGCACCTGATCCGCGCGCTGCCGGAGTTCGAGCACCGGGACGTCCACCGCCCGGATGTCTGCCACGAGACCTTCGAGCCCGTAGCCCCGCATCTGCCTTCGAATCGCGGGCACGACTTCGTCCACGACGGTGATGATCGCGAAACGCTGCCCCATCTGCGCCGCGGCGAGCGCCCCGGCCTGCCCGGGGCCGATGACGGGGAAGTCGACGAGTTCACGGGCCGGCGCGAGACCGGGGTCGCCGAAACAGCCGAGGATCATCGCGTCGAACCCCTCCGCCTCGAGACGCGGCGTGGCCTCGAGGATGCCGGGCACCGAGAGATACTCCTCGGCGGATGACTCGACCGAGGCGGGGCCGTTCTCCGTCTCGCGAACGACGGCCTCCGTCCCCCGAAAGGCATGCTCGTTGAGGAAGGCCTGGCGCCGAACGAGTTCCTCCGGCCCGAGCGGGCCGCTGGACATCGGTCCGGGAAGAAAGTAGACAATGCGCATGGTATCCGTCCCTCGTGACCTCTCTAGGCTGTTCAACGCCTGCGGTTCGGTGTCCCGGGCGGCCGGTAGGCCATACGTTGCCCGAACGGGCGGGCCGTCACGCCGCGCACCCGTATCAACGTAGCCTGACGACCGGGAACTCGATGATCAAGTCACTTCGCCTCGTCGACTTCAAGGGTTTTGCGGACGAAACCCTCGACGTCGGGCCGTTCACGGTCGTCGTGGGCGCGAACGCAAGCGGCAAGAGCAACATTCGCGACGCCTTCCGCATCCTGCACGGCATCGGGCGCGGATACAGCCTCCCCGAAATCCTCGGGGGTCGATACGGTCCGGGGGGCGAACGTCAGTGGAACCCGATTCGCGGCGCGCCCGGAGAGATCGCACGTCTTGGCCGACCGTCGTTCGCGCTGACGGTTGCGTTGTCCCTGGCGGGGCAGTCGACTGCTAAACCTGCTAAGGCCCAATACGGCATTAGAATTGCGGCGGATGGCGGAGCCACTCAGGAGTTCCACGTACTTGAGGAACGGTTGACCGTGCGGAATGCGTCGATCTATACGACTCACCCGCCCCCTTCGGATCCCGTGGCGAAGCAGGACGACGAACCCGACCTTCTTCTCCGAATGGCGAAAACGGGAACCCAGAGAAAGTACGGGCATCGGGTTGCGGTGCGACCGAATCAACCGGCGCTGACGCAGATTCGCGAACACAAGAAGGTGGTGCGCCGGCATAAGGATTACGCCCAGCGGGTCATCGACGTTCTCGCCAACATGCGTTTCCTCGACCTCCTTCCGGACAGGATGCGGCAGCCGGCGTTCCCCGGGCAGAGTACGCTCGGAGACCGAGGAGAGAATCTGCCTACGGTACTCAAGGAGATCTGCGAGGACCCCTCCCGCCGCGCTGCGTTGGTGTCGTGGATTCGAGAGCTTACTCCGATGGATGTGGAGGATCTTGAGTTCGTCCCGGACCGGACCACGGGCTTGATTCAGCTCGTCTTCCGTGAAGCTGACGGGAGCCGCATTTCGGCCTACTCGGCATCGGACGGGACGCTGCGTTTCCTCGCGGTTCTGGCAGCTCTTCTCGCCCAGAATCCGGTCGGCTTGCATGTGTTCGAGGAAATTGACAACGGCATTCATCCGTCGCGTTTGCGTCTCCTGCTCGACCTGATCGAGAGTCGGGCCGAGAAGGGGCGGACGCAGGTCATAACGACAACACATTCCCCCGGCCTGCTCTCGATGGTGGGCGACGCGACATTCGATAGTACCGGCGTCGTCGTCCGCCGACCGGATTTGAACGACGGCGTTATCGCCTCGGTCGCGAACCTTGCCGACGCCAAGAACCTGCGGGCATCCCACGGGCTGGGCAGGTTGCTGGAATCCGGTTGGCTGGAAGATGCCGTGATTTTTTCGCTCCCCAACGACGGCGCCGACGGTTCCTGAATTGAACGTACTCATCGTCCCGGAAGACTTCCGCAAGGATCAGTACATTCTCAGGCCGCTCTTCCAGAGGCTGTTTCGGAACCTCGGGAGACCGGCCGCGAGAGTCAGGGTTTGCCAGAACCCGCTCTTGGGAGGGATCCATCAGGCACTCAACGTCGAACGCCTGTCCGAGATCGTCGACCAATACCGCGGCATGACCGACCTGTTCATCCTTTGCGTCGATTGCGATGGGCGAGCTGGTCGGCGGCACCAGCTCGACGGAATCGAACAGCAATTCGCCGACTCGGCGGTGTTCTTTGCAGAGAACGCTTGGGAGGAGCTGGAAACGTGGGTGTTGGCTGGAGTGCAGCTTCCTAGCGATTGGAGCTGGTCGGAGGTCCGAGCCGAGGTGCAGGTCAAAGAGGTCTACTTCGACAGATTCGTCCGCCGTCGAGGCCTGGAGGATCATCCTGGCGGGGGCCGGAAGCCGCTCGGGGAGGAGGCGGCGCGACGTATGGATGCCATTCGAGCGAAGTGCCTGGAGGATTTCGATGCGCTGGCGCAACGAATAAGCGACTGGCTCTCGGAATAATCGGTGGACTCGACCGAATCGGGTAGCCTCCGGCTAGATGGACCGGACCTAGCCCTCCTGCGGGGAGACGAGGGAGAGGGTACGCGGCTTGCGATGGCGATCCTCGTGCGGATGGCCGAGGTAGTGGAGGCGCGGGAGTTGCTCGACATCACGGCCGCGCATATCGACTCCTCGCTCTACCAGGGGCCGGCCACGCTCGAGTTCGCGGAGCGTCTGGCGGAGGGTGGCGCGCGGGTACGGGTCCCGACGACGCTCAACGTCTCCGGGGTCGACGAACACGGCTGGCGCGAGTGGGACGTGCCCGAATCCTGGGCGGCACCGGCGCGGCGCCAGATGGAGGCGTACGAGGCCATGGGCTGCGAGCCCACTTGGACGTGCGCGCCCTACCAGACCCAGCCGCGTCCGGGCGTCGGGGAGCAGGTCGCGTGGGGCGAGTCGAGCGCGATCGTGTTCGCGAACTCGGTGCTGGGCGCGCGCACCGAGCGCTATCCGGACCTGTTGGATATCTGCTGCGCGGTCACGGGCCGGGCCCCGGCCGCGGGGCTCCATCTTGCCGAGAATCGGGTGGGACGGGTGCTCGTCGATCTTTCCGGCCTCCCGCGGCGGCTCGCCCAGGAGCCCGCGCTCTATCCGGTGCTGGGACACTGGGTCGGCCTGCGCGTCGAAGGGCGGATCCCGGTGCTCGACGGGCTCCGGGCCCGGCCGGGAGAGGACGACCTGAAGGCGCTGGGGGCCGCCATGGCCTCCTCGGGTGCGGTGGGCCTGTTTCACTGGGTCGGCGTCACGCCGGAAGCGCCGGACACGGACGCGGCGTTTGAGGGGAGGGAGCCGGCGACTCGTCTCCGTCCGGGGCTCGCGGCGCTGCGAGCGGCGCGGGACGAACTCGGCTCGGGACTGTCCGACGCGGACGGCCTCGACCTTGTCGTGCTGGGGAGTCCGCACTTCTCGCTGTCGGAATTCGCGACCCTGGCGCGGCTCGTTGACGGCCGGCGACGCCACCCGGGGGTGCGGCTGTTGATCACGACCGGCCGCGCCGTGCGCGCGCTGGCGCGGGAGGCCGGCTACTTGGACGCCATCGAATCGTTCGGAGGAGAGCTGACCGTCGACACCTGCATCCTGACGACGCCCATGCTGCCGGGGAGCATCCGCCGACTCATGACCAACTCCGCCAAGTACGCATGGTATACGCCCGGCCTGCTCGAGCGCGCCGTCGCCTTCGGCAGCCTGGCGGACTGCGTGGAGTCGGCCGTCGCCGGTCGCGTCACGCGCGACGACGGCGCGTGGAGCTAGCGCTGACGCGGTGTTTCGCAACGACCTGCGAGCCGTGAGCGATCGATCAGGCGCGGCGGGCTCCGGCCGGCTGACCGGTCGCGCGCTCGTCGAGGGCGCGGCGGAGGGCGCCGTCCTCTACTCCGCGGAGCCGCTCAGCTTCTGGGGCGGCTACGACGCGGCGACCGGGGAGATCATCGACCGGCGCCATCCGCTGGCCGGCCGCAACGGCGCCGACCGCATCCTGGCCATTCCGGCGACCCGCGGGTCCAGCACCACGACCGCCGTCCTGCTCGAGGCCATCCGCCGCGGCACCGCACCGGCCGCACTCGTGACCCGCGGCCCCGACACCTTCCTCGCGCTCGCCGCCATCGTCGCCGCTCAGCTCTACGGCGAGGCGCCCCCGGTCATCGCACTGGATCCCGAGGGCTTTGACGCCCTGCGGCGGATCCCCCGCGCCCGCGTCGACGCCGCGGGCGCGGTCACGCCTCTCGGAGCCGTGGATCAGCGGCGGTAGTCGAGCAGCGTCGGATCAGCGGCGGTAGTCGAGCGGCGGCGGGCGGTCGCCCAGCAGCGCGGAATACTCGAAGTCCGCGCCGCGATGCGCCCTCAGTTCTTCCCACGCGGCGGCGATCACGTCCGGGCTCTGGAAGAGTTCGATCGTCGTCAGCGCGAGCGTCTTCGCCGCGACGATCATCCCCTTGGTCCCGATGTCGGTGCCTCCGGCCGCGACCGCCTGCCAACTGTGGGCCGAGGTCCCGGGCACCCAGGTGGCCGTCGACAGCCCCGTCGTCGGCACGACCCAACTGACGTCGCCGACATCGGTCGATCCGCCACCCGCGGGGTCGACCCCGAACTCCTCGATCTCGGCCTCGGAGCCCAGCGGCCGTCCGGAGCCGCCCACGAATGAGTCCTGGATCTGCTGGGCGAAGGCCCGCTCCGCTTCCGTGTACTCCACGCCCCCGACCTTGCGCAGGTTCGCGTCCATTACGCGCCCGAGCGCGACGTTGGGCACGAGGTCGTAGAGCCCGTGGATCACCTCGTATTCCATCCCGGTCCCGGTACCCATCGCGGCGCCCTCGGCCGCGCGCGCCACGCGCTCGAACAGCCTGAGCACGGTGGGGGCGTCGGGGTGCCGCACGTAGTAGTAGACCTCCGCGAAGTCCGGCACGACGTTGGGTGCGAAGCCGCCCTGCGTGATCACGTAGTGGATCCGCGTCTCCTGCGGAACGTGCTCGCGCATGAGGTTAACCATGTGGTTCATTGCCTCGACTCCGTCGAGCGCGCTCCGTCCCCGCTCCGGCGCGCCCGCCGCGTGCGCGGAATAGCCCCGGAAGCGGAACTTGGCGGACTTGTTGGCCAGCGACCGCCCCACCCTCGCGCTGTTCCGCGAACCCGGGTGCCAGTGCAGCGCCACGTCCACGTCATCGAACAGGCCCGCGCGCACCATGTACACCTTCCCGGCGCCCCCTTCCTCGGCGGGCGTGCCGTAGAGCCGGATCGTCCCCTCGTGTCCCGTCTCTTCCAGCCATTCCTTGACCGCGATCGCCGCCGCCACGGAGCCCGCTCCGAACAGGTGGTGCCCGCACGCGTGGCCCGGGCCGCCGATGATGATGGGCGAGCGCACGGGCACGGCGTCCTGAGAGATGCCCGGCAGCGCGTCGTACTCGGCCAAGATGCCGATGACCGGGCCTCCGGAGCCGTAGCTCGCCAGGAAAGCCGTGGGCATGTCGGCGACACCGGATTCGATCGAGAACCCCGCCGCCTCGAGTTCGCCCTTCAGCAGCTCGGAACTCTTTTCCTCCTGGTAGCCGACCTCGGCCCACTCCCAGATCTGGCGCGCCACGCTCCCGTAATGGTTGCTTCGCGCGTCGATCGCCGCGATCTGCGCATCCTGAGCCGCCGCGAGGGGCAGCGGGAATACGGCCACGAAGGCGCCGGTGAGGAGTCGGCGACCGTGGAGCTTCCTGTTCATCACGGGGTGCCTGTCTGACTTGGACATGCTCTCTGGAACTCCTCGAAGGGGGACGGATAGAACGGTCTGAAGAAGCTGGCCCGGCAAAGCGCGTCCGGCTAGCCTTGGTCGCGGTTTCCCGTACCGATCACGGTGGTGGGGGGTGGAGAACATGAAGTCGTTCGTGAGGATGGGGGAGAGGTCGCGGGCCATCTTCCGGATCATGCTTGTCTTGGCGGCGGCGCCGGCCGCCGCCCCCGCCGCGTCGCTCCAGGAAGAATCCCGGGAAGAGGAAGAGGCGGAGATCAGTTGGTCCTACAATGCGGAGCTGAGCCTGCTCTTCACGTCGGGGAACTCCACGGTACGGACGTTCGGCCTCGGCGGCGGCGCCCGGCGCGAATGGGGCGGGGGAGAACTGTCGCTGAGCGCGGGCGGTCTCCGCACCGAGTCCGGCACGACCCGTCGCATCGCCGTCGGGACGCCGGACCGCTTCACCGTGAGGAGCGACTCCGATCCCGAGCCGACGGCCGAGAACTACTTCGCGCGGGGGGAATTCGAGCGTTCGTTCTCGGATCACGTCCACCTCACGACCGGCGCCGGCTGGGAGCGGAACACCTTCGCCGGGTACGAGAGCAAGCTCTTCCTCGCGGGCGGCATCGGGAACACGTGGATCGACACCGAAAGCACCCGGCTCAAGAGCGACTACGGGTTCACGTTCACGGTCCAGGACGATGTCGTCGATGATCCCGGCAGAAGTCCGAGCTTCGGCGGCATCCGCGTCTCCACCAACTTCCGGCGCCAGTTGACGGAGACGGCCAACCTCGAGAGCACGCTGACGCTGGACGAGAACCTCACGGATACGGCGGACCTCCGCGCCGACCTCGCGAACTCCCTCGCGGTCGACATCAACAGTTCCCTGGCCGTGAAGACGGGCCTCCGGCTCGCGTGGGACAACGCGCCGGCCCTAACGCGGGCACCGTTGGAAGAGCCCGGAGGGGCCCCCACCGGGGAGACCGTCCTCGTCCCGCGTCACAAGCTCGACTCCACGCTCACGATCGCGCTCGTCGCCAACTTCTAGCGGCGACGGCGGGTCGCGAAACCACGGCAGGTCGCCGAAACCACGGCGGGTCGCGGAAGTGCGACGACGCGGCGGGTCGCCAACTTCCCGGCCACGCTGCGGGGGCGGATGCAGCGGGGGGAGACGGCGTCCGCGCTTGGCCGGCGTCAGAAGAGCCCGAGCTGGTCGGGGGGCGCGTCGCCCACCCGGGGACGGTGGCGCCAGTCCGATGCTTCCCGGATCGGGGCGCTCCGCGGCTCCGCGCAGGCCGCATCGTCCGCGGCGACGCGGTTGACCCGGCGGCTCACCGCGAACACCTCCAGCGCCTCAGCATCGAACGGTTGAAGCGGTTCCATGGTGCGCTCGGAGATGTCGAGGTCGAGCCACAACTGCGCGCCCTCGCCCTCGAGGATGACGGGCATGCGGCCGTGCAGCGGTTCGAGCAGATCGTTCGCGCCCGTCGTGATGATCGTGCACGAGGGGATCCTGCCGTTCGGTCCCCGCCACACGTCCCACAGGCCCGCGAGCGCCATCGGTCTCCGGTCCCGGCGGCGGACGAAGTACGGCTGCTGCAGGCCGCCCTCCCTCCGCCACTCGTAGAAGCCGTCGACGAGGACGGCGCAGCGGCGGTCGATGACGAGGTCTCGAAACGCACGCCGGGTTTCGAGCGACTCGGAGCGGGCGTTGATCATCGTCGGGAGCGACGCGCGATCCTCCGTCCAGTTCGGGATCAACCCCCAGCGAAGGGGAACGAGTTCCCGTCCGGCGGCGCTCCGCCGCAGCGCGATGACCTCGTCCGTGGGCGCCACGTTGTAGCGGGCGAGCCATTCCTCGAGCCGCGAAGGATCGGCCTCGAAGAGTTCGGCCAGCTCCGGCACCGGGGTCTGAAGGCTGAATCGTCCGCACATGAGAGCAACCTAACGAACGCCGACGCGATCCGGGGCCCGTTGCGGGTCCCGGCGTGGGCGCCGACAATCCTCCGTCCCGGCGCCGACGCGGGCCGTGTTCCCGACCCGCTGACCGAGGCGGGCCGTGGCGAACCCCGCGTCGGTGCCGCTCGAACGCAGCGGGCTGCGCCACGGTTTGCTAGGCGGGCCGTGTTTCCCGAACTGCAGACGATCCACGCGAAGGACACAGGGGTCAGATGAAGATCGCACTTGTGCAGCAGTCCGCGGGACCCGACCGCACCCGCAACCTCGAACGCGCGCTCGACGCGATGGGGCGTGCCGCGTCGGAGGGTGCCGATCTCGTGGTGTTCCCCGAACTCGCGATCGACCGCTTCTTCCCGCAGCGGCCGGATGATCCCGGCGCCGCGGAGATCGCCGAACCGATCCCCGGTCCCACCTGCGACCGAATCGCCGCGCGCGCCGCCGAACTCGGCCTCGTCACGGTGTTCAACCAGTACGAACTGGGGCCCGACGGGCGGTGCTACGACAGCACACCCGTCTTCGACGCCGACGGCTTGCTGCTCGGCGTGACGCGGATGATGCACATCACCGAGTACGCCTGCTTCCACGAGCAGCACTACTACGCGGAGGGCGACGCCGACGCGCTCGTCTACGACACCGCCGTGGGACGCGTGGGGGTCGCGATCTGCTACGACCGCCACTATCCCGAGTACATGCGGCGTCTGGGAGAACGGGGCGCGCAGCTCGTCGTCATCCCGCAGGCGGGCGCGGTCGGCGAGTGGCCCGAGGGGCTGTTCGAGGCCGAGGTGCGCGTGGCGGCCTTCCAGAACGGTTACTTCGCCGCGCTGGCCAACCGCGTCGGCACCGAGCCCCGACTCACCTTCGCCGGAGAGTCCTTCGTCGTCGATCCGGAGGGCGTCGTCCTCGCGCGGGCGCCCGAGGGAGAAGAGACGATTCTCTACGCCGACGCGGACCTTTCGCGGTGTGCGGCCTCCACCGCCCGCCGGCTGTTCTGGCGCGACCGACGCCCCGACGTGTACGCGCGCTGGACCGAGCCCCTCGCCGCGGCGTCGTCCGCGCCCGGCCGCTGACTCCGACCGCCCACCGCCGCCGGCCCCCGCTCGTGGAACTCCTCATCGTCGTGGTCGCCCTCGTCGGCCTGATGGCCGTCGTCCGTCTCCTCATGCCGAGGATCGTCCCCTTCTTCGTCTTCTATCCGGAGACGCTGCGGCCGCACGAGACCCATCCCCGATACTGGGGCTTCCCGCAGGCCGCCGAAGTCCGCATCCCGACCGAAGACGGCGTCGGACTGCACGCGTGGTGGTTTCCCGCGGACCCGCCGGAGTCCGGGCGCGGGACCGCGATCTACTTCCACGGGAACGCCGGGCACCTGGGAGATCGAGGGGCCGTGGCGGCGGCGCTCTCGAGGCTCGGACTCGACGTCCTCCTGCCCGACTATCGAGGCTACGGGGCGAGCCAGGGGAAGCCCTCGGAGGAGGGTCTCTACGCGGACGCGAGAGCGGCGTACCGCTGGCTGGTGGACGAGCGGGGCGTCGATCCGGAGCGGCTCCTTCCCCTTGGGAACTCCCTCGGAAGCGCGGTGGCGGCGGAGCTGGCGGTGAGTCGGCCGGTGGCCGGCGTCGTTCTCCTCGGGCCGTTCACCGATACGCCGGCCATCGGGCGCCACCGCCTGTCGTGGCTCCCCGATTGGTATCTCGACTGGGTGCAGAACCGCTTCGACACGCTGGAGCGGGCGCCGCGCATCGAGGTGCCGACGTTCGTCGCCGCCGGTGAGAAGGACCGGGTCATTCCGCCCGGCCAGAGCCGCGAGGTCTTCGAGGCGCTGCGGGAACCCCGCCGCTGGCTCGAGATCCCGGGGGCGGGGCACAACGACATCTTCTCGCACGAAGTGCTATGGCGGGAACTCCACCGCTTCACCCGCGACGTCCTGGCAAACGGAGCCCCCGACGCGCCTCCGGAACGCAAGGGCTGAACGAGCACCGCGCATCGACGAAGATGGGCGTCAATATCGGTGCCCTTCGTGAATCGTCTCCAGCAGTTCTTCTAGCGACGCCTTGTTCTTCAGGCGGCCGCGACTCTCCCGGATGCGACGAGCCCCCTCGTAAGCCCGGTTGCGCTCGTCCTCTTCCACGGGCACCAGTCGGGCGACGGGGCGGCCGTGCCTCGTGATCGTCACGCTCTCGCCGTCCATCACGCGCCGCAACCACCGGCGGAGGGGAGGAGCCATGCGGCGGCGGCGGCCAGGTCGGGCGCGACGTGTACCGGGTCGGCGTCGTCCGGCCGTGCTTCGCCCTTGCGGTTGACCCACAGCACGGGAACCCCGAGCGAGGTCGCGGGGACCACGTCGTGGAAGAGGCTCTGCGCCACGTGCAACCAGCGGTCGAAGCCCGCGGCCCACTCCCGCCCGCGCTCGAAGTGCGGCGCGGCCGGCTTGTAGCTGCGCAGTCGCTGGGCCGTCCCCAGCAGGCCGAACTCGACCTCGAAGTGCCTCAGCGTCCCCGCGAGGAGGTCGTCGTCGATGTTGGACAGGATGCCGAGCGCGACCCCCGCGGCCGCGAGGCGTGAGAGGGCCGGGTTCGTATCGGGGAAGGGTCGCCAGGAGGGGATGCTGGCGGGGACGCCGGCCGCCGCCTCGTCCGAAGTATCCCACCCGCTCGCGCGCGCGACTTCCACCGCGGTTTCGGTGAGCAACCGGCGGTAGGGACGGTACTCGCTCGTCTTGAGCCGGTTCTGGGCCGCGTGGAACTCGCGGAGGAGCCGCTCATCCGCCACTGCGGCCGCCTCCGCATACGCAGTCCGGAGCGCCCCGAGAATCCCGGCCTCCCAGTCGATCAGCGTGCCGTAACAGTCGAACGTAAGGAGCGTGCCCCGTCCCGCCGTCCCCTCGAAACTGTGCATGTTCTCCCTCGAAACTCGGAACCGCTACGTTCCCCCCATGTCGGCCGGCGAGATCTTATCGGGCGTGGCGGGGGAGGGCCACCGGAGACCGAACCCCTTCGCGGGTGGCGGCCTCGATCGCGCCACCCATCTGCGGGCCGATCCCGGGTGGATTTCCGCCCGGTTGTCCGATCCCACCTCGCGCGTCGTCCCGGTGTGGGGAGAGCGCAGCCTGGTGTCCCAAATGGCGCTGGAAGTCGCGGCGAAAGCGGACGGCATGGCCTATCGGCCGGTACTCATTCCGCCCGCGGTCGCGGCCTCCGCCTCGGAACCCCCCGAGGAGTGGATCCTTCTCGGGCTCGAGGAGGCACGGGATGGAGGCCGCGCGCTGTTCGCCGCCGCCGTGCCCGGGGAAACCGGGGAAGCCAGAGAAGCCGGGGAGGAGTCGCCCTCCGATAACCCGTTCGACGGGGCGGGGGAGTTCCTCGATCTACGCGGCGTGGGGGCGATGCTGGGGCAGGGAGACGGCTCGCTCCTCGCCTACGCGCGGGCGATCGTCACCTGGAGTCGCCGGCACCGTTTCTGCGGAACGTGCGGCTCTCCGACCCGTCCGGAGCGGGGGGGCACGTCCGGCGGTGCGGCGACGAAACGTGCGGAGTCGAGCATTTTCCACGCACGGATCCGGCCATCATCGTCCTCGTGACCGACGGAGACCGCTGCCTCCTTGGGCGGAAGGACATCTGGCCGGAGGGCGTCTACTCCACGCTGGCGGGGTTCGTGGAGCCGGGCGAGAGCCTGTCGGAGGCCGTCGCCCGCGAAGTCAGGGAAGAGTCGGGGATTGAGGTGGGTTCGATCCGCTATCGTTCGTCGCAGCCGTGGCCCTTTCCGGCGTCGCTGATGCTCGGCTTTCGGGCCGAACGCGTGGGCGGCGAACTGACCGTCGCGCGTCAGGAACTGGTCGATGCGCGCTGGTTCGAGCGCGCCGACCTCGCCCGCCGCCGCAAGACCGGCCTCCGGCTCCCGGGTCGCGTCTCGATCTCGCGCCGCCTGATCGAGGACTGGCTGGCGGAGTAGCGCCCTCCGGTCCTCGGGTCCGCGAGCGAAACACACCCCATCGCCACGACGTATGCCGGTTAAAACCGAGCCGAAGAGGTCGATCCCCGCGTATTCGGCGAAACCGGGATTGTGGAGGTCGGATGCAGCGGGCCGTCCCGCAGGCCGCACGATGTCTCATCCTGTCAGTGCCGGTACTCGCGGGGTCCGGGTGCCGGGACGCCGCTCAAGAGACGGACCGGCTCGACCATGCGGTGGATTCCCCGACCCATCCGACGACTGATTCCGCAGGCGTGAGGATGGTTCGCTTCTCCGAGTTGCAGGATCTCGACCTTCCGGAAGTGAACAGGCGGCTGCTCTACTCCACGTCGGCGGGCGTCGAGCTCCACCAGGTGGCGGGAGCGGTGTTCCTTCCGGATTCATCGCTCGCAGTCGCGAACTCGGGGTCGTCTCAGGTTCTCGTCCTAGATCGACAGGGGAACCTTCTGGAACGGGGAGGCCGCCAGGAAGAGGGGCCCGGAGAGTATGTCGACATCGCCTGGATCGGGGTCGACGCGGACGGTACTCTCACCGTATTCGACGATCGCCTGCGACGAATGACCTTCCTGGATGCGCGGGGAAGCGTGACCGGGATCCGGCGTGTCGAGGTGACCGAGGCTCTTGTCCCGCTGGCTGGCCTCGCGGGCGGGGAGTTTCTCGCGGTGGTCGAGAGGCGCTCCTTCCGCCCCCTGGGGTTGCAGCGGGGCCCGCTCTTTCTCGTGGTGGTTGACGATGCGGGCGCGGTTGTGGACACGCTGGGCCAGTGGGCCGGCAAGCAGCGCCACGTGACACCCGACCGGATGATCCCGGTCGGGTTTGCCGCCACCGCGCTCTATGCGGGACGCGGCCCCCACGCGGTACTCGCCACCACGGATTCGCTCGACGTCACCCTGTACGAAGCATCGACACCGCTGACCCGGATACGCAGTGGCCATACGCCGCGCCAGGTCACGTCCCGGGAGAAGGAGGCCTGGACCGAACTCGTGCTCGACCTCTATCCGGAGGCGGTGCGTCCGGCTCAGCGCCGAACGCTGGAGCAGTCGACGGTGCGGGACACCTATCCCGCCCTCGGCGCGCTGAAGGTGGCCGCTGATGGCGCCGTATGGATCGGAGGCTACACCGCACTCGACGACGCTGAGCGGAACTGGACGGTCCTCCGGCGCGACGGCGTCCCGCTCGGTCGCCTCAGCCTCCCCGTTTATCGTCCGGAGTTGCTGAAGGTCAGAGAGAGCGGCATCACTGGCTGGGCCCCGGTTGAGCTTGAGACCACGATTCCCAGTGCCAGCCACGAGCTGCTCGATGTGGCTGAGGACCGCATCGCCGTCCTCCGCACGAGCGAACTCGGAGAAGAGTTCATCGAGGTGTACGCGATTGATCCGCCCCGGTAGCACGTTTCATGTATATTGCGATTCTTGGAAGAACACACACCCGGAGCCCCATGTACCATGACCGGCGATTCAACTCCTCCTGATACGATCAACCGGACGATCGAGCTGGACGCCTCGCCCGCGCGCGTGTGGGTGGCGCTGGCCGACCCCGACGGGCTGGCCTCGTGGTTCCCGGATCGGGTGGAGGGACTCGCGCCCGAGGAGGGCTCGCACGGCTGGCTTGAGTGGGACGACCACGGGCGGTACGCGATCGCCACCGAGTGGATCGAACCGGGACGGCGGCTGGTATGGCGCTGGGCCCGCAGGCCCGAGACCCCGCTCAAGGGCGGCTACAACACGACGGTCGAGTGGACGCTGACCGAACGCGAGGGCGGTGGGACGATCCTGCGCCTCGTCGAGCGCGGTTTCCGGATCGAAGCCGACCGGAAGGACAACGTCGGCGGTTGGGAGCACGAACTCGGGGAACTCGTCGACCACTTGGCCACCGGCTGACGCACGGCCTGCCGGCGCCGCCTCCCGCCCAGCGGACGAAGTTCGCCTACGACTTCGGGATCTCCTTGCCGGGATCCACGAAGGGCCGGGGCACGACCGTGGCCTCGCGCTCTCCGTCGGGGGTGGTCACGCTCAACCGCGCACCCATCTCTCCAGCGGCGGCGGGCACGAGCGCGTAGCCGATGTTTCGTTCGAGACGGGGGGAATAGACGGCGGAGGTCACGAAGCCGATCTCCTCACCGTCCCGGCGCACCGGCCAGCGGTCCATGTTCAGATCGAGCGGAGCGCCCGAGATTTCGATTCCGGCGAGGAGCCGCCGCGGCCCCTCCTCGGCGATTCGGGCCAGCGCGTCGCGGCCGATGAAGTCGCCCTCCTGGTCGAAGTCGACCTGCCAGCCGAGCCCGACCTCGTAGGGGTTCGTGTCGAGCGTCATGTCGATGCCGTAGTTCAGGATGCCGGCCTCGATGCGGCGGATGTCCGACGGACCGGTGGGAGAGATGCCCAGATCCCGGCCCGCCTCCAGCACGCGATCCCAGAGTTCGACGCCCCGGCTGCCGTCCCTTAGGTAGATCTCGTAGCCGACCTCGCCGCTCCACCCCGTTCGGGTCACGACCACCGGGATCCCGTCCAGCTCCGTCTCCAGGAACCAGTAGTAGCGGAGCTTGAGGACGTCCTCCCCGAAGAGCCTGCGCACGACCTCCTTCGACTTCGGGCCCTGCACCTGCATCGGCGACACATCCGGCTCGCAGATCTCGACATCGAGGTCGGCGTTGAGCGCGATCCCCTTGGCGTACAGGAGCACGTCGCTGTCCGCCAGCGCGAGCCAGAAGTGATTCTCGCCCAAACGCAGCAGCACCGGGTCGTTCACGATCCCCCCGTCCTCGGCACCGATGAGGACGTATTTCCCTTGGCCGACGGCGCACTTCGACAGGTCCCTCGGCGTGAGCAGGTTCGTGAACTCGAAGGCGTCCGGCCCCGTGATCTCCACCTGCCGCTCGACGCTCACGTCCCACACCGTGACGCCGGAGAGGAGCTTCTCGTACTCCGCGTGCAGGTCGTCGTACCGGGTCGGGAGAAACATGTGGTTGTAGACGGTGTAGCTCCGGCAGCCGTCCCGGAGGGTCGCCTCGAAGTAGGGCGAGCGGCGGAGCCGGGCCCCGCGCTGGATCAAGGCCATGTCAAAGGTCTCGCTCATGAGATCTCCCTTCCGGTATGCCGGCCGGGTCGGTGTCGCGGCACGGAATCGGTTCCGGCGAACGCCCTTGGGTTTACGGCACGCAAATCATATGCGCCGACGCGAAAGGGCGGCCACCCCGGGGGGAAGACTGCGAACAGGCGACCAGGCCGCCCATCAGCGCGCCGGACGGCTACCTGAAGGCGGCCAAGCCCGAGCCGCGCTATTCTGTGGCATGGCTGGAGCCTGAGCCACAGGCCCGGCTGTCGGCCGACCTGTTCGAATAGGAGCGCCATCCGCCATGAACGTCATTCATCCAACGGAAGAGATCCTCCGGCGCCTCCGGGCCGGAGAGGACGGCCGTAACGAATTCAAGCGCGTGGACATCGAGGACGGCAGGATAACTGGCCCCTCCGGCCACAACCTCGCTGCGGGATTCGTGGCCTTCACAAACGCCGAGGGCGGAATGTTCTTCCTCGGTGTGGACGACGCGGGCACGCCCATCGGAATCCCGCCGGACAGGCTGGACCATGTCGAACAATGGGTGGTGAACATCGCCAGCGATCTCTGCGACCCTCCGATCCGTCCAATCCTGCACCGGGTCATGGTCCCCGCCGACGAAGGTGAAGCGACCATTCTGCTGGCCGAAATCAAGCGTGGCCTGTACGTGCATCGGACAGCCCGCGGCCGGTATTTTCTGCGGGTCGGCTCGACTAGGCGGGACCTGGATCCCACGGAACTCGCTCGGCTGTTCCAGGACCGGGGCCGCGAGTTCGTGTTTGACGAACGGCTCGTCTACGGCGCGAGCGCCACCGATCTCAGCCAGACCCGCTTGGAGGCGCACTTCGGAATCGGTCCGGCGATCCCTTGGCCCGACCTCCTGCGAAACACGCGGGTCACGATTCGCGGCTCGGACGGCGTGGACCGTCCCTCGGTGGCCGGACTCTTGGCCTTCGGCCCCGAACCTACCGAGCACATGATGTCCGCGTATGTCGAGGCCGCGTGCTACGGCGGGACAAGGATGTCCTCCGACGATCTGGTGCGCGGCGAGCGGCTGACCAGCTCCGTCGCCGATCAGATCGACGCGGGGATCGCCTTCGTCATGCACTACATGAGGCACCGGGGCCCCGATGCCGAACCCGCCTATGATGTCGACGTGATCGACGAGGCGATCGTCAACGCCGTCGCCCACCGCGACTATTCCGTGTCCGGTTCCAAGATTCGCCTGCTCCTGTTCGCGGATCGGCTCGAGCTGTACAGTCCGGGCAAACTCCCCAACGGCATCACGATCGAGGATATGCCGTATCGGATATTCACCCGCAATCAGCTGCTGGTCGGCTTCCTGTCCAGGATGCGCAGCAAGCGGACGGGCGATTTTTTCCTGGAGTCCCGGCGGGCCGGAGGTACGGTGTGCCCTCCGCCGACGCCGCGCGCGCTCCCCGCCCGCCGGCAAGCCCCGGTCGCCGGTCGGGTTCCCCTCCCGGCGACCGGGGCTTACGTTGCACGTAGCGAAGGTTCCCGAGGGCTCTCAAACCCAATCGGAATCCACCTTAGCTTTGCCCTCGGACTGTCCAAAGAAGTAGGACGACCCCATTGTTCAACTTGCCTCCAGGAGAACCCGCGCACCCCACAGGAGGCGCGCGGCCTAACCTAACGATGACGCGAAAACTGACTCCGCCTTCGCAGCGCTACCACTTCCTGACGCAGCGCGAGTCGTACTCTTCGTCATCCGGGCATACCGAGTGCCCAACAGGTTGCAATCCAGCGCTGCACCACTCGGACCGAGGCAAACATGGGTCTTCCTCACAAGCTTGCGGTGGTGCATGCGGGCTGCATTGCGGCGGAACCTTGGCCGAGTTGAACACTTTGGCGGATGTGCTCGATCCCGCCTCTGGACCATCTAATCCACGACAACTTGCTGGCCGGGCGGGGGACCGGCGAGCCCGGCCCCGAATCACCGTCCCGCAACTGATTCAAGAGAATAGATCGCCACACGCTCGACGCCGAGGGTGTCGATCACGACACCGGCCAAGCGGTCGCCGGCGACGTGCATGGGGATGAACGTGTCGGGAACCCGAAGGCTGGCTGTCACATTACCGTCCGCGTCAAAGATCGTCCACTCCCCGCCTGCGCTAGGTCGCAGTAGCACATCCCCCAGCCACACAGAATCGACGAAGGGGTCGTAACGCCGCACCCACAGGGTTCCATTTCGTCTTCCCGTACTCTTCTTGGCTGGTAGCATGCCTCCAACCTCGGGGAACGACTCCGGCGGAGAAATATCGTTCATGCGCTCGAGAAAGATGCTTCCGCCTTCCTTCTCAAGCGCCGCTTCCAAAGACTCCCACGTGTCCGCTATGTTGGGCGATTCGACCCGAGGCGGGAGCATCAAGTGCTCCGAACTCAAAACCCGCTGTGGCACCAGAAGGGAGATCCGCGCCTCATATCCGTCCGCAACGAACACGGAATCGCCCGCCACTGCCACGCGTGGTAGCGGACTGAATGGGAGCGGGAACCCTTGCAGGCGGTGCATTCCTCGTAACTCACCCAGCAGTTCCCGAAAGCTGCCGTCAGACCTGAAACGACCCAGAAACCATCGGTCGGCAACGGGATTTGGGCCAAGCGGATCTCCAAAAGCCAGCGAAGCAAGGAGCACATCACCGTTTGAAAACACGCCGAGGAACGCCTGAGGCGGACTAGGCAAACCGGAGTTGACCGGAGTCTGGACACGTTGGGTCTGGGCCGATGCGTCGAGCGGGTTAGCGCTGAAGGTGGTGATCCGCTGGCTCTCGGCGTCCCACGCCCCGATCACCTCCTCGCCTGCGGTCCACAGTCCGTCGAGGCTCTGAAATTCGCCGGGTCCGCCACCCGGCCCTCCGAGCGTGATCAAGTGTGCGCCGTCGGATCCAAACAGGCGGATTTCCCGTGCTCCAGCGTCGGAAACGACCACCCGTCCGTCAGCGAACAACCGTACGCCAGTGATCGATGCAAACTGGAAAGCGGGGTGCCCCTCTCGACCGATCTCCAGTAGCGGTGTCGCATCTAGGCGGAATTCAGGTACGTCCTGCGGAGCGTTGGCGGGTGCATCCAAGGCTGCGACAGTGCCCACGCCGATCGGGCACAAACCGAGCAGGATCGCGATCAGCTCTCCAGTTGGCCTCAGACTTGGTGTATCGCGTAGCCGCCGACAAATCGCGTCGAGACGCTTGAAGCGCACCCTACGGTTTGAGCCGCCCGGGGGCACGAAGACCCTTCCCGTCGTCGCTCGAAAGCGAATCACTGCATCCAGCTCCCAGGACAGTTCTCCTTCTGGACCGTGGCTGCGGGTGATGAGGTTGTTAAGGATGGACACGATTCCGATCTCCTCTGATGATGTGAACTCTCTCGGACGGCGGCTCCCGCCAAGCAGCGCAGAAGAAAGCACGCTCCAGTTGAACCTGTCAAGGGCCGCGTTTCCCGTCGGTGGCGGTTCTCGTCGGTGGCGGTTCTCGGCACTGAGCACCCAGCTTCCGGGCGTTCGCAGCGACGACCTCGATCGCGTCACCGGTACTTCGGATCATCGCGACAACCGGGACTTTCTGTTCCCAGCGTCGCCGCCTTCCCGGTCTCCGGATCGTCCCGGTTCGCGATCATGTGGGCATGGGGATGACGGGTGGTTCTCGTCTCCGACGATCAGCGGCCTCGCGCGCTTCCAGCCCCAGCGCCTCCAAGCTCCCGTCCACCTCCCGGCTCATCTCCCGTCGGTCGGGCGTCCCTCGCGTAGGCTTGAGGGAGTAGTGAAGGACCGGCTTCGCCAGCGTCCGGAAGGGGAACCGGGCCGCCGCCGTCGCGGGCCAACCTTTTCGGCTGGCGCACGGAACCGGATCGGCCCGCAAGGCATCCAACTACCTCCCCGGCGAGCTTGACGCGGCCGGGAAGCCGCGTGAAGGCGTCGAGGTGCTCGGGGGAGATCCCCACCAGGTGGCCGCCGTGGCCGATGCGCTTCCCTTCGAGCACAGGTACACGTCCGGCGTGATCGCGTGGGCGCCGGAGGACCAACCGACCGACAAGTAGATCGAGGCGGTGGTGGACGCCTTCGAGAAGACGGCCTGGGCGGGGCTGGATTTCGACCGCTACGCGTGGACGGCCGTGCTGCACCGTGAGGAGGGCGGCGGCACCCATGTCCACGTCCTCGCGGCGCGCTGCGACTTGGAGACCGGGCGGCTTGAACAGCATGTGCCCGTGAATATGCATGTTGTTGTGAACGTGGAACTTGGGAGTTTCGGTGGCT
>JAAXHJ010000025.1 GCA_012270965.1 Candidatus Palauibacter poriticola
AGTTCGTCCTGATCGAAGTTGTACACGGAGCCGGTGGAGGTGAACAGATACCGGCCCGCGGCGTCGCGCAGGAGGTTGGCCGAGTCGCGCACCAGGCGGGGGACGTAGCCGCTGTTGTCGATGACCCAGTCCCATTCCTTCCCCCGCAGCGCGTTGAGCGCTCCGTCGCGGTCGCCGATGAGCGTCTCAACGCCGGGAAAGAGGTCGGGGTTCGTCCGCCCGCGGTTGAAGAGCGTGACCTCGTGTCCCCGCGCGAGCGCGTGCCGCACCATGTGCGGGCCGATGAAGCCGGTGCCCCCCAGGATGAGCAGACGCCCGGGCCGGGCCGCACTCTCGGCGGCCGCGCCCTCGGAAGCCGTCGAGGGCCGGGGCTCACCCGCGCATCCCACCGTCCCCACCGCGGGGAGCGTCGCCGCCCCCGCTACGGCAAGCGAGGTCCCCGTGAATTCACGTCGCGTCATCGTCATCAAACGGCCTCCTGTTTCCGGTCTCCGGATCACACGGGAACCGCGAGATCCCGCCGCGCACACAACCCCTATCCCGAGCCTATCCCGCAGCCCGACGAATCCGAATTCTCAGGCGGCGCGCCGCCCCCGCTGGCCTCGGCCAACCGGCAAGCGGCCTGAGGCACGCTCTCAGGATCGCATCTCGCGCAGCGTCTCGCCAAGGAGGGCGATGTCCGCCTCGAACGACTCCGGGGCGAGGGGGCCGAAGGAGAAGCGGAAGAAGCTCGACAGCGGCGAGTCGTCGCCGAGGCGCTCCATGTCGCAGTCGGTCCCCTTGAGGATGGCGGCCCCGCGCGTGAAGAGGCGCTCGTTCAACTCCTGGGCGGTCCAGCCGTTCGGGAGTTGGCACCAGTGATAGAAGCCGCCGTCACCCGAGAAGAGTTCGAGGCCGAGATCCTCGAAGGCTCGGCCGTAGCGCTCGCGCTGCATGGCGTAGAAGGCGGGGACGGCTTCCCGGACGCGGAGCATGCGCTCGGGGTCCAGGAGTTCGACCGCGTAGCACTGTGACGGATGGGACACGCCGCCCATCCCGAACGAGGAGAAGTTCCCAAGCACTTCGATGTGACGCTTCGCCGCCACGGCCCATCCGATGCGGATGCCGGGTGCCTGCAGGCCCTTCGTGGCGGCGCCGATGACGAACAGGTTGCCCCGCTCGACGTCGTCGACGTGCGCGAGGGCGCTCACCGGCTCGTCGTGGAGAAGCTCGTAGGCCTCGTCGACGAGGAGCCCCATGCCGTCCTGCCCGCTGGCCGCCACGAGCGCCGCGAGTTCCTCGCCGGTCCGCGTCACGCCGGTCGGATTGCACGGATTGCTCAGCAGTATCAGGGTGCGCCCCTCGCGCGCGGCCGTATAGGCCGACACCGGGGGCCGGAACCCGTTGTCCACGCCGCTGTGCACGAGGTGATAGGGACGCCGCAACCGCTCGAGAACGTCGTAGTACGGCGTGTATTCCGTCGACGCGAGGCGGACCTCGATGTCGGGTTCGAGGAAGAGAAGGAGCGCCACGATTGCGGGACGCCCGCCCGCGAACACCATCACGTTCTCCGCCGTGATGTCGACGCCGTACGACTGCCGGTAGTAGGCCGCGATCGCCTCCCTCAGCGCCGGCAGCCCCCACGCCTTGGGATATTTGCGGTGCTCGGAGGTCACCGTCACGGTGGACGGAAGGGCCGGGCCGCCCGGCAGGGCGGCCGTGCGCGGGAATCCCTGGCTCCACGGGTTCGTGCCGGGCTCGCCCATGTAGGTGCCGAACGCCCCCAGGAAGGCGTAGAGGGTCTCGTAAATCCCCATCGGGGGCACGTATCTGAGGTACAAGCCGGTCGCTCCTTCCGGTTGGTAGCCCGTGGCGAGAGCCCCGCCGCCTTCGAGCGGCCCCGCATCCCGCCTGAACGCTCCGCTCTGCGGTCAGGGGGCCGGTGATGCCTCCACGGTGAGGGTCGTGAGCATCCCGCGGCTGTCGTGGCCGGCGACGTCGCACAGCACGGTGTAGCTGCCCGGCGCGAGGTCGATTTCGACGAGACGAACCTCTCCGGTATTCACATCCGTCTCGGTCTCCCAGAGGAGTTCTCCGCTCGCGGCCTCCACGAACTTGAGGTTGTGCATCTCGAACCCCTGGTTGCTGAGACGGAGCATGGTGGGGCCCGCCGGCAGCCGCGACGGCATCCCGATCGCGTACTCGAGCAGGGCCACGTCGACCGCGTCGACCGCGTAGGCGGCGGACGGATCCGGCTCCGAGGCGGAATCGGCCGCTTCCGGGGCGGCGGCGGCCACGCTGGCCGGGGCCGCCGCCGCGTCCGCGGACGCCCCCTCACCACCGCATCCGAACGCGAGCCCCGCAGCGGCGATGGGTATGCCGCGGCGACGGGCGGGCGGCAGCGCGATTCGCCTCGCGGCCAGTCGTCTCAGCCGGCGCCGTCCCAGCCGCGGCGGTCTCAGCCGGGGCGGCCGCAGCACTTCTTGTACTTCCGACCGCTGCCGCAGGGACACGGCTCGTTCCGCCCCGGCGTCTTCGTGGCCGTCGCCGGAGCAGCCGTCCGGCGGGGCCGCTGGCCGGCGCGCAGGGCGGCGCGGGCCGCGGTGTCATCGGGCGTCAGTTCCCGCACCGCGGCGGAGGCCGCGACGCCGGTGGCCGAGAACGCCGGCTCGCCCGCGGGAGGCCCGCCGGACGCGCGGGCCGGCACGGGCGCCGCCCCCCCGCCGGGAGCCACCCCGCCCGCGGCGCCCGCCGCGCCGGCGCCCGGCTCGACCGGGCCGCTCATGCCGGTAATCTGCGGCACCCTGGGCCGGACCGGCGGGCGGCGCTCGATGCGCGCCCGGAAGAAGCGATTCGCCACCGTCTTTCGGATGTCCGTGATCAGGCTCACGAACATCTCGTACGCCTCCTTCTTGTATTCGACGAGCGGATCCTTCTGTCCCCACGACCGGAACTGGATCGAGGAGCGCAGGTGGTCGAGGTCGTAGAGGTGGTCCTTCCACTTCTCGTCCAGCACCGACAACACGATGAAACGCAGCACCTGCTCCCAGAGTTCGCCGAAACTCTCGAGCTTGGCGCGGAACTGCTCGTGAGCGCTCTCGATCACCGCGTCGTACAACTCGCCGGTCCCCGCCCAGTTGTCGGCGCTCGCCTCCTTCTCCGCCTCGGACGCCCCGCCGCGGTCCCCTCCGACCCGGGGCAGGAACTCGTTGTGCAGGAAGTACTCGATGAGGAGGTGCTCCCGCAGCCCGGGGAGGTTCCACTGGTCGTGGGGGCTCTCCTCGGGCACATAGGCGTCCATCTGCTCGCGGAGCGCCTCCTCGACCATCTCCCACGTCTCGCCCTTGAGGTCTTCCCCGCCCTCGAGCGCATAGAGGCGCAGGTCGTAGACGACCTCCCGCTGCTGGTTCATCACGTCGTCGTAGTCCAGAAGTCGCTTGCGGGCGTCGAAGTTCTGGGTCTCGACCCGCTTCTGCGCGCGCTCGACGGACTTCGTGATCCACGGGTGGCTGATGACCTCGCCCTCCTGCACGCCGAGGCGATCCATGATCTTCGCCACGCGCTCATGCATGAAGAGCCGCATGAGGTCGTCTTCAAGCGAGAGGAAGAAGAGGCTCGCCCCGGGATCCCCCTGGCGTCCGGAGCGGCCGCGAAGCTGGCGGTCGATGCGGCGCGACTGGTGGCGCTCCGTCCCCAGGATCTGGAGTCCGCAGGGCGGCTCCTCCTCGCACCCCCGCTCCTTGATCTCGGCTCGCGACAGGTCCGGTTCCTCGCCGGTGCGGCCGAACGCGGGGGTCTCGGAGCGGATCCCGCACACGTCGCACTGCACGCACGGGGAGGCGAGCTTGATGTCGGTGCCGCGCCCGGCCATGTTCGTCGCGATCGTGATCGCGCCGGGCTGGCCCGCGTTGCGCACGATCTCCGCCTCCCGAGCGTGCTGCTTGGCGTTCAGCACCTCGTGGGCGAGGCCGCGCCGCTTCAGCATGCGGGCGATGACCTCCGACACCTCCACGCTCGTCGTCCCGACGAGGATCGGAAGGCCCTCGCCGTTGATGCGTTCGATCTCGTCGATCAGCGCGGCGTATTTTTCCTTCTTCGTCTGGAAGATCACGTCGTCGTGATCCAGTCGCCGCACCGGCCGGTTCGTCGGGATGACGACGACCTCGAGGCCGTAGATCGCGTGGAACTCGCCCTCCTCCGTCTCGGCGGTACCGGTCATCCCGGCCACCTTGTCGTACATCCGGAAGTAGTTCTGGATCGTGATCGTGGCGAGCGTCTGCGTCTCGCCGCGCACCTTGACCCTCTCCTTCGCCTCGACCGCCTGGTGGAGCCCGTCCGACCAGCGCCGCCCATGCATCTTGCGGCCGGTGTGCTCGTCGACGATCACGACCTCGCCGTTCTCCACCACGTACTCCACGTCTCTCTCGTACAGGGAGTACGCCTTCACGAGCTGGTGGATGACGTGGATCTTCTCGGACTTCTCCGCGTACTCGCGTTCGAGCCGTTCGATCTCGCCACGCTTCTCGTCGGTGGTCAGCGACTCGTCGTCCTCCACGCGCTGGACGTCTTCCGAGATGTCGGGGACGATGAAGGTCTCGGGGTCGTCGGGCGAGAGCACATCGAGGCCCCGCTCGGAGATCTGGATGGTCTGCCCCTTCTCGTCCATCGAGAAGAGGAGCATCTCGTCGATCTCCGGAAGCCGCTTCTCCCGCATGAGATCGGCTTCCGTCCGCTGAATGAGCTGCTTCACGCCGGAGCGCGTCTTCAGCTTTAGCAGCCGCTTGTTCTTCGGCGCCCCGCGTTGCGCCGCGAGCAGCTTCAGACCCGCGTCGTGGCGCTGCTCCGCGTCTTCCTCGGCCTCGGTCTCGTCGAGCAACTTCGTGCCCTCGGCCACGAGACGGTTGACGATGCGCGTCTGCTTGCGGGCGATCGCCCCCACCTGCGAATTGTGCCGCTGGTACACGTCGCGTTCGTCGCGGCCGGCGGGGCCGGAGATGATGAGCGGGGTGCGGGCCTCGTCGATGAGCACCGAGTCGACCTCGTCGATGATCGCGTACGCATGTCCGCGCTGCACGCGATGCCGGAGTTCGATCACCATGTTGTCGCGCAGGTAGTCGAACCCGAATTCGTTGTTCGTCCCGTAGGTGATGTCGGCCTGGTAGGCGGCCCGCCGCTCGACGCTGCCCGGCTCCGTATCTTCGAGTACGCCCACCGTGAGGCCGAGGTAGTCGAAGACCGTGCCCATCCACTGGGCGTCGCGCCTGGCGAGATAGTCGTTGACGGTGACGAGGTGAACGCCCCGGCCCGGGAGGGCGTTGAGGTAGAGCGGCATCGTGGCCACAAGCGTCTTCCCCTCGCCGGTGGCCATCTCGGCGATCTTTCCCTCGTGCAGGACGATCCCTCCGATGAGCTGCACATCGTAGGGGACCATGTCCCACGTCATCTCGTTCCCCGTGACCTCGATCTCCGCCCCGAGGAGTCGCCGGCATGCCTCCCGCACGGTCGCGAACGCCTCCGGCAGAATCTCATCGAGCACACCCTGAAGGGCCTCGTTGAGATCGCCCTCCGTCGCCGCGATGCGTTCGGTGAGGTCGGCGCGGCGCGCCGGATTCTCGGTGAAGCGACGCTTCTCGCGCAGCGCCTCGACCGCCTGTTCGAACTCGGCGGTCCGCTCCTCGATGATCGCCCGGAACTTCCCGGTCTGCGCCTTGAGGGCCTCGTCCGGGAGGTCCGCGAGTCGCGACTCGTGTTCCTTGATCTGTGAGATGATGGGCCGCATGCGCTTCATCTCGCGCGTGAAGCGCGTTCCGAAGACCTGCGTTACGACGTTCTTCAACATCCGGGGCTCACTGGGTTACGTGGTGCGCGTCGGCGTCCGATCCGGGCAGGCGCGGCGTCCAGCCCAGGCGCGCTCGACATGGTGTCGGATCGTTTCCGGAATCAAGAGGTGGACCGATTGCCCCTCCTCGAGGCGCTGCCGGATCCGGCTCGCCGAGATATCCACTCGCGTGACGCTGGCCACAACATACTCGATCGGCATCGATTCCGGGGAGGGTGCGGGCTCGCGGCCGTCCCGCGGGATCACCGCGATGCGCGCCAGTTCCGGGAGCCGGCGCCAACGTTCCCAGCGGTGGATCGCCGCGAACTGGTCCGCGCCCATCGCGAGGACGAGCCGGTCGGAGGGAAGACGGCGCGCGAGGGCCTCCAACGTGTCTACCGTGTAGGAGGGGCCGGCCCGCTCCATCTCCATCGGGCTCACCTCGATGCCGGGCAGGCCCGCGAAGGCCCGGCGCGTGAGGTCGAGACGAACCTCCGCCGGGAGCGCGACCTCGCAGTGCGGTGGATCGCGGGCGGGAATCACGAGCAGCCGGTCCAGGCGCAGCGCCTCGATGAGGTCGCGCGCCACCGAGACGTGGCCCACGTGCGGAGGGTCGAAGCTTCCGCCGAGGATGCCCGTCCGGCGGGCGCCCGCCGGCACTTCAGCGGAGCGACCCGGCATCCCCCGCCGAATCCGCCGCCGGGTCCGCCGCGGTCGCCGGGTCCGCCGCGGTCGCCGGGCCCGCCGAATCCGCCGCCGGGTCCGCGGCCGGGTCTTCCTCCGCCACGAGCAGGCGCGCCTCCTCCGAGTCGGGGAACTCCGACAGGAGCCGCTCCCGGATGGCGCCGGCTTCGGTTTCGTATCCCACGACGTTGTAGCTGCGATACAGCCGCAACAGGAGATCCGGCAGGAACTCCCCGGCCGGCTCCTCGACCAGCGATTTCTCGAAGTAGACGATCGCGGATTCCGGCAGCCTCCAGCGATCCTGATAATACTTGCCGATTTCATAGCTCTTCTCGGCCAGCTTCGCCCGCGCTTCCGCCTTCCGGCCTTCCGCCTCCTCGCGGAAGGGGGTCGTCGGGAAGAACTGCAGCAGCCGCTCGCACTCCTCGAGCGCCCGCCGCGTGAACTCCTGCGAGAGGGTGACCCGGGGCGACGCCGCGAGGTAGGCGCGGCACAGCCCAAACTGCGCGTCGTCCGCGAGCGGACTGTTGGGCCGGTTTGTGGCCATGCGCCGGAACTCCTCCACCGCGTCGAGTTCGTTACCCGCCCGGAGCTGGCTCTCGGCCGCGAGGTACTGCGCGCTGTCGACGAGGGGACTCAGGGGATCGCGGACCATGAAGGCGAGGAAGCCATCGGCCGCGCCGCGGTATTCCTCGGCGTCGAACCGATCCTGCGCCCACTGGAAGAGATCGGGCGGCTCGAGGTCACCCGGGGGTCCGGAACTCGAACAGCCCGCGAGGATGAGGACCGCGGCGGCGAGGGCTCCGCGGCACCGGGCGCGAGGCGCCAAGCCGGCCGGCCGCCTCATTCGAAGCCGAAGCGGATCTGTCGCATCCGCTCCTCCGCGCGCCGGACGAGAGCGTGCGTGCGCGTCGGGTTCAATTCCAGTACGCGGGCGTAGTTGACGAGCGCCTCGTCCGTCTGGCCGAGCCCGAGGTGGAGTTCGCCGAGGAGGAAGTGCGCCTCGACCATGTGGGTCCGCGGCACGCCGAGTTCGACCATTTCGGCCAGCTTCTCGAGGGCGGCGGCCGGCCGGCCCTCCCCCCGGTCCGCATCGGCGGATACGTAGAGACAGTTCCCGTAGCGGTAACGGGCATCCTCCGGATTCGAGCGGCTCTCCTCCATCGCCTCGAGGAAGTCCCGATAGAAGGGCAGCGCGCGGGTGCACGCGCCGAGCTGTTCATACGCAAGACCGATGTCGTACAGCACCGCCGGCTCCGGATCCTCCTCCCCGGCGAGGAGCGCGAGGCGCAGCGAGAGGGCGCGGGCGTAGTCACCCTCCGCCGCATGATAGGCGGCCAGCGAACGCTGGAGGTCGGCGGGAAGATAGCCCAACCCCCAACCGACGAGCGGCTCGAGCGCGCGGGACATGTTTTCCGCCGCGCCGCGCTCCCGCGCGGACCATGCAAGTCCCGCGAGCGAGGCCGCCGCCTGATGCCGCAGCCGCGGGTCGCGCTCCGCCAGCGTCTCGTAGACGGTGAGCGCCTCGTCGACATCGCCGCGCACGGCGTAGGCCTGCCCGAGCCGGAGGAGGAGGTCGTCCGTGTCCCCGCTGACGCGCCGGGCGAGGAGGTACTCGGCGATCGCCCCGTCCACATCCCCGACGGCCAGATACCGGTCCCCGCGCACGACGGACCGGTCCACCGGATCCTCGCACGCCGCCAGCGCAAGCGCCGCGAGAATCCCGGCGATCCCCTGCACGATCCACACCGCGGCCTTCCGGCGCGGCGAACTCGTCCACCGTCGGACAGTCATCATCGGCCCCCACGCCGGCCTTCGCCCGCTAGCAGCATAACATCTCAACTCTCCCCGCTTTCGACGCCGCCGCGGATGTCCCCCGTTGCCTCGCGCGCGGCCCGCGGCCCACCCTTGCGCGTCCAGCGCCGCACGAGGCCATACAGGAAGATGCAGCGCAGCGCGGAAACGCCATCGCGCCAGCCGATCTTCTTGCCCTCCGCGTACGTCCGTCCCGCGTACGAGATCCCCACCTCATACACGCGCCAGCCGCCCATGGCGACCTTCGCCGTGATTTCCGGTTCGACGCCGAAGGCCCGCTCCTCGATCGTGAGCCGCTCGATCACTTCGCGGCGGAAGCATTTGTAGCACGTCTCCATGTCCGTGAGATTCAGGTTCGTCACCATGTTCGACAGCCGAGTCAGCCACCGGTTCCCCAAGTAGTGCCAGTAGTAGAGGACGCGGTGCGGCTGGCCGCCCATGAATCGCGACCCGTAGACGACGTCCGCCCGGCCGGCGAGGATCGGGTCCAGGAGGCGCGGATACTCGGCGGGGTCGTATTCGAGATCGGCGTCTTGGATGATGATGATGTCGCCGCCGACACCCCGGAAGCCGGTGGAGAGCGCGGCGCCCTTCCCCTGGTTCCGCTCGTGAACGAACACCCGGTCGACCAGCCCTTCCGCTTCCAGCCGGCGCAGGATCGACGCGGAGGCGTCGGTCGAGCCGTCGTCGACCGCGACGAGTTCCACCTCCGGGGCCACCTCCCTCACGCGCCGGACGATGGCCTCGAGCGTCGCCTCCTCATCGTATACGGGCATGACCACCGAGACGCGGGCCCGCCCCATCTCATCCCCGCCTCCCCCCCGTGCGATCATTCGGAGGCTGCCCCGGGCGGGCCGGGCCGGACGGACGCCTGCATCTCCCGAAAATACTCCACCGTCCGTTTCAGCCCAGCCTCGAGCGGGATCCGGGGGGTCCAGTCCAGCCGCGCGGAGGCGAGAGAGATGTCCGGAGAGCGCCTTCTCGGGTCGTCCACGGGCAGCGGACGCACCTCGACGGCGGACGCGGACCCCGTGGTCGCGAGCACGAGATCGGACAAGGCGCGGATCGTCACCTCCCCGGGATTGCCCAAGTTTATCGGCTCCTGGATGCGGACGTTGAACAGACGCCAGATCCCCTCCACGAGGTCGGATACATAACAGAAACTCCTCGACTGGGAGCCGTCTCCGTAGATCGTGAGCGGCTCCTCCCGGAGCGCTTGCACGACGAAGTTCGAGACCACGCGGCCATCGTCCGGACGCATGCGCGGGCCGTAGGTGTTGAAGATGCGCACGATGCGCGTGTCCACGCCGTGCTCGCGGTGGTAGGCCATCGTGAGGGCCTCGGCGAAGCGCTTCGCCTCGTCGTATACGGAGCGCGGGCCGACCGGGTTCACGTTGCCCCAGTACGTCTCGGGTTGAGGATGGACGAGCGGGTCTCCGTAGACTTCCGAGGTGGATGCGAGCAGCAGCCGGGCGCCGTTCGCCCTGGCCAGACCCAGGGCGTTGCGCGTGCCGAGGGCGCCCGCCTTCAGCGTCTGGATCGGGAAACGAAGGTAGTCGACCGGGCTGGCCGGCGAGGCGAAGTGGAAGATCCCCTCTATCTCTCCCTCGACCTCGATGGGCTCCGACACGTCCCGCTCGACGAACGCGAACCTCGGCTCGTCCCGGAGATGGGCGAGATTCCGCCGCCTCCCCGTGATCAGATTGTCGATCCCGACGACCGAGTGCCCCTCGGCGAGGAGGCGGTCGGTGAGGTGCGAACCGAGGAAGCCGGCGGCGCCGGTAACGACGAGCCTCATGCGATCTCCGCCGGACCGGTCTGCCTGCGCCCGACCGGGTAGTGCTCGAATCCGCGCGAAGCCATGCCCTCCGGCTCGAACACGTTGCGCCCGTCGAACACGATGGGGCGGGCCATGCGCCGCGCGACCTGCGGCCAGTCCGGACGCCGGTACTGGAGCCACTCCGTCACCACGACGAGCGCGTCCGCCCCGTCGAGCGCCTCGTACTCGTTCGCCGCGTATTCCACGGCGTCCCCGAGATAGAACTCGCGCGACGGTTCCATGGCGGCGGGGTCGTGCGCCACGACCGACGCGCCCCGTTCACGAAGCGCCTCGGCGACCGCTCGAGAAGGCGCCGCGCGCATGTCGTCCGTGCGCGGCTTGAACGCAAGCCCCCACAGCGCGAAACGCAGCCCCGTGAGATCGTCGCCGAACCGCTTCCGGATCTTGCGGACGAGTACGGTGGTCTGGCGATCGTTCGCCTCGGCCACGGCCCGCAGAATGCCGAGGTCGACGCCCTGCTCTCGCGCGGAACGGATGATTGCCCGCACATCCTTGGGGAGACAGCTGCCGCCATACCCCGTGCCGGCGTAGAGAAAGGCCGATCCGATGCGAGGGTCGGAGCCCACGCCGCGGCGGACGCGCTCGATGTCGGCGCCGGTCCGCTCGCAGAGTTCGGCGAACTGGTTCATCACGCTGATCCGGGCGGCGAGCATCGCGTTCGCCGCGTACTTGGTCAGTTCGGCCGAGGCGATGTCCATGAAGATCAGCGGGTTCCCCGAGCGGATGAAGGGCTCGTACAGCTCTTCCATGCACCGCCGGGCGCGGTTCGAGTCCACGCCGCAGACGACCCGGTCGGGGTACATGAAGTCGGCTACGGCGTCCCCTTCCTTGAGGAACTCGGGGTTGGAGCACATGTGGAAGGGGAGATCGGTCCGTCGAGCGATCTCGGCCCGCACGATTTCGTTCGTCCCCACGGGGACGGTGCTCTTCATGACGACGACCGCACCGGAACGGAGATGATCCCCGATCGTGCGGGCCGCCTCCAGCACGGAGTCGAGGTCCGCCCGCCCGTCCTCGCCGGGCGGCGTGCCCACCGCGACAAAGATGACGTCGGCCGTCCGGATGCCGTCGGCCGGGTCCGTCGTGAATCGAAGCCGTCCGGAGGCGAGGCCCTCCGAAATCAGGCGCTCGATCCCGGGCTCGTAGATCGGGACGTCTCCGGAGTTCAGACGCCGGACCCTCTCTCCGTCGACGTCGGCGCAGGTGACGCGGTTCCCGGACCCGGCCAGACACGATCCCGCCACGAGTCCAACGTATCCGGCGCCGATCACCGTGATTTCCATCGAGTTCTCCGTCGCTCCTAGCAGGCGGCGCCGGAAGCCGCGACCCAGTCCATGGTGGCGTGGGCGCAGGCCCGCAGGTCGCGCTCGGGGCGCCACCCGGTTGCGGCCCGAAGTCGCGCCGGGTCACCGACCACGGTTTCAGGTTCTCCACGCCGGACGAGGGCCGGATCGCGCACGATCTCGGGCTCGACCTCCGCCCGCTCGAGCACCCACTCGAGCAGGCGGCGGATCCTCGTCGCGACCCCGGAGCAAACGTTGTACGCCATGTGGGGCGTCCCGTCGAGGTCGGCGATGCCCGCGAGCGCCCGGACGCCGTCGCGCACGTCCGTGAAGTCGCGCGCCACGTCGAGATTGCCCACGGCGAGCCGCGGCTCCGCCGTCCCCCGCCGAATCGCAAGGGCGCGGCGGCAGAAGCTCGGGAGCGCGAAGGCGGGACGCTGTCCGGGACCGAGGAGCGGAAAGAGCCGCGCGACGACCACGGGTACGCCCAGCGCCGCGCCGACTCCGCGGGCAAGAACGTCTTGGGCAGCCTTGGTCGCACCGTACACGCTCAACGGCCGAAGCGGCGCGCGCTCCCCCACCGGTCCGGCAGCGCCGCGGCCGTACGCGTCGGCGGAGCCCGCCACGACCAGGGTCCGCACGTCTGCGGAGGCCCGCGCGACCGCCTCGACGAGGCTCAGCGTGCCCGCGCCGTTCACCGCGAGAGCGGCGCGGGGCCGCCGGCCGGCCTCGGCGCCCGACGAGAAGCCGGCCAGGTGGAAGATCCGGCGCGGACGGGCGGTGTTCACGACTGAGGCGATGGCGTCGGCGTCGCGCACATCGAGCCGCATCCATTCGGCGGCCGCGCGAGCGGTCGGTGAGAGGATCCCGCCGGAGGGAGCCTCCCCGAGCATCGTCGCCGTCACCTCGTATCCGCGGCCCAGCAGGTGCTCGACCAAGTGCTGTCCGATGAACCCGTCGCCGCCCGTCACCAAGACCCTCACCGGGGTCGCCCGTTCGAGCGACCGGGCGAGCGCCTTACCGCTCTCGGCGCCAACGCGGGGTCTCGCCGCAGCCCGCTAGAGCACACGGGCGAGGCGCGGCGCGGCATAGGTGACGATGAGGTCCGCCCCCGCCCGCCGGATGGCGCGGACCGCTTCCAGACTGGCCGCTTCCGCGTCGAGCCAACCGTTGGCGCCCGCGGCTTCGATCATCGCGTATTCCCCGCTCACCTGATACGCGGCGGTGGGCACCCGGAACTCATCCTTCACTCGGCTGAGGACGTCGAGATTCGGCAGCGCCGGTTTCACCATGACGAGATCCGCCCCTTCGGCGATGTCGAAACGGACTTCGCGCATCGCCTCATCCGCGTTCCGCACGTCCATCTGATACCCGCGCCGATCCCCGAAGGCGGGGGCGGAGTCCGCCGCTTCACGGAAAGGGCCGTAGAAGGCGCTCGCATACTTCGCGGCGTAGGAGAGGATGGCCACCTCCTCGAGGCCCGCTTCGTCCAGCGAGGCGCGAATCGCTCCGACCCGACCGTCCATCATGTCCGATGGCGCGACGATGTCCGCCCCGGCGGCCCCGTGACTTACGGCCTGGGCGGCGAGCCGCTCGAGCGTCGGGTCGTTCGCGACGCGGTCGCCGTCGAGGAGGCCGCAGTGGCCGTGATCCGTGTATTCGCACAGGCAGACGTCCGTGATCAGGACCAGATCGGGAAGCGCGTCGCGAAGCGCCCGCAGCGCGCGCTGGATCACGCCGTCGGGCCGGTCCGCGCGCGAGCCCCGCGCATCCTTGCTTGCGGGCAGGCCGAACAGGAGGACGGCCCGTATCCCCTCCTCGAACGCCGCGCCCGCCTCGTCGATGGCCGCCTCGACGCTCAAGCGGTCGATGCCGGGCATCGAGGAGATCGGTTGCCGGGGCGGTCCCCGATCATCGATGAACATGGGGTAGACGAGATCGGAAGCCTCGAGCCGCGTCTCCCGCACGAGTTCGCGCAGGGCGGCCGTACGGCGCAGGCGGCGGGGCCGGGAGGCGGGGAACGACGCTTCAGGCATGGCCGTGCGCCGCGGCGTAACGGCCGGGGCGGGCGGCGGCTGCAACCAGCGCCTCCACCAACCCCGGCATCGAGTGCGTCGCCGCCACGACGTGCACGGGCAGACCGAGCCCGGAGAGCGTCGCAGCGGTCACGGGACTGATGGCGGCCACGAGGGCGCCGCCGGTCTGCGCGCCGACGAGCCGCACGAAGGCACGGGCGGCGGATGAGGCCGTGAAGGTCAGCCAGTCCCCGCGACCCAGTTCGATGAAATCGCGGAGAACGTCTCGCGCGTCGCGGTTGACCTCGACCGCGTAGGCCGGTGCGATGTCGACCCGCGCCCCGGAGGCGAAGAGTCGGTCCCGCAGCACCGGACGCGCCCGCTCGGCCTGCACGAGGAGGATCCGGGCGTCCGCAAGGCTCCCCGGACCGGCGGCCGCCGCGATCTCGTCCGCGAGCGCCTCGCCGCGATACACCGGCGGCACGAGGCACTCCGCCACTCCGAGGGCGCGCAGCGCGTCCGCGGTTGCCGGGCCTACGGCTGCGAGCCGGCCCGCCGCCAGCGCGCGCATCGAGTCCGCCTCCAGCGCCGCATCCGCCAGACGGCGGACGGCGTTCACGCTCGTCGCCACGATCCAGTCGTAATCGGCCAGCCGCGCCGCCGCCCGCCCCAGCACCCCCGGGTCGGATGGGGGGATCAACCGGATGGTGGGCACCGTCGTCACGGCCGCCCCCGCGGCCTCCAGGACGACGCGGAAGCCCTCGGCCTGCCCGGCGGGCCGCGTGACGAGCACGCGCTGGCCCGCGAGCGGGAGGGCGGTCACCGAACCGCCGATGCGAGACGACCGGCGGCGGGAACGCCCGCGGCCGGTCGCCGGCTAGCGGCCGGCCTGAACGCTGCGCTCCGCGTCGAAACGTCGCCGAGACGCGTCTTCAGGACGCCTTGACGACTTTTCCCGCCTTGATGCACCGCGTGCAGACGCGCACCCGACGACGACGCGAATCCTCCACGACCCTCACTCGCTGGAGGTTCGGCATGAAGCGCCGCTTGCGCTTGTTGTTCGCGTTGCTGACGTGGTTCCCGACGCCGGGTCCCTTGCCGCAGACGTAACAGAAATTCGCCATGACCCGCTCAGTATCCGATCAGTGCACGTGCACGGAGTCGGCGAGCAGGAAGGTCGGGGACGATGGAATGAGTTCGCCCATGCCCTCCTGAACCGCTCCGGATTCGACCCACACGGCCGCGATCGAATCATTGAAGGTATAAACCTGCCCCCAGACGGCGATGCTGTCGCCGCCGTAGATCGTCGTGTTGGTCATCCTGAGGAGCTGGATCGGGTCCGGCGCCAACAGCACGGGATAGGCGACGTCGGGGGCGAGCTGGAGAGCAAACGCGCCCTGCCCAAGACCGGTCGCGACGCGGATCCCCTCGATCGTCACGCGGCGGCTGACGGCTCCCTGCGCATTGGCCAAGAGGTCGGACGCGTCCAGATCACGGGCCGCCGCGATCTCGGCCGCCGCGGCATCGGCGCGTGACTGCTCGATGTCGCGCGACTGGAGGCTCAGCCAGTACATGAACCCTCCGACGGCCGCCAGCGCGACGATGCTGAGAATGACGCCGAGCCCACCTTCACCCTTGTTGGACATGTCTCTTCTCCCGGTTCCTCACGCCTCGCGATCGGTGAATTCGATGAGCGCCAACTCCGCTCCGTCACCCTTCCGCGCGCCCAACTTCAGAATCCTCGTGTATCCGCCCGGCCGATCTTCGAACCGCGGGCCGATCTTCTCGAAGAGCTTCCGCAGCGCGGCGCGGTCCGCGATCTGTCGGCCGGCCAACTGTCTGCTATGCAGATCGCCCCTCTTCGCCAAAGTGATCAGCTTTTCGGCGAACGGCCGCAACTCCTTCGCCTTCGCCTCGGTCGTACGGATCCGCTCGTGCAGGATGAGACTCGTCGCCATGTTTCGCAGCATCGCCTTCCGATGGCTGCGCGTCCGACCGAGTTCCCGCCCCTTCTTTCTATGCCTCATCGTCGCCCTGAGCCCCGTTTCCCGCCAGATCCTCGTAGAGGTTCCCGTCGTCATCCCGCACGAACGACATGCCGAACCGGAGTCCGTGCCGGCCGAGGATCTCCGCAAGCTCCTCGAGAGACTTCTCTCCGAAGTTGTCGATTTGCAGAATTTGGTGGCGCGACTGCGTGACGACATCGCCCAGTGTGATGATTTTCTGCTTTTCGAGCGTATTCCTTGAACGGGCCGAGACCTCGTCGAAGTCCTCGAGCGAGCGTTCGAGCAGCTCCACAAGCTCCGCCGCGACGGGCTCGGGTTCCGGCTTCTCGTCGACCGGGGCCGGGGCATCCGGCAGCGTGGGCACGGTCCCCATCTGACTGAAGTACGACAGGTGTAGCCGGACGATCTCCGCCGCCTGCGACACCGCCTCCGCCGGTTCAAGGGCACCGTTCGTCTCGACGTCCACCTCGAGCCGGTCGAAGTCCGTGCGCTGGCCGACGCGGGTCTCGCTTACGTTGAAATTCGCGCGGGTCACGGGGTTGTAGACGGCGTCGATCCAGATCGTACCCACCGGAAAGGCCCGCTTGCCCTCGGTCTCCTCGGGAGGCGCGTGGTGCTCCGCCATGACGAAACCGCGGCCGCGATTCACCCACAGGTCGAAGGCGAGAGGACGGTCCTCGGGCAGGTACTCCTGCAGCGTGAAGAGCACGAGGTCCGGGTTCACCACCTCAACCGACGAATGCTTCGCGATCTGCTTTGCCGTGACCGGACCGGCCTTGTGCGCCGTCAGCGAGAGCTTCGCTTCCTTCTTGTCGTCGTCCATCACCAGAACCAGACGCTTCAGGTTCTGAATGATTTGATGTACATCCTCGGCGACCCCGTCGACCGTTTGGTGTTCATGCTGAACGCCGTCCGCCCGGAAGGCCCAGACCGCCGCCCCGGGAAGGGAGGACAACATGATCCGCCGAATCGAGTTGCCGATCGTGTGCCCGAACCCGCGCTCCAGCGGCTGCAGAAGGAACGATGCGTGCGCCCCGTTGGGGGATCGCCTCTGTTCCGTCATCGCTTCCGGAAGCACGAGACCGGCTAGATCTACCGACACCGTCATATGTACTTCACTCCATTTTTTTGCTCAGCGACTTCCGCGGGCCCGGCCACCGCAGGCCCAGCCACCGCGGACCCCGGCCTCGCGGGCTTACTTGCTGTAGAGTTCGACGATCAACTGTTCCTCGACGGCGAGCGGAATGTCGGACCTGGACGGGCGCTCGAGCATGCGCCCGCTCGCCGCGTCGTAGTCGACGCCCAGCCACGACAACTGATCGCGCGACCGGCGATCCTCGATCGCCTCGATCACCACCGGCAGCTTCCGCGCTCTCGGCGCCATCGACACTTCCGCACCGGGCCCCACGGAATAGCTCGGCACGTCGACCGTCGCCCCCTCGACCCGCACGTGGCGGTGCCGAATGAGCTGGCGCGCCGCCTTGCGGGAAGGCGCGAAGCCGAGACGATAGACCATGTTGTCGAGTCGGCTCTCGAGCGCGACGAGCAGGTTCTCGCCCGTGACGCCCGGGATCCGGGAAGCCTTCTTGAAGAGCGTGCGGAACTGCTTCTCCGCGAGTCCGTAGATCCGCTTCACCTTCTGCTTTTCCCGCAACTGCACGGCGTACTCAGACTGGCGCCGACGCCGGCGGCCGCCGCCATGCTGGCCGGGGGGGAAGGCCCGGCGCTCGATCGCGCACTTCTCCGTGAAGCAGCGCTTCCCCTTGAGGAAGAGTTTCTCCCCCTCGCGCCGGCACAGCCGGCAAACGGGTCCCGTGTAGCGAGCCATCTACACCCTCCGCTTCTTCGGCGGTCGGCATCCGTTGTGCGGAATCGGCGTCACGTCCTTGATCGAACGGATCGCGAGACCCGCCGCCTGCAGCGCCTGAATCGCCGACTCACGCCCCGATCCGGGACCCTGCACTTCCACATGGACTCGCCGCATCCCCATGCCGGTGGCCTCTCGTCCCACCGTCTCGGCCGCGATGGTGGCGGCAAAGGGCGTGGACTTCTTGGAGCCCTTGAACCCCGCCTTGCCGGCGCTCGCCCAGGCGACGGTGTCCCCGGTCAGAGTCGTGATCGTGATGATCGTATTGTTGAAGGTCGCCTTGATGTGGGCGACGCCCTCGGCATCGACCTGGCGCTTCTTCCTTCTTACCCGCTTCGCCATTCCCTGCGCGTCCCTCCGTTTGGACCGACGTGGTTGCCCCGTCTACCTCCGGGGCGCCTACCCGGGGTGCCTACTCCGGGGGCGCTTACTTCCGGGGCGCCTTCTTCTTCCCGGCCACGGCGCGCCGCGGCCCCTTGCGCGTCCGGGCGTTGGTGTGCGTGCGCTGGCCGCGCACGGGCAGATTCCGCCTGTGCCGCATCCCGCGATAGCATCCGATGTCCATCAAACGCTTCACGTTCATCGAGGTCTCGGTACGCAGCGAACCCTCGACCTTGTAGTGGTTCTCGATCACCCGGCGCAGCTTGTTGACGTCGTCGTCGGACAGCTGATAGACGCGAACGTCGGCAGCCACGCCCGTTTCGGCCAGGATGTTGCGCGCCGTCGAGTGGCCGATTCCGTAGATGTACGTGAGCCCCACCTCGATCCGCTTGTTCCGCGGGAGATCGACTCCGGCTATACGTGCCATGGTTTTCTGCCTATCCCTGCCGCTGCTTGTGCTTCGGATCTCGACTGCAGATCACCCGCACGACACCGCGCCTGCGGATGACCTTGCAATGCTCGCAAATTCGCCTGACACTCGAACGAACCTTCATGCTTCCGTCCTCTGGTGGCGGTTCGGTGGCAACCCTTTAAAATACCAGCCCGAACCGATCCGAACAAATTCCGTCACTTGTACCGGTACGTGATCCGCCCTCTCGTGAGATCGTAGGGCGACAGCTCGACCGCGACCCGGTCTCCTGGCAGAATCCGTATGTAGTTCATTCGAATCTTACCGGAGACGTGGCAGACGATCTGGTGCCCGTTCTCCAGCTCCACGCGAAACATCGCGTTGGGAAGCGCCTCGGCGACCTCCCCCGTCATCTGGATCGGTTCTTCCTTCGCCAACTCAAACCTCCCCTGCTGCTCGCGCCGGGGTCGCGACGCGCGTCAACACACGCGGGCCCTCCGGCGTCACCGCCACGGTGTGCTCGTAATGCGCCGAGAGGCGTCCGTCCCCCGTCACCACCGTCCATTCATCGTCGAGCGTCCGGATCTCCGGCCCGCCCGCGTTGACCATCGGCTCGATGGCGATGACGAGCCCCGCCCGCATCCGGAACCCACGGTTGCGCACGCCATAGTTCGGAACCTGCGGCTCCTCGTGAGGCACCTCCCCCACGCCATGCCCCACCAGCTCCCGAATCACGCTGAAGCCCTCGGCTTCGACGTGCGTCTGTATCGCCCAACCCAAGTCGCCGAGCGCGGCCCCGGGTCGCGCCGCTCCGATGCCTACGTCGAGCGCCGTGCGGGTCACCCCCAGCAGACGCTCCGTCGCCGGCAGCACCTCTCCCACGGGGATCGTCACGGCCGCGTCCGCGAACAGGCCATCGAGCTTTACGCCGACGTCGACGCTCACGATGTCGCCCGACTTCAATTCACGCCGGAACGACGGAATGCCGTGCACGACCTCCTCGTTGATGCTCGTGCACAGCGTGGCCGGAAACCCGTACAGCCCCTTGAAGGCGGGCGTCGCGCCCGGGGTGGCGCGGATCAACGCCTCCGCCATCTCGTCCAGCTCCCCGGTGCTCCGCCCGGGGATGGCCTGCTCCGCCGCCATCTCGAGGACCTCGGCCACGATCGCCCCCGCCGCCGCGATGGCCTCGATCTGAGCGGACGACTTCAGCCGGATCAACCGGCCATCTCCGCCATGCCCAACGTCTCGAAGAGACGATCCCGCACCGCCTCCAGCGTTCCCGTGCCGTCCACCGCGGTCAGGCCCGTCTCGGAGCGAGCGTAGTAGGCTAGCAGGGGCTCCGTCTGGGCGCGGTAGACCGCGAGCCGATTGCGAACGGTCTCGGCGCGGTCGTCGGAGCGCTGCGCGAGGGCGGCTCCGCACTCCGGGCAGGCGGCGCCCCCCCCCACGGCGCGCACATGGGTCACGAGCCCGCACGCTCCGCACACCCGCCGCCCGGAGATGCGATCGACGAGTTCCCCCTCGGGCGCCTCGAGCGAGAGCACCGCGTCGAGTTCGATGCCCCGGCCGGCCATCAGTTCGCCGAGCCCGTCGGCCTGGGCGAGCGTACGCGGGAATCCGTCGAGTACGAACCCCCCACCCGCCTCCGAACCGTCGAACGCCTCGGCGACGAGCCCAAGCACAACTTCATCCGGCACGAGTTCGCCCGCTTCGTAGTAGACTCGAACCGTCTCGCCGAGCGGGGTTCCGGCCTTGAGCGCGGCTCGGATCATATCGCCCGTCGAGAGGCGCGGAACGCCGCAGCGTTCGGCCAGAAAATCGCCCTGGGTGCCCTTCCCGACCCCGGGAGGACCCATGATGACCAGCCGCGCTCCCATCACATGTAGCGCTGTCTGCCACGATACTTGACGCGACCCTTCTTCATGAACCCCTCGTACTGGCGCAGCAGGAGATGCTGCTGCAGCTGCTGCATCGTATCGAGCGCGACGCCCACGACGATGAGCAGGGAGGTGCCGCCGAAGAAGAAGGTCTGAAGATCGAAGATCGAGAAGATCAGGTAGGGCAGCACGGCGATCAGCGCCAGGTAGACCGCGCCGGGTAACGTGATCCGCGTGAGCACGTGATCGATGTAGTCCGCCGTCTTCGCGCCGGGCTTGACGCCCGGAATGAAGCCGCCCTGGCGCTTGAGATTCTCCGCCAGATCCGTCGGGTTGAAGATGATGGACGTGTAGAAGTAAGTGAAGTAGACGATGAGCACGACGTACAGCACGTAGTACCACGCCGTCCCCACCTGAAGCGCCTGGCTCACCTCGTAGATGAAGCGCCGGGCACCGGAGCTGCCCGGCCCCGGGTTGCCCATAAACGCGGCCAGCGTTCCCGGAATGATGATGATCGACTGGGCGAAGATGATCGGCATCACGCCCGCGGAGTTGATCCGCAGGGGGATGAACGATCGCTGCCCTTCCCGGATCCGGCCTCTGCCCACGACCTTCCGCGGGATCTGCACCGGAATCTTGCGCTGGGCCATCGTCAGGGCGACGACCGCCGCCATGATGGCCACGAGCGTCGCCGCGAGGGCGGCGAGCTTGATGAGCGAGATGCCGCCGGCCTGGTAGAGTTCGAAGGTGTTGAGCACCGCTCCGGGGAAGCCCTGCAGAATCGAGAAGAAGATGAGCAGGGACATTCCGTTGCCGACGCCGCGCTCGGTGATCTGCTCGCCGAGCCACATGACGAACACGCCCCCGGTCGTGAGCATGAGCACGGTGAGAAGGCGGAAGCCGAGACCCGGATCGAGAACCGCGCCCGGCTGACCCTCGAGGAAGAGCGCGTAGGTGTAGGACTGTCCGATGCACAGCACGACGGTCGTGTACCGCGTCCACTGCGTGAGCTTGCGGCGGCCCTGCTCCCCTTCCTTCTGCAGCTTCTCGATCGCCGGCATGACGGCGGCGAGGAGCTGGAAGAGGATGCTCGCCGAGATGTACGGCATGATCCCGAGGGCAAAGACGGTCGCGCGCTGCAGGCCGCCCCCCACGAAGAGGTCGTAAATGCCGAAGATCGTCCCCTGGAACTGGCCCGCGAGCGCCTGCAGGGCCACGACGTTCACGCCCGGCGTCGTGATGTGGGAGCCGAGACGATACAGGGCCAGACAGAGCAGGGTGAAGAGGATCTTCGCCTTCAGCTCCGGCACCTTGAAGATGTTCGCCGCGGCCGCCGCCGCGTTCTGCCCGTTCGCCATCCCTTACTCGATCACCTGGGCCGTGCCGCCGGCCGACTCGATCTTCTCGCGGGCGGAGGCGCTGAAGGCGTGCGCGCGCACATCGACCGCCCGCCCCACGTCCCCGCGCCCGAGGATCTTCACGGGGCGGTCGGTGCCGCGGATGACCCCGCTCGCCCGCAACGCCCGCGGATCGATCCCGCTGCCCTCCACGCGGTCCAGCTCCGAGACGTTGACGATGTGCCACTCCTTCCGCCGGTGCGGCTTGAACCCCCGCTTGGGCGTACGCCGGTAGAGGGGCATCTGGCCACCCTCGAACCACGCCGGAATCGACGCGCCGCTCCGCGACTTCTGGCCCTTGTGGCCGCGTCCCGACGTCTTGCCCAGGCCGGACCCGCGACCGCGCCCGCGCCGCTTTGCCGAGGACTTCGAACCGCGGGGCGGAGAGAGATTGTCGAGCCCGATCCGCTCGCGTTCAGCCATCTTGTCCGACCTCCTCGACTTCGACGAGATGCGCCACCGCGTGGACCATCCCGCGTATCGCGCGGTTGTCCGGCTGCACCACCTCGTCCTGGTGGTGCCTGAGGCCGAGGGCGCGCAGCGTGTCGCGCTGCTTGCGCTGCGCCCCGAGACCGCTCTTTACCTGACGAATCCTCAGCCGCTCACCCACGCATGGCCTCCCTGATCGTGGCGACATCCACTCCGCGTTCGGCCGCGACCTGTTCCGGCGTGACCAGGTCCTGCAGTCCGCTCATCGTTGCGCGAACGATGTTGAGAGGATTGTTCGTGCCGAGGCTCTTCGTGAGGATGTCCTGCACGCCGGCGCACTCGAGCACCGCCCGCACCGGGCCGCCGGCGATGACGCCGGTTCCCGGACCCGCAGGCTTGAGCAGCACCCTGCCCGCGCCGTGGTGCCCGAGGATTTCGTGGGGGATGGTCCCGTTCACGATCGGCACGACGACCATGGCCTGCCGCGCCTGCTCGAATCCCTTGCGGATCGCCTCGGCGACTTCGTTCGCCTTGCCGAGGGCCGTGCCGACCCGACCCTGCCCGTCACCCACCGCCACGAGCGCGGTGAACGAAAAGCGGCGGCCGCCCTTTACGACCTTCGAGACGCGATTGATGAAGATGACGTTCTCCTTGAAGTTGTCACCGTCGTCGCGCCGTCTTCCCCCTCTCGCCATGTATTCCTCTCGTTAGAAGCGGAGACCGCCGTCGCGGGCCCCTTCCGCAAAGGCCCGCACGCGGCCGTGATAGGGATACCCTCCGCGGTCGAACACGATCTCGCCCACATCGGCCGCGACCGCCTTCTCCGCGAGCATCCTGCCCGCACGATACGCGTCGGCGACCTTGCCCGAGCGCTCCCCGGCGTCGCCGTCCGCGCCGGCAAGCGTCGAGACGCCGAGCAGCGTGACGCCGCGATCGTCGTCCACCAGTTGGCCCTCGAGATGCCGCAGGCTTCGGAACACGACGAGGCGCGGCCGGCCGGCCGTTCCCCGGATCTTCTTCTTGATCCGGGCGTGTCGACGCGTCCGCAGCCGATGCCTCTGTTTCGTCCGACCCCTGATGTCCATCGCCTTACCTCTGTCTACTCGCCGATCAGGCCGTGACCGTCGCCTTGCCGGCCTTGCGGCGCACATACTCGCCCACGTAGCGGATGCCCTTCCCCTTGTACGGTTCGGGCGGGCGGATCGCTCGGATCTCCGCCGCAATCTGCCCCACCTTCTCCTTGTCGTTTCCCGCCACCTTGACCAGCGTCGGCGACTCGACGCTCAACGCAATGCCCTCGGGCGGTTCGACCGTGACCGTGTGGCTATACCCGACGCTGAACACGACGGCGCCGCCCTTCTCTTCCGCCCGGTATCCGACGCCGTGGATCTCCAAGCGCTTCTCGTACCCCCGCGACACACCCGTGACCATGTTGGCGATCAGGGATCGCGTGAGCCCGTGCAGAGCCCGGTGCCGCGCCTCATCGGAGGCACGCCTCACGGACACCACACCCTCGGCCTGCATGATCTCCATGTCGGGGTCGAACGACCGCTCGAGCGCGCCCCGAGGGCCCTTCACCCTCACATGCGCGCCATCGATCCTCACCTCGACGCCGTCGGGGACGGGGATGGGCAGCTTTCCGATTCTCGACACGCTATCTGCTCCCTCGCCGGGGCTCCCGGCGGCACCGGCCGGCGGCAGCGACCCACGGGCACCGACCCCACGGCACCGACCGCCGGGCACCGATCCCCCGGCACCTACCGCCGACACCGGCCCCCGGCCGCTCCGCTAGTAGATTCTCGCGATGATCTCCCCGCCGACGTGCTGCCGGCGGGCGTCGCGGTCCGTCATCAACCCGTTTGAGGTCGACATGATCGCGATCCCCATCCCGGCTCGGACCTTGGGGATCGAGTTCGCGTCGACGTACTTCCTCAGGCCGGGCTTCGACACGCGTTCGAGCAGCCGAATCACGGGCCGGTCGTCCGGCGTGTACTTGAGATATACGCGCAGCCGGCCGTGCCGATTGTCGTCCAGCACCTTGTAGCCGCGAACGAAGTGGTTCTCCGCCAAGATCCTGGCGATCTCGATCTTGATTTTCGAGAGCGGGATGTCGACGCGCCGGTGTCCGGCCCGGCCGGCGTTGCGGATGCGCGTCAGCATGTCCGCTATCGGATCGGTCATGCTCATCTCACCAACTCGCTTTCCGAACGCCCGGGATCTCTCCGCGGAGCGCCTGCTCCCGGAAGCAGATCCGGCACAGACCGAACTTCCTCATGTAGGCGCGGGGCCGGCCGCAGCGATTGCAGCGCCGCACCGTGCGCGAACTGAACTTCGGCTTCCGATTCGCCTTCTCGACTAGTGCCGTCTTTGCCATTCAGCCCCTTCCCGCTAGATGACGACCGGAACCTCATCGCGAAACGGCATCCCCATCTCGCGAAGCAGGACGAACGCCTCATCGTCCCGGTTGGTTGTCGTGACGAACGTGATGTTGAGACCGTGGATCTTCACGATCTCGTCGTAATCGACTTCGGCGAAGACCATCTGCTCCCGGACCCCCACCGTATAGTTGCCGCGCCCATCGAAGGCCCGGCTTCGGAACCCCCTGAAGTCCCTGATACGGGGCACGGCCGTACTGATGAACCGGTCGAGGAACTCGTACATGCGGGCATTGCGAAGCGTCACCATCGTCCCGATCGGCATGCCTTCGCGCAGACCGAAGTTCGAGATCGAGTTCCGCGCCCGCGTGACGACGGGCCGCTGGCCGCTGATCACGGCGATCTCCTTCGAAGCGGACTCGATCAGCCTGGGATTGTCCTTCCCCTCGCCGAGCCCGGCGTTGATCACGATCTTCTCGAGCTTCGGGATCTGGTGCGGGTTCTCGAAGCCGAACGTATCGGCAAGCTTCCCCCGGACCGTGTCCTCGTAGTGCTTCCGCAGCCGCGGTTTTCCGTTTTCCGAACTCATCTCTCCCTGCCGTCCCGACGTGCCTCCTGCCGCACGCCGCTAGCCCGCAGTCGGGATGGGGTAGTCACAGCGCCTGCAGATCCGCTCGATCGTGCCATCCGCGTCGCGGCGGCGGCGCACCCGCGCCGGCTCCTCGCATTGGGGACACACGAGCATCACGTTCGACGCGCTGATCGGCTCCTCGTAGGTGACGATACCACCCTCGGTGACCCCACCCCTCGCGTTGGCCACGGGACGCTTGTGATGCTTGCGCATGTTCACGTCCTGCACCACGACGAGCCCTCGCGAGGGGATCGTGCGCAGCACCGGGCCCTCGACGCCGGCATAGTTGCCGGCGATCACCCGAACCGTGTCACCGGTCCTCATGTGCAGTTTCTTACGTGTCATCTTCGGTTCTGATCCTCGTGCGGCGCTCAGATCACTTCGGGGGCAAGCGACACGATCTTCATGAACTTCCTCTCGCGGAGTTCGCGCGCCACCGGCCCGAAGATCCGTGTCGCGGTCGGCTCTCCGGCGTCGTTGATGATCACCGCCGCGTTCTCATCGAAACGGATGTAGCTGCCGTCGCGCCGCCGGCTCTCCTTCGCCGTCCGCACGACGACCGCCCGCACCACCTGGCCCTTCTTCACATTGCCGTGCGGGGTCGCGTCCTTGATCGTCGCCACGATCACGTCGCCCACGCGGGCGTACCGGCGGCGCGACCCGCCCAGGACTCGTATGCAGAGAGCCCGGCGGGCACCGGAATTGTCCGCGATGCGGACCATCGATTCCTGCTGAATCATCTCGCCGTGCCCCCGTTACTCCGGACGCTGGACCAGCTCGAGCACGCGCCAGCGCTTGAGCTTGGAGAGCGGACGGGTCTCCTCGATCCGGACCACGTCACCCACCCGGTATTCGTTCTCCTCGTCGTGTGCCTGATACCGCTTGCCGCGGCTCACCTGCTTGCCGTACAGCGGGTGCGCGAGCCGTCGCTCGACGGACACCACGACGGTCTTCTCCATGCGGTCGCTCACGACCGTTCCGAGCCGAACCTTGCGCCGGCCCTTCGTCGCCGATTGATCAGCCACCCTGGTTCTCCTCGCTACGCGCCCGCTCGACCTGCACGGTCTTCAAGCGCGCGATCCTGCGACGCAACGTCTTCAGGAGCGACGGGTTCTCGAGTTCCTCGAACGCGGCCCGGTAGCGCAGACGCGCGATTTCGTCCTTCGCGCGGGCGAGTTCCTCGGCGAGTTCCTCGTCGGTGAATTCGCGAATCTCCATCGCGTGCAGCGTCACCTAGTCCTCCCGCTCCAAAAAGCGCGTCTTGACCGGAAGCTTCGCCGAGGCCAACTGCATCGCCCGCCGCGCGAGGTCGATGTCGACCCCCTCGAGTTCGAACATCACCCGGCCCGGTTTCACCGGCGCGACCCAGTACTCGGGGTTGCCCTTCCCCTTCCCCATCCGGGTCTCCGCGGGCTTCTGCGTGAGCGGCTTGTCCGGAAAGATGCGGATCCAGACCTTCCCGCCACGCTTGATGTGCCGCGTCATGGCGACTCGAGCCGCCTCGATCTGACGGTTCGTGATCCAGCCCGGTTCGACGGCCTGAAGCCCGTAGTCGCCGAACGAGACCTTGTTCCCGCGATGCGCGGCACCGCGCATGCGTCCCTTCTGCTGTTTCCGGTACTTGATCCGCTTCGGTTGCAGCATGTCGTGTCTCTATCCTCGCCCGCGGCCGCGGCCGCGGCCGCGTCCCGCGCGGCGGCGACCACCGGCGGTGTACGTCTGACCGCGGCGGTCCTCCACGATCTCGCCGTGGAAGATCCACACCTTCACGCCGATCGTGCCGAACGTCGTCCGGGCCTGCCGCTCCGCGTAGTCGATGTCCGCGCGCAGCGTGTGCAGCGGCACGCGCCCCTCGTGATAGCCCTCCGAGCGCGCGATCTCGGCCCCGCCGAGTCGTCCGCCGCACTGAATGCGAATGCCGCCGGCGCCCGCCCGCATCGCCGCCTGCACGGCCCGCTTCATCGCGCGCCGGAAGCTGATCCGCTGCGTCAACTGATGGGCCACGTTGTCCGCCACGAGTTGAGCCTGGGTCTCCGGACGGCGGATCTCCTCGACGTTGACGGAAACCTCCGCATCCGTCAGCAGGGCAAGTTCGTCGCGCAGCTTGTCGACCTCGGCTCCGCGCTTGCCGATGACGACGCCGGGGCGGCCCGTGTGGATCGTGACGACGATCTTGGACGGCTTGCGCTCGATCTCCACCTGGGCGATCGCCGCGTGCCCGAGCCGCGCGTGCAGGTACTTCCGCAACTTCTCGTCCTCAGCAAGGAGCTTCGGGAAATCCCTGCCGTGCGCATACCAGCGCGACCGCCACGGCTTGACCGCGCCGAGCCTGAATCCGTACGGGTGTGTCTTCTGGCCCATTAGTCTCTCGTGTCCACGACGACCGTCACATGACTGCTTCGCTTGAGCCGGGGGGTCGCGCGTCCGTAGGCCCGCGCCCGCCAGCGCCGAAGCGTCCTGCCCTCGTCCACGTACGCCTCGCGCACATAGAGTTCGTCCACGTCCAGCGTTTCGCCGCCCTCGTCCGCTTGGTAGACGGCATTGGCGACGGCCGAACGGAGCACCTTTCCGATCGGGAGCGCCGCCTTCTTCTTCGAGAATTGCAGGATGGCGTAGGCCTCGTTGACGTCTCGCCCGCGTATCTGGTCGATGACCAGACGCATCTTCCGGGCGGACATGCCGAGGTTCCTCGCCCTCGCCGTCGCCTGCATCAGACTCTGCCCCCCATCAGACTCTGCCCCTCCGGTCTCGCGCGGAACCGGCGTGCCCGCGGAAGGTTCGCGTCGTCGCGAACTCTCCGAGCTTGTGCCCCACCATGTTCTCCGTCACGTAGACCGGGATGAACTTGTTGCCGTTGTGCACCGCGAGCGTGTGTCCGACGAAGTCCGGGCTGATGGTCGAAGCCCGGGCCCACGTCTTGATCACCGACTTGTCTCCGGAATCGTTCATCCGCTGCACCTTCATCAGCAGCTTCTCGTCGATGTACGGTCCCTTGCGCACGCTTCTCGGCATCGGATCTCCCGCTCCTACTTCGTGGCCCTGCCGCGCTTGCGGCCGCGCACGATCAGCTTGTCGCTCGGCTTGTGCTTCCTTCTCGTCTTGCGGCCCTCCGGCTTGCCCCACGGCGAGACGGGCGGACGGCCGCCGGAACTGCGCCCCTCCCCACCGCCGAGCGGATGGTCGACCGGATTCATCGCCACGCCGCGCACCTTGGGCCGCCGACCCTTCCACCTCGAGCGGCCCGCCTTCCCGGCTCGAACGAGTTCGTGGTCGACGTTGCCGACCTGCCCGACCGTGGCCCGGCACGATTCCGGCACCATGCGCATCTCGGTGCTGGGGAGCCGCAGCGTGACGGTTCCCCGCTCCTTCGCAACGACCTGGACGGACGCGCCGGCCGAGCGCGCGAGCTGCGCGCCCTTGCCGGGCACGAGTTCCACGCCGTGTACGACCGTCCCGAGCGGAACCTCGCGCAGCGGCAGACAGTTGCCCGCGTTCGGGTCGATCCCCGACCCGGAGAGGATGGTGTCGCCGACACCGAGGCCCCGAGGGTGGAGGATGTAGCGCTTCTCCCCATCCGCGTAGTGGATGAGCGCGATGCGGGCGGAACGATTCGGATCGTATTCGATCTCCGCGATGACGCCGGGCACGCCGTCCTTCCGGCGCTTGAAGTCGATGCGCCGGTAACGCCGCTTGTGGCCGCCCCCCCGCCTCCGGCTCGTAATATGTCCGTGATGGTTGCGGCCGGACTTCTTCGGCAGACCTTCCGTCAAAGACTTCTCCGGCTCGCTGCGGGTGATCTCCTCGAACGTCGATACGCTGCGGTATCGAGAGGCCGCCGTGACCGGCTTGAACTTGCGAATCGGCATCGGTCAGCCTCCCTCCAACACGTCGACGGGACCATCCGCCACCTCGATGATCGCCTTCTTCCAGTGCGGCCTGCGGCCCACCGTGCGCCCCATGCGCCTCTTCTTCCCCCGCACGTTCATCGTGCGCACGGAGGTGACTCGCCTTCCCTCGAACATCGCCTCGAAGGCGTGGCGGATCTCGATCTTGTTCGCGTTCGGCGCCACCTCGAAGGTGTACTTGGGACGCGGCTCCACCTCGCCGCGGTCGATCCGTGCCTGGAGACGCCGTCCCACCCCGTCGGTCCCCTCGGACTGAAGGCTCGTGGAGGTCTTCTCCGTGAAGAGCGGACGCAGGATGATCTCGTGCGGTGGGCGCGTCATGCGTCACCTTCCCCGGCGGAGTCCCCCACCGCGTCGAAGGCGGAATCCCCCGCCGCGTCGAAGGCGGAATCCCCCGCCGCATCGAAGACGGACGACTCGACGAGTACCAGGTCGGACCAGAGGATGTCGTACGCCGACGCCTCTCCCCACGGGAGCACGCGCACGCCGGGCAGGTTCCTGGCCGACTGGTGGACATCGGGTTTGTGGCCCGCGGTGAGAAAGAGGATGTTCTCCGAGCCGCGGCCGATGCCGGCCAGCAGCGCGGCGACGCGCCGGGTTTTCGGCGGATCGAAGGCCAGCGGCTCGATGAGCGCGAGATCGCCGTTCATGGCTCTCGTATTGAGTGCGGAACGGATCGCCAATCGGCGCACCCGCCGCGGCACGCGCACGCGATAGGAGCGCGGCTGCGGACCGAAGACGACGGAGCCGCCGCGCCACAGCGCCGAACGGATCGAGCCGGCCCGGGCGCGTCCCGTCCCCTTCTGCCGCCACGGCTTCCGCGACCCTCCGCGCACCGTCGAACGGGTCTTCGTCGACGCAGTCCCCTGCCGACGGTTCGCCAGCACGGCGGTGACGACCTGATGGAGCACGTCCTCATTGACCACGCCGTCGAACGGCGTCTCCGGCAGGGCCCGCTCGGCCCCCGCCGTGCCGTCGGCGCTGTACGTCGCGACCTTCATCGGCCCGGCCTCACCATGACGAGGTTGTTTCGCGCGCCCGGGACGGAACCCTGAACGACCAGGAGGTTCTTCTCGGCGTCGACCCGAATGATCTTCCGGCTCATCGCCGTGCGTCGCGTCCCCCCCATGCGGCCCGCCATCTTCCGCCCCTTGATCACGCGGGACGGGTCCGTGCCCGCCCCGATCGAGCCGGGAGCCCTGAGAATGGACGTTCCGCCGTGGGAGCCGCGGCCCCCGCCGAAGCCGTGCCGCTTCACGACGCCCTGGAACCCGCGACCCTTGGTCGTTCCCGTCACGTTCACCCGCGATCCGACGTCGAACATGCCGACCGTGAGTTCCTGGCCCAGCTCGACCTTCTCGCCCTCGAAGTCGAACTCCGCGAGGACGCGCGGTACGTAGTCGAGGCCGGCGCGTGCGGCGTGGCCCGCGGCCGGCTTCCGCACGCGCCCCTCCTTCACGCGGCCGAAGCCGAGCTGCACGGCATCGTAGCCGTCGCGCTCGGCGGTCTTGATCTGGACGACCGGGCAGGGTCCGACCTCCAGCACGGTGACACCGACGGCCTTCCCGTCGTCGTCGAAGATCTGCGTCATGCCGATTTTTCGGCCGATCAACCCGGGCATCTAGCTACTCGACTTTGATTTCCACATCGACGCCGGCCGCGAGATCCAGCTTCGTCAGCGCGTCGATCGTCTGCGGGCGGGAGTTGTGGATGTCGATGAGCCGCTTGTGCGTCTTCAGCTCGAACTGTTCCCGCGACTTCTTGTCCACGTGCGGGCTCCGCAGGACCGTGAACAACTGACGGCGCGTCGGGAGCGGGATCGGCCCGCTGACGGACGCACCGGTCTTCTGCGCGGTCCGAACGATGTCCGCCGCCGTCTGGTCGATCACGGCCGGGTCGAAGGCCTTCAGCCGAATCCGAATCTTCTGCGCCATATCCGTGCGCCGTCTCGTTTTCCGGGGCAGTCCGCTAGTCGTGGATGGCGGTGACGACGC
>JAAXHJ010000026.1:0-42622 GCA_012270965.1 Candidatus Palauibacter poriticola
GATGCCGAGATCCGGCAGCGGATCGGGGAGGAGAAGGAAATGGAGCGGCGGGCCGAGATCCTGACCTCGATCCCGGGCATCTCCGACATCACCGCCGCGGGACTGATCGTTCTGATGCCCGAACTGGGCATGCTCACCAGGGCGCGCGCCGCCAGCCTCGCCGGACTCGCCCCGGTCACCCGGGAGTCCGGAAACTGGAAGGGACGGAGCTTCATCCAGGGCGGCAGGGACCGGGTCCGCACACTGCTCTACATGCCCGCGGTGGTCGCGGTCCAGCACAATCCCGACCTCAAGCGGAAGTACGAGGCACTCCTCGCCAACGGGAAGCCGCCCAAGGTCGCCCTGACGGCCGTGATGCGGAAGCTCCTCGTCCTCGCCAACGCGCTGGTGCAGCAGGACCGCACTTGGACGGCGCGTCCGCCGCGCGAATACTCCTGCCCGACCTTCCCGACGCCCAGCCCGGCGGGGAGCGTTCACGGATGATCGAACCGGGCAAGAACGGGCGCCGAAGCGGAAGCGTCGCAAAGGGGCGCTGCGAGGCAGGTTGCTTCGCGAAAAACGGGCGTCCGCTTGTGAGATGGATACTGACCACCGAAGCGTGGCTCAAGCCAGCCCTGCCCCTGCCCGCGAACCCCGCCCCGTGCGCCGCCAGAGACGGCAGTGGCCGGGCCGTTGCGAGCGAGCTTGCGGTCGCGGCCCGGTCGTCGGCGAACCGTCCGACGGCGACGGCCAACGCATCGGAGACAAGGGGCAGGGGCGGGTTCACCCCCCAACCTCTGGGAACCGGTCCGACTGCTCGCCCGCCGGAATCTGGCGGAGCTTCCGCACGGCGCGCGACACGTCGCGGGCATCGGAGCGAATCAGGAGCCAGTCGTCACCGAACCGGGTCAGGCGGACCCAACACAACCCGCCCCCGGCCTCGTCGATGGCGACCACTTCGCGGGCGTGGATCTTCCGGCCGTAGGCTTCGCCAATTATGCCGCTGTCGCTCACGGTATTACCTGCCCCATCCAATGCTGCACGGACGCGCTACTGCCGAGGGGCCTCGACAGTCTTCCCAGAGTAAGTCTAGTACTCCGCCCTCCACCCCGGAACATTGACCGTCGATCCGAGCGTCGGATATCGTTAGGCATGAACCGTTTGGACCGCATCACGTTGAAGCCGACTCCTCGTTACCGGCTCCGGCCGGAGCGCAACTGGCGAGCGATGATCGTCTTCGTGTTTGCCGGTCTCGGAGGCAGCCCGGACCAGGAGTGCGCCCAACTGGTCGAGCATGGCCGCATAGGTTCACTCGACGGTGCGCCTGAATACTCGTTCACGGAGATCAACTCCATCGCCGTCACCGAGTCGGGAACGGTGTATGTGGCCGACGCGCACGAGTCTTCCATCCGGGAGTTCGGGGCGGACGGGAGGTTCGTGCGCTGGATCGGTCGAGAGGGCGAGGGACCGGGCGAATTCCGATCAATCGCCGGTGTGTCGGTCCTGCCGGACGGTCGTCTGGCCGCTTGGGACCGGGGCAACCGAAGGATCACCGTGTTCTCCACGGATGGCGAGTATGAACAGGCCATCAGAACCGAAGGGGTGAATCCACCATATCCCTTCGTGGACCGAGCCTTCCTCACGGACTCCGCCGGTCGGTACTACCTGCGGATCTTTGCCAATTCGCCGTCGCTTGCCCCCGATCAGAGCGACATGGCCACGGTGCAGTACGGCTACCTGCGCCTGTCGCCGGATGGCACCGTCCTCGACACCATCACGGCTCCCAAAGCGATGCCGCGCGGGCTGGCCGAACCCATCGTGATCCACACTCGGGCGGGTCATCGCAGCCCCTTCCCGGAGGAGGCGTTGGACGCGCTGAGCCCGTTCGGCCACCTCGTGGCGGGGCACAACGCAACCTACGCGTTCTCGATTCTGGATCCTGCCGGAACGATCGAAGTGGAGCGGGAGGGATTCCGGCCCGTAGAGGTGAAGGCCGAAGAACGTGCGGAGTGGCGGGCGCGGGTCGCCTTCGCCGAGCGGAGGTCCCGTATGTCGTTCCGGGACGTTCCTACGCGCAAGCCCGCGTATCGAGGCCTGTGGGTCGATCTGGACGGAAGGATCTGGATCCACCGATACTCCGAGGCGCTCGATACCGGCGAGCCGATCCCGGAACTGTGGCTCGACTACCTCGAAGGCGACGAACCCCGGATCACATGGGCGGAGCCGTCGCTGTACGACGTGTACTCAGCGGATGGCCGCCTGCTCTACTGTGTCCAAGCTCCGGCCGATGCGGAAGTGGTGACGAGCCGAGGATCGCTTGTATGGGGGATTCTGCGGGGTGCTTTCGACGAAGAGTACGTGGTTAGCTGGCGGATCGAATAGGCCAGCACTCGCATCCCCGGCCGATGAGCCCAGTCCCCCCACGATTTGCACTCACGGGGGACGCTCGCCACGGCTTGGCAGAAGTCCAAGGACCTCCGATGGCGTCGATTGAATTCCAGTCTGAGAAGAGGGACAGAATGAGGTAATCACTCGATAGCCAAACCTGTAAGTGTTGCTATAGCAGTGGTTTAGATAAGCACATCACATCTTCACCGTCGCAGCCGCAGACAGACCAGGGCGAAGAGGAGGACGACGAGGACGGAACCCGCGATCCAGAGGGCTCCGAGAGCGTCCTCGAACCCGGCCCCGGTGAACATGCTCGCTCGCTGCCGGGCGAGCGGAGGAGCCGGTGCCCCGAGTTCATACAGGGCGCGGACGGGAAGAGCGAAGGGTCCAGGACCGCCCGCGATTGCCGCGGCGGGAAGGAATCGGGGAAAGAGCGGTGCCAGTCCACCGACCCCGAGGGCGCCGAGCCAGACCCACCGGGTCGGCCGACCGAGGGCTCGGAGACCCCGGTCAAGGAACCATGCGGCCCCGCCCATGAGGCCCGCGACGATCAGTCCATAGATCATCGTGGCCAGAGTCATGGCTCACCCTCCTCCAGTTCGTCGAGGATCCGCCGCATGCGCTCCAGTTCTTCCGGCGAGACCTCCCTGCCCGAGATGAGCTGGGCGAGAACGAGTTCCGCCGACCCGCCGAAGATCTTGTCCCGGATCCGGGCCAAAGCCGTTTCGCCCGCCGTCGCGGAGGCGACGAGCGGGAAGTAGCGATACGCCCGACCTTCTGCCTCGTGCCGGACGGCGCCCTTCTTCTCCAAGATTTGGAGGATCTTGAGGACCGTCGTGTAGCCCACCTCATCCTCGAGCGCGTCCAGGACCTCGCTCACGGAGCCGGACTCCCTGCGCCACAGGACGCTCATGATGTCCAGCTCGCGGTCGCTGAATCTCGCATCTCTCAAGGCTTCGCCTCCGTTCGGCACGGTCTCGGGCGGCTCCACCGCGTGGTGGGTCACCGGGCGTGTACGAACATCTTCGTAAGTAGAGATGCCCGGTGCGGCTTGCCCGGTCAAGGGAAGGTCGTCACACATGGTGCCGACTGTCGCCCACATGCACGGGGCCCTTGTGAATCCGCAGCCCGCGACCGAGCCTCCCGGAATGGATCTGACCCGAGACGAGCGAGAGGTTCTCGGCGGGAGCCGCGGGGAGATCCCCCGCAAGCTCCTCCTCACCATGGTCCGCTTCGGCGAGGCGATGGATGCGGAACGGCTCGTGCCGGTGGAGGGTCCGGGGCACCTCGTGATTCCGGAATCCACGCCCGGCGTGGGGGCGCGGACCGAGTTTCTGGAGTCGCTCGTCGAGGCCGGGGTCCGGGCCGCGCTTGCCTTCACGGCCGACCCGGCGACGATCCTCAACGAGACGCTGTCGGATCTGACCGACGAGCAGCGGGAGCGGCTCGACCGCGCGTACCCGATGGAGGTGCGCTACCGGGAGGCGCTCGCGAAGCTGGGCCTGCGCGACGCGGGCGGCCTCACCTGCACGCCTTGGTTTGAGGAGGTGGCGAACCGGCCCTCCTACGGCCAGATCGTGGCGTGGGCGGAGTCCTCCGCGGTGGTGTACGCGAACTCCGTCATCGGCGCGCGCACGCACCGGAATCCCGGGATCATCGACCTCATTTCCAACGTCGTCGGCAAGACGCCGCTCGCCGGCCTGCTGACCGACGAGGGGCGGCGCGCGAACTGGCTCGTCGAGGTCGAGGCGGCGGGGCCGATCAACGGCCAAGTGCTCGGCTACCTCGTGGGACGCGAGGTGGGGGACGGGATCCCGTGGGTGACGGGCCTCGCCGACATGCTCGAGGGCGGCGCACATCCGGCCAGCCGGAAGTTCCTGCGCGACTTCGGGACGAACGCCTCCGTGGGCGGCGGCGTCGGCCTCTTCCATGTGGAAGGCGTCACCGTGGAGGCGAAGCGCTACGGCCGGCGGCTCATCCGCGACGACGCTCGCCGGTTGACGATCGACCGGGAGGAGATCGAGTCGGCCGGGGCGTCGCTGACCGCCGACCCTCCGCTCGAGGCGTTGCGGCCGAACAAGGTGCTGCTCGGCTGTCCGCACCTCACCTACGACCAGCTCTGCGCGTGGACCAATGCGGTGGAGAGCGAACTCGCGCGCGCCGGGCGCGACCGCCTCGCGGTGGAGACGGTCTTCGTCGCGGCCCCCGGCGTGGTGTCCCGCTTCCGGGCCGAACATCCGGGCTTCGCGACCCTCGCCCTCGCCGGAGGACATGTGGGTTCCTTCTGCCTCGAGGCGTTCATGCAGGATCCGATCCTCGCGCCCGCCTGCGTCGTCACGAACTCGAACAAGCTCCGCTACTACAGCCGCAACGTGTACATGCTCGACGACGATGCACTCCTCCGGGTGATGGTGACCGGGGACACCGGCGCCGCCGCGGGAGCTTCCGACGGGGCGGGTGCCCTGTCCGACGGGGCTTCGGGCGCCTAATGCCCCGCCACCGGGGCCGGGCGCTCATCGCCGGCGAGATCGCGGCACCCGCCGCCGTGTCCCGGGTCGGCTTCAACCCCTTCGCGAGCTTCTGCGACCAGTTCGACGGGGCGATCGACACCGCCGTGTGCGGGGATCCGCAGAACGCCGCGCTCTTCGGCGAGCCACTCACGGGGCGGATCGTCATCGCGCCCTTCTGCGTCGGCTCGACATCGGCCGGGCCCTGCTGGGAGCGCATCGCGGAACTCGGCCTCGCCCCCGCCGGACTCCTCCTGCCCGGGGATGTGGACCCGCTCACCGCCGGAGGTCTCATCCTCGCCGATGTCTGGCTCGACACGCCGATCGTGTGCGTGGACCGGCTGGGGTCCGAACTGCTCGATCAGGTCGAGACCGGCGACGAATTGCGCGTCAGCCGCGAGGGCGTGGTGACTTGGTAGCCGGCGGCCGTCCGTAATCGGCCCCGTGGCACGCATCGGCCGGGGGATGCGCGAGTCAGTCGTCGGAGGCCGTGAGCCAGCCCTCCCGCTCGAAGGCGGGGGACGGGTACGTGTAGAATCCCTTCCCGGACTTCACGCCGAGTTCCCCGCGCTCGACCATTCGGTCGAGGAAGTCGGGCGGCCTGTCCGACGGGTCTCCGGAGACCTCGTAGTACACGTTCTCGATGGCGCGCACCACGTCGAGGCCGACCACGTCCATGAGTCCGCACGGCCCTATCGGCGTGCCCCAATCGAGCATCCACGCCCGGTCGATCTCCTCCGCGGTCAGATATCCACCGGCGATCAGGTGGAGCGATTCCTTCTTGACGGCGCGCCAGATCCGGTTGGTCGGATAGCCCTGGATCTCGCGGCGGGCGACGATCGGCACGAGGCCGAGCCCGCGCAGGAACCGCTTCGCCGCGTCGGTCGTCGCGGGGTCGGTGCCGGAGTGTCCCATGACCTCGACCTTGAGATCGTCCGGCGGGCCGAAGTTCATGTTCGTGAACCGCCCGGGACGGCCCGTCGACTCCGCCAACCACGAACCCGGCAGCGAGGAGGTGTTGGAGGCGATGAACGCGTCCGGCGGCGTCGCCGCACCGACTTGACCGAGAACGGCGCGTTTCAATGCGAGGTCTTCCGGGACCGTCTCGATGACCCAGTCCGCCTCCCTCACACACTCCTCGAGATCCCGGCATACCTCCACGAGCGCAACTCCCCCGGGGGCCCCGGGACCGTCCCCTCCGTCCGCAGCCTCGAGCAGCGCGCGCACGTCCTCCATCGCCCCCGCGAGCGCAGCTTCGGAGACATCGTGCAGCCTCGCGCGCACGCCCCGCACCGCGCAGCCGTACGCGATTCGCCGTCCCATCGTCCCCGCGCCGATGATGGCGACGATTCGTGCAACGCGCTCCGTGCCGGACATGGCATCCTCTTGTGAATCGGTGTGAGATTGCCGAGGCTCCCAACGGGTAAGCGGCATCCGTTGGCGTCGGAAGGCCGAGAACAACCCTCCCGTAACGTAGCGTAACCGTCCTCCGAGGAGCACGTGAGCAAGACTTGGAACTACGGCGATCCCTACGCCTACATGGACAGAGTCGCCGACGGCATGCCCCCCGTCATTATCTGTCTCGCCGCAAACGGCGGCATCCAAGGCAAGGAGTACAACGACGCCCTCCCGGAGACGTCCGGGGAGCTGGCCGCGTCCGTGGGCGAGGCGTACGACGCGGGCGCTTCGATGGTGCACATCCACGCCCGCGACCCCGGGACGCTGTGGAAGGGGGCGACGACGAGCGAGGTGTGGCTCGAGGCGAACCGCCGCCTGCGCGAGCGCTGTCCCGATATCATCATCAACAACACGACCGGCGGCGACCTGTGGATGGACGATGAACAGCGCCTCTCCTGTCTCGACGCCAACCCCGAGGTCGCGTCGCTGAACCTCGCCCCGGACATGGGGAAGTTCAAACTCAAGCCGCGCGGGGAGGAGTACGCGCACCCCCGCCCCGCGATAGACTTCGACGACTGCACGCCCTTCTCCTACAAGCAGATCGCGCACTTCGCGGCGGAAATGAAGGCGCGCGGCATCAAGCCCGAACTCGAGACCTACCACCCCGGCTGCGGGTGGGTGATCCGCGACCTGATGGCGCAGGACCTCATCGAGCCGCCCTACTGGGTTCAGACCGTGATGGGCTACCAGACGTCGAGCTGGCCCACCGTCGACAACGTCGTGAACATGGTCCGGGAGTTCCCCGCGGGTTCCGTCTGGCTGTGCTCCGGAATCGGGCCGCACCAGCTTCCGATGACCACGCTCGCCACCCTCATGGGAGGACATGTCCGCGTCGGCCTGGAGGACAACATCTACTACCGCCGCGGGCAGAAGGTGGAGAGCAACCGCCAGCTCGTGGAACGGGCCGCCCGCATCGCGCACGAGCTGAACCGCGAGGTCGCAACACCCGCGCAGGCGCGCGAAATGCTCGGGCTCTCGGCCACGCCGTCCCGGTACTGACGTGGACCCATTCCCCCTGGAAGCTGGCATGCGCCCGCACCGCCCCACCTTTCGGCGTATCGGCTAGCGGACGGTGAACGACTTCAGGCGCAGAACTCCGGACGCCATCGGAGAGCGGCGGGAACTCGGGAGAGGGATCCGACTTCGGTCGCTCTTCTCGCTCGCCTTCGGCACCATCATCGGGGTCGGCTGGATCACGGTCATGGGGTCGTGGCTGAGCGGCGCCGGCGCGGTCGGCGCCATCCTCGGCTTCGTGGGCGGCGGCTTGGGCATGCTCGCGATCGGGCTCTGCTACTCGGAGATGGCGGCCGCGTATCCGGTCACCGGTGGCGAGGTCGCGTACGTGTTCGAGGCGTATGGGGCGCGCTGGAGTTTCGCCGCCGCGTGGTTCCTCGCCTTCTCCTACATCTTCACGACCTCCTTCGAGGCGATCTCGGTGGAATGGGTCGTGTCCGCTCTCGTCCCCGGGTTCGGCGGTCCGGTCATCTACACCTTGCTGGGGCAGGAGGTGCGGCTGTGGAGCCTGGCCCTGGGACTCGCCGTGATGGCCGGGATCACGCTCATCAACTACCGCGGAGGGAAGACCGCCGCCTGGTTCCAGGATCTGATGACGGGCGGGCTCATCGTCCTCACTCTGATCTTCGTCATCGCGGGGGTGGGGGGGGGCAGCGTCGAGAACCTCGAGCCCATGTTCACGGGGACGACACCGGGGGCGGCGCTGGTCGGCGTGGGCATCGTGCTCGGGACCGCCGCGTTCTGGTACGCCGGTTTCGACACGATTCCGCAGGCGATGGAGGAGGTGGAGGAGGATGCGAAGCTGCGACTGCTGCCGCGCGTCATGGGTGCCTCGATCCTGTTCGCCCTCGTCTTCTACTGCCTCGTGATTCTGGCGACCGCGATGAGCATGCCCCGCGCTGAACTGCTTGCGTCGGAGCTGCCGGCCGCGGCGGCGATCGAGGCCGCGCTCGGTTCGCCGCTTCTGGGCCGGGTCGTGCTCTTCGCCGGACTCTGCGGGCTGATCACGACGTGGAACGCGATCTTCTTCGCCTCCACGCGGATCGTCTTCGCCATGGCTCGCGCGCACATGATCCCGCACCGGCTCGCCAAGGTGCACGACCGCTACGGCTCACCGTCGGCCGCCGTGTTGTTCGTCGCCGTCATGGGGAGCGTGGGCACGCTGTTCGGCCGCAACGCCATCCTCGTCATCGTCGGAGGGGCGGCGATCTCGGCCGGGCTCGTCTTCCTGGTCGTCGTGCTGGGCGTGCTGCGGCTGCGGAGGACGCGACCCGGCCACCCGCGTCCCTACACCGTCCCCGGCGGCCGCGCCTTCCTGTATCCGAGCGCCGTCCTCGCCCTGGGGCTCGTCGGCGCCGCGATCTGGGAACCCTACCACGGGGCGGGGGGCCGGATCCCCGCCGAGTGGATCGTTCTCGTCGCCTGGGCGGCCCTGGGGCTCATCTTCTACCGCGCCGCCGCGCCCCTCCGCCGCGCGGTGAGTAACCGGGAACTCCGCTGGCTCATCCTCAGCGACGAGGATCCGCAGACGAAACCGTAGGCGGCGCATAGAACAAGGAGGCCGCGGAGGTGAACACGAGTCGACGAAGCTTCCTCCGCCGGTCCGTCGGCGCGCTGGCGCTGGCTCCGATCGTGCCCGTCGGGCGGCTGGCCCTGGACCCCGGCCGGGTCGGCGCGCTCCGCGACCCCGGTGCGCTGCCCGATCCCGGTGCGCTGCCCGATCCCGGTACGCGTTCACCCGCCGACCCGGTTTCGCGCCCCGTCGGCTCGCGCCCTCCGCAGGAAGCCTGGGTGGCGAGGGCGCGGGCCGAGATCCCTGCGGCGACGCGGAGCCTGTACTTCCAGACCGGCGGGATCGGTCCCGCTTCCGAGGCGGTCATCGACCACGTCCAGGAACGGCTAGCCTTCCAGAACAGGAGCCCGGCCGAGCCCCGCATCTCGGCCGAGATGGCCCGCATCGAACCCGATCTGAGAGCGCAACTGGCGCGTCTATTCGGTGCCGAAACCGAGGAGGTCGCGCTCACGCACAGCACTTCCGAGGGGATCTCGATCATCGCCTGGAGCGTGAATTGGGAGCCGGGCGACGAGGTCGTGATCTCCAACACGGAGCACCCCGCCAACGTCATCCCTTGGTACGTCCTCCGGGACCGGTTCGGGATCGTGATCCGCGAGATCGACCTGAGTCCCGGCACCCCACTCATCGACGAAGTCCGCGGCCAGCTCTCGGACCGGACGCGGATGGTGAGCATCAGCCATGTATCGCGGAACAACGGACGGGCGCTAAGGGCCGGCGAGTCCGCCGAACTGGGCGACCTCCTGCGCTCCCGCGGCGTACGGTACCACCTGGACGGGGCGCAGGGCCCCGGCTGCGTCGTCACGGACTTCCGGGCTCTCGGCTGCGACGGCTACTCCACCTGTGGCCACAAGTGGCTGCTTGGCCCGAAGGGTACGGGGGCACTCTTCGTGCGCCGGGAACTCCTCGACGACGTGCGGCTGAGCTGGGCGGGCTCCCACAGTCACGCGACGATGGACTACGAAGGCGGCTACACGCTGCTTCCCAGCGCCGCCCGCTACGAATTCGGCACGCGCGCGCTGGCGGACTTCGCCGGCTTCACCCGCGCCGTGGAGTGGATGGAGGAGATCGGCCTCGAGAGGGTCGAAGAGCGGATCCAGTCGCTCGTCGACTACGCGATCGAAGTCGTCGACGCCGCGGAGGGGCTGGGGGTCGCGTCCCCGCGGACGCGCCCGGACCGCTCGGGCGTGTTCGTGGTTCGGCTCCCGGAAGGGTGCGACGCCACGCAGTTGTATGGCGACCTCCGCGAGGACGAGGGGATCCTCGGCTCGCCGGTTCGGGAGGAGCGCGACTTCCGCCTCTCAATCCACTTCTTCAACACCCGCGAAGAGATCGACGCCGTCGTCGCATCGATTGCGGCGCGCTGCAACTGACCGGGAGGGGGACTACACCACCCGTCTCGGGAGGCGCGGATTCATGGACTGGATGATGCCGAGGAAGCCGCGCCCCGTCCGCTCGGCGACCGTGTGGGGAAGCACGGACGGATGATCGGGGCCGACGAGGGTGGCAACATCGCCGACGTCGACCGTCTTCTCGGAACCAATGTCGAGAATGGTGTGCGCGGAATTCACCCCTCCGGCGACCGGGTACGGACGGCCTTTGATCAGCACCTCGCAGGTTCCGTTCGCTTCGGACGGATAGCCGTCGGTGCGGCCGACCGGCAGCAGCGCCACCCAAGTGGCCCGGTCGGCGGTGAACGTGCGGTAGAAGCCGGCGCCGTCGCCCGGTTCGAGGCGTTCGACCCGCACCACGCGCGCGTTCAGGCGGAACACGGGCTTGAGGTCGGCCATCTCCCCGGCGCCTTCACCGCCGGGGTGGTTCCCGAACAGCGCGTTCCCGGGCCGCACCATGTCGTAGTGCGCCTCGGGCAGGTGGAACAGCTCGAATGAGGGTGAGGCGTGGAGGGTGCCGAGCGGAAGGTTCCTCCCGCGGGCCCAGGCGAGGAGTTCCTCGAAGCGGGCGAGCTGCTCCCGGTCGAAGTCCAAGTCGTGCGTGAACATGGTGTAGGTGCCGTTCACGTCGGCGTATTCGCTTTCCACGAGTTCCTCGATCCAGCGGCGCGCGCGGGTGTACGGCATTCCCTCCCGGTTCATCCCCGTGTCGATGAAGAGCTGGACGGGTACGGGACGGCCGATTCGCCTGGACACGTTCCGCAGCCGCTCCGGGGCATCGTCCAGCCAGACGGACGGGAGCACGCCGTGCCTCGCCAACTCCTCGATCTCGTTCTCGGATCCCTCGGCCATGACGACGATGGGCTTCGTCACCCCTTCCTCCCGCATGGCGAGCGCTTCCTCGACGCGCACGGCGGCGATACCACCCACCTCGGGCATCTCGGCGAGGAGCGGTCCGACCGCGCGGTCGCCCAGGCCGTACGCATTGTTCTTCACGACCGCGAGGATGGGGCGGCCACCCGCCAGCCGCGCGGCCTCGCGCACGTTGTGGGTCCAGGCGGCGCGGTCGAGTTCGATCCACGGGTCGAAGCGCTGGGGAGTGTAGTTGCGGTCGGTGGTTGCGCCGGCGGACGATCGCCCGGTTCCCGTATCGCGCGTCCTCGCGGCGGTCGCGCAGGCGGAGGTCGCGGCGAGGCCCAGGGCGGCACCCGCCAAGTTGAGGAAGCGACGGCGCGGTAGAGGGGATGACGGGCGATCCACGGGGCCCTCCGGGCTTGGCGGAGTGATGTTGCCATCTTTTTCCTTACGACACTACGGCTCGGCCACGGGCATCATCAACATCGCGCACTCCGGAGACATCTCGCCCCCCGCACCGATGAAGTCAGCCGGGACCGCTTCGTGGCGCCTCCGCCGGACCCAAGTCCGGAGGACCAAGGCTTGGTCACGCACTACGTCCGGGCCGGTGGCGTGCTGCCGCAGGCGGCAGGGTTGGAAATCGAGCGTTCGGAGGAGGATGTTTTCGAGGTAGCATGTGCCCGCGGTAAGATTCGCGACGCGCATCCGGACTTCAGAAATCTTGGACCAGCTCCCGCATGCGCCGCTTCGCGGCGTCGTCCGGGAGGCGGCCGAAGGCGGCCCCGATGTTCTCCGCCATGTGCTCCGGGTTCGTCGTCTCGGTGAGGGCGCACATCACGGCAGGGTGGGAGAGGATGTACTTGAGGGAGAACTGCGCCCAGCTCGCACAGTCGAACTCGGCTGCCCATTCCGGCAAGTCGCGCCCGCTCACGCGGCCGAAGTAGCTGCCGTTCATGAACGGTCGGTTGATGAGGACGGCCAGCCCGAGGTCCTGCGCGAGCGGCAGGAGCCGCTCCTCCGCGTGCGGCTCCATCACCGAGTAGTTGATCTGCACGAAGTCGAGGGGCTGCGCCCGCATGAAAGATTCGAACGTCTCGTGCTGGGGAATGCTGGAGGTGGTGACGCCGATGTAGCGCGCCTCGCCCGAGTCCTTCCATCGGAGCACGTTGGGCCAGTGCACGTCCAGATCGCGCATGCTCTCGACCTCGAGCAGATCCAGAGTGCGGCTTCCGACGAGCCGCTGGTTCTGCCGCATCTGTTCGATGCCCGAGGCTTCCCCGTCCGCGTTGATCTTCGTGGCGACGAAGAGGCGGCCGCCGAACTCCGGCGCCGTCAGGACCGTGCCGAACTCCGCGTCGATCTCCGGCGTGCGCGGCGAGGTGTCGACGACCCGCCCGCCGTGCTCGAGGAGCACCCGGATCACGCCGGCCACGGGCTCCGTCCCCTCGGTCGGGATCTCGAGCACGGGCTTCGAAGAGCCGAACCCGACGATCGGCAGCGTCTCCCGTGTTCCCGGGATGGGACGCGTGGGCAGCGTTGCCTGGACCGGTGGCGTGCGTCCCAGCAGCCGGGCCGGAGTGGCTATCGCGGCTCCGAGGCCGGCAAGGTTGAACAGAAAGTCGCGGCGCGTCGTGTCAGTCAGGTTCGCCATCGAGACCTTCCTCGGGAGGTGGCTTGGACGCCGTACATCAGGGCCCCAGAGCGCCCACGGGCATCACGCTCACTCCATCCTCGCGGGTGTAACCATACCCGCTGCACACGATCACGCCCAAGGCCGCCGGCTTCCCCATCCGATCCGGGTCCACCTTCCGCGCCAGGCGGAGCAGGTTGTCCGCAGCTTCGTCCACCCTCCCCTCGCCGAGCTTGACCTCGAAAGCCGCCCAGCGACCGTCGTTGCACTGTATGATCGCGTCTACCTCGAGGCCAGCCTTCTCGCGGTAGTGAAACACCTCGGCGTCCGCCGCCTGGGCGTACATCCGCAGATCCCGCACGACCAGAGACTCGAGAAGCCCCAGGAAGTCGAGGTCGCGGAGGAGCCGCGTGGGAGTCGCACGGATGGCCGCTACGGCGAGAGAGGGATCCGCAAGGTGCCGGATCGGCTTGTTTCTCAGCACCGACCGGGATCGCAGGTGAGTGGGCCAGGCGGGCTGGTTCTCCATGATCATGATGCGTTCCAACGCCCTCAGATACTCGGCGGCCGTGTGCTGCTTGATGGCGGACACGCCTTCGCCGGCGTCGGAGGCGAGGGTCGCGGTCGCGGCGGGCGTTGCGACGTTCCGGGCCACGGACCGAAGAAGCATGCCCACCCTTACGGGATCCCTCCTCCTGCCATCGCCGTCGGCGATGTCCAGACGACGAATCTCGTCCAGGTGATCCCTGCTCGCCCCAAGCGCGACTTCGGTGCCGCATTCGAGGTTCAGAGGCCAGCCACCGATGCAGATCAGTTCCGCCAGATCCTCAAGCGGGATCACCGACCGGCCCGCCCCGGCATGCACCCCTCCAAGGAGGCCCGCCAGCGAGACTTCGCCGGAAGAGCGACCCAGTTCGAAGAATGAGAACGGACGCATGCGAAGCCGTGTCAGGCGTCCGGCCCCGGTGTTGCGCGTCGCGTCATCGGCTGGAACGGCGGACCCCGCGAGAATGAACTGACCCGGGAGGCCACGATCATCGACGGCCCTCCGGACGTGATTCCAGATCGCCGGCTCCAGCCGCCATTCGTCGATCAGCCCGCCACGTCGCCGATCAGGACGCGGGCGGGCTCGAGCCTGGCCAAGCGTCGGGCCACATCATCAACGTCCAGCCGCGCCCCGCTGGCGGCGATTCGCCGCGCCGTGGTGGTCTTTCCACAAGCCCGGGGACCCTCGATTACCACGGCTCCGGTAGCCCTCCAGACGCTCGGCGAGCTCGCGGTCGACGATTCTGGAATGATAGGCCAATGGAGCACCCGCACCGGTTGGATCGGATCGTTGTTGGGGCAGAATCGTAATCGTTCAGAAAACCCCGACGCCTTCGATTTCGACGGTCGACGGCCTCAGGTCGCTGGGGACCCGGGAGAGGTGGAACCGCCGCGTTCACCGGCCTGCGGCGAACGCACGGACGGCCGAGCGACCTTGACAATGGCCTGCGCTTGGGCCGACGCTGCGGCGAGGAGTCCCTGATCGAACCCTCAAGCGGAGAGTGACCGGCATGCCCCGTACGGCTGGTACGAGCACGGAGGCCGACACGGAGCCGAGCGGCCGGGCCGCGGTGGCCGCGATCCTGGTCGGCGCGCTCACAGGCTGCGCTCCGGGCGGGGACGGCGGGGTGGCCGCCCGGGTCGACGCCGTCTTCGCCGAATACGCCGGCGCCGACGGGCCCGGCTGCTCGCTGGGCGTGATCCGGGACGGCCGCCTGATCCACGCCGTCGGCTACGGCACCGCCAACCTCGACTACGGGATCCCGAACGGCCCCGCGACCATCTACCGCACCGCGTCCGTTTCCAAGCAGTTCACGGCCGGCGCGGTCGCCCTCCTCGCCCTCCGGGGAGAGGTGGATCTGGACGCTCCCGTCCAGCGCTACGTACCCGAATTCCCCGACTACCCCGACCCGCCCACCGTCAGGCACCTCATCCACCACACCTCCGGCGTGCGCGACTACCTGGGGCTCTTCTCCCTGGCGGGGAACCGGAGCGAGGACTTCATCACCAGTCAGGACATCCTCGATGCGATCGTCCGGCAGCGCGAGCTCAACTTTCCTCCGGGTTCCGAGTACCTGTACAGCAACTCCGGCTACGTCCTGCTCGCCGAGATCGTGGCCAGCGTTTCCGGGCAGAGCCTGCGGGAGTTCGCCACCGCCGAGTTCTTCGACCCTCTGGGCATGCCGCGCACGCATTTCCACGACGACCACAACGAGGTCGTCCCCGACCGGGCGACGGGCTATGCGCCGACCGATGATGGGTTCCGGATCAACATGACCACGCTCGACGTGGTCGGGGACGGCGGCATCTACACTTCGGTGGAGGAATGGGCCGCGTGGGACCGCAACCTCACCGAGGGTACGGTCGGCGGACCCGAATGGATCGCGCTCATGCACGAGCGGGGCGTGCTCACCTCCGGCGACACGATTCCCTACGCTTTCGGTCTCTCCCACGGTGAGCACCGGGGGTTGGCCACCGTCGGACACAGCGGTTCGTGGGTGGGTTACCGAACCGGCGTGTCTCGCTATCCCGACGCCGGCTACTCGTTCGTCGCTCTGTGCAACCGGTCGCGGATCGATCCCATGGCCCTCATCGCGAGCACGGCCGAGATCCACTTGGAAGACGCGATGGATCCGCCCCGGGACATCGCGGAAGATGAGGAGGGGGAGCCTGCGGATGCGGAGACCGCAGAGGAGGAGGCTGCGGAGGAGGCCGCGGCCGGGGACGACGCCCCGGACGCTCCGCCAGACCGTGAGATCCCGAATCGCTCGCGTTACGCCGGGTCCTTCTACAGCCCCGAGTTGGACGCCACGTATCGGATCGACGAGGAGGGCTCGGCGGGGCTCACGCTGCACGTCGGCCCGCGGGACCCGATCCCGCTCGTGGCCGAAGCGGACGGGCAACTCACGACCGAGGACGGACCGACCCTCCGCTTCTCCGGACTCGTCGGCGGCCAGTACGAGGCCATGATCGTCGACGCGGGGCGGGTCGGGAACCTACGGTTCACGCGGACGGACGGGTAGCAGGGCTGGTCGCGAGGCTCCTCTCCGGCGGCAATCCGCAAATCCCGAAGGGTGACGGGGACGAGCCGGTGCGGGCGTACATCGCGGCCATGCCGGGCTGGAAACGCGAGGTCGGCCGCCTGTTGGACGGGCTGATCGAGCGGAGCGTGCCCGATGTCCTCAAGGCGGTTCGGTGGAACTCGCCCTTCTACGGCATCGAGGGCCAAGACTGGTTCCTCTCGTTCCACTGTTTCACGCGGTACATCAAGGTGACCTTCCTCAACGGCGCCTCGCTGAATCCCGTGCCGCCGGTGGAATCCAAGCACGAACAGGTGCGCTACTTCCACATCCACGAGGACGACGAACTGGACGAGGACCTCTTGGCGGACTGGCTCCAGCAGGCATCGGCGCTCCCCGGAGAGGACCTTTTCTGATGCTTGAATGGCCGGGGATCGGCCACTTGGACGAGGGCTTCCTCGCCCTCTTGATCGCCCTCGTGCTCGGCTATTGCGCCAACCCCTGGGCCTGGACCTCATCCCCGGCATCTGTTGGTGCCGGGGCAACGACGAGTCATCCACGAGGAGGCTGTGAGAGAGATGTCATCCATGTCCGGCTGGTCGCGGAGGCGGTTTCTGGGAAGCGGTTCGGCGGCTGCGGCGGTCGCCGCCGGTTGGGGCTGTGCACCCGACGAGGGGATGCCGGTGCGCGCGGGTAGGCCATCGGCGTCGCACACCGGACCTCGCCGCTCGCTTGCGGAGCCCGGTCCGATGCTTCCCCCCGTCCCGGCGATCCTGCTCACCGTGAACGGGCGGCCGGGCGACCCGGACGAGATCTCGGTGCTGTGGACGTTCGTCGTGAGCGGCGACCCGCCCCAGATAGGGGTGAGTGCGGGCCTCGAGCATCAGGCGAGGGAACTTCTGGAGACCCACGGCGAGTTCGTGCTGAACGTCCCGCTCGCGTCGATGGTCGAGGCGTTCGACACCGTCGACATGAACTCCGGACGCGTCGCCGACAAGTTCGAACTCTCGGGGCTGACGCGGGGCGCGGCGACCGCCGTCGATGCGCCCACGGTGGAGGAATCCCCCGTCCATTGCGAGTGTCGGATCTTCGACTCGCTCGAGGCGCCGCCCGAGCGGAGGGTCTTCCTCGCGGAGGTCGTGGCGACAACCGCCATAGAGAGCGCGGTCGACGACGCCGGTCGCCTGATCGTGCCCGCGGTGGACTTCTTTGGAATGACCGCCGGGAGCGGCGAGCACTACACGATGGGTCGGAGGGTCGGCAACATCGGGATGACGGTCGGCCGGAGCGACATCAAGTACTGACGGATCGACTCGGCGTTCGGCCCCCTCGTTCAGCCTATTCGTCGTCTCCCCGCCAACGCTTGGTCCGCTAAGCCGAGTCAGCCGCGTAGGCATCGTTTGGATCGGGTGTGTCGGTGAGGAGAACTTGGAGAATCTCCGCCCGACCGACGTTCGAGATAGCTGAGCGCCGCGCGCGCCAGCAGGCCGGACCCTGACTGGCGTTCTAGGCACCGCGGCCCGATCCACGATGGCCAGGACCCCCTCGGGCAGCGCGGTGTTGATTCGTTTCGTCTTGCTCGAAAGTTTCGAAAAAACCACGTCGACAAATCGCCCACGCACCACCTCGGTAGTCGTCGTTCTCCTGGTGCGTTTCCAGCGAGGTCCCAGCCGGGACAGGGCCTGCCGGAAGATGCTGCGAAGCGTCCCGGTCGGAACGTCCTTGCGGGGATGCTTCACCGTCGCCCGACCGGGCTTGTCGGGATGAGCGAACCGGTGGTGGCTTCCACGGGTGTTCCGAAAGCGTCCAAGCCATCCGAGCGTGCGGCTTGACAGCGCCAGTTCTGCTTCCGCACTTTGTTCGGTGCCCGAACAAAGTCTGTGGCGTGACTCGGGGTGACTCCATTTTGGCAGGGGCACGGGCCGGAGCTTCCGACCAAAGCGGGATGGTGAAGATGACAGCGAGGACCGCATGCCGGAGGTGGGGCGGCGCAGGAGCCGCCGTGCTCGCGGCACTCGCCGTCGGCACCGCGTGCGGGAGAGACCTGACGAGTCTGGATCCGGCCTCCTTCCCGCCCGAGGCCGAGATCTTCTACGACGATTTCGGTCCGGGACTCGAATATTCGGCTTTCGGGGGGTCCAAGGTCGACGCGCTGGACATCGAGCGCGACGAGGTCTACCGCGGGACCGCTGCCCTGCGATTCACCGTTCCCGCACCGAGCGATCCAGCGGGCGGTTTCGCGGGGGGCGCATTCTTTTCGACGGTGCCCCGGGACCTCTCCGGGTTCGACGCACTCACCTTCTGGGCGCGCGCGAGCACGGCCGCCACGCTGGACCGGGTCGGGATCGGCAACGACAACACGGACTCCTCCCGGTTCCCTGCCAATCTTGACAACGTGCCCCTCTCGACCCGCTGGATGAAGTACGCGCTCCCCCTGCCCCTACCCTCGGTGCTCACCGAGGAGCGCGGACTCTTCCTTGTTGCGGACGCGTCGGAGTATGAGGTCGGCTACGACCTCTACTTCGACGACGTACGGTTCGAGCGGCTCGGCACGATCGCGCATCCGCGGCCGGAGATCCCCACCCAGACGGTTAGCGGCGAAATCGGCGGCACGCTGACGGTCCACGACACGCGGGTGATCTTCGACGTGAACGGGACCGACGTGACGGTGGGGGCCGCGCCCTCGTACTTCACCTTCACGTCGTCGGACCCGGCCGTCGCTTCGGTGTTGCCGGACGGCTCGATCTCGCTGCTCCGCGCGGGCACCACCACGATCACGGCCACACTCGGATCGACCCCCGCTGCGGGAGCGCTCACGGTCAACATCGATTCCCCGCCGTCGGGCGTGCCTCCCGTGCCGGTGGTGCCGGCAGAGGATGTCATTTCCCTGTTCAGCGACGCCTACGACGACGTCCACGTCGACACCTGGTCGGCGGAGTGGGACCAGGCGGACGTGGCAGACGTGGTGCTGGCGGGGAACCCGGTGAAGAGGTACGGCAACCTCGCCTTTGCGGGGATCGAGTTCACGTCGTCGCCGATCGACGCGACATCGATGACGCACATCCATGTGGATCTGTGGACGAATGACGCCTCGGACTTCCGCATCAAGCTGGTGGACTTCGGGGCCGATGGGGCCTTCGGCGGGGGCGACGACCGCGAGCACGAGATCTCCCTCGGTCCAGCTTCGACGCCCTCGATCGCGCCGCGAAGCTGGAACACGCTGGACATTCCGCTGGAAGCCTTCAGCGGACTCGGAACGCGCGGCCACCTCGCACAGCTGATCATCTCCGGTGCGAGCCCCACCGTCTATCTGGACAACATTTTCTTCTTCCGAACCGAGACGCCCGATCCGCCCGATCCGTCTGGCCCGCCCGAGCCCGCGCCCTCGCCGACCGATGCGGCGGCGGACGTCATCTCGCTCTTCAGCGACGCCTATTCGGATGTCGCGGTCGATACTTGGTCGGCCGAGTGGGACGTGGCCGACGTGGAGGACGTAGCGATCGCCGGCAACGCGGCGAAGAAGTACGCGAACCTGGTCTTTGCCGGCATCGAATTCACGTCGCAGACCTTGGACGCGTCGGGCATGTCGCACTTCCGGATGGACATCTGGACGCCGAACGAGACGGCGGGGGCGTCATTCAAGGTGAAGCTGGTCGACTTCGGCGCCAACGGCGTCTACGACGGGGGCGGTGACGACAGCGAGCATGAAGTCACGATCCGGGCCGCCGATGGGTTGGCCACGGGCGAGTGGGTGCGACTCGACCTCCGCTTGGCGGACTTCACGGGGCTAGCGGCGAAAGAACACCTCGCACAGCTGATCATCTCGGGAGACCTGAACACGGTGTATGTGGACAATGTCTACTTCCGGCGGCCCGCAGGAGAGGCCGCGCGAGTGCGCCCCACCCGACCCATCAACAGAGACCCAATCGGAGAGAAGCCATGAACTCGCTCTGCCACCGTTCGTTTCCGGTCCGGCGGTTGCCGGAATCTTCCGCGCGGCACCCCTGGTTCGCGCGATCCCGGGCTGGCGCGGCAGCCGCTCTCGTCGCCTGTACCGTGCTGGCGTGCGGGGGTGACGATGATCCTGGCCCCGTCGCCCCGCCGACGCCCGCGGCCACGACCATCGAAGTGGCCCCGGCGGCGGCTCAGCTCACAGCCCTGGGCCAGACCGTCCAGTTGAACGCCACCGTGCGCGACCAGAATGGAGGCGTCATGTCCGGAGCGTCCGTCACCTGGACCTCCGGGGACGCAGCGGTCGCAACGGTGGACGCGGCAGGACTGGTGACCGCAATGGCGACGGGCACGGCGACGATCACCGCTTCGTCGGGCTCCGCGAGCGGCACGGCGTCCGTGACCGTGACGCAGGCGCCCGCCCAGGTCTCGGTCACCCCGGAGTCGGCGACACTCGCCTCGGTCGGGGACACGGTGCGGTTCACCGCCAAGGTACAAGACGCGAACGGAAACGCGATCGCGAACGCCACGGTGAACTGGGCCTCGGCGGACGAAGGGGTCGCGACGGTGGACGAGATGGGGCTGGTCACCGCGGTAGGCCCCGGCACGGCGATGATCGAAGCGATGTCGGGCACGGCCGGCGGCAGCGCAACCGTCGCGGTCATGCAGGAAGCGGCGACGCTCACGGTCACGCCCGACTCGCTTCGTCTGACGGCGCTTGCCGAGCAGAGGCATCTCGCCGTGGAAGCGACCGACGCCAACGGGAACGCGATTGTCGAGCCCGTAGTCAGTTGGGCATCGGACGATGAGGGCGTGGCGACGGTTGACGCCGCCGGGGTCGTGACCGCGGTCGGCAACGGCGAGACCACGGTCACCGCGACGTCCGGAGGCGCGAGCGCGAGCGCAGCCGTGACCGTCATGTCTCAGGCCGTTCCCTCGGTCGGACCTCCGGCGCCAATGCACCCGGCGGACAGCGTGATCTCGCTCTTCAGCGACGCCTACGACGACGTGTCGGTGGACACCTGGTCGGCGGATTGGGACGAGGCCGAGCTCACGGACATCGAGATCGCGGGCAATCCGGCCAAGCTGTACACGAACCTCTCCTTCGCGGGAATCGAGTTCACGTCGGAGACCGTGGACGGGACGGGCATGGACTACTTCCGCATGGACATCTGGACACCGGATGAGACCGCTCTGCCGGCGGCGTTCAGGGTGAAGCTCGTGGACTTCGGCGCGGACGGCGCGTTCGGGGGTGGAGACGACAGTGAACACGAGGCGACGATCACGACCGCCGAGGGGCTGGCGTCCGAAGAATGGGTGCAACTTGACCTGTGGCTGAACGACTTCGCGAACCTCGCGTCGCGGGCGAACCTGGCGCAGTTGATCATCTCCGGAGGCCCGAACACGGTCTACGTGGACAACGTCTACTTCCGGCAAGGTGCTGCGCCGACGCCGGAGCCGGAGCCGACCGAGCCGGCGCCGACGCCGGAAGACGCGGCGGATGACGTGATCTCGCTCTTCAGCGACGCCTACGACGACGTGGCGGTGGACACGTGGTCGGCGTCGTGGGATCAGGCTGCGGTGGAGGACGTGGAGGTTGCGGGTGACGCAGTGAAGAAGTACACGGGCCTGACGTTCGCGGGCATCGAGTTCACCTCGTCGACGCTGGACGCCTCCGACATGACGCATTTCCGGATGGACATCTGGACGCCGGACGAGACGGCGTCGGCGGCGTTCAAGGTGAAGCTCGTGGACTTCGGGGGGGACGGTGTGTGGTCCCCCGCCGTCGATGACACCGAACACGAGGTCACGATCACGGCCGCCGAGGGATTGGCGACTCGTGAGTGGGTGTCCCTGGACCTGTCGCTCGGGGACTTCGCCGGTCTCGCGTCGAGAGAACACCTCGCGCAGCTGATCATCTCGGGCGACCCGAACACGGTCTACGTGGACAACGTCTACTTCCGCGGCGGAGAGCCGCCCGCCGCGCCCGAAGCGCCAGCCGCGCCCGCGCCCACGCCGAACCGCTCGTCGGACCACGTCATTTCCGTCTTCAGCGACGCGTACACGGACGTCACGGTGGACACCTGGTCGGCCTCGTGGGACCAAGCCGACGTTGAGGATGTGGTGATCGAGGGCGACACCGTGAAGAAGTATACGAACCTGACGTTCGCGGGCATCGAGTTCACGTCGCGGACCATCGACGCCGAGTCGATGACGCACCTGCACTTCGACGTATGGACCCCGGACCCGACCGACGACCCGGCCGCCTTCAGGGTGAAGCTGGTCGACTTCGGTGCGGACGGCACGTTCGGCGGAGGCGATGACGCGGAGCACGAGGTCTCGCTGACCGCCAACTCGGATCCCGCGCTGAGCACGGGCCGGTGGGTCAGCTACGACCTGCCGCTCGCCAACATGACGAACCTCACCGCGCGGGGCCACCTCGCCCAACTCATCATCTCGGGCGATCCGAAAACCGTGTTCCTCGACAACATCTACTTCTTCGAGCCGCCGCCCGGCGAGCCGAGCGAGGCGGCCCCGGCACCGTCGCACGCCGCCGACAGCGTCATCTCGTTCTTCAGCGACGCCTACGACGACGTGACGGTCGACACCTGGTCCGCCACGTGGGACCAGGCCGACGTCGAAGATGTCGATATCTCGGAGAACGCCGTCAAGAAGTACACGAACCTGACGTTCGCGGGGGTCGAATTCACTTCGCAGACCGTGGACGCCACGGACATGACGCACTTCCGGATGGACGTCTGGACGCCCGACCCGACCGGCGCCCCGGCCGCCTTCCGCATCAAGCTTGTCGACTTCGGCGCCGATGGCGCGTTCGGCGGGGGCGACGACTCCGAGCACGAGATCTCGTTGACCGCGGCGTCGGAACCAGCGGCGCTCGCGACGGCCCGGTGGGTGAGCTTCGACATACCGCTCTCCGAACTCGCCTCACTCGCGAGCCGAGGCCACCTCGCGCAGCTGATCATCTCGGGCGATCCCAACACCGTGTTCGTCGACAACGTGTACCTGCGCAAGTGATCCCGGACCACGATCCCGCGAGACCGCGACGGGGCGCGGACGGCCGCCGCCATGCCATCCGGTAGGCGTCCGCGTCCCGCCGCCGTGTTGGACAACGATCTGACCAGGACAGTCCTAAACGTGGTCTGGAAGCGGCGCGAGATATCCCGCGCCGAGATCGCGCGCGACTCGGGACGGTCCCGCTCCACCATTTCCGATGTTGTCGGGCGGCTCCTTGGCACGGGTTTGGTGGCTGAGGTGGGGAGCGGAGAAAGCCGGGGAGGGCGGCGTCCCATTCTGGTCGGGTTCCAAGACCAGGCCGGCGTGATTTTGGGTGTGGATGTGGGAGCAACCCATGTCTCGGTGATCCTCACGGACCTCCGCGGGCGGACGCTGGCCTGGCGCGAACGCGCCCACCCCGCACACGGCGATCCCAAGGGTGCCGAGGCCGTCATTGCGGCGCTTGGGGAGGCTTGCCTGGCCGAATGGAACGGGGAACGGTCGCGACTCATGGGTATCGGCGTGGCGGTACCCAGCCCCGTCGATCCCGCCTCGCCGGACCGGGTGCTCGAACGGGTGTTGCCCGCTTGGCGCGGGCATGGGGTCTTGGACCGGCTCAAGACGGCGTTCGGCGTGCCCGTGTTCGTGGACAACGACGCCAACCTCGGCGCGGTGGCGGAACGCTGGTGGGGCGAGGCGGTCGGGATCGACGATTTCGTGTATCTGAAGGTCGCCACCGGGGTGGGGGCGGGCCTCATGATCGGTGGAAGGATCTACCGCGGGGCCACCGGGGTCGCCGGCGAAATCGGTCACGTGGCGATCGACCCCGGTGGACCCGAGTGCGTATGCGGGAACAACGGCTGTCTCGCGACCCTTGTGGGCACGCGCCAGCTCGTCGACCGCGCCCGCGCCCTTCTGAAGCACTTCCCGGACAGTGCTCTCGCCGGGAGCGATCCGGACATCCGCGCGATTGAGGACGCCGCGCTCCGTGACGACCCGCTCGCCCTGCAGGTCGTCAACGAGGCCGCGCTTCGCCTTGGCATCGTCGTCGCCGGCGTGCTCAACGTGCTCAATCCCAGCTCGGTGATCATCGGCGGGAGCCTTGCGCGGGCAGGCACCCGGCTGGTGAGACCGCTCCGCGAAGCTGTCGCCACCCGCACGCTCGTGGATTCGGCGGCGGCATCCGAGATTCGAACGAGCGATCTGGGCGAACGCGCGGTGGCGTTGGGAGCCGCCACGCACGTACTGGTTGCGGCGCTCGCAAATCCACGCCTCTTTCCCTCCGCAAACTCGGCATGACCTCCACCGAACACCGGCTCGCGGTTTTTGTCCTCGCCGCCTGGCACATCGGCTGCGGCAGCCTCGGCACGGAGCCGAACCCCGACTGGACCCTCGTCTGGAGCGACGAGTTCGATGGTCCGGCCGGGCAGCTGCCCAACCCCGCCAACTGGGCGTTCGACGTGGGCACCGACTGGGGTAACCGGCAGCTCGAGTTCGACACCGACCGGCCTGAGAACGTGTCGCTGGACGGCGAGGGCAACCTGGCGATCACCGCCCGCCGGGAATCCTACGGGGGCAGCGCCTACACGTCGGGAAGGATCAAGACGCAGGGCCTGTTCGAGCAGGCGTACGGCCGCTTCGAAGCGCGCATCCGGCTGCCCCTCGGACAGGGCATCTGGCCCGCGTTTTGGTTGCTGGGCAGGAACTTCGCCACGGTAGGCTGGCCCGAGTGCGGCGAGATCGACGTCATGGAATACCGTGGCCAGGAGCCGACGATCGTCCATGGCACCGTACACGGACCCGGGTACTCCGCGGGCCGCGGCCTCACTGCCCGCTACCTGCTCCCCGGGGACCGCTTCGACACGCGCTTCCACGAGTTCGCGATCGAGTGGACGGAGGAGCGCATCGTGTGGTTCGTGAACGGCCAGCGGTATCTTACCGTCGACCGAGACGACCCGCCGGGCCGCTGGGCCTTCGACCAGCCCTTCTTCATCCTACTGAACGTCGCCGTGGGTGGCACCTTCGTCGGACCTCCGAACGAATCGACGAACTTCCCGCAGTCTATGCTGGTCGACTGGGTGCGCGTCTATCAGGCCAAATGATCCGTGAGCCACCGGACGGCCCCCGAAGACCGCATCTCCTTCCCGCACAAGATCGTCTACGGTATCGGCGGGTTCACGAACAACCTGCTGGCGCAGGGTATCGGCAACATGATGGCCGTGCTGACCCTGGCGCTGGGCATGGACTTCCGGGCAGTCGGACTCCTCGGCGGCCTCCCTCGCTTCTTCGACGCGCTCACCGACCCCCTCGTCGGTTTCGTGTCGGACAAGACGAGATCCCGGTGGGGGCGGAGGCGACCGTTCCTCTTCATCGGCGCGATCTCGGCGGGAGTCATCTTCGCGCTGCTCTGGCAGATGCCGGCACCGACCCAGTTCAGGCTCAAGTTGGTCGACTACGGCGCAGACGGAGTCTACGGCGCCAACCAGGCGGACGAGTCCGCGGGCTGGCTGGCGGCCGCGGGCGATGCTCTTCGAGCGATCTTCACGGTGGAGGCCGTCGACGACTCCGAGGACGAAGTCAGCGTCCGCCCGCCGGGGTTGGTCACAGGTACCTGGGTGAGTTTGGACCTGCCCCTCGCCGACTTCGACGAACTCGCCACTCGCGCTCATCTCTCGCAGATCCTGATCTCGGGTGACCTCGCCGAAATCTACGTGGACAACGTCTACTTCTACCGTTCCTCCGACACGGAGACGGAGGAGCCGACTTCGGGGTCCACGCCGGCGGTTTCTCCCGGACAGGATGTAGAAGGCCTCGCGGCACCGAACATCGCCGCGCCGACGCCGACGGTACCGCCGGTAGACGTGATCTCGCTTTTTAGCGGCGCCTACGAAGACATTCCGGTGCAGTCATGGTCCGCCCACCCGGACGAAGCCCAGGCGGCGGACGCCGAGGCCGGTGGAGACGATGTCAAACACTATACGGGCCTGCGGCTGGCCACGATCGACTTCGGCGCAAACCCCGTTGACGCCCGTGGTATGACGCACATCCACATGAACATCTGGACCCCCGAGGAAACCGGTCAGGGCTGGAGCCAGCGCAGCTACTTCTGGTACTTCCTCATCGGATCGTTCGTCTTCTTCCTCGCCTACACTGTCTTTGCCACGCCCTGGGTGGCGCTCGGGTACGAACTCACCCCCGACTACAACGAGCGCACCCGGCTGATGGGCGTACAGAACTTCGTATCCAACACCGTTTTCGTCATCGGTCCCTGGTTCCTCGCAATCGTGACGAACGCGGCGTGGTTCCGAAACCAGATGGATGGGGCCCGGTTTCTGGCGCTGGCGATCTGCGTGACGACCATCGCGCTGGGCGTGCTGCCCGCGATCTTCCTCCGTGAGCGCGTGGTCGCGGGAAACGGCGGCGCAGGATCGGACCGGGACGGCGGGGGCGCGGACCGGGACGGCCCAGGCCCGGGAGAAAGCACCGTGGAGTTCCTCCGGGGGCTGTGGCAAACCGTAAGGACCGGTCCCTTCCTGATGCTCTGCATCGCCACCTTCCTGATGTTCAACAGCTTCATCATGATCTCGCAGTTCCAGTTCTGGGTGTTCGCCTACTACGTCGCCGGCGGTAACGTCGCGGAAGGGGCGGGCCTCGCCGGAGTGGTCGGAAGCCTAGGCACCGTCACCGGCTTCCTGGTGATCGCCATCGTCACCTGGCTGGGGGCTAGGATCGGGAAGAAGAATGCGTTCTTCGTGTCCACCGGCATTTCGATGCTCGGCTACGCGTTGAAGTGGTTCTGCTACACGCCCGAGTATCCGCTGCTCGCGCTGTTGCCCGCCCCGTTCCTAGCTTTCGGACTGGGCGGACTGTTCACTCTCATGGGGTCGATGATCGCCGATGTGGTCGACCTCGATGAACTCGCCACCGGCGAGCGCCGCGAGGGAATGTTCGGATCGGTCTTCTGGTGGATGGTGAAACTCGGCCAGAGCGGCGCGATCCTGGTCGGCGGGTTTCTTCTCTACTCGACGGGTCTCGATGCCTCGCTCGGCGCGAACCAGCCCGATGCGACAATCTTCTGGCTCCGGTTCTACGATGCGTTCGTGCCGCTTGCCGCCTCCGCGGTCGCGATCTACGCCGTCTACAGGTACCCGATCACGGAGCGGAGCGCGCTGGAGGTTCGGAACGAGCTGGAGCGGCGGCGGGGGGTGGCGCTGCCCGCATAGGTCAGTCTGGCCGCAATCCATAGCCGCGTGGAAAGAGCACTCCGTTGCCGCCCGTCCCGACTCTTCCATTCACGCCGGGCATCTCGCTCGGCCACGACATCGGCAGCCGGCCGTTGAAGGGGTGGTGCCCGAACAGGACATCGGCGACGCCGGCCCCCTCCGAGCCCGGCAGCCACGCGGCCACGAAGGCCGACGACGCGGCCAGCTCTTCGTTCACTACGAGCGGCCGTCCCGAGATCAGCACGGTCACCACGGGGATCCCCCGGGCAGCCAGTTCGCGTATGGTTCGCAGGGCCTCCGGGTGCCGCGCCGCGAATTCCAAGGTGTCGCCGTACGGTTGAAGCGTGCCGGGGGCCACCGACACGTGCGCCCCCGGACGCACGGGGCTCGGGTGACGGATGTCGCCCAACCCCTCCGCGTACGGCTGCTCGCCGACGATAACCACGCCCACGTCGAAGTCCCGCGCATCCGAGATCTCCCCCTCGCCCTCCCACAGCACTGCCTGCGGCGCCACGGCGCGGATCCCCTCCCACATCGACGTGCCTCCCTCGATGGCGGCGTTGCCGGACACGCCCTGCCACTCGATGGTGAAGCCGCCGCACTGCCGCCCGCGGTCGTGTGCGGCGGATCCCGCCACCAGGATGCGCGCGCCCTTGTCCAGCGGTAGCCGCCCGTCTTCGTTCTTGAGCAGGACCAGCGACTTCCGCACGGCGTCGCGGGCCACCGCGCGGTGCTCGCGCGACCCGAACCCGATGCCGTTCGACGCCGGCCGCGCCGCCGGCCGCGGGCGCTCGAAGAGGCCGCACGCAAACTTTACCCGCAGAATCCGCGCGACCGCGTCGTCGATTCTCGCGATCGGCACGACCCCCCGCTTCACCTGCTGCTTCAGTTCGGCGATGACCTCCCGCCACGTCTCGGGCACCATCAACATGTCGATCCCGGCGTTCACCGCCATTGCGGCGGCCTCACCGTAGGCGGCGGCGAGTGGATCGACACCGTTCCAATCCGACAGCACAAACCCCGTGAACCCCATTTCCCCCTTTAGCAGATCCCGGATCAGGTAGCTGTGGGCATGGCACTTCTCGCCTCTCCAGCTGCTCAGCGACGCCATCACGGTGGGCACTCCGGCCTCCACCGCCGCCGAGTACGGCGCCATGTGCACGCGGCGCAGCTCCTCCTCGTCGACCACCGTGTCGCCCTGGTCCACACCCGCCTCGGTGCCTCCGTCGCCGACCCAGTGTTTCGCACACGCCAGGATCCCCTCTCCCTGCAGCCCCCGCACGATCCTCGCCGCGTACCCTGCCACCACGCCGGGATCCTCCGAGTAGCTCTCATAGGTGCGCCCCCAGCGCGGATCGCGGGCCACGGCCAGCGTAGGCGCGAACGTCCAGTCGACGCCCGCCGCCAGAACTTCCCGGGCCGTGACCCGCCCGGCCCGTTCGAGCAGTTCGGGATCGCCCGCCGCCCCCAGCCCGATGTTGTGCGGGAAGACGGTGGCGCCCCGGACGTTGGCGTTACCGTGGACCGCGTCGACGCCGTAGAGGATGGGAATCGCCAAGTGGCCGGCGTCCTCCTCCATCGACGCCGCCCAGTACGCGTCGTTCATCGCGACCCAGTCCGACGGGCGGTTGTCGGCGGGGCAGGAACCGCCGCCGCTAAGCACCGAACCGATGTGGTATGCCTTCACCTCGGCCGGAGTGACGTGGAGCCGCTCCGGCTGCGTCATCTGCCCGATCTTCTGGTCGAGACTCATGCGCGCGAGGAGCGCCTGGACCCGCTCCTCGACGGCACCCGCTGGCGACACTAGATGGCGATGTGAAGGTAGGTCCGGATCTCCCACTCGCGCCCCAGATCTCCGCCGATATCCGGGTTGCACTCCATCCTGCCGAATTCATCCGGGCTCAGCCCGGGACAGTAGCGCGGAGAGTACTCGTTCAGGGACCGCCAGGTGGCGCGCACGCCGAAGCGGGTCTGCGGCAGGTCGAACCAGTCGGGGATCCCCAGCGTGAAGGAGATGTCGCCCGTGAGCTGCAGCGGGAAGGTGAGGTTGAAATCGCGGTGGTAGTCGTACGGCCCCCAGTCGTTGAACCGTGCCATCCCCTGGAACTTGAGCGACCCGCTGATCACGCGCAGGTCGATCCCGGCGCGCTGGATCACGCGGTCGTCATCTCCGTTCGGCTCGCCGGTTCCCGCGTATACGTCGGCGATCAGGCCGGGGCCCGCTCGCCGCTTCGATACGACGCGCGCCTTGACTTCCCACAGATCGCGCGGGGGAGGGGCGCCGGGGAAGGCAAAGGTGGAGCGTCCGTCGGCGAAGATCCCGATCCCGGCGTCCTGGGTGGTCGGAAAGTTGTAGTACACGAAGCCGAGTGACGCCGCGAGGGCCGCGTCCTCCCGTCGGTCGCTGTCCCAGTTGTACATCCAAGTGGCCGGCGTGGGGTCGTAGGTAAATAGGATCTCGGCCGCCCGGGTCTCCCGGTTGCCACGCACCGCGAAGGGGTCGTCGAGGACGTTCCGCGGCCGCCCCGGCGCCGGCGCATCGACCGGGACCGGCCCGACGAGCGGCTTGCGCCAGAGGAAGTTGGGCGCGACCTGCCAGTTTCCCGCGAGGACCGTGAAGCCGGTGATCACGTTGCGCTGGTTGCCGCTTCCGGTATCCTTTAGAGTCCAGCCGGTGAAGGTCTGGGTCTGCGTCATGCCGCCATCGGCAACGAGCCCCATGGCCGCACCCTGCAAGTACCAGTTCACGCGCCCCGTCGCGTAGCTGATCTTCGCCTTCGCGCCGAATGCGTCCGAGGTTCGAATCTCGTCCTGCAGGACCCGGTAGCTGCCAAGCTCTCCGTCGACCACTTGGAAGGTCTCGCCGACCTTGGTACCACCGGACATGATGCCGCCTACCTCGAACGTCGCGCCGTCCCGCGTCGTGGCCAAATGCACTGTGGCCTTGCGTGTGGGGGGCAACGGAATCGCGAAGGAACTCGTCGCCGCGCCAGCCTCCGCCAAGTCCTCCTGATACATGACGGCGGTCTCGACGGGCCCGATCCGGGACTGGTGCTTGACGAGCACAGCGGGGTTGGCGCCCCACCACAGTTCGGGACCGATCGCCACCTTCAGTCCACCGAGGAGGCGCTTGCCCGCGATCTCCATCCCGACCGGCGCCAGCCCGTTGTAGATGTCAATGTTCGGCCCGTAGTTGGCTTCCTGGTACAGTCCGAAGAAGTCTCCTTCGTAGCCCCAGTGGTAGTGTCCGGTACGGTAGAACCCCTCCAGATGGAACCACTTGTCGTCCCAGGACACGCCGGCGTTGTAGACCTTGAGCCGTTCGATGTCCCGCAGCGCGAAATCCTCGCCGTCGACCCTGACGTTCCGCGGACGGCCCCGGTTCTCGTAGAAGAGTTCGTCGATCGGGTTCGTGGGTACGTCGCCAAGCGCATTGAACGACACGTTCGCGAGCATGTTCCGCGTGGGTCGTGCCGCGAAGTCGGCGTAGAAGGACTGCAGCCTGTCGAAGCCGCGGAAGCTCGGGTACGAGGGATTCCGCTCAGGTGGCACCTCCGGGGTGCTCACCAGGGACCCGCCGGTGCTGTAGGTCTCCAGCTCGATGCGCACGCCCCTCAGGTGGACCCGGTCGAGTGCCGACGCAAGCAGCGCGGACCGGTCACCTTGCGCTTGTAGTGCCATGGCGGCTGGCTGGATGTTGGCGAAGTGCTCGCGGATGGCCGTGAGGTCGGTGCCGGGCGCGTACGGGTCCAGGGTGTACGCCTCCCGCAGGGCATAGTAGGCGGCGCGCGGGAAGATTTCGTAGAGGTTGTTGAACTCCGTGGGGCCCTTGGCGACGATCCCCCACCACTCTTCGTTCATGTTGTTCTCCCCCGCTACGAAATCCTCGACGTAGCCGCCGTTCGCCCAGGAGGCGTTCGTGTCCTGGATGTCGAGCCGGTCCTCCTGGCCGAATTTCCACCAGCCGTCCGTCCACTGGAAGGTGAATCCGCCGATCGAGTTGCCGACCATGCCCTTCCCGGCCGACTGCTCGTAGATCTCGCGCCATTGCCCGAGCAGGTACCTCGCCTGGGTAACCTGGTCCTCGCGCATGTTCCTCGCGTCCCACGCATCCGCGCCGAACTCGGTGAACATCACGGGGCGATCAAGCACGTCGCGCACCTCTTGGAACAACTGCCCGAAGGAAATGCCCCTGTACACGTTGGCACCGAACACGTCCACGTCCGGAACCTCCTCGTGGAGGATGTCGAGGTACTGGAGATCGCCGTTGGCCATCGCGACCGGACGCGACGGGTCGATCTCCTTGATCCGCCGGGCCACCTCCCCGAACAGCGAGTACATGTGGCGCGCGCGGACCGCGTTCGCTTCGCCCTCGGGCAGGTCCTCCGTCTCGGCCGAACTCCACGCCAGCCCGTAGTTGTTCTCGTTGCCGAGGAGCCACATGAGCAGGCCGGGCGTGTCCTTGAACTCGTCTACCATCTCCTCAATCTCAGCCTTCAGCACCTCCCGGGCGCGCGGGTTCGAGTAGTCCGTATTCGCGCTGAAGACGCCGCCCACGGTTACGCCGTAGCGGCCCAGCGCATGGTTCAGGATCGTGTGGATGCCGTAGCGCTCGTAGATGTGCCGAACCCACCTCGGCGTGATCCCCACATAGGTGCGGATCGCATTGCCCCCCATGGCCTTGAGCACCGACATCTCGCGCTGCAGCGCCGCCTCGATGATGTGGTCCGGCTCGGTCCAGAAGTTGTAGTTGTAGGTGGTGCCGCGGGGGAAATAGTCCCAGTTGACGCCTTGGATCATCATGTCCCGGCCGTCCACCCGAAGGCGCGTGCCGGAACCGTCTCTGACGAGTTCGATGACGGGCATGGGGCCCGCGGCGTCCTGCGCGGCAGCGGGGGGAAGTGGCGCGAGCACCACGAGCAGGAGCGCCGACAGCAACCCGCGCAGCCCCCCGTAGCCCTTGGGAGCAACCGGAACCGACGCGGTGAAACGGTCGGTGTCAGTACGAATCGAACTCATGGCGGCGCTCCCAAGCGTACCCGAACACCCTTTGTTCGGTCGCCGAACAAAGTGCGCGGGCGCTTCAACTCCTGTCAAGAAGACGAACCGGAAGTGGGCTGGCCGCGCCACCGTCAGCGAGGCACCGAGCAGCGAGAGCTCGCTCCAGGGATTCGGATAGGCGAAGAGTCGGCGCCCCTTCCCGAGCCGACGGCGCCCCCGTGGCCGGACGCCGAGCTGCCCGCTCGACCGGTAACGGGACGACGTACCGGCACACTACCTGCGCTCCGGGCGGATACGTAGCCCCCGGCAACCGGCGGATTTCTGACAATATGAATTGCGACCGCAATTCATCATGATAGATTGCAGCGCATGTTCGAACGATCACTGATTCTGCCGAGCGCCGGCAGCGAGACGTTTTTCCTGTGGGGGCCGCGCCAGGCCGGCAAGACCACCCTCTTGCGGCAGCGCTATCCGGACGGGCGCTGGGTCGACCTGCTTAAGAGCGACGAGTTCCGCCGCTACCTGACGAACCCGGAGTTCCTGCGCCAGGAAATCGAAGCGGAGGGGGCTCACCGGAACCGTCAGATCGTCATCGATGAAGTCCAGAAGGTGCCCGCGCTCCTGGACGAGGTTCACTGGCTCATGGAGAACCGGGGCCTCAGCTTCGCTTTGTGCGGATCGAGCGCGACCAAGGTGAAGCGGGGCGCCGCCAATCTCCTCGGAGGTCGGGCTGTCCGCTACGAGCTGCTCGGGATCACCGCAACCGAACTCGGTGACGACTTCGACCTGACCCGCCTGCTCAACACGGGCTATCTCCCCCGCATCTACGAGGCCCCCCACCCCGTCCGCCTCCTGGACGCCTACATCAACGACTACCTCGTCCAAGAGGTCGCCGCGGAGGGAGTGGTCCGGCAACTCCCGGCCTTCTCACGCTTTCTGGACGCGGCTTCGTTGAGTGACGGAGAGATCGTCAACCTCTCCAACGTCGCCGCTGAGTGCGGCGTCTCGCTGCATACGGTGAAGAATTACTTCCAAGTCCTGGTGGACATGCTTCTAGCTCGCTGGGTCCCGTCCTATCGCGCGCGCCCCAAGCGTCGGGTCATCCGGGCACCGAAGTTCTATTTTGCGGATGTGGGGATCGTGAACCGGCTCGCGCGGCGTGGTTCCCTGGCTCCCGGCTCGGAGTTGTACGGGAAGGCCTTCGAGAACTGGGTGTGCCACGAACTGTCGGCTTGGCTCAGCTACCGCGAATTCGATGGCGAGCTTTCATACTGGCGGCTCGCGGGCGGGACCGAAGTGGATTTCGTGGTTGGCGACATGCGGCTGGCGGTCGAGGCCAAGGCGAGCGCGAACATCGGCTCGCGCCATCTCCGGGGACTCCGCAGCGTCATTCGGGATCATCCCTCGATCGGGCGCCGAGTCATCGTTTGCCTGGAAGCTCGCGCCCGGCAAACATCCGATGGTATCAAAATCCTGCCCGCCGAAGAGTTCACCCGGCAACTCTGGCAGAACCGCCTGGTGTGAGGACGATGTCGTCGCGAGCCGTCGGCGGGCGGGTTTCGCACGGGGTCTCACTCCCGGTTCAATCGCCGAGACTCAGAGACCAGTTGTTCCACTTGAGGTCCGGCGAGGCGCCCAGGGATCGGTAGAAGCCCTCGGCCGCGCGGTTCCCGTCCATGACCGTCCAGATCAGTTCGGCCGCACCGATGGACTCGGCGTGCGACACCGCCGCCGCCATCAAGGCCTTCCCCGCCCCCGCGTTGCGCGCACTCTCTTCAACGAACAGCTCCTTGAGCACGACCTTGGGCCGCAGCGTATAGGTCCAAGGGATCGTGTAGACCACCGCCATCCCGACGAGACCATCGTCGCGCTCGACAACGAACGCGGTGAACAGACGCGCGTCCCCGAACCCGTGCTTGAGAACGCTCTCCCGCGTCACCGCGAAGTCATCGATATACTCCTCGAACCGCGCGAGCCCTCGCATCAACTCCAGCAGCCGATCCACATCCCCTCTCTCAGCCAGCCTCACACGCATGCGGTGGTACTCCGTTCTTTGGGAAAGCGTTTAAGCAGGTCGACCGCTCGCCGAATGATCGCCCGGCCAAACTCCGAACTCGGCGAGAGGGCGAAGCCCCGAAGCGCGGCGAATCTCTCGCTGGTGCGGTCGACTTCCGAGGGAAAGGGGGGGAATGCGCCCGGGAGAATTCGAATCCCCAACCTCCTGATCCGTAGTCAGGTGCTCTATCCAGTTGAGCTACGGGCGCTCGGAGCCGGCCGTCCCGCGACCGGCGATGTCATGCCGCATGCCCAGGAGAGGATTCGAACCTCCACGTCCTAACCGGACACTAGCCCCTCAAGCTAGCGCGTCTGCCAGTTCCGCCACCTGGGCCTGAATGCTCGGGGGGGGAGTCGAACCCCCACGGGAGTTTAATCCCACAGGATCCTGAATCCTGCGCGTCTGCCATTTCCGCCACCCGAGCCTGCACCCCCGACCCACGGGTCCAGAGCCGCCGCACGGCCCGGTGCCTCCCGCTCCGCCGGGACGAATGCGCCCGACAGGATTCGAACCTGTGACCTCTTGCTCCGGAGGCAAGCGCTCTATCCAGGCTGAGCTACGGGCGCAGACACGAAACGCGCCGCCCCGAGGCGACGCGCCGCAGCTACAATCTAAACGGATCGGGGGCCGGTGTCCACCACGGAACGGATCGACTCAGATCTCCCATGCCTCGCTGGCGAGCGGCTCCCGAGCCAAGGCGTCGACCCGCTGGCGCCACTGCGGCATCACGCGGTCGAGGATGCTTCGGAAGCGGTCGCCGTGGCTCCGCTCGATCAGGTGGACCATCTCGTGCACGACGACGTACTCGAGGCAAGCGACGGGCTTCTTGGCCAGTTCCGAGTTGAGCCAGATGCGGCGCGCCTCCTGGTTGCAGGTCCCCCAGCGCGTCTTCATGCGCCGGATGCGCCAGTCGGCCACGAGCACGCCGATTCCGGGTTCCCACTTGGCGATGATCTCGGGGATTCGCTCCCGCAGCCGGGCCCGGTACCAACGATACGGCATGGCTTCCCGAGCGTCGCGGCTCGCGCCAGGCCGCACTCGCATCTCGATCCAAGCCGCGTTGCGCAACCGAACGCCGGTTTGCCGGTGGGACACAGCAACGTCCAGCCGGTACCGACGTCCCTCGAAGTAGTGGCTCTCGCCGCTGACAAACTCGCGTCGCGATTGGCGGTCCTGCCGCCCAAACTCGTCGCGGCGCCGGCGAATCCAAGCCAGCCGCGAGATCACCGCCAGCCGCACCGCCTTGTCGTCGAGGCGCAGCGGTGCCGCGACCCGCACTCTTCCCTCCGGTGGGTAGACCCCCAGATGCAGGTGCTTGATGTCCTTGCGGACCACCTCCACGACAAGGCCGTGGATCTCAATCCGGGAGGTGTCGGTACTCATGCTGCCGCGTAACGATGTTGAAGACCGCCCGTGCGTGTTGCTCGCCGTCTGGGCCGAGGGCATCGCGGATTGCCCTCTGGATTCTGCGCTCCTTGATGGGATTGCCGCGCCATCCGTCCATCAGGGCTTTCCGAACCGCCTGATCAACGGCCAGCGCCCCAACTTCTCGAGGATCAGCCAAGGTTGCGCACCGGGCTCGGCCACGCGTTCCGCGAGTAACTCGTCCGGCAGGTTGTCGTAGATTGCCCGGAGCGCCGGCGTGTTGATGTCGGAGGGATAGGAGCCGCCGTCCTCGCCACCTCTTACCTTGGCGGCCAGCGCACTCACCTGCATCAGGTAGTCCTCGTAGGCGATCGCCTCCTCGCGCCGTTGCCGGATCAACGCGTCGAGCAGGCTGGACATCCGTTCGTAGTACCTCGGGTTGACGGACATCTCATCCACGATCAGGCGGCGGACGTTGTTCTCGATGGTCTCCGCGACGGAGCGCCCGTTCCCCCGGATCCCACCGGGCAGCGAATCCACGGCCTCCTCGGGGCGCTCGACCAGCAGATCGACGAGCGTCATGTCATCGAAGGTGGAGAGGACCTTGGACTCGTCGGCCCGGATGTAGGCGTCCAGAAGATGCCGCATCGCGGGCTCGAACATCTTCAGGTCCACCTAGTCGCCGCTCGAATCTGCTCTGCCGCCGCTTTCCTGGGTAGCGTCGTCGGTTTCCTGGGTAGCGTCGTCGGTTTCCTGGGTGGTCTTGGCGAGTTGTTGGGTAGTATCGCGGCCTTCTTGGGTAGTCCTTCGCCGGGCACCTCGGGTTTCCTGGGTAGTCGCGCGATCGGAACCAAGCTGCTTGCCGTTGCCGGTCGCCCGCCAGATTCGGGTGGTGAAGCCTGCGCCCACCTCGAAATCGGGCTCCGGCAGGCCCGCCTCCGTTCAGCAGGTCGTCGCCTTGGGCGCGGTTCGCCCGGAAGTCCAGCCTCTCGAAGATCCCCACCAGCTTCGTGAGCCGGTCCGTCATCTCGCGGCCCCTGCCGAGCCTGCTCTCGTCGTTGAAGTCGGCCTGGTCGATTACGCCCTTTAGGAGGAAATCGTTGGCGTCGGCGAGCTTCCGGATTACGATGTTGATTCCATCGCCGATTTCCTTGCTCCCCTTCAGGGCCACCATGTCCGCGAACCCGCCGCCGGACGGCACCTTGATCTCGGAGAACTCGTCGTCCGCGCCCGCGTACTTGTCCGACACGTACTTCATGAACAGCAGCGTCAGGACGTAGTCCTTGTACTGCGAGGCGTCCATGCCTCCGCGAAGCTCGTCGCAGCTCTGCCAAAGGGAGGAGTAGAGGTGCGATTTCCTAAGGGGCATGGGTTAACTTTGTCCGCTCGGAGGTTGGGGGGAGGACAGACCCGGGGACAGAAGCGGAATCCGCTGCCGCCGGTTCCTGCGGTAGATCGTGAAGTCGCGGTCCAGGGTAAGTACCGGACCGGCGCGGTGCAATTCGGACATGCGGACCACGCAGGCATCCGCAAGGGACATCGGGACATCGCGGTACTTCGTCACGAGGCGAACCACCGCGTCGATCTCGTCGGAGAGGGAAAACGACAGGTCGAGCGCTCCGCGACGGACGATTTCGAGTATGCTACTCTGGCCACCCCGCGTGAGGCGGCGGGCGAGAAAGCAGGCTTCAACGACCACCGCCTCGCAAGTGAGCAACGGGGGGTCGAGCATGCCCCACTGCTCGCACACCCAGCCGTGATGTGGATCGCGCGAATTGAGAAGGGCGACCAAGGGGCCGGTGTCGAGGATGATCTCCCGGCTCACTCACCGAAGCCTTCCATGTACTTCTTGTTGGTGGACAGGTCTTCAGGTCCTTCGCAGGATCCTGCGAGATCGGCCACGATGTCCAAGGCCGATCTCGGATGACCGACTTCATCCGCGCCCAGGAACGTCTCGATGGCCTCCCGAATCAGCGCCGACTTGCTCACGCCCCTTCGGTGAGCGACGGCGGCGACCTCGGCGGCAAGCTGCTCCGGCATCTTCAGTGAGATGGCTGCCATGACGCTTCCCTCCTCCGATCCCGGCCTCGCGTCCGGCCTTCCGATCCGCCGGCGTTGAGCGCCCTCCGTCATCGCGATCCGGATGACGCCGCGGCGGCCCCGTCGATCGAGCCGATGACGAGGTCGAGCAGGCCATCGATGGCCCCGCCGGGGATCCAGCGCGCCACCACGACCAGATCGTTGACGGGGTCGCAGTAGATCATGTTCGTGCCGTTTCCGAGGTGGGCCCACGCCTCCTCCGGGGCGCTCGGGTAGCGCTTGTTCCCCTCCTCATCCGCGACGTTGAGCATGAAGTTCATGAACCCGTAGGAGCCGTTCGCCGGGCCGGGAGTCGTCGCGAGATCGAACCATGCCTCGGAGAGAAGCTGCTGGTCACCCCAGGTCCCGCGCCGCAGGGTGAAGAGGCCGAAGCGCGCCTGATCGCGGGCGCTGATGAACATGCCGCCGCCCCAGTGGCCGCCGCCGCTCACCGACTGCACGCGGCGACCGTCGATCGTAACCCACGAGTTCTCGTAGCCGTTCCAGCGCCAAGTCGGAGAGGCGCCGATCGGCCCCATCACGCGTTCGTGCAGAACCTCGGGCAGCGGGCGCCGGAAGACGCTCATCGCGGCGAGCGCAAGGAGGTTCACCCGCGTGTCGTTGTACTCGTACACAGTGCCCGATGGGTGGCGGTCGCGCGTCAGCCAAGTAGAGGGGTCGCCGCTGGGGCGGTCCGCCCAGTCCGGCTTGCCCCACAGCGTGCCCTCCCAGTCGGAGGTCTGCCGCAGGAGGTCGTCCCACGTGATCGTGCGGTTGTGCTCCGACTCGAACATCGTCGTCGGGTCGGGCTTGCCGAACCCGATGCGGTCCACGCCGGGCTCCCCGTCGCCCGGGGGCACGTCGATCGGGGCCATGTACTCGCGCACGGTGTCGTCGAGCGAACCGATGAGTCCCTCGTCCCACGCGAGTCCCACCGACGTCGAGAGGAAGGACTTGGTCACGCTGTACGTCATGTCGACGCGCCTCGTGTCCCCCCACTCCGCGACGATGTAGCCGTGCCGCACGATCATCCCGGCCGGACCGCCCCGTACGTTGAAGGGGCCGATCCCCTCCCCGAGCGGTTCGCGCCCGAAGCTCCGGCTGTGCTGAAACTCCCGGTCGCGCGCCTGGCTCGTCTCGTGCTCGAGCGCGTATTCGACCGCGGCCTGAACGCCCGCCGCGCTCATCCCCACCTGATCGGGAGTGCGCGTCTCCCACGCGTCTCCCCGCCCCGGCAAGTACTGCGCGGCCACCACGCCTGGAAGTGCGACCACTGCGGAAACCGCAACAACTCCGGCCCAAAGCGCACCACGCTGTGCGCTGATCATGCCCTGCATGAGAACACCTCCCGACTCGGATCGATCACGCCCAAGGGATGGTAACGACTGAGACACGCTCGGCACACCGGGAGCGGAGGTGGTCGGTCGGGAGCGCGCCGTCGTTGGCGGCGTCCCGCGAAGAGCCCCCGACGCGGGAGTGGGCGCCCTCCGCCTACCGCGGGGAGAAGCGGCTGTCCACGCGCACTCCGTGCCAGCTCGCGAGCGGCGCGTCCGTGAGCCTGTCTCGTCATCGGTCCATCATGCCGGTCGGCCCGATGTCGGCTCAAGGTGCTCGGGAGGACCGGGACCGAAGCCGTCCGATCCATCGGCGGACCCAGCGGATCGACACGCTGGAGCCGACAGCGAGCAGGCTCGCCAACAGGTCGAATCCGATATCGAACCAGTCGAACGTGCGGCTGGGTAGGAAGAACTGGATGCACTCGTCGATCACGCCGACGAGCGTCGTCCCCGCGATGGCCAGCGCGGCAGGCACCGGGACGTGCCGACCCTGACGCCTCCGCTCCACCAGAGCTTCGTGCAAGATGAGCGCCAGCACCGCGTACTCGATGAGATGAGAACGCTCGGCCGCGCTGATCCCGCGTGCGAATCCGATGACGGCGATCCCCGCGACGCCAAGCCCGAACCCGACCTCCACGCCGCGCGAGCGCTCCCTCAGCCCCTGAACCAGGATCATCGCCCCGATCAGGAGCATGCCGCCGCTGAACAGCATCGCTACGGACTCGAGCAGCCCGCTTTCGCGCAGCGCGTCGGCCAGCGTCCGCGCCAGGTCGGCCGTCGAATAGATCGCCACGACCACCGCCAGCGCCCAGATCCACAGTCGCCGCTCCCGCTTCGACGAGAAACGCGGCATTGATACCTCCAGTTCATTCGCCTGATGGAGAGCCGTCAACGACCTCCGGTCGATACACACACTGCGCGATCATCCCCCGCGGCGGAACTTGCCGGCCTGCCTCCGTGTCCAGCGGAGGGATCCGCACGAAACGACTGCTCCCAGCGCCGCCCCGAAGTCGAACAGGATGTCGAGGGGGTCGAACGTACGGCTGGGGAGGAGGAACTGGATGCATTCATCGACCACGCCGACGAGCGTCGTACCCAGGACGGCGAGCACCGATGGTACGGGCACGCGGAGGCCCTGGGTTGCTCGCTCCGTCAGCGCCTCGTGAAGGATGAGGGCGAGGACGGCGTACTCCATGAGGTGCGAGCGTTCCTCCGGGGCCCCCAGCCGGGCAAAGCCGAGGACGCAGATGGCCGCCACCCCGATGGCGAATCCCATCTCGACGCCCCCGGAGCGTTTCTTCAGCCCCTGCACAACAATCGTCGCCCCGCTGAGGAGCATACCGGTGGCCACCAGGTCGGCGGCGAACTCGAGCAGGCCGCTTTCTCGCAGCGTGTCGGCCACGACCCTTGCGAGGCCGAGGGTGGAGTAGATCAACGCGACCGCAGCCAGCGCCCAGCCCCAAAGACGCCGTTCCCGATCCGAGGAAAAACTCGGCTTGCGCATCTACGCGTCGATCCGGTTCACGCACACCCCGTGAACCATCTTCCAAAGAACCATATGATGTGGGATGTTTCGACCTCTTCATGTCGCCGAGACGCCGAACTGCGGAGGACGTTCCGATGAAGGTAACCACCATTCGAGCTTTGGTCGCGCTGGCGCTGGTCGCCGCGGTGTCGATTCCCTTCGCGCTGGCCCAGGACGGCGGCGCGGTGCCGCGCACGCCGGACGGGCGGCCCGACCTGCAGGGCAACTGGACGAACGGGACGATCACGCCCATCGAGCGACCGCAGGGGTTCGAGGCCGTGCTCACGCCCGAGCAGGTCGCCGAGATCGAGGGTGGACGGCAGGAGTGCATCGAAGCCCACTCGCAGCTCAGCGACCCCGACCGCGGCGCGCCGGCGGCCGGCGGCGTCAGCCTCGGTTGCGATTTCGTACTGGACGCGGCGGCCGGGGGCACCGGCGGCTACAACGTCTTCTACCTCGACCGCGGCGATCGGGTCGCAATCGTGGACGGCGAGCCGCGCAGCTCCCTCATCATGGCGCCGGAGGACGGCCGCATCCCCGCGCGCACCGCCGAAGCGCAGCAGCGGCTCGGCCAGCTCATGGCCGCCCGCGGCCGGCACGGCGAGTACGACAACCCCGAGAACCGGCCCCTCTCCGAGCGCTGCATCGTCTCCTTCGGGTCCAACGCCGGCCCTCCGATGCTCCCGAACTACTTCTACAACAACAACTACACCATCGTGCAGACGCCGGCCCACGTCGTGATCATGACGGAGATGGTGCACGACGCCCGCATCATCCCGATCGGCGTCTCTCCCGACTCCGGCGAGGCCGACGGGACCGGGGCCCCGCCACCGTTTCCGGATGCGATCCGGCCCTGGTTCGGGGATTCCCGCGGCTGGTGGGAGGACGACACCCTCGTGATCGAGACGTCGAAGCTCAACCCGCAGCAGCTCACCGGCTACCGCGAGTTCTTCGGCGCGAGTCCGAACATGAGGATCACGGAGCGGATCACGCGCGTGGACGCGAACACGATCAACTACGAGTTCCTGATCGACGACCCCGACACGTGGGAGAGCCCGTGGGGCGGCGACGTCCCGTTCGTGAGGATGGACGACCTGCTTTACGAGTACGCCTGCCACGAGGCGAACTACGCGCTGGAGAACGTCCTCCGCGGCGCGCGGGCGCAGGAGCGCGGCGACAACCGCTGAGGCGGACGTGGAAGCCGTGAAGGAGCGGCAGACTCACGGGAAGAAGCGGCGGACTCACGGAAGGAGCCGCCGCAAGCGGGAAGTGCGCCGTCAGGGAGTCGAACCCCGAACCTACTGATTAAGANNAGTCAGTTGCTCTGCCAATTGAGCTAACGGCGCGTACCACACGAACTCGTTCCTGACCGCGCGGGCCACGAGATGGAGCCGAGGGGATTCGAACCCCTGACCTCTGCAATGCCATTGCAGCGCTCTCCCAGCTGAGCTACGGCCCCGCGCTTCGCCGGACGGGCTGTCGCCGCTCCCGACCGGCCCTGCATACCCCCAAGGGGAATCGAACCCCTATCTCCACCTTGAAAGAGTGGTGTCCTAGCCGTTGGACGATGGGGGCTCGTGCCGCTGTCGTCCCGTCTGCCACGCGCCCGCCAGGACTCGAACCTGGGACCCCCGGCTTAGAAGGCCGGTGCTCTGATCCAACTGAGCTACGGGCGCCCGCGCTCCCGGCTGCGAGCGAATCTGCCGCACGCAGCGTTGCTCCAAGCTCGCGGCGGGGATTGAACCCGCGACCTCATCCTTACCAAGGATGCGCTCTACCCCTGAGCTACGCGAGCGACAGGGGCGGAGGGACTCGAACCCCCAACCGCCGGTTTTGGAGACCGGTGCTCTACCAATTGAGCTACGCCCCTCCGACGCTTCCCGCGAGCCGGCCGCTGGCGACCCGCGGCGAGTGGCTGGGGGCGGAGTCGAACCGCCGACACCGGCGTTTTCAGCGCCGTGCTCTACCGCCTGAGCTACCCAGCCATGGCAGCCCGCGGCAAGAGCCCCGCTGCCCGACTCCGGGGGTGGGATTCGAACCCACGACCTAGTGGTTAACAGCCACCCGCTCTGGCCACTGAGCTACCCCGGATCGTACCCCCGTCCCGCAAAATACTCCCGTCCCGCAAGAGGGATCGGAGAGCAAAACGCCTCGCCCCGCAGCTTTGCGAGGCGAGGCGAGAGATAGCGGGGGCAGGATTCGAACCTGCG